>NZ_JBBAPF010000017.1:0-69002 GCF_040400975.1 Limnohabitans sp. | reverse complement strand
CAGTGGCTCAATATTCGATGCAAACACTGGCTCAGTTTGTCTGGCTAATCAACAATAAGGCATTATTTTCAAGGGGAATGATGATGATTTTTCAATTTCGCAGATGTATTTCAGCATTATTTCTTTTGATAACACTGAGTGCCCAAGCTATTGAGGACCGTGCAGACGTAGATCCCAACGACACACTCGATCCGGGTGAAATAATTAGTTGGAAAATAACTGCATCCAGATATGCCGACTCCGAGTCGGGACCATCACATGATCTGAATTTGCGCGGAAATACAAAGAATTTTGCTTTCTGGTTAGGTCATTATGAGCAACGACAAGTTTTTTTACAAACACGTATAGGTTTTGAGTACTCTCAAGATCTACCCTTGGGGCGATTAATCAGTTCCTTACAAATTGCTACCGAGGGTTTTCAGGGCTGGAGTCTGACTTGGGATGGCAAAAAAACCGGCGAACGTGGTTTAGGTCCATTGATAGGAATCAGCCGGACCAACTTGAAACCTTACTACAACCTCAACTTTGATCCAAATGACGCCATATTGCTTGGGGGTACTTTCTCTTCATCTTCATCAGGCAAGTTTTCTTTATACCAAATCGCTGATGATCGTCTTCATACGGGACAAAAAGTAACACATCTTGTTTGGCGACGTTCTTTGTTTGGAGATAAGCGTATCACTTTAGATTTGTTTCATCGTTCCGGAGCGAATGCACCCGGTGAGATGTTGTATCGCGGTTTGGGTGTAACAGGTACTCTGGATGTCAATGATTGGTTTGTTAGATTTGGCAAGGATTCAAATGCTAACTTCACTCCGGGTGATATTATTCGAATTGCTTTTGGTTATAGATACTGATCTGTAAATATGAGTATATTTATTATGTCGACCATTAAAATTAATAAATGTAATATTTCATTTCAGTGGGTCGCAGCGACCCCCTAGTGGTCAATTCAAGCCCCATAAAAAAGCACAGCGATGAATGGAATCGGGCTGCGTATTGGGTGAAAGGTCCACGATGCAAAAAGTGGGGGTCTCTCCATTTAGAATGGAGCATTGAACAGCAAGGGCTAGAGATCTATACCCATCAGAAAAAGAGGCGCTTGATGATGAGGTAAGTTCTGTCGCACCAGAACAACCCCGCTGGGAGTCCAGCGAGGTTTTTTCTGACTTGCAAGCCTGAAGGACCCATGATGAAAACGAAAACTTGGATGTTGGCCTTTGTGGCCTTGCCCTTGCTGCAAGGGTGCACGGTGCTGGCGATTGCGGATGTGGCGGCGTCGACCGTGATTTATGGTGTCAAGACGGCTGTCAATGTGGTGGATGCGGTGACACCGGACATCATCAACCGCGACAAAGACAAAAGCAAAAAAAAGGATTGAGGCTCTGGACTCAAGCTCAGGCCTTGCGGTGCTCGGCCAGATCGTTCCACACATCTTGGCGGGTGATCTGTCCCCCGCGCACCGCCATCCGGTCGATGAACCGGATGCCTTCAAAAGACTCGCCATTGAGCCAAGTGCCCTGCAAAGTACCGTGACAAAACACCACCGTCACATCGCCTTGCCAACTTTCTTCGAACTGTTCGTAATGCTTGCCGATGCGCGAATAGCGTGGGGCTGCCCAGGCGGTCAGTTCGTCCAGCGTCTGCATGACCACCCCACCGGGAAAACACATCCGGAAATCGGGTGACAAAAAACTTTGTGCATGGGCCAAATCACCGGATTGCATGGCTTGCAAAAAATCACGCACCAAGTCAGAAGCCACCGGATGCGCTGCACGGCCCTCGCTGAACACCTTGCCGTCGCGGCGGTAGGTGCTGACCTCGTTGACAAACACCGTGGTCCCCGCTTCAGGGGTGTCGATCACTGAACGAACCGCTTGTGCCAAGCGATTGACCATGCGGTGCTGGGTTTCTGCCGCGTAACCCGGCAGCAGAGTGATCGAGACGACGGGCATGGTGCCTTAGATGCCCAGCCAGCCGTTGGTGCGTGCAAAGTGAAGAGCCTGTGTGCGGCTGTTGACGCCCAAACGGCGGAACAGACGCCAGAAGTGCACCTTGACCGTGTGTTCACTGATTCCAAGCTTTTCAGCAATGTCGCGGTTGGACAAGCCTTGGTCTAACATCAAGATCAGTTGTTTTTGACGCTTGGACAACTTGGTCGGACCCGAAGGGGTGGCCGCATCTTCGGTGGCGGCGTCTTCTTCAGTGACCAGTAAGCTGCGCAGGGCAGCGATGATTTGAGCTGGGCTGTTGGATTTTTCAATGAAAGCGTCAGCACCCGCATCCAAGCAGCGTTGTTTAAATTCACTGGCGCTTGAACTGGTAACGACCGCCAAAGGCACATCGGGGAATTTGGCTTTGAGCACCTGGACCCCAGACATACCCAAGGTGTCGGGCAGCTGTAAATCCAAACAAAACAACTCAGCAACACCGTTCTTTTCGACCGTCGACTCGACCACATTCAATTTGTGAATGGGAATGATCTTGAGACCGGGCTTGACTCGGTGGACGAGCATGGTGAGCGCGTCGCGCATCAATGGGTGGTCGTCGATGACGTAAACAGTCATGATTTATTCACAGTGTTAAACGGAAAGTATGAGGATATCACCAAACAAAGATTTTGACATTTTGTTTCGTTGAAAACAACAAATTCATTTTGACGGATTTGCCTCAACTTGCATCAGGAGTTGCAAATTAGCCACAAGCACAGCCAAAGCTGCGTCGGTCAAGGGTTCTAAAACATCGCTCAATTCTCGCAGTCCATCTGCTCCCTCTGCTTGCAGGCGTGCGACCGCTTGCCCGGCTTCTTTCGGGGACGCAAAGCCACGGCTTTGCAACAAGGTCACGCCTTTGGCATCCACCAATTTGAAGTAGAACTGACCGTCTTTTTCGCGGTACTGCTTGAAACTGGGCAGGGCGGTTTTGGCTTCTTTGGCCACCGACGCCGCCTGGCCCGATGACAGGGCGCGCAAGCCCACGGCATGTCGTAATTCGCGCATGAAAGGCGTGGCCAATTGGCGCGCTTTGTCAGCGCCGGCCAGCAAGATTTTGTCCATCTGCGCGGGGTTGTCGATCAGGCTTTGGTAGTGCTCGCGCATGGGGGCGATTTCGCGGTCGATGCGCTCGAACAGCATTTGCTTGGCATCGCCCCAGCCAATGCCCTCGGCATAAGCGCGGGCCATGGCGGCGGTTTCCTCGGCACTGGCGAAAGCCTGGTAAATCTGGAAGAGGGCCGAGCCTTCGGTGGCTTTGGGCTCGCCGGGGGCTTTGGAGTCGGTCACGATGCCTGCGATTTGCTTGCGCATTTGGGCAACAGGCGCAAATAGCGGGATGGTGTTGTCGTAGCTCTTGCTCATCTTGCGGCCGTCAAGGCCTGGTAACAGCGCCACCGATTCCTCGACCACTGCCTCAGGCAAAACAAAATGCTCGCCATACAAATGGTTGAAGCTGGCCGCCATGTCGCGCGCCATTTCGATGTGCTGGATCTGGTCGCGGCCCACGGGCACTTTGTGCGCCTTGAACATCAAAATATCCGCGCCCATCAGCACGGGGTACATGAACAGACCTGCTGACACATCGCTGTCCGGGTCGTGGCCTGCGGCGTTGTTTTTGTCGACAGCGGCCTTATAGGCGTGGGCTCGGTTGAGCACGCCTTTGCCGGTGACACAGGTCAAGAGCCAGGTGAGCTCAGGAATTTCGGGGATGTCGGACTGCCGGTAGAAGGTGACTTTGTTAGGGTTAAGTCCCGAGGCGATCCAGCTGGCGGCGATTTCCAGGGTGGAGCGCTGGATGCGGGCGGGTTCGTCGCACTTGATGAGGGCGTGGTAGTCGGCCAGAAAGTAAAAACCGTCGGTGTGGGTGTCACGGCTCGCTTGCACCGTCGGGCGGATGGCCCCCACGTAGTTGCCCAGATGCGGGGTGCCCGTGGTGGTGATGCCGGTGAGAACGCGGGTGCGGTTAGGGGTTGTCATGAGCAATACAAAAAACTAAGAATAAAAACATCAGCGCAAGAAAGCCGCCAAGGGACTGAGGGTGAACTTGAGAAATTCAAAGGTGGCCCCCATCAGGGGCTGCATCCACCACGCACTGATGAGGCCAGTGAGGACCAGCGCCATCACGATGAAAAAGCCCCAAGGCTCCACCCGAGACACCAGCACCGCCTGTCGCAAGGGCAAAAGGCCCACCAGGATGCGCCCGCCGTCCAGCGGGGGCAGCGGAAACAAGTTGAAGGCAAACATGACCACATTGGTCAGCATGCCGGCCTTGAACATCTCAATGAAAAACCGTTCGGTGATGCCGCTGCCACTCAAGATGTAAAACAACACGCCCCACAGCAGGGCTTGCACCAGGTTGGCACCGGGGCCTGCCAAGGCCACCCAGACCATGTCGCGCTTGGGGTGGCGTAGCCGGTCAAAACGCACAGGCACGGGCTTGGCGTAACCGAACAAAAACGCCCCGCTGGTGCTGAAATAAAGCAACAGGGGCAACAAGATGGTGCCCACCAGGTCGATGTGGGGAAAGGGGTTGAGGGTGACACGCCCCAACACCGAGGCGGTGTCATCGCCCAGACGCAGCGCAGCGTAGCCGTGGGCCGCTTCGTGCAAGGTGATGGCAAAGATCACCGGCAAGGCATAGATCAGGACGGTTTGGATGAGTTCGGACATGTTCACCCGGCGATTGTCTCAGACCCGTCTGTGCGCTGCCTCAAGCCAGTCAGGGCCTGCCCCCTGGGAGTCAGGCCCTGCGGCAAAACAAGGCTTGGGCAGGGCATCCGATGCCCGGCCCGATCACCCGTTGACCGGTAAAAACCGCTCCACCATCAGCGACCAATACGCCGAGCCGACGGCCACGTTTTGGTCATTGAAGTCATAACCCGGGTTGTGCACCATGCAGGCACCGTGGCCACCGCTTTCTGCATCGCCATTGCCGATCAGCAGGTAACAGCCCGGCACCTGCTCCAGAAAGAAAGCAAAGTCCTCGCTGCCCGTCAGGGCTTTACCCTGCCGTGTGACACGTGCGGTGCCAACCAGCTCTTCGGCGACATCGCGTGCAAAGTCGGTTTCACTCTTGTGGTTGACCAGCACGGGGTAGCCGCGCTGGTAGTTCACCTGGGCACGCACGCCGTAGCTCTGGGCCTGTGACTGTGCCAGCTCGGTGATCCGTTTTTCAAGCAACTCGCGCACTTGCGGGTTGAGTGAGCGTACGCTCAGGCTCAGGGTGGCGGTTTGCGGGATCACGTTGTTGGCCACGCCG
Source organism: Limnohabitans sp. (assembly GCF_040400975.1). GTDB lineage: Bacteria > Pseudomonadota > Gammaproteobacteria > Burkholderiales > Burkholderiaceae_C > Limnohabitans_A. Next base: position 63,749 of record NZ_JBBAPF010000017.1, on the reverse strand, counting down.
GCGTTGAATGCGCCGACGGTGATGACGGCCGTTTCCTGAGGGTCCACATTGCGCGCCACGATGCTTTGCAGGCCCAACACAATGGCCGAGCCAGCCACCACCGGGTCGGCCGCCTGGTGGGGCATGGCACCATGACCGCCTTGGCCGTCGATCGTGATCGTCACGTCATCGGACGAGGCCATCATCGGCCCCTCGCGCAGCACCAGATGTCCTTGCGGTTGGCCCGGCATGTTGTGCATGGCAAACACCGCATCACAGGGAAAGCGCTTGAACAAGCCGTCTTCCATCATCTTCTTGGCCCCGCCAAGGCCTTCTTCTGCGGGTTGGAAGATCAGGTTGAGCGTGCCGTTAAACGCCACATGCGAAGCAATGTGTTTGGCGGCTGCCAGCAGCATGGCGGTGTGGCCGTCATGGCCGCAGGCATGCATGATGCCGACGTTGCAGCTGGCGTAAGGCAGACCGGTGGCTTCTTCGATGGGCAGCGCGTCCATGTCGGCGCGCAGGCCCAGTGTTTTGCCACCAACGCCACGCTGGAGCTGCCCGACCACCCCAGTACCGCCCAGTCCGCGTGTGACCGCATAGCCAAACTTTTCGAGTTGCTCGGCCACCAGGTCGCTGGTGCGGTATTCCTTGTAGCCCATCTCCGGGTGGCGGTGGATGTCGTGCCTCACTGCGATGAACTCATCGGCTTGGGCACCCAGGGCCTGAAGCAGGTCCTGGGCAAAAGCTTCGCGGGGAGCGTTCATGTGCAGTCCTTGACCCAGGAATTACTGAGCCTGCAGGTTGATCGTCTTGGCGATGCCGCGGTAGCGATCGATTTCACTCCGATAGATGCGGTCCAGCACCAGCGGGTCGCGTTCAGGCAGCACCACATTGCCGCTGCCTTCCAGGGCCTTGCGTGTTTCAGGCATTTCTGCCGATGCATAGAAGGCTTTGTTCAACGCATTGACGATGTGGTCGGGCGTGTTGCGGTGCACCACAATGCCTGCCCAGATGTCGAACTCCATGCTCTCCAGACCCTTCATGGTGGCCATGGCAGGGAACTGCTTGAACAGCGGGTGTGGGGTTTTGGCGGTCACGGCCAGGCCCTGGATCTTACCGTCCATGAGGGTGGCTGGAATGGAGCCTGCCATGGGCAAGAAGGCCATGTCGATCTGGCCCCCCATCAGGTCGTTCAGCAGGGGGGCAATGCCTTTGTAGGGCACATGCAGCATTTCGACCTTGGTGAGCTGGGAGAATCTTTCGCCAATCAGGTGGTAGAGCGAACCTGGACCCACGCTGCCATAGCTCAGGGGTTTGTTGCCGTTTTTGCGGGCCAGTGCCAGCAGTTCGTCGACGGTCTTGACATTGAGCGAGTTGCGAACAGCCAAAATCGTGTTGGTGGTTGCAAATTGAGCCACCAGCTTGAAGTCCTCCGACTTGTACTTCACGCCCTGGATGGCCAAGGGGGCCAGCACCAGCTCCATGGGGCTGGCCAGGCTCAGGGTGGCGCCGTCTGCGGGAGCGCTGACGAGCTTGCTCAAGCCGATCGAGCCGCCTGCGCCGCCGATGTTCTCGATGATCATGGGTTGTTTGCCCAGTCGGGTGGCCGCATCGGGCTGCACCCTGCGGGCAAAAAAGTCGGATGGGCCGCCTGCAGGGTAGGGCACGATCAGGCTGATCGGCTTGGCAGGGTAGTTTTGCGCCATGGCAGGGCCGAAAGCGCTGGCGGCCACAAACAGGCCAAATACGAGGGTCTTGAGGTTCATGATGTCTCCTTTAGGATTGAAATTCGATAGGGTTTGAACGACTACGAGCGGATGGTAAGAATTCGATTTTTATGTGTCCAATGACTTATTTTTCTGATAATCATTCGTAAAATGAATATATGAACCTCAGGCACCTTGAACACTGGCTGGCGCTGGCTGACACCGGATCCTTCAGCCGCGCGGCAGAAAAATTGCACATCACCCAATCCGCTTTGAGCCGCAGCATTCAGGCTCTGGAAGAGGATTTGGGAGGTCCCTTGGTGGACCGGGTGGGCAAAAAAAACGAGCTCACACCCTTGGGTCGCTCTGTGCTGGAGCGGGCGCGGCGCATCGTGCATGAGGCTCAAGAGCTCAAACAAGGCGCTGCATTGCTGCAGCAAGGCGGATTGGGCGCCTTGCGTGTGGGTTTGGGGTCTGGCCCCGGGGCCATGCTGATGACGCCCTGGCTGGTGTACATGGCCAAGCACCACCCCACAGTGCAGGTGACGGTCTCGCGCGGGTCTACCGAACTGCAATTGACCCAATTGCGCGAGCGGCAACTTGATGCCTTGGTGGTGGATGTGCGGCGTGTCGAATCGGCGCCGGATTTGAAAATGACACAGGTGGTCGAGATGCGTGCTGGCTTTGTGTGTCGCCAGGGCCACCCTTTGCTGGAATATGCCGCCAAGGGCTTGCCTTTTGAGGCCTTGCTGTCCTACCCCATCGCCTCCATCCAGCTGTCGCAAGAGGTGGCCAGATTGTTGGTGGACCACTACGGCCCGCAAGCCAACCCGGCACAAATGACCACCTTGCAGTGTGAGGACATCGCCAGCTTGTTGGATGTGGTGGGGCAAACCGATGCCATTTACCTGGGCATTGTGGGCGCAGCCCGAGAGGGCTTGGACCAGGGCCGTTTGGTGGAGTTGCCCATGCAAACACCCCTGAAGGGCCGGGCACGGCTGGCCCTCATCACCTTGGCGGGCCGTACCGAGTTGCCTGTCATGTCGGTGTTTCGCGCGTTTGTGCAAAACCACTTGAGCGATTGAAAAAACATCAAAGGAATCGGGATGCAGGAATGGCTTTATCCCATGGGGGTGGTCTTGTTGGGGTACACCGTGCTGGGCCTCACAGGTTTTGGCTCGGCTTTGGTGGTGGTGCCCCTGTTGGCCTGGAACTGGCCCTTGCCCGCCGTGGTGGCGCTGACTTTGCTCATGGACGTGCCCGCTTCTGCTTTGCACAGTGGTCTGAACTGGCGGCAGGTGCAGTGGCACGAGCTTCGCCGCCTGCTGCCCGGCATCGTGATGGGCACGGTGCTGGGCTTGTGGCTCATGCAGCACCTGAACAGCCGTTGGCCCTTGCTGCTGCTGGGTGTGTACGTGGCGGGTGTGGGCCTGAATGGCTTGCGCTTGAGGGCCGCGCCTTTGAAGCCGCCGGCCTCGGCTTGGGTTTTTCCGGTGGGCGGAGCCATAGGCCTTGTGGAGATGCTGTTTGGCACGGCGGGCCCCTTGGTGGTGGCTTGGCTCAGCCGACGTGTCGCCGATGTGCAGCAGTTGCGTGCCAGCACACCCATGGTCATTGCCACGGCGGCGACCACGGTCTTGCTGGTCATGGCCTTGGACGGTCGCTTGTCCAGTGGCGACTTGTGGCAACGCTGGAGCGTGTTGATTGGCGTGGCGCTGGCTGGCGTTTGGCTGGGTCACCGATTGGCGCACCGAGTGCCCACAGCACGATTGCGTCAGACCATTTGCGCTTTGCTGGTGGTCAGCGGTTTGATGCTGGCGCTGGGGGCCTTGAAATAGAGGTTTTGTAGGTCGGCGGCTTCAGCCCCGACAACAGGCGTTTGACCCAAGTTCATGTTGGGGCTAAAGCCACCGACCCACAAAAAAGGGAGCCCTTGGGCTCCCTCAGCGGTGAACGCGGTGACGGCTTACATCAACAGGTGCTCACCGGCGTTGTCACCACCCAGGATCACGTAGTTCACTTTGCGCACGTCCATCAGCTTGGTCCCACCGGCGTAGCTGATCGAGCTTTGCACGTCTTGCTCCATCTCAATCAGCGTGTTGGCCAGCTTGCCCTTGATCGGCTCCAGAATGCGCTTGCCCTCCACGTGCTTGTACTCGCCCTTGTTGAAGTCGCTGGCCGAGCCGTAATACTCTTTGAACAGTTCGCCATCGACCTCGACGGTTTTGCCGGGCGACTCCTCGTGGCCAGCAAAGAGCGAACCGATCATGACCATGCTCGCGCCAAAGCGGATGCTCTTGGCGATGTCGCCGTGGCTGCGGATGCCGCCGTCGGCAATGATGGGTTTGGTGGCCACGCGGGCGCACCACTTGAGGGCTGACAACTGCCAGCCGCCGGTGCCAAAACCGGTCTTGAGTTTGGTGATGCACACCTTGCCCGGCCCCACGCCCACTTTGGTGGCGTCTGCGCCCCAGTTTTCCAGATCGATCACGGCTTCGGGCGTGGCCACGTTGCCTGCAATCACAAAGCTGTCAGGAAGCTTGGCCTTGATGTAACGAATCATGTCGCGCACGCTGTCGGCATGGCCGTGGGCGATGTCGATGGTGATGTACTCGGGCACCAGGTTTTCTGCGGCCAGCTGGTCCACGGTGGCGCGGTCGGGGGCTTTGACGCCCAGCGAGATCGAGGCGTAAACACCTTTGCCATGCATGTCGCGCACAAACTGGACGTTGTCCAGGTCAAAGCGGTGCATCACGTAGAAGTAGTTGTTTTGCGCCATCCACAAGCAGATGGACTCGTCCACCACGGTCTTCATGTTGGCAGGCACCACCGGCAGGCGGAAGGTTCGGCTGCCCAATGTGACGCTGGCGTCGCACTCAGAACGGCTTTCCACGCGGCACTTGCGTGGCAGCAACAGGATGTTGTCGTAGTCAAAAATTTCCATGAGAAAACCAAGCTCCAAAAAAGGATTCGTTGAAAGAACGAGTGAGCGCTTGGCCTGGCCGGTTTTGAGGCCCCTGTGTTGAACCCGTTGCAGGTTCAGGGCAAAAAAAACCGGGCGCAAGAATCTTGGGCCCGGTGGCTGATTCTACCCGTGTTCAAACACCCCACGAGTTGGCGGCCCTGATCCGATTTCAAGCAGGGGTTTCAGCAGAGGGTGGCAGTGTCGGCTTGGTGGCCAGCATGAAGGCCAGCGAGCCCAGAGCCGCCAGCAAGGCCAGCAGGCTAAAACCCAGCTGGTAATCGCCCGTCAAGTCGGCCAGCACACCCGCGATCATGGGGCCCGCAATTTGCCCCAATGCGATGATGGCCGCCGAAAGGCCCAAAATCAGACCGATCGCGTTGCGCCCGAAGTAGTCTGCCCGGATGGCCTGCATGAAAGGCCCGCGCAGACCCCAAGCGATGCCGTGGAACACCCCGAAGGCCACCAGCATGGCCATGTGGTTGGCATAGGTCAGGCACAGCATGCCGATGCCGTGGGCCAGCATGCACAGGGCGGCGACCTTTTTTTTGTCAAACCAGTCGCCCATGGTGGCCCCCATCAGCACCCCGGCCAATTGGCCAAAGGTCATGATCAATATCACCCAACTGGCGGTGGTGAACGAATAGCCCAGGCCCTCTTTCATGTGGGTGATGGCATGCACATTCACGGCCGATACCACCAGCAAGGCCAGGCCATGGCCGATGGCCAGCATCCAAAAAGCCCGGGTGCGCAGGGCTTGCGCCACGGTGAATTCGATCTGCACCGGGGGGGCAGGGCGGCCTTGTACCAAATCAGCGGCCGCTTGCGCCGGGTGGATGCCGTCCACATGATCGCCATGGTCCTCGGGTCGGCGGCGGATGATGCTGGCCATGGGCAAGCCGGTCAGTAAAACCAAAAGACCCGATCCTGCGGCCGTGGCCCGCCATCCCCACACCTGGATGGACCAGGCCATCAGTGGCACCACCAGCCCCCCCATGGCCAGTCCCAGGCTCATGATGGACAGGGCGCGGGCGCGGAACTTCTCGAACCACTGCACCAGCGCCACCGACAGCGGAAAGTAGCCCCCCAGGCTGGCACCCACGGCCATCAGGAGTGCGCTGGCATAAAAGGTGACAACGCTGTCAACTTGGCTCAGCAGCAGCAAGCCGGCCGCAAACAACACCATGCCCCAGCGGATCATTTTTTGAGGCCCCACCCGATCCATCACCCAGCCTAGCACCGGGCCGATGATGGCCGCCTCAACCGACTGCAGGGCCGCCGCGCCTGACAAGGTGGTTTTGCTCCAGCCCATTTCGTCTGACAGCACGGCGATGTACAGACCCAAGGCTTGCGTGAGAAAAGCCGCCAACAAAAACTGGATACCGCAAGCCGCACCGACCATGCGCCAGCCGTAAAACACCTTCATGCCGAGCCCTCCACCGACAGCACGATGAGGCCCACCCGAGGTCGCGCGGGCAACGGGGCAGGCCAAGAGGTATGTTTCAAAAGGGGCACGGTTTTGGGGAGGGCATGGCGATGAAGCCTATGGTGTCACGCCAAGCCCGCTGCACATGTCCCTGACTGGACCGACATGGGGGCAGCGTATGCCTTGACCATGCCAATGAGGGGGCACAAGTGTGGAATGTTCAGAAGGCCGGTCCATCAAGCGGCATTGCCAGGTTCCTGCGTGATGGCTTGGGTGACGTTAAGCCGTGCACGCCTTGACCAAGCTGTAAAGACCAGGCAGGTCACTTTGGATCGTTTTCCAGACCATTTCCAAGTCGACTTTGTCGTATCCATGCGAGAGGCGATTGCGCATGGCATACATCACTTGCCAAGGAATTTCACTGTGTTGCAGCGAATACGGCATCAACTTGCTGAATGTTATTGGCGGCCTCGCCGATCACTTCAAGGTTACGGATGACGGCATCTTGAATCAATTCACTGGCCAAGAAAGTGGCTTCGTTGACGCCCGTTGTGTGACGATCAATGCGCTCGATGGCTGCCAGTATGTGCCCCAGGTAATCTGCCCGGCGCAAGCTTTTGCTCATACTGGAAGGGCCTCGGCCAAAACCAGGTGGCGAAACTTGTCGGGCAGAGCTTTTGGGGTCAAAACGTCGACCGAAATCCCCAGCATTTTTTCCAGTTCCACTTGAATGGCGGCTACATCCATCAAAGTGGTGTGGGGGGTGGGGTCGATCAAGATGTCCAGATCGCTGCCTTCGTGGTCGTCGCCACATACAAGTGGATGAAAAAAGTAGAAAGGACAAGGTCCAGAGGGGTTTCCCGATGCCCCAGCCCAGTGCAGGGGGGTATCTACAATCTCCCCCTATGTTGTCTGACACCTTCCCGAACACTTCTTCTCCCTTGCTGGCTCAGCTCAACGATGAGCAGCACCGGGCGGTGGCCTTGCCCCCAGAGCATGCTTTGATTTTGGCGGGCGCAGGTTCGGGCAAAACCCGGGTGCTCACCACGCGCATTGCTTGGCTCTTGCAGACCTCGCAGGTTTCGCCTGGCGGTATTTTGGCGGTGACCTTCACCAACAAGGCTGCCAAAGAGATGAAGCTGCGCCTGCAGGCTCTGCTGCCGGTGAATGTGAACGCCATGTGGATTGGCACGTTTCACGGGCTGTGTAACCGATTTTTGCGGGCGCATCACCAGTTGGCCGGATTGCCGCAGACTTTTCAGATTTTGGATACGCAAGACCAGTTGTCGGCCGTCAAGCGCCTGTGCAAGCAGTTCAATGTGGACGAAGACCGTTTCCCACCCAAGCAATTGCAGTATTTCATTGCGGGCTGCAAAGAAGACGGTCAACGCCCTGGCGATGTGACTGTGCGCGATGACGAGACCCGCCGCAAGGTGGAGCTGTACCAGTTGTATGAAGAACAATGCCAGCGTGAAGGCGTGGTGGACTTTGGCGAGCTGATGCTGCGCTCCTATGAATTGCTGCGCGACAACGCGCATGTGCGCGAGCATTACCGCCGCCGTTTTCGCCACATCTTGGTGGACGAGTTTCAGGACACCAACAAGCTGCAATACGCTTGGCTCAAGCAATTGGCGGGTTTGCCGGGTGAGGGCGGCGAATGTGCGATTTTGGCCGTGGGCGACGACGACCAGAGCATCTACGCCTTCCGGGGCGCGCGGGTGGGCAATATGGCCGACTTTGTTCGCGAGTTTCAGGTTCGGCATCAGATCAAGCTCGAGCAAAACTACCGCAGCTTCAGCAACATCCTCGAATCGGCCAACCACCTGATCAGCTACAACAAAACCCGTTTGGGCAAAACCCTGCGCACCGATCAAGGGGCGGGGGAGCCCGTGCGTGTGGTCGAATCCCCCTCTGACTTTGCCGAGGCACAGTGGCTGATTGAAGAGCTGCGCCAGTTGGTCAAGCAAGATGGTTTTGAGCGCAAAGAAGTGGCGCTGCTGTACCGCAGCAACGCGCAAAGCCGGGTGCTCGAAACCGCTTTGTTCAACGCCGGGTTTCCGTACCGGGTGTATGGCGGTTTGCGTTTTTTTGAACGCGCCGAGATCAAGCACGCGCTGGCGTATTTGCGCTTGATGGAGAACCCCAATGACGACACCAGCTTTTTGCGGGTGGTCAACTTTCCGCCCCGTGGCATCGGGGCACGTTCCATTGAGCAGCTGCAAGACGCTGCACGCGCCGCAGGCTGCTCGCTGCACGACGCTGTGAGCGCCACCACCGGCAAGGCCGGTGCCAATTTGGCGGCTTTTGTGGCCATGGTCGATGTCCTGCGCGAGCAGACCGAGGGTCTGACGCTGCGCGAGATCATCGACCTGGTGCTGGAAAAAACGGGGCTGATCAACCTCTACCGCACCGAGAAAGAAGGCGCGGACCGGGTAGAAAACTTGGAAGAACTGGTCAACGCTGCTGAGAGCTTTGTTACACAGGAAGGCTTTGGCCGCAGTGCGGTGGCCATGCCTCAGAGCTTGTCACAAAGTCCGGCCAGCCAGGGTGTGAGCGCTTCAGTGGACACTGACTTGGGCACCATCGACGAGTTCAGCGAAGATGGCGTGATCATGAGCCCGCTGGCGGCATTCTTGACACATGCGTCGCTGGAGGCGGGCGATAACCAAGCGCAAGCCGGTGAAGATGCGGTTCAACTCATGACGGTGCACGCCAGCAAGGGTCTGGAGTTCGATGCAGTGTTTATCACCGGGCTGGAAGAAGGCCTGTTCCCGCACGAAAACGCGATGAACGACTTTGACGGATTGGAAGAAGAGCGCCGCCTGATGTACGTGGCCATTACCCGCGCGCGAAGGCGCCTGTACCTCAGCCATTCGCAAACCCGCATGCTGCATGGCCAGACCCGCTACAACCTGAAAAGCCGTTTTTTGGCCGAGCTGCCTGAGGCGTGCCTGAAATGGGTGACGCCCAAAAATGCCGGTTTCTCCAACTTGGGCACGGCCGGCGCTGGGACAAGCTCTCAGGGCGGTGGCTGGCCGCAAACCCCGGCCTTCAACCGCCAGACCCGTCCCGCTTGGGGGCAGAGCAGTTTGAGCACCGAAACTTATCCAAGTCCCCCTGTGCCAGTGCAAAAAGCCGCGCCCGAGCATGGCATCAGCGCTGGTAAAACCGTGTTCCACACCAAGTTTGGTGAGGGCAAGGTGCTGGCGGTGGAGGGCGTGGGGGCCGATGCCCGCGCCCAGGTCAACTTTCCCCGTCACGGGGTGAAATGGCTGGCCTTGAGCGTGGCCAAACTCACCGTGGTTTGATTTTTTGCTTGGAAAGATCCCATGAAAATCACCCGAAACACCGTCGTCACCATGCAATACAAGGTGACCAATGCCCAAGGTCAACTGCTGGACAAGACCCAAGAGCCCACCTCTTACCTGCATGGCGGATACGACAATACCTTCCCCAAAATTGAGGAAGCCCTAGAAGGCCAAGAGCTGGGGTTTGCCATCACCTTGAAGCTGGCCCCAGCCGATGCATTTGGCGAGCGCGATGAGAGTTTGGTGCAGACCATTCCTAAAAGTGAATTTCCACCAGGCGTCAAGGTGGGTGGGCAGTTGCGTGGCCGCACCCCAGACGGGCGCGAGCAGGTTTTCAATGTGCTGAAAATCAAAGGCAACCAAGTGATGCTGGATGGCAACCACCCGTGGGCGGGTCAGCACCTGAGTCTGGCGCTCAAAGTGGTCGAGGTCCGGGCTGCCTCGGCCGATGAAGTGACGCACCGCCACGCCCATGGCGCACACGGCCACCAGCACTGATCAATCGGCGCTGGGTGGGGGTGCGCTTTGTTCGTCGTCAACGTCGGTTGAAAAACAGTCGCGCACCGAAAACAGCATGGAGGTGAAGAACATGCCTGCCACCATCAGTGCGATGGGTAAGAAAGCCGCCGTCATCAATTGAGGGCTGCCCATCAAACTGGTGACGAGCAAAGCCAAAATGGCGCTGCCCATGAAAATCACACCCCAAGCCATCACATAAACCGTGAAAGCCTTCAGGTTGCGCCAGCAAGCCATGAAGCTGAAAAACAAACTCTTGACCGCCGGCATGCCGTACCAGTGCACCAAAGCAGGTGAATGCCAAAACATCATGGACAGTGGCACATAAAACAGCATGGACACCCACAAGGCGGTTTGAAACGAGTCGGTCGTCACCACATCGGGTGTCATTTTTGCGCCACCAAAATAGACTTTGGCAAAGGTGCCGCCATCGACCAAGGTGGATAACAACATCACCGCCAGAAAAATCACCGCGTACAAGCCGCCCAAATGGAACATGGTTTTGCGGTGAGGCCCGGCCTTGAAGGCAGCAAACAAGACGCCGGGCATGGGGAACTTGCCCTGGGAGGCAGTTTGCGTCGCCGCCATCATGCCCAGCGTCAGCCCTGGCAAAACGATGAGCGCCAAAGCGCTGCCTACAAAGGGCACGATCGAGACCGCTGACACTGTGATCATGAACAAAAAGAACAGACCCGTCATGGCCAAAGGTTGACGCCAAAAAGTGCGCAGGCCTTGTTTGGCCCATTTCAGGCCAGCGCTGGCGGGAACGATTTGCAGGTGCATGGTGATCAGACAGTGGCAGACAAGGACACGGGGTGGAGAATCCGGCCGCGCAAAACGCGTTCGAAGTGGCTAGGGTCGTGCGGTTTGAGCATGGAAGCCTCTCGGGGCAGATGGTAGTCCCAGAGGCGGGAAATCCAGAACCGCAAAGCCCCGGCCCGTAAAAGGGCGGGCAATAAAGCGCGCTCTGGTGCCGTCAAGGGACGCTCTAGGCCGTAGGCTTTCAGCATGGCCCCGGCGCGTTCGGCGTCGTGGCGACCAGTACCCAAGTCGATGCACCAGTCGTTCAGGCACACGGCCAAGTCGAACAACCAGGTGTCTACACCTGCAAAGTAAAAGTCAAAAAAGCCCGTCAGTTGTTCACCGTCAAACATCACGTTGTCGCGGAACAGGTCGGCGTGTACCGGGCCACGGGGCAAGGCGGCATAAGCGGCACTTTCAGCGATGTGGTTTTGGTAAGCCAGTTCGCTGCGCAGCAAGGCGGCTTGCACTTCGTCCAGATGGTGCAAAACCAAGGGGGCTGTTTCGTTCCACCAAGGCAGGCCGCGCAAATTGGGCTGGCTGCGGTTGTAGTCGGCCCCCGCCATGTGCATGCGCGCCAGCATTTGGCCTACTGCGGCGCAGTGCACGGTCTGTGGTTGCAATTGGCTTTTACCCGCGAGTTTGTTGACCACAGCTGCAGGCTTGCCGTTCAAGGTGTGCAGCACATCGCCATCGCGGTTGGCGGCCGGATCGGGCACCGGGATGCCGCGGCCAGCCAAAAATTTCATCAACAGCAGGTAAAAGGGCAGTTGTTCATGGGTCAGGCGCTCAAACAGGGTGAGCACATACTCACCTTGGGTGGTGGTGGCGAAGTAATTGGTGTTTTCAATGCCACCTTCGATGCCGCGCAGGGCCGTGAGCTGGCCCAGGTTGAGGGCTTGCATCAGGTCATTGGCCTGGGCTTCGGTGACTTCGGTGAATACCGCCATGGGGGAGAAAACCGTCAAAGCGCCAGAGGGGTCTGGCTTGGGTGAGCAAAACACGGATTGTAGAGGGCGAAAAGACCCAAATGACCCGCAAAGGGCTGACTGCGCTGGGCCGATGTGGCAAAGCGAAGCGCCTCTGAGGCCCAGCGCAGTCAGCCCTTTGCGGGTCTGCCTATGACTTCCCTGGACAGGCGGGGAGATCGGCTAGCCGGGTCTGCGCCGGAGCTCAGAGGCGCTTCGCTTTGCCACATCGCTCCGGCGCAGACCCGGCCACCCGATCATGAGGTCGCTTGAAGGTCAGGCCCCGATCCCGGTACACAATCGAGGGATGAGCGACAACACCTCCGACACATCCAAGCCGACCCTCTTGCTGGTCGATGGCTCCAGCTACCTGTACCGCGCCTTCCACGCCATGCCCGATTTGCGCGCCGTGCCGGGCGACCCGAGCAGCCCCGCCACCGGGGCCATTCGCGGCATGATCAACATGATGGAGCGGCTGCGCAAGGATGTGCCTGCTGTTTATGCCGCTTGCGTTTTCGACGCCAAAGGCCCCACTTTCCGCGACGCGTTGTACCCCGAGTACAAAGCCAACCGCAGCCCCATGCCCGACGATTTGCGCTCCCAGATCGAGCCGATCCACGAGCTGGTGCGCCTGATGGGCTGGACGGTGCTGGACGTGCCGGGCGTGGAAGCCGACGACGTGATCGCCACGCTGGCCCATGTGGCCGCGCAGCAAGGCATCGAGGTGACGGTGTCGAGCGGCGACAAGGACCTGAGTCAGTTGGTCAATGAACACATCACCATCATCGACACGATGAACGGCAAGGTGCGCGATGTGGCGGGCGTGACCGAAGAGTTTGGCGTGCCGCCATCGCTCATGATCGACTACCAAACCCTGGTGGGCGACACGGTGGACAACGTGCCCGGTGTGGCCAAGGTCGGCCCCAAAACGGCCGCCAAGTGGCTGATGGAATACGGCTCCCTCGACAACTTGATGGCGCATGCCCATGACATCAAAGGGGTGGCGGGCGAAAACCTGCGCCAGGCGGTGGATTGGCTGCCCAAAGGCCGCGCCTTGGTGTCCATGAAAACCGATTGCGACCTGAACGACTGGGTCCCCGATTTGCCTTCGCTGGCCAGCCTGCACCTGCACGAGCCCGCCAAGGACAAACTGCTGAATTTCTACCAGACCTATGGCTTCAAAGGGCTGGTGCAGTCGCTGGGCGGGACCGTGCCTGCGCCTGCGGCCAAAGCCAAAGCGGCCAAGCCCAAAGACATGGGCACCGGGGATTTGTTTGGATCGGCACCTGACGACGAACCAGCAGCAGCCCCCGTGCTCGACACCGCAGCCAGCTCGGTACAAGGCGATCTGAAATACGACACGGTGCTCGATTGGGCCGCGTTCGACACTTGGCTGGCTCGCATCGAGCAAGCGCCACTGACGGCCATTGACACCGAAACCACCTCGCTCGACGCCATGCGCGCCGAGATCGTTGGCATATCGCTCAGCGTCACCCCCGGCGAGGCGGCCTACATTCCGCTGGCCCACAACGGCCCGGCTGCGCCCGAGCAGCTGCCTTTGGCCGATGTGCTGGCCAAACTCAAGCCCTGGCTCGAAAACCCGGCCCGCCACAAGCTGGGTCAGAACATCAAATACGACCGCCATGTGTTCGCCAACCACGGCATCGAGGTGCAGGGCTACGCCCACGACACCATGCTGGAGAGCTATGTGCTGGAAGTGCACAAACCGCATGGCCTTTCAAGTCTTGCCGAGCGGCATGTGGGCCGCCGGGGTGTGACCTACGAAGACCTTTGCGGAAAAGGTGCCCACCAGATCCCGTTTGCGCAGGTCGATGTGGTCAAGGCCGCGCATTATTCATGTGAAGACTCGGACCAATGCCTGGACGTGCATCTTGCCTTGTGGCCGCAGATCGCAACCCATGCGGGCCTGAAGTATGTGTACGACATGGAAATCCAGACCAGCGAAGCGCTGTACCGCATCGAACGCAACGGCGTGCTGATCGATGCCCCCACGCTGGCCGCGCAAAGCCAAGCGTTAGGCGAGCGCATTGTGCAGCTCGAAACCGAAGCCTATGAAATCGCAGGCCAGCCCTTCAACCTGGCCAGCCCTAAGCAGCTGGGCGAGATCTTCTTTGACAAGCTGGGCCTGCCCGTCATCAAGAAAACCGCCACGGGTGCGCGCAGCACCGACGAAGAGGTGCTGGAGAGACTGGCCGAAGATTACCCGCTGCCTGCGCGCATCCTGGAGCACCGCAGCCTGAGCAAGCTCAAAGGCACTTACACCGACAAGCTGGCGCAACTGGCCTTGCCGCGCACAGGCCGGGTGCACACGAATTACGCCCAGGCCGTGGCTGTGACGGGTCGCTTGTCGAGCAACGAGCCCAATTTGCAAAACATCCCGGTCCGCACCACAGAGGGCCGCAAGGTGCGCGAGGCCTTTGTGGCCCCGGTTGGTTGTGTGATCGCGAGTGCCGACTACAGCCAGATCGAATTGCGCATCATGGCGCACTTGAGCGACGACCCTGCCTTGCTCAAAGCCTTCCATGAGGGGCTGGACGTGCACAAGGCCACGGCTGCCGAGGTGTTTGGCCTCACGCCCGACACTGTGAGCAGCGAGCAACGGCGCTACGCCAAGACCATCAACTTTGGTCTGATCTACGGCATGAGCGCGTTTGGTTTGGCCAAGGCCTTGGGCATCGACAACACCGCCGCCAAGAACTACATCACCCGCTACTTCGAGCGCTTTGCAGGCGTCAAGCACTACATGGACGCCACCCGTGAACAGGCCAAGGCGCTGGGTTATGTCGAGACCGTGTTTGGCCGCCGCCTCGTGCTGCCCGAGATCAACAGCCCCAACGGCCCCCGCCGCGCAGGGGCCGAACGCGCCGCCATCAACGCGCCCATGCAGGGCACGGCGGCTGACCTGATCAAGCTGAGCATGATCGCGGTGCAAAAGGCGCTGGACGAACAGGGCAAGGCGACCAAGGTCATCATGCAGGTGCACGACGAACTGGTATTCGAGGTGCCCGAATCAGAGGTGGAATGGGTGCGCACCGAAGTGCCGCGCATCATGGCGGGCGTGGCAAACCTCAAGGTGCCTTTGCTGGCCGAAGTGGGCTTTGGCCCGAACTGGGAACAGGCGCATTGAGCGTTAAGCTGGCTGCCAAGGCGCGTGCTTGTGCATGATGGCGTCAAACAGCGCGGAGCCTTCAAACACTGCCAGCCAAGCGACCAAGGCAGGCCAGGCCTGCGCCGCAAACCAGCCGGGGTCCGTATGGGCGTATTGCCGCACAAAGGGGGCCACGGCCGCATCGGCCAAACCAAATTGCTCACCCGCCAAAAAAGCCTGTGCGCGAAGCCGCGCATCCAGCGTGTGCAGCCAAAGTGCCGCCTCATCGCGATCGGCAGCACCAGTTTCCAAACCAGAACGGTTCGGGTATTTGTAGCGGTCCAGTTGCCCCTTGAAAGGCCCGTCGTTGTGCGCGATCAGGGCCAACGCATCGGACATGCCCGCATCTGACGCAGGCAGCCAAGCCAGTGGGTCGCTCTGGCGCAGAGCCCACAGCATGATGTCCAGGCTCTGATCCAGAACCTGGCCGCTCACGGCCCCTTGGGTAACCGGCAGCCACAACACGGGCACCGTGCCTTTGGGCGACAGTGCCAACATGTGGGCAGGTTTGTTTTTCAGAACGACCTCGCGGTGCTCCACCGCGATGCCGCTGGCGTGCAGCGCCAAGCGTGCCCGCATGGCGTAGGGGCAGCGGCGAAACGAGTAGAGAACGGGCAGAGTCGGGGGCATGTCGGCAGTTTAAATCGCCAACCGCGTGCAAACCCGACACGCCTGTGCCAAGATCAGCGTCCTCTTATATCTGGACATGGAGACCCGCCTTGAACAACGACCTGATCAACGATGCACAAGCCCTTTTGGGCGGCAAGATGGACGCCAGTGGCACGACCCGCCGCGTGGCCTTGAAAGCCGCATTGGGTGTGGGTTATGCCGCAGCGGCAGCCCCCATCATGGCTCAAACAGCCATCAAGACGCCCTCCACAGGCTTGGTTGCGGGGGAGGTGACCATTGACGTCAAGGGCTTCAAGATGCCGGCTTACCGGGCAGCGCCAGCGGGTAAGAAAGACCTGCCGGTGGTCTTGGTGATTTCCGAAATTTTCGGAGTGCATGAATACATCGCCGACACCACCCATCGCCTCGCTCAAGCGGGCTATCTGGCCATTGCCCCCGAACTCTTTGTGCGCCAGGGGGACCCCAGTGAATACGGAGAATTGGCCAAACTCCAATCCGAAATCATCGCCAAAGTGCCCGACGAACAGGTCATGGGTGACCTGGATGCGGCCGTTGCCTGGGCCGCGGCTAATGGCGGCAATGCCGACAAATTGGCCATCACCGGCTTTTGTTGGGGCGGGCGCATCACCTGGCTGTATGCCGCCCACCAACCCAGGCTCAAAGCGGGCGTGGCGTGGTACGGTCGCTTGGTGGGCAACACCACACCTCAGACCCCGAGGCACCCGCTGGCGCTGGCGGGCAATTTGAAGGCCCCGGTTCTTGGTTTGTATGGCGGTGCAGACACCGGTATCCCACTTGACACCGTTGATAAGATGAAGATCGAACTGTCCAAAGGACCTGCTGCAGCAAAAACCAGTGAGTTTGTGGTTTATCCTGATGCCCCGCATGCTTTTCATGCCGACTACCGATCGAGTTACCGCAAGCCAGCGGCAGACGACGGTTGGCAGCGCATGCTGGCTTGGTTCAAACGCTTCGGTGTGGCGTGATGTGTGAATGCTGAGATCGCCCTTTGGGGCATGATTTCTGAAAACCGCCCATTGGGGCGGTTTGTTTTGGGGTGCAGGGCGCTCCGGGAAAAATGATGACTTTATTGGCGATTTTGGTGGGCACTTTGGTGGCGGGCATTGGCAGCGTTTGGGTTGCGGCTTGGTTGAGCTTCGGTGTTTTGAGCCGCTACACCCAGCACATGTTGAGTTTGGCCGCTGGGGCTTTGATGGCCACGTCTTTCTTGCATTTGTTGCCAGAGGCTTTTGAAAGTGGCGTGGGCCCACACGAGCTCTTTTTGACTTTCCTTGTGGGTTTGGTGTTTTTCTTTTTGCTCGACAAGGCTGAGCTGTGGCACCACGGGCATGAACATGGCCATGACCATGACCATGATCAAAAGGAAGGGTCGCACGCGCATGTGCACCCACATCCGCATGCCCATTCCGATGCCCCAAGAGGCCAGTGGGCGGTGTTGGCAGGAGACAGTGTCCACTGCTTTGGCGATGGCATTTTGATCGCATCGGCCTTCATGGCCGATATGCACTTGGGCATGATCGCTGCGCTGGCGGTGTGGGCCCACGAAATCCCTCACCACATGGGCGACTTGGCCGTGCTGCGGCAGGGCAGCAGCAGCCGCCGTGCCGCCATCGTGAAGGTGTCGATGGCCGGGGCCATCACCGCGCTGGGGGGGGCTGTGGGCTATGTGCTGGTCGACGCTTTGCGCGAATGGTTGCCGTTCTTTTTGGTGATCGCCAGCAGCAGCTTTGTTTACGTGGCTTTGGCCGACCTGATCCCGCAACTGCAAAAACGCTTGTCTGCGCGTGAAACGGCTGCGCAAATTTTGTGGCTGGCCGTCGGCATCGGCATGGTGGTCATCGTCAGTGCTTTGGCCGGACACCAGCACTGACGCGGCTGTTCAAACGGGCGTGTGCCACGCTCATCGCGCACGGGGTGCGCTCCTTCCAATTCAGCCTTTGGCGCAGGGCAGTCCGGGGGTGTTGCACCACTCGCTCCAGCTGCCCGCATACAGGGCGGTGATGCCGAAACCGGCCATTTCCATCGCCATCAAATTGGGCACAGCCGTCACGCCAGAACCGCAGTGGTGCACCACGCTGCTGGGCGTTCGGCCTGCAAGCACTTGGGACCATTCGGCACGCAGCAACTCGGGCGATTTGAAGCGACCGTCTGCATCAAAGTTGTCGGTGTAGGGCCGGTTCAAGGCGCCGGGAATGTGGCCCGCGACCGGGTCGAGTGGCTCCATTTCGCCCCTGAAGCGCGCTCCGGCCCGGGCATCGATGATGGTTTGCTCGGGTCTGCCCAAGGCGGCTGACACCTCTGAGGTCAGCACCAACTGGCGCAGTGGTGCTTTCAACTCAAATGCCGCAGGTGCTGGGGGCGTGAAGGGGCCCGATTCGGTGGCGCCACCGGCGTCTTTCCAGGCTTGCAGGCCACCGTCCAGCACGGCCACAGCCTCGTGGCCCAGCCATTTGAGCATCCACCACAAACGCCCGCAGTAGGCGCTTTTGTTGCGGTCGTACACCACGATCTGCATGCCGTTGTGAATGCCCAAACTGGCCAGCCATTGGGCCACTGCTTCGCGTTGGGGCAAGGGGTGGCGTCCAGCGTTGACACCTGCTCCGGGCGTATGCGTGCTCAGGTTCTTGTCCAAGTTGGCGGGCAAGGCGCCTGCGATGCGTTCGTCTGCAAAAAAGCCACCCGCCAGCTCGGGCTTCATCAGGTCAAAACTGCAGTCAAAAATGGCGCAGGGGCTGCCTTGCGCCAGCAGGGTTTGCAATTGGGGGGCGTTGATCAGCAGGGTGTACATGGTGGTCTCCAAGGTTCAGTGGTCTTCAGCAGGGGCGCTGGGCAGTGTACGGCTGCGCAGCACGGTGGACGCAATGCCGCTAACCATGATGAGGGCCATGCCCAGCCAGCCCATGAGCGGGATCTGGTCGCCAAACAGGATCAAGCCAAACAAGGCACCAAAGACGATGCCCGAATACTGCAGATTGGCCACCACCAGGGTCGAGCCCCGGCTGTAGGCGTTGGTCATGCACAACTGTCCCAGCGCGGCCAGCACACCAATGGGCAGCAACCACAACACGCTGGGCCAAAGCCATGGGCTGACGCCGGTGACCAGCATCAACGCGGCGCCCACCACAGCGGTGCCGACGGAGAAATAAAACACGGTGCGTGCTTCGGGCTCGTTGAGTCGCCCCAGCGCCGCGACCTGGATGTAAGCCAAAGCAGCGACCAGGCCAGACAGCAGACCGACGACGCCGGCAAACAACTGGTCTTGTTCTATGGTGGGTCGCAGCAACAAGATGACACCGCCAAAACCTGCGATCACCGTCAAGACGATGGGCCCTTGCTGGGTCGCTTCTTGCAGTTTGCCCATGACCAGGGTGCCACCCACCAGAAAAACCGCGACCCAGATGCCGCTCATGTAATTGAGTGTCATGGCCGTGGCCAGGGGCAAGTGGGCAATGGCATAAAACCAGGCAGCCAGTGAAGTGACACCCACCACCGAACGCCAGACGTGCATCATGGGAATCGAGGTGCGCAAAGCCACACCCTGCAACCTGCAGAAACTGGCCATGAACAACACGCCGATCAGACCCCTGAAAAAAACCAACTCGGACGTGTGGAAGTGGGTCGATGCGTATTTGATGCAAACCCCCATCATCGAAAAGAACAAGGATGCCAAGATCATCCAGGAGGCTTGCATCGTCGCCTTCGCTTCAGAGGGCGCTCAGCTGGCGGCGGTGCCACTCGTGAAAGTGCTGCATGCCGTCTTCCATGGGACTTTGGTAGGGGCCGACTTCGTTGTCACCGCGAGCCAGCAATGCTTTGCGCCCGGCGTCCATGCGTTCGGCGATTTCGTCGTCCTCGATGCAGGTCTCCATGTAAGCCGCTTGCTGGGCTTCGACGAACTCGCGCTCGAAGGCGACGATCTCTTCGGGGTAGTAAAACTCCACCATGTTGAGCGTCTTGTTCGGGCTGATCGGGTGCAAAGTCGATACGGTCAGCACATGGGGATACCACTCCACCATGATGTGTGGATAGTAAGTCAGCCAGATCGCACCGCGCTCGGGCAGTTGTCCGTTGCGGTATTTGAGCAGCACCTCGTGCCACTTTTTGTAGGTGTCTGAGCCGGGCTTGCCAAAGCCGCCCGATACGCCCACGGTCTGCACCGAGTAGTGTTCCTTGAACTCCCAGCTCAGGTCGTCGCAGGTGACGAACTGGCCCAGCCCAGGGTGGAAGGGCCCAACATGGTAGTCCTCCAGGTACACCTCGATGAAGGTCTTCCAGTTGTAGTGGCACTCGTGCAGCTCCACACGGTCGAGCGCGTAGCCGTCGAAATTGAGTTGCGCCCTGGGGCCCATGCCCGCCAGATCGGCGGCGATGTCGCGGCCGTTGTCTTCAAAGAGCAGGCCATTCCATTCCTGCAACTTGTAGTTGTTCAGGTTCAAGCAGGGGTCTTGGGCAAAGTGGGGGGCACCCAACAACTGACCGTCTGGTGCGTAGGTCCAGCGGTGCAAGGGGCAGACGATGTTGCCGCCTGCGCTGCCTTTTTGCTGGGTTTGCAGGTTGCCACGACCGTTCAGCATGATGGCTTGGCGGTGGCGGCAGACATTGGAGACGAGCTCGACACCGCCCTGAGCGTTGCGCACCAAGGCGCGGCCATCGGCCTCGTGGGGCAGGGCATAGTAGTCGCCCGGGTGGGGCACCGACAGCTGGTGACCCACATAGCGCGGGCCTTGCCGAAAGAGCGTGTTCAATTCGCGCTGAAACAGCGCCTCATCGAAATAAGTGGAAACTGGTAGTTGGCTTGCGGCCTGCTGCAGTTGAAGACTTAAATCAGACATGGGTGACCTGACCTAGAGACTCCCCCTATGAAGGGGCAGGGACAAAGCGCTGAATTCAAGGAAAACGGCGCAAAAAAATGACAGGAAATCCCTGTCGATGAGCCGCGATTCTACCCCGGGCCGCGTTCCTTGCAGGGATGAGCCGCCAGCTTTCCGTGCGCCTGGACCCCATGGGCCGTTCGCCAGACTTGCCAGCCCCTGTGGCGTCTTATGAAGTTGACATGACCAACTGTCAGCCAAGTCAAGGCTTAAGGCCTAAAATCTGGTTTTTTCTTCGGAACACCCCATGCCCAAGGCCGCTCCCCAAGACACCGCCGACTCCTCCGCTGCGCCCTTGCCGGTCAGTTACGAAGCGGCTTTGGCGGAATTGGAGTCTTTGGTGGGCCAGCTCGAATCGGGGCAGATGCCCCTGGACCAGCTCTTGACAGGTTACCAGCGCGGCGCCGCCTTGCTGGCCTTTTGCCGTGACAAACTCAAAGCCGTCGAGGACCAGATTCAGGTTCTGGACGGCGGACAACTCAAACCCTGGAGCGGTGCATGAGTCTGGATTTGAAAGCCTGGATGCAGCCGCATCTGGACCGCGTGGAACAAGCCTTGTCGTCTGGCATTGCGGCCAAATCACCCGCCGAGTTGGGCCAGGCCATGCGCTACGCCGTGCTGGATGGCGGCAAGCGCCTGCGCCCTTTGCTGGTCTTGGCCACAGCCGAAGCGGTGGGCGATGCCCCCAACAGCCCGGCAGCACTGAAGGCCGCCTGCGCCATCGAGTTGATCCACGCTTACTCCTTGGTGCACGACGACATGCCCTGCATGGACAACGACGTGCTGCGGCGCGGCAAACCCACGGTGCATGTGCAGTTTGGCGAAGCCCAGGCCTTGCTGGCGGGGGATGCCTTGCAAACTTTGGCTTTTGAATTTTTAACCCCCCAGGACGCCAGCGTCAGCGCTGCGGTGCAAGCCGCTTGTGTGGGTTTGCTGGCGCGGGCTTCGGGTTACCAAGGCATGGCTGGAGGCCAAGCCATTGACCTGGCCAGCGTGGGCCAGCGCCTGACAGAAGACCAGTTGCGCCAGATGCACCGCCTCAAAACCGGGGCGCTGCTGCTGTGCAGCGTGCAGATGGGCGCGGCCTGTGTGGCCGGCGTTCCCGCCCCTGTTCAAGCGGCGCTCCAGCGCTTTGGTGAGGCTTTAGGTCTGGCCTTCCAGGTGGTGGACGATGTCCTGGATGTGACGGCCGATTCGGCCACGCTGGGCAAGACTGCAGGCAAGGATGAAGCCGCCGACAAACCCACTTATGTGGCCCTGATGGGGCTGGACGCGGCCAAAGCTTATGCCGATGCGCTGGCCGCGCAGGCGATGCAGGCCTTGGCCGATACCGGATTGCTGGATGACCGTTTGGCCGCGCTGCGTGCACTGACCGCCATGGTGGTAGAAAGAAACAACTGACATGACCGATTTGCTCAAGAACATCGACTCCCCGGCGGATCTGCGCCGCCTGCAGCGCACCGACCTGCTCCAATTGGCCGACGAACTGCGCCATTGCGTCCTCGACAACGTGTCCAAAACCGGTGGGCACCTCAGTTCCAACCTGGGCACTGTTGAGTTGACGGTGGCTTTGCATTACGTCTTCAACACCCCCGAAGACCGCATCGTTTGGGACGTGGGCCACCAAACTTATCCGCACAAAATCTTGACAGGGCGCCGTGACCGCATGCCCACGCTGCGCCAATTTGGCGGCTTGTCGGGCTTTCCGCGCCGCGACGAGAGCGAATACGACACCTTTGGCACGGCCCACTCGTCCACCAGCATTTCGGCCGCTTTGGGCATGGCCGTGGCCGCGCGCCAAAAAGGCGAGTCGCGCCATTCGATCGCGGTGATCGGCGATGGCGCCATGACCGCTGGCATGGCCTTTGAAGCCCTGAACAACGCGGGTGTCGAAGAATGCAAGCTGCTGGTGATCCTGAACGACAACGACATGTCGATCAGCCCACCTGTGGGTGCGCTCAACCGCTATTTGGCCCAGCTGATGAGCGGGCGCTTTTATTCGGCGGCCAAGGCCGGCGCCAAAAATGTGCTCAAAAACGCACCGCCCTTGTTTGAGCTGGCCAAGCGCTTGGAAGAAACCGCCAAAGGCATGGTGGTGCCCGCCACGCTGTTCGAGAAATTCGGCTTCAACTACATCGGCCCGATCGACGGGCACGACCTCGATTCGCTGATCCCGACGCTGGAAAACATCAAAAACCTGGACGGCCCGCAGTTTTTGCATGTGGTCACCAAAAAAGGCCAGGGCTATGAAAAGGCCGAAGCCGACCCGGTGGCCTACCACGGCCCCGGCAAGTTCGACCCCAGCGTCGGCCTGGTGCCAGCCGCTACACCCGCCAAAACCACTTTCACCCAGGTGTTTGGCCAGTGGCTGTGCGACATGGCCGACAAAGACATGCGCCTGGTCGGCATCACGCCTGCCATGCGCGAGGGCTCTGGCATGGTGGCTTTTCACCAGCGCTTTCCCAAGCGCTATTACGACGTGGGCATCGCCGAGCAGCACGCCGTGACCTTTGCCGCCGGCATGGCCTGCGAGGGCCTGAAACCCGTGGTGGCCATCTACTCGACCTTTTTGCAGCGGGGTTACGACCAATTGATCCACGACGTGGCGCTGCAAAACCTGCCCGTGGTATTTGCGTTGGACCGTGCGGGTTTGGTGGGGGCCGACGGCGCCACCCACGCGGGGGCTTACGATATCGCCTACATCCGCTGCATCCCCAACATGAGCCTGGCCTGCCCGGCCGACGAGCGCGAGTGCCGCCAGCTGCTGAGCACCGCTTACGCACAAAACCACCCGGTGGCCGTGCGCTATCCGCGTGGCGCGGGTGTGGGCACCGATCCTGGACGCGATCTGGACACCTTGCCTTTTGGCAAAGGCGAGGTGCGCCGCCAAGGCGAAAAACTGGCCATTTTGGCCTTTGGCACTTTGCTGGCTCCGGCCCTGCAAGCCGCTGAAAAGCTCAACGCCACGGTGGTCAACATGCGCTGGGTCAAGCCGCTGGATGTGGAATTGCTGGCGCAAATTGCGCAGACCCACGAGCGCATCGTCACCGTAGAAGAGGGCTGCACCATGGGCGGTGCAGGCAGCGCCGTGGCCGAGGCGCTGCAGACTCTGCAGATCACCCGGCCTGTTTTGCAGCTGGGTCTGCCTGACGAGTTCATCGAGCACGGTGAGCCTGCCAAACTCTTGGCCTTGCAGGGGCTGGATGCTGCCGGCATTGAGCGCTCTGTGCGCTTGCGCTGGCCTGATTGAGTCGATTTCAGGGCGGATTTGAATTCTTTTCAAGGCCGCAGCCGAACGGCCAAAGCCCTGCCGATTTAAGGATTAAAAAAGGGTAAACCCCCACGGATAGGGGCTGTTTCGCTTCCTATAATAGGCGCTGCTTGATCAAGCGACCCGGTTAGCCGGGTTTCAGTTTTTTTCATAAGGAGTCCTCATGGATCGTCGTTCCGTAATCAAAAACGCCGGCATTGCTGGCGTTTTGGCTGCTGGTGCTGCACCTGCAGTCCAAGCACAGGCCGCCATTCGCTGGCGCCTCGCCTCCAGCTTCCCCAAAGCTTTGGACACCATTTTTGGTGCCGCTGAAGTTTTTGCCGAAAAAGTCAATGCCATGTCTGGCGGCAAGTTTGTCGTCACCGTGCACGCTGCAGGCGAGTTGATGCCCGCTTTTGGCGTGGTGGACGGCGTGCAGCAAGGCACCGTTGAAGCGGCCCACACAGCGCCTTACTACTTTTTCGGCAAGGACGACACTTTTGCTCTGGGCACAGCCATTCCATTTGGTCTGAACAGCCGCCAGCTCACCTCCTGGTTCTATGACGGCAACGGCATGAAGCTGTTCCGTGAGTTCTACGACAAGTACAACATCGTGAACTTCCCTGGCGGCAACACAGGTGCCCAAATGGGTGGCTGGTACCGCAAGGAAATCAAGACCCTGGACGACATCAAGGGCCTGAAGTTCCGCGTCGGCGGTTTCGCTGGCAAGGTTTTGACCCGCATGGGCGCTGTTCCCCAGAACATTCCTGGCGGCGAGATTTACCAAGCCCTGGAAAAAGGCACGATTGACGCCGTTGAGTGGGTCGGTCCCTACGATGACGAGAAGCTGGGCTTCCAAAAAGTGACCAAGAACTACTACTACCCAGGCTTCTGGGAAGGCGGCGCACAGCTGGACTTCTACATCAATAAAACTGCTTTCAACGCCTTGTCCAAAGAGAACCAAGCCATTGTGGAAGCTGCTGCGTCTTACGCGCACACCGAAATGCAAGCGCGTTACGACAACCGCAACCCCGCAGCGCTGCGTCGCTTGGTGGCCGGTGGTGTCAAACTCTTGCCTTTCCCCAAGGTCGTGATGGACGAGGCCTTCAAGCAGTCCATGGCCCTGTACGAAGAGCTGCGTCAGTCCAACCCGAACTGGAAAAAGATCTACGACGACTACTCAACGTTCCGCAGAGATCAAAACCAGTGGTTCCGTTTCACGGAAGCCACGTTTGACCGCTACATGCAATCGGCCAAGCTGTAATCATCTGGCGCGACCGAATCAAAAAGGCCCCTCGGGGCCTTTTTTCATGAGTTTCTCCTGATCACCAAGTCATGATGCAAACTCCTCACAATGCAACACATCGAGCTTTCTTACCAATGGGCATCCCCGGGCGCCGAACCGGTGCGTAACCGCCAAAGTCCTCTGCGCAACCCGCTCATGGACTTGTTGCAGGCCGTGCGCGATGCCGGCTCGATCGGAGGTGCCGCCAAGTCATTGGGCTTGTCCTACCGCCATGTCTGGGGGGAGCTCAAG
Source organism: Limnohabitans sp. (assembly GCF_040400975.1). GTDB lineage: Bacteria > Pseudomonadota > Gammaproteobacteria > Burkholderiales > Burkholderiaceae_C > Limnohabitans_A. The sequence goes on along the minus strand of NZ_JBBAPF010000017.1, from coordinate 38,602 downwards.
CGCTGGGAGCTGAGTTTGGGCCAAGCCCTGATTCTTTGGGAGAAGGGTCAGGCGGCCAGACTCACCGGTTTTGCTGACAAATTGCTCTGGGCAGAGCGCCAAGCGCAGGCTCGGCTTTTGCCGCAAATCAGTGCGCTGCAGGCCGATCTGGAGAAAACATTTGCGGTGGCATTTGACCCTGCCCACTTGGCGTTACCGATTTTTGCGAGCCATGACGCGGCCATGGATTTGCTGCGCGAAGAGGCCGCATCCACAGCTTTGCATCTGGACTTGCGGTTTTGCGGCAGTGTGGACGCGATCCGCGCCCTGAACGAGGGCCGTTGTCATGTTGCGGGCTTTCATGCCCCTTGGCAGCCCGACGCGCAGTCGCTTGTGGCCCGCACTTACAAGCCCTTGCTCAAGCCGGGTCAGCACAAACTGATCGGCTTTGCCAAGCGTTCGCAAGGGCTGATGGTCGCCAAGGGGAACCCCTTGGGCTTGCAGGATTGGGCCAATCTGTTCCAAGCGGGTGTGCGCTTTGTCAACCGTAGTCCTGGGACCGGGACCCGCTTGTTGCTGGACCAATCCTTGCATGAAAGAGGCCTTCTGGCTTCGGCTCTCGAGGGTTATGCGCACGAAGAAAATTCTCATGCTGCTGTAGCGGCCTGTATCGCTGCAGGTCAGGCCGATGTGGGTCTGGGCATCGCCCATGCCGCCCATGCCCATGGCCTTGATTTTGTGCCCCTGCACCAAGAGCATTATTGGCTGGTGTGCCTGGCCTCGGCACTCGACACCCCGCCCGTCGTGCAACTGCGGCGCTTGCTGGGCAGTTTGGCCTGGCAAGCCAGGCTGCAGGGCCTGGGCGGGTACAGCCCGACACCCCAGACCGGTCAGGTGCAGTCTTTGCGCAGCATGCTGCCTTGGTGGCAGTTCAGGTCTTCACGGCCCGGGGCAACCGCTTGATCGGTATCGGCCTGACGGTTTGAACGGCATTCATGCCGAATATCAAAAATATCAACTCGAGTTTTTCAGGTTTGTTTCGGGAATCCGCCAACACAGACTTACAATCGCGCAAGTTTTTTGGAGTTCACATGTCATCTTTATTGAAACTATCAAGCGGCATTGACCGTTTGAACAAGGGGGTGGGCAAAGTCACCACCTGGCTGATCTTGATCGTGACGATCATCAGCGCCGCCAATGCCATTGTCCGCAAGACTTTCAATGTCAGCTCGAACGGTCTGCTGGAAATCCAGTGGTACCTGTTTGCGGCCGTGTTTTTGTTGGGGGCGGGGTACGGCTTTCTCAAAAATTCGCATGTGCGCATCGACTTTGTCTCGGGCATGCTCAGTGCACGCACCCGCAACTGGATCGACGTGGGCGGTATCGTGTTGGCCCTGTTTCCATTTTGTTTCTTGTGCATTTACTTGTCTTGGCCTTTGTTTGTGCAGGCCTTCAACACCGGTGAAATGTCGTCCAACGCAGGCGGTCTGATCCGCTGGCCTGTCTACGCCTTGGTGCCCCTGGGCTTTGGCTTGCTGATGTTGCAAGGCGTGTCCGAGTTGATCAAACGCCTTTCTTTCTTGACCGGTGTGGGTGAAGACCCGCTGTCCTCAGAAGAAACCATGTCGGACGAAGAAAAAGAACTGCTGGAACTTGAAAAAATCGCGCAGCAAGCGCAGGGAGCACGTTGATGGAAGCGACTTTTTTGGCACAGAACTTTGTGCCCATCATGTTTGCCGGTTTGTTTGTATTGCTGCTGACCGGTTTTCCGGTGGCTTTCGCGCTGGCCGCCTGCGGTTTGGGCTTTGGCTTCATCGGCATGGAAGCCGGCTTGTTCCCGCCCTCCTTGTTCCAGGCCTTGCCGCTGCGCATTTTCGGCATCATGCAAAACGACACTTTGCTGGCCATCCCGTTTTTCACCTTCATGGGCATCATCTTGCAAAAATCCGGCATGGCCGAAGATTTGTTAGAGACAGTGGGCCAGGTGTTTGGCCCTGTGCGCGGCGGCGTCGCGATTGCGGTGATATTGGTGGGCGCTTTGTTGGCCGCCACCACCGGCGTGGTGGCCGCGGCTGTGATTTCCATGGGCTTGATTTCCCTGCCCATCATGCTGCGCTACGGCTACAGCCGTGTCATTGCCACAGGGGCCATCACGGCCTCGGGCACCTTGGCGCAAGCCATCCCACCCTCCTTGGTGTTGATCGTGTTGGCCGACCAGCTGGGCCGCTCGGTGGGTGACATGTACGCCGGTGCTTTGTTGCCCGGTCTGTTGCTGGTGGGGCTGTATATCTTGTTCATTGTGGTGGTGGCGATTTTCAAACCAGCCATGGTGCCGGCCTTGCCGCCCGAAGCCCGCATCTACCGTGAGCCCAACGGCAAATCAGGCCACGTGTCCTTGATGTTCCTTTTGATCGTTTGCACGGTGGTCGGTTTTGCATGGGCTTCGTCCCACGATGCCATCATGACCGCTTGGCTCGACCGCACCCAGGAGTCGCCCGGCGATGAAATGGTCATCATGTCCTTGACCGTGGCTTCCTTGGTGGCTTTGGCCTTGGCCATCGTGAACCGGATCACCGGCCTGGGCTTGTTGTCGCGCTTGGCCGAGCAAGTGACCTTTGTGCTGATGCCGCCCCTGATCCTGATCTTTTTGGTCTTGGGCACGATTTTCTTGGGCGTCGCGACACCCACAGAAGGCGGTGCCATGGGTGCATTGGGTGCCTTGATTTTGGCCGTGAGCCGCAAGCGCTTGGACAAGAAATTGATGAACCAGGCGCTGGAAAACACGGCCAAGCTGGCGTCGTTTGTGCTGTTCATTCTGATCGGCTCCACCGTCTTCAGCTTCACCTTCAATGCGGCCGACGGTCACATCTGGGTGGAACACTTGTTCTTGGACATGCCTGGTGGCGCGATCGGTTTCCTGATCGTGGTGAACATCCTGATTTTCATCTTGGGTTGTTTCATCGATTTCTTTGAAATCGCCTTCATCGTCATCCCGATCCTCGCCCCAGTGGCCGAGAAGATCTTGCCCGGTTTGGTGCCTGGCATGACTGCCGACCAGGCCATGATCTGGTTTGGGGTGATCGTGGCGATGAACTTGCAGACCTCGTTCCTGACGCCACCGTTTGGCTTTGCCCTGTTCTATTTGCGCAGTGTGGCGCCCAAAAACGATTACAAAGACCGCATCACGGGGGAGAACATTCCCTCGGTCAAGACCTCGGAAATCTACAAAGGCTCGATTGCGTTCATCGTTTTGCAGTTGATCATGGTGGCGTCCATCATCGCTTTTCCCAACTTGGTCACGGGTGGCATCAAGGAAGGCGTCAAGATCGATGCCGATGCCGCGTTTGAGCAAATGCTCAACCAAGCAGGGAAAGACACTGACAAGGACGACGCAGTGAACATGGATGACATGAAGCCAGCTGCAGATGCTCCGGCCGAGGACCCTGCCAAGGCCCTAGAAGCCGAGATGAAAGCCAATAAGAAGTAAATTCTTTGGCCCCCATGAAGTGCCCGGTTCGCCGGGCTTTTTTCATGGTGCTGACCTATGCAAACCGGTTCATAGTGGACACCCCTCATGCCTAACTTGGGGCTTGTACCGTAGCATCCACACCGCTGTATGAACACCTTCTCCGACAGCGTCCTGACGGCGCTGCACCTCGTCACTTCTTTCGATCCTGCCCTCTGGGTGGTCGTTACCCGCTCTTTGGCCGTCAGTGCCACGGCTTGCTTGCTGGCCTATGGCGTGGGTGTGCCACTGGGGGCCTGGCTGGCGGTGTCGCGTTTCCGTGGCCGGGGTGGGGTGCTGGTGGGCCTCAACACCTTGCTGGCCTTGCCTTCGGTGGTGGTGGGGCTGGTGGTGTATTTGCTGCTCTCACGCACCGGGCCCTTGGGTTTTTTGGGCTGGATGTTCAGTTTCAAGGCCATGGTGTTGGCCCAGTTCATCCTGGTCGTACCGGTGGTCACGGCGCTCACGCGCCAGGTCGTCGAAGATGTTGAGCGTCAGCATGGCGAACAATGGGCCTCATTGGGCGCCGGCCCCTGGATGCGGGGTTTGATCTTGGCCTGGGATGAGCGCCTGGCCTTGCTCATGATCGGCGTCACCACGTTTGGCCGCGCCATTTCTGAGGTGGGCGCGGTCATGATCGTGGGCGGCAACATCGACGGCTTCACCCGTGTGATGACCACCGCCATTGCATTAGAGACCAGCAAGGGCGATTTGCCGCTGGCGCTGGGCCTGGGCATGGTTTTGTTGGCGGTGGTGTTGCTGCTCAATGCGCTGGTGGCCGGTTTGCGCAGGTGGGGTGAGCGGCGGCATGCAAGCCCTAAAACGGTCCAGGCTTTGGAAGGGTTGCGCTCATGACGGCGACTCAGATCGGTCTGGATGCGGTGAGCGTGCAACTCGGGGCGCAACAGGCCTTGACGGGCGTGAGCTTGCGCATTGTGGCGGGCGAGCGCGTGGCGCTGGTGGGGGCCAATGGCTCGGGCAAAAGCACCGTGCTGCGCACACTGCATGCGCTGGTGCCACCCACGCAAGGCCAGGTGCTGCAAGCGCCGGGTGTGCGCCAGGCCATGCTTTTCCAAAGGCCGCATCTGCTGCGCCTGTCGGCTTTGAACAATGTGGCGCTGGGCTTGTGGTTGGACCGCGCTCGGGGCCTGGGTTGGTCAGCTGCCAAAGTGTTGGCGCTGCAGGCCTTGCAGCGCGTGGGCCTGCAGTCTGTGGCGCGGCAAAACGGTCGCCAGTTGTCGGGCGGGCAGCAGCAGCGCCTGGCCTTGGCCCGCGCTTGGGCGCGTCAGCCCGATGTGCTGCTGCTGGACGAACCCACAGCCAGCCTGGACCCACATGCCAAACGCGAGGTCGAAGCCCTGATGGCCGACTTTGCGAGCAACCAAGATCGCCCGTTGACCTTGGTCTGGGCCAGCCACAACCTGGGCCAGGTCAAGCGCTTGGCCACTCGCGTCGTTTATTTGGAAGGCGGGCGTGTGCTGGCTGATCTGCCCGTGGCCTATTTTTTCAACCCCACTTTGCTTGCCGAGCGCAGCCCGGCAGCCCACGCTTTTTTTCAAGGAGAGCTTTCATGACCTTCAAAACTTCCATGACACGTCGTGCCTTGGTGTGCGCGGTTTTGGCCACCACCTCGGTCTGGGCGCAAGCCCAGTCGATCGTGATGTCCTCCACCACCTCGACCGAGCAATCGGGCTTGTTTTCGCACTTGCTGCCCGCCTTCAAAAAGGCCAGCGGGCTGGATGTGAAGGTGGTGGCGCTGGGCACCGGTCAGGCCCTGGACATGGCGCGGCGCGGTGACGCCGACGTGGTGTTTGTGCACGACCAGGTGGCGGAAGAAAAATTTGTGGCCGATGGCTTTGGCGTCAAGCGCCTGCCTGTGATGTACAACGACTTTGTGCTGATTGGCCCCAAGGCCGACCCGGCTGCGACCCGGGGCAAAGACATTGTGGCGGCGCTGACACGGCTGTCCAAGGCCAATGCACCTTTTGTATCGCGGGGTGACAAGAGCGGTACACACGCCGCCGAACTGCGGTACTGGAAAACAGCCAACCTGGAGACCGCCAAAGGTTCGGCTTACCGTGAGTGCGGCTGTGGCATGGGGCCTGCCCTCAACATGGCGGCTTCAACGGGGGCCTATGTGTTGTCGGATCGTGCGACATGGCTCAACTTCAAGAACCGCGCCGATCTGGCCATTTTGGTGGAGGGTGATCAGCGCCTGTTCAACCAATATGGCGTGATGGTGGTCAACCCTGCCAAGCACGCCCACGTCAAACAGGCCGATGCTCAGAAGTTTGTGGACTGGATCACCTCGGCCGCAGGCCAGGGCGTGATTGCCGATTACAAGATCGGCGGCGAACAGTTGTTCTTCCCGAACGCGGGCAAGTGATCAGCTTTTGGGCATGCCAAGCTTGCGGTAAACCGTGGCGCGGCTGATGCCCAGTGCGCGTGCGGCTTCGGCCACGTTGCCACGCGCCTGATTCACCGCCTCGTGGATCATCTCGGTCTGTATGTCCTTGAGGGGTTTGGCTGCAGCGCTGATCCGTTGTGCCGTCGCATGAGGCGGCAAGGCTGGGCCAAAGGTGCCCGCTCGCAGTGCCTGAGTCTGCAAGCGCAGGCCAGACCACAGCGGTAACTCCTGACTTTGACCCTGGCGGTTGGCCGCATCGAACAGGTTCTCCCAAGGCGAAGCAAAAACTTCGCTGGCGTGAAGCGTCTGCCCGGGCGAGGCGGGCGACAAAGACAGTATCTGCCGTGCGGTCGGGTTGGCCCCCACGATATGACCCTCGGTGTCCAAGGTCAGCAGGCCGTCGCTGTCGTCACCGGGCTGGTTGCCGGGCCAGTTCAGTCGCAGCACTAAGGCGTGTGCGGTGGACAGCAGCCAGCTGTTTTCGATGCTGCGGGCAGAGCGGCGCACCAGGTGTTTCAAAGCGGGGCGCTCGGTGGTCTCGATGCCCGTGAGGTCGAGCATGCCGGCGCACAGGCCATCCGGACCAAAGACCGGCGCACCCGCGCAGCTGTAAACCCCGGTATCTCGGAAAAAATGCTCGCCCCGGTGCAGCCAAACAGGCTGCAACTCGCTCAAGGCGGCGCTGATGGCGGTGGTGCCCACGGCTTTTTCGGACAGGTCCACACCCACACGGGCGATCACGTCGGCGCGGCGGTCTTGCCGATCCACCGGGCCGTGCACGTCCACCACGATGCCCTCGGCATTGGTCAAGATGGCGAAATAGCGGATGTCGGCAATGGCGCGGGCCAGTTCCACCAGCACCGGTTGGGCCGCCTGTATCAAGGGGCGGCTGGCTTCTTGCACCCGGCGCATCTGCTGATCGGACACAGCATCAAAGCCAACCGCTTGGTTCGGTTGCAGACCCATGGCGAGGCAGCGTTGCCAAGATTGAGCGATCCCGGCAGACACGCCACAGCCCCATCCGTCCGATGAAAGGCTGTTCTGGCCCTGAAAAACCAGCTCACGGGCTTGAGCAATGCGCGCTTGGCGGTCGCTGCTGGGGGCAATCGTTGGCATGTCAGATGTGTATCAAGCTGAGAATTTGTGAGTGCAACCCTGTTGAACCTAGGGTTAATCCGAATCGTTTGGTGGTTTTTAGGGCCAACAATGACTATGCATTCTGATTCATAAGCGCGGGCTTGAAAAGTCCGACACCTCACAGGAGATACACATGCAGAAAGTCCTGCACATCAACCCGGACAAATGTACCGGCTGCTTGCAGTGCGAAATGGCCTGTTCTTTTGAGAACTACGGCACATACGCCACCTCCAAATCGCGCATCAAGGTGTTTGACTTCCACCACACCGGTAAAAAGGTCCCTTACACCTGCACCCAGTGTGACGAAGCCTGGTGCCTGCACGCCTGCCCTGTGGAAGCCATCACCGTGGACAAAGCCACGGGCGCCAAAGTGGTCAATGAGTCCACCTGCGTGGGCTGCAAGGTCTGCACCATCGCCTGCCCATTCGGCACGATCAATTATGTGCAAGAGACCGGCAAGGTGCAAAAGTGCGATCTGTGCGGCGGTGACCCGGCTTGCGCCGACGCATGCCCGACCGGTGCCATCACATTCGTGGATGCCAACTGGACCGGCATCGACAAGATGAAACAGTGGGCTGACAAGTTGGGCAATCAGCCCTCGGCCTCTTAAATCCCCCCACAAGGAGCATCAACATGTCTTGGGCTGGAAAAATTCTCCGCGTCAACCTCACGGCTGGCACCGTCAAATCCGAACCGCTGAACATGGAGTGGGCCAAAGCCTACCTCGGCTCACGCGGTCTGGGCAGCAAATACCTGATCAGCGAGATCGACCCCAAAGTTGACCCGCTGTCGGCTGACAACAAAATCATTTGGGCCACAGGCCCACTGACCGGCACCATGGCCTCCACAGGTGGCCGCTACACCGTCATCACCAAGAGCCCACTCACGGGGGCGATTGCTTGCTCCAACTCGGGTGGCTATTGGGGCGCTGAGCTCAAGATGGCCGGTTGGGACATGGTCATTTTTGAAGGTGCATCGTCCAAGCCGGTGTATTTGTACATCAACGATGACGAAGCCGAGTTGCGTGATGCGAGCCACCTCTGGGGCCAAAGCGTCTGGAAGACCGAAGAAATCCTCAAGTCCAGCTTGCAAGACCCGCTGCTGCGAATCTCGAGTATCGGCAAGGCAGGTGAAAACGGCGTGCTCTACGCTGCGGTGGTGAACGACCTGCACCGTGCAGCTGGCCGCTCGGGCGTGGGCACTGTCATGGGCAGCAAGAACCTCAAAGCCATCGCGGTTCGCGGCACCAAAGGCGTGGGCAATATGCAAAACCCCAAGGCCTTCATGGCTGCGGCCAAGGCGGCCAAAAAGGTGCTGGCTGACAACGCGGTCACGGGCCAAGGTCTACCCGCTTACGGCACCCAGGTGCTGATGAACGTGATCAACGAAGTGGGCGGCTTGCCTACACGCAACCACCGTGATGTGCAGTTTGAAGGCGCCAAAGACATCTCGGCCGAGGCCATGGTCACGCCCCGCGAGACCGATGGCAAAAAACACCTGGTGACCAACCAAGCCTGTTTTGGTTGCACCATCGCCTGCGGCCGCATCAGCAAGATGGACGAAGGGCACTTCTCGGTCAAGAACAAGCCTGAGTATTGGGGCGCGAACGGCGGCCTAGAATACGAAGCGGCTTGGGCGCTGGGCGCAGCCAACGGCGTGAATGACTTGGAAGCCTTGCAATACGCCAACATGATTTGCAACGAGGAAGGCTTTGACCCGATCAGCTTTGGCACCACCATTGGCGCCGTGATGGAGCTGTATGAAATGGGTGTGCTGACCAAAGAGCAGTTGGGCATCGAAGCGCCCTTTGGCTCGGCGCAAGCCTTGTGCGAGTTTGCCGACATGACCGCCAAGGGCATCGGTTTTGGCAAGGAAATTGGCATGGGCTCCAAGCGCCTGACCGCCAAATACGGCCACCCCGACCTGTCCATGAGCGTCAAGGGCCAAGAGTTTCCGGCCTATGACGGTCGTGTGATCCAAGGCATTGGCCTGGCTTACGCCACTTCCAACCGCGGTGCTTGCCACCTGCGCGGCTACACCATCGCCTCTGAAGTGCTGGGCATTCCGGTCAAGACCGAGCCCACCGAGCACGAAGGCAAGCCCGAACTGGTCAAGGCCTTCCAAGACGCGACAGCCGCTTTTGACTCGGCTGGCATTTGCGTCTTCACCAGCTTTGCCTGGACCCTGGCCGACGTGGCCCCTCAGGTGCAAGCCGCTTGCGGTGAAGAGTTCACCATGGAGCACTTGAACCACATCGGCGAGCGCATCTGGAACATGGAGCGCGATTTCAACAACGCCGCCGGCTTCACCAAGGCCGACGACAACCTGCCCAAGCGCCTGATGACCGAAGCCGCCAAAACCGGCCCCGGCAAAGGCATGGTCAGCAAGTTGGATGAAATGCTGCCCAAGTACTACGACGCCCGCGGCTGGGATGGCGAAGGCCGACCCACAACGGCCACCCGGGAACGTCTGGGTTTGTGATCTTGTCCCTGTAGGAGCGAGCGCCTGCTCGTGAAGCCTTCGCCGTAGGGGTGCGCTTCTACAGGAATCCAAGCGGCCTGCGGGCCGCTACCTGTTTCTGGAGTCCGTTTCATGACCCACCACGTCATTTTGGGCGCAGGCCCTGCCGGCGTCATTGCCGCTGAGACCTTGCGCAAGCACGCCCCCGCCGACACCATCACCTTGGTGGGTGACGAGCCCGATGCGCCGTATTCGCGCATGGCCATCCCTTATTTGCTGATCGGCAACATCGAAGAGCAGGGCACCTACCTGCGCAAGAGCGATTCGCACTTTGACGATTTGCGCATCACGCAAGTCAAGGCCAAAGTCACACGCGTCGATGCGGCGGGCAAAACAGTGCATCTTGACAACGGCCAGTCGATGGCTTTTGACAAGTTGTTGATTGCCACCGGCTCGCACCCCGTGCGCCCGCCGATTGCGGGCATGGACTTGCCCGGCGTGCACCCTTGCTGGACGCTGGAAGACGCCCGCGCCATCCAGGCGCTGGCCAAGCCCGGCGCTCGCGTGTTGCAAATGGGCGCAGGCTTCATTGGCTGCATCATCATGGAAGCGCTGGCTGCGCGTGGCGTCAAGCTCAGCGTGGTGGAGATGGGTGACCGCATGGTGCCCCGCATGATGGGCCCTGTGGCAGGCGGCATGATCCGCGACTGGTGCGAAGCCAAAGGCGTGCAGGTGTTCACCGGCACCAAGGTCGAGGCCATCAGCCAAGGCGCTGGCCCTGAAAAAGGCTTGCTCGGCAAATTGGCTGCAGCCGTGGGCTTGGGGTCTGACGACGCCAGCGGGGCGCTGCAGGTGCGTTTGTCCAATGGCCAAACCGTCGAGGCCGACCTGGTCATCAGCGCCACCGGTGTGCGCCCAGCGATTGGCTTTTTGAAGGACAGCGGCATCACCTGCCTGCAAGGTGTGTTGACCGACCAGCACCTGCAAACCAATGTGCCCGGCATCTACGCCGCGGGCGACTGCGCCGAAGCTTTTGACATGGTCAGCGGCAAAACGATTGTGAGCGCCATCCAGCCCAACGCCGCCGAGCAGGCCCGTGTGGCCGCGCTCAACATGCTGGGCCAAAAGACCGAGCTCAAAGGCGTGACACAAATCAACGTGCTCGACACCTTGGGTTTGATCTCGACCAGTTTTGGCAACTGGGAAGGCGTGGCCGGTGGCCAGTCGGCCGTGCTGACCGACAAGGCCGCAGGGCGGCACCTGAGCCTGCAGTTCAAGGACGATGTGATGGTGGGCTGCAACAGCGTGGGCTGGACCGAGCATGTGGGCGTGATGCGCGGCCTGGTCGAAGGCCAGGTGCGCCTGGGCGACTGGAAAGACCGCCTGATGCACGACCCGACCAAGCTGATGGACGCTTACCTCGATTGCGCGCAGGGCCAAGGGCGGTGGAGCGGTGCGCAAGACGCCCGCCGCCGCTGAAGCGACAATCTGCGCATGAACATCACCTTCAAACTGTTTGCCACGCTGACCGATTACTTGCCCCCCGAAGCCCGGCGCAGCAACCAGGTCACGCTGGACGTGGCGCAGGACACCCCCATCAGCCAGATCATCGAGCCCTATGGCATACCGCCCAAGCTCGTGCACCTGGTGCTGGTCAACGGCAAATACATCAAACCCGAAGAACGGGACACGACCACCTTGGTTGAAGGCGACGTGCTGGCGATCTGGCCGCCTGTGGCCGGTGGTTGAGCACAGAACACGCGGCAACCCGACCCATGCAGTCCTTCTATACCGAGCGCTTTGAGCGCGACATGGGCACCAGCGAAACCGAATGGTTGACCGCATTGCCCCGCGCCTTGGGCGAGCATGCCTTTGAGCTGGGCACAGACCAAGTAAGGGTGCACATCGGTGACGGCCACCTGCTGCTGCAATGGCGCATATTGCCCCCACGCGTGATCGCACTGCTGCGCTTGCAGCGGCTGGCCGTGTCTTTTGTGTTTGAAGGCGTGGAAGAGGATGCGCGTCAAAGCTTCATGAAGCGTTTTGATTTGACGATGCAGCGGGGTGGGGGTTGAGGACGAGGCCCGGTTGTGATCACGGTCGGACGTGATCACGCCAGTGGCCAGCACGACAACAGCCACCACCAGCGTGCCAAAAAAATGGCTCAGAGAATCCGGAATGCCATCGCAGCGACAACAGTTGGTGGCAGGGCCGCCAGTAACAATTTGCCCGCATTGACGACCCCTTCGTCAAACTTGCCCTTGAGGATGGCCACGCCTGCCGGATTGGGTGCATTGGCAATGACGGTCAGGCCTCCACCGGTCACCGCCCCGGCGACGATGGCCACCTTGAATTCGTCGCTCAAGCCTGGCACCAGCGAGGCCAGGTAGGTCAGCGCGGCATTGTCGGTGATGGCCGTCAATGCAGTGGCCCCGTAAAAAACGGCATCGGCGCTGAGGCCCATCAGCAGAGGCTGAAGCCACCACGACTGCTGCCCTCCCAGAACCACCAAGCCGGCGAGGAAGAATGCGACCAGCAAAGCCTCACGAAGAATCAAACGGTCCTGGTGTGCGGCATAGGCCGATGCGTAGCCAATGAAGAACAAAAGCAGACCCATGAACACCACCGGATGATGGGCAAACAGCACAATGCCCAGGAGAAAGGCCAAATGAACGGCCACCACGACGGGGGGCACTGTCATGCGCGCAGCCGTGGGCTCGCCCAAGCCCAACAGTTCACGCCGCACCAACAGTGTCACCATGGTTGCATTGACGAACACGGCCACAGCCGCTTTCCAGCCGAAGGTCTGGAGCATGAAGGCCAAGTCCCACTGCCAGGTGGCCGCCACCATCAGCACAGGCGGGGCGGCAAAGGGGGTCAGCGTCCCGCCAATCGAGATGTTGACAAACAGAACGCCCAGCGTGGCGTACTTCAGTTTTTCGCTGACCCTGGCAGAGAACACCGAGTCACGCAGCATCAGTGCGGCCAATGTCATGGCTGCAGGCTCGGTGATCAAGGAGCCCAGCAAGGGCACCACCGACAACAAAAGAAAATAGTTGACCATCGCTTTGGGCCATGGCGTCATGCGTGCGATTTGCTGCACGATCAGGCCGCAGACCTGCAGGATGGACCGTGTGCCTGCCACCACCATGATGGCAAACACAAAGAGCGGTTCAGTGAAGTTCCGAGATTCGAGGTATTCGAGGGTGGGCGCCTTGCCCGCCAATGCGAACAAGGCGATGGCCAGCACCATGGCCCACAGTCCAAACACCACTTCGACCTCGCCCAAGAGATGCCATACGCCGGCATGGCGCGGGTGCTTGTGGGCCAGGTGTTCAAAGTATTTGGTGCTGAAAGTGTGCAGAACAGCCAAGGCGAAAATGGCTGCAGCAATCCAGGGCAGGAATGGGTGGTTCATCGGGAGGACTCCATCGGCCGAAGCCGTGCGGTGAGGCGGCCCGACCTTCACCCAACCTGATGCATGAACATCCATGCAACACCCGCAAATATGCTATCACCAGAGGTGGCCCGTTCGATTCAGACCAAGATGAATAGGCCTTCTGGAAAGAGGCTGTTTGGCAAGGTCGCCGCTCACCCGCCTCACATTTCCCAAGCAGATGTGCGCTTGGATCTCAGGTTTCAAGCACAGAGGCGAAAAGCCCTCCAACCCGTTCCACACGAATGAGGGTTTTTCGGATCATCGCGCCCAGAGAAGACCCACGGTTTTAAGTCCCAGCACCGTGAGGGCCAGCGAGCCAAACAAGTGCAAGCTGGCCGTACCTGCAGCCAGCGCAAAACGGCCTTGCTGCAGCATGGCGACCACTTCGGCTGAGAAGCTGGAGAAAGTGGTCAGTGCCCCTAAAAAACCGGTGACCAAGGCCAAACGCCAAACTGGGTCGAGCTCGGGCAGTTGCTGGAACACGCCCACACACACGCCCACCAAGTAACCACCAATCAGGTTCGCCGCCAAGGTGCCCCAGGGCAGCAGGCCAGCGCTTGCGGTGCTGGGGTTGAGCCACAGGCCCAGCTGCCAGCGCGACAGCGCACCCACACAAGCACCCAGGCAAATCGCGATCACCGTGAGCATGGCATGGGTCCTTTCGGTTTCGGATGACCGGTTTTAAAACGGCGGGTCTTCGTCGGCGGCCGCCGCACCCAGTTCCATCTCGCCACCCAAGGCTTCGATGAGGCTGTCGATCAGCGGCCCCAGCAAGCCGGTGGACAAGGCCACATCGGCGTCAAACCGGTCTTCGTTTTTGTCGGTGCCTGACTCGTCCATCACGCCATCAAGGTACTGTACTTTTTTCAGATGCAGGGTCTCGGTCAGCACAAAGGCCACGCGTCCGTCCCAGCTGAGCGCCAGTTGGGTGGGCAGCTTGCCTTCCATCACATGCTTGCGCACGTCGTCGTTGGCCAGGTGGTGGCGGGTGAAGCGCACGCTGGCGGCGTCTTCACCGGTGGACTTGAGCACAGTTTCGCGCTCGACGGTCAAATCAGACGGCCATTCGTCGGGTGTGGGTGCCAGCAGCCACTGGGTCATGGCTGCTTGCGGGGAGGTCACGGTCTGAATCAGCGATACCGACAAGCCGCCCATGACATTCATGAGCGCCGACATGACTTCATCGGCCTTGCCCTGGCTGCCCGCGTTGAGCACCAGGCGGCGGTTTTCCAAGTCCATCCACACCAGCACGGTGGCCTGGCGCGCAAAAGCCTGCGGCAGCAGCGACAGCAGCACGTCGTCCATCAACTCGCGTTTTTCTTTTTTGCCGGGCTTGCGGCCGGTGGCGGCTTCGATCTCGGCGATGCGCTCGTCCACTTTGCGGCGCACCACGTTGCCCGGCACCGCCTTGGATTCGATCATGAGCTTCATGATCCATTGCCCACCCACTGATTCGACCAGCGGTCCATGGGCTTCGCCTCGTGGAGGCACCCAGCCAATCGATTTGTCTTGGCTGGCGCCACACTCCACAAACTGCATCGGCTCCAGCGCCGCCTGCACATCGGCCAATGCGGGCGCAAAGCCCTCGCCGATGCGGTAAACCATCACATTTTTGAACACAAACAATCCTTACTGCCCAAATGAACAACCCGTCCTTTCGGGACGGGTTGAATCATAGGGGATGAACCGACCTTGAAGCTCAGAGTTTCATCTGGGTGGGCAGCCAGGTCACGATGCCGGGCACAAAGTAAATCAGCAGCACCGCGCCCACCATCAGGAAGAACATGGGCATGGAAACGCGGGCGATGTAGGGCAGTTGCTTGCCCGTCATGCCCTGCAGCACAAACAGGTTGAAGCCCACCGGTGGCGTGATTTGCGCCATCTCGACCACGAACACCACAAAAATACCAAACCAGATCGGGTCGATGCCCGCTTTTTGCACTGTGGGCATGAGCACACCCATGGTGAGCACCACCATCGAGATGCCGTCCAGAAAGCAGCCCAAGAGGATGAAAAACACCATCAAGGCCATGATGAGCGCGAAGGGGCTGAGGCCCAAGCCACCGATCCATTCGGCCAGGTGGCGCGGCAGACCGATGTAGCCCATGGACAAGGTCAAAAACGCCGCACCTGCCAAGATCAGCGCGATCATGCAATAAAGGCGTGTGGCCCCCATCAAGGCCTGTTTGAACACCGACCAACTCATGGTGCCTTGCATCGCCGACAAGGCCAAAGAGCCCACCACGCCCACTGCGGCCGCTTCGGTGGCCGTGGCAAAACCGGTGTAAATCGAGCCCAAGACCGCCGCAATCAGCAAGACGACCGGGATCAGGCTGCTGGACGCCTTCAGTTTTTGCATGAAGCTCATGGGCGTGTCACGCGGCGGGATCTGGTCCGGGTGCCGCAAAGACCAATAAATGATGTAACCCGAAAACAGCCCGGCCAGCAGCAAGCCGGGCAAGACCCCAGCAATAAAAAGCTGGGCAATGGATACATCGGCTGCCACGCCATAAACGATCATGATGATGGATGGCGGGATGAGCAGGCCCAACGTGCCTGAGCCCGACAAAGTGCCGATCACCATGTCCTGGGGGTAGCCGCGTCTTTGCAGCTCAGGCAGTGTCATTTTGCCGATCGTGGCGCAGGTGGCTGCACTGGACCCTGAAACAGCCGCAAAGATGGCGCAGCCCACCACATTGGTGTGCAGCAAGCGCCCGGGCAGGGCCTGCATCCATGGCGCCAGGCCCTTGAACATGTCTTGGCTCAGACGCGTGCGAAACAGAATTTCGCCCATCCAGATGAACAGGGGTAATGCCGTCAGTGTCCAGCTCGAAGCTGAGCCCCAGATGGTCATCGCCATGGCGTCACCTGCGGGTCTGGCGGAAAACAATTGCATGCCTACCCATGCCACACCAGAGAGCGTGAGACCAATCCACACGCCACTGCCCAAAATCAAAAACAGCGTCAGGACCAAGAGCCCTGTGATCATCATGTCATTCATGGCAAGTCATTCGTTGCGCAGCATCTCGCCGCTGTCGGTGGCGGAGCGGCGACCTTGGATTTCGAGTACCAACTCGTCGACAAAGGCCAGAGCAAAAATCACGGTGCCCAGCGCCATGACCAGCTGCGGAATCCACAAAGGCGTGGCGTCATTGCCCGTGGAAATGTCATGAAACTCAATGGATTGCCAAACCAGGCGGCAACTGTAAAAAGCAAACAGAACGGCCAGCAGGCTGGCCAGCACGAGACTGAAAATTTCCAAGCCCCGGCGGGCCGTGCCTTTGAACATGCTCAGCACCAAGGTGACGCGAATGTGTTCGCCGCGCTTCAAGGTGTGGGCCAACGCCAAAAATCCGGCACCTGCCATGAGGTAGCCGGCATAGGCATCGGTGCCGGGGACATGGACATGGAACTGCCGGCTCAAGACCGACAGCAGCACCATGAACAGCAGGCCGCACATGCACAGCGCCGCCAAAGCGGCGCTGCTGTCATAAATGGCGTTGAGCAGTTGGCGCATGCGATCAGCGGTTGAACGCGTCAACGATGGCTTTGCCTTCAGCCCCAGACTTTTCAAGCCACTCTTTCATGATGGTGTCGCCCACTTTTTTCATGTCGGCTTTGAGTTGCGCCGAAGGTGGGGTCACGGTCATACCATTGGCTTTGAGGGTTTCCAAAGTGGTGGTGTTGACCTTGCGTGATTCGGCCCAGCCCCGGGTCTCGGCCGCAGCGGCCGCTTTGAGCACGGCGTCCTGGGTGGCTTTATCCAGCGCGTCGAAAGCTTTCTTGTTGGCGATCACCGCATTCTTGGGCAGCCAGGCCTGTACGTCGTAGTAAAACTTGAGGTGCTCGAACAGCTTGCTGTCCACGCCGGTGGCACCCGATGTCATGGTCGACTCGACCACACCCGTGGCTAATGCCTGCGAGAATTCGGCCGCTTGAACCGTCACAGGCTGGGCGCCGATCAGTTCAGCGATCCTGGCGGTGGTGGGGCTGTAAGCACGCCATTTGATGCCCTTGAGGTCGGCGACGCTGTTGATCGGCTTTTTGCTGTAGATGCCTTGAGGTGGCCAGGCCACCGAATACAACAACAGCATGCCCTGCTCGGCCAGTTTCTTTTCCAAAAGTGGCTTTTGGGCTCTGTAAAGTTTCATGGACTCGTCGTAGCTGTCGGCCAAAAATGGCAGGCCATCAGCGCCAAAGGGTTGCCATTCGTTTTGGAAGTTGACCAGCAAGATCTCGCCCAGTTGGGCCTGACCACCCTGCACGGCGCGTTTGATTTCCGGGGCCTTGAACAGCGAGGCGTTGGCGTGCACCGTGATTTTGAGTTTGCCTGCTGTGGCCTTGTCCACATCGGCCGCAAACTGGTTCATGTTGACCGTGTGGAAGTTGGTGGCCGGGTAAGCGGCGGGCAAGTCCCACTTGGTTTGGGCCGACACGAAGCCGGATACTGCGAGCAGACCAGCCAGCAGGCTGAGGTGAAGGGCGCGACGTTGCATGAGAACTCCTGTGAAAGATGGGAATGAACGGTTAACTGGGCAGTGCAAGCAAGGTGCCCGCTTCACGCGCGCATCGGGTGCATCTGTCAGTTGATCACTGTAGGCAAGCTGATGACAATTCGTGCTCGGTGTTTTCCCTTAATGTCAACAAATTGTTGGCAAATTGTTGCTATCGGGCATAGACTTTCTGATCTTTTTCAACGTGATGGAATCCATGCCACGCAAAAATTCCCTCAGCATGTCGGCGCCCTCCGCACCCCTTGTCACCAGCCCCATCGTGTCTTCGGCCTACCTGGTCTCGCCCGACAGCGCCGAGATGAGCGAGTTCGAATTCGGTCTGATCGTGGCGGGCAACGCGTTTCACCGCTGGATCATCCACTGCATGGCGGCCGCGGGCCTGAAGGATTTGACGCCGCTCGATGTGCTGGTGCTGCACCACGTCACGCACCGTGCGCGTGACAAGCGCCTGGCCGACATCTGCTTCATCATGAACATCGAAGACACGCATTTGGTGAATTACGCCCTGAAAAAGCTGCAAGGCCTGGGCGTGGTGGTGTCACAAAAAAACGGCAAAGACGTGACCTATGCAGCAACCGAAGAGGGGCGTGCTTATGTGCAGCGTTACCGCGAGATCCGCGAGAGCTGTTTGATTGATGCGCTCAAAGCCGACGATGGCTTGAACCGAGACATTGGTGAGTTGGCCCGGTTGCTGCGCGTGCTCTCGGGCATGTACGACCAGGCTGCGCGTGCGGCGGCCTCTTTGTGAACTTGATTTTTTGAATTCTGATGCTTGAGCAACTTATGACCGAATCCCACATCACTCCCGCTGGTCCAAACCGTTGGCAATTCTGGATCGACCGGGGAGGCACCTTCACCGATGTGGTGGGCAAGCGCCCCGATGGCAGTCTGGTCACGCACAAATTGCTGAGCGAAAACCCCGAGCAGTACCGAGATGCTGCGGTTGCGGGCATCCGCCATTTGCTGGGCCTCGAAGCTGGCGAGCCGGTCACACCAGAGCTGGTCGAGTGCGTGAAGATGGGCACCACCGTGGCCACCAATGCACTGCTGGAGCGCAAGGGCGAGAAGACCTTGCTGGTGACCACTCAAGGCTTTGGCGACGCACTGCGCATCGCCTACCAAAACCGACCGCGTTTGTTTGACCGCCAGATTGTGTTGCCCGAGTTGCTCTACAGCGCGGTGGTCGAGGCGCAAGAGCGCGTGGCGGTGGATGGAGAAATCTTGCAGCCTTTGGATGAGGCGCATTTGCGCAACCAATTGATGAACTCGCATGCACAAGGCGTGCGCTCTGTGGCGGTGGTGTTCATGCACGGCTGGCGTCACACGGCGCACGAGCAGACTGCCGCACGCCTGGCGCGTGAAGTGGGCTTCACCCAGGTCAGCACCTCGCACCAGACCAGCCCGATGATGAAGTTGGTCAGCAGGGGTGACACCACGGTGGTCGATGCCTATTTGTCGCCCATCTTGCGCCGCTATGTGGACCAGGTGGCCAGCGAGATGCCGGGCGTGAAGTTGATGTTCATGCAGTCTTCGGGTGGACTCACAGACGCGCAGGTGTTCGCGGGCAAGGACGCTATTTTGAGCGGCCCGGCGGGCGGCATTGTGGGCATGGCCCGCACAGCGCAGTTGGCGGGGCACGACAAGGTGATTGGTTTTGACATGGGCGGCACCTCGACCGATGTGTCGCACTTTGCCGGGCAGTTCGAACGCGAGTTTGAAACCCAGGTGGCTGGGGTGCGCATGCGTGCGCCCATGATGAGCATCCACACCGTGGCCGCAGGTGGCGGGTCTTTGTTGGCCTATGACGGTGCGCGCTTTCGGGTGGGGCCGCAAAGCGCGGGGGCCAATCCGGGCCCGGCCAGTTACCGGCGCGGCGGGCCTTTGGCGGTGACCGATGCGAACGTGATGGTGGGCAAGGTGCAGCCGAAGTTTTTCCCTTCGGTGTTCGGGCCGGAGGCGAACCAGCCGTTGGACGCCGAGGTGGTGCGTGGACATTTTGCAAAACTGGCGGCGCAGACCGGTCGCGCGGCCGAAGACGTGGCGCACGGTTTCATCCAGATCGCGGTCCAGCAGATGGCCAACGCGATCAAGAAAATTTCGGTGGCGCGGGGCTATGACGTGACGCGTTACACCTTGCAGTGCTTTGGCGGTGCTGGCGGGCAGCATGCGTGTTTGGTGGCCGATGCCCTGGGCATGTCGCAGGTGCTGGTGCACCCGCTGGCGGGTGTGCTCTCGGCTTACGGCATGGGCCTGGCCGACCAGAACGTGATGCGCGAAGAATCGATTGAGCGGCGTCTGGACGCGGCGGCCATGCCCTTCATGGCCGAGCGCTTGCAGACCTTGGGCGAGACCACGCGCCAAGCCTTGCTGGCGCAAATGAGTGCAGAGGCCTCAAGTGTCGACCGCATTGAGCTGCGCCAACGCGTGCATTTGCGCTACGAAGGCACCGACTCGGCGCTGGTCGTGCCTTGGGGCGATCAAGCCCAATTGGTGGCGGGGTTTGAGGCGGCGTATCGCCAACGCTTTGCTTTTTTGATGCAGGGCAAGGCCCTGGTGGTTGAGGCGGTGTCGGTTGAGGCCGTGCTGCCTGGCGATGCACCCGAAGAGGCGGTTTTGGCCTTGCACCCGCAGCGCGATGTGCCGTGCCGCGACACGGTGCAGGTCTATGCCGCCAACGCGCAAGGCGTGGCTCAGTGGCAGGAAGCCGCCCTGGTGGTGCGCGAAGACATGCGCCCCGGCGATGTGATCGATGGCCCAGCCATCATTGCCGAGAAAAACGCCACCACCGTGGTGGAAGCAGGCTGGCAGGCGCGATTGACGGCTCTGGACCATTTGCTGCTGGTGCGGGTGCAAGCTCGCGCGGTGCAACACGCGGCAGGCACGCAGGCCGACCCGGTGCTGCTGGAGGTGTTCAACAACCTGTTCATGAACATCGCCGAGCAAATGGGGCTGCAGCTGCAAAACACAGCCTACTCGGTCAACATCAAGGAGCGCTTGGACTTCTCGTGCGCGCTGTTCAGTGCCGAGGGCCATTTGATCGCCAACGCGCCACACATGCCTGTGCATCTGGGCTCCATGGGCGAGAGCATCCAGACCGTGATCAACGAAAACAAGGGGCGCATGCAGCCGGGCGATGTGTTCGTGCTGAATGACCCGTACCACGGCGGCACGCACTTGCCCGACATCACCGTGATCACCCCGGTGTATTTGGACGGTCATGCCGAGCCGGTGTTTTACGTCGGCTCACGCGGTCACCACGCCGATGTGGGCGGCTTGACGCCTGGCTCCATGCCGCCGTTTTCCACGCGCATCGAAGAAGAGGGTGTGCAGATCGACAACGTCAAGCTGGTCGAGGCGGGACACCTGCGCGAGGTCGAGATGATCGCGCTGCTGCAAAGTGGCGAATACCCCTCGCGCAACCCGCAGCAAAACATGGCCGACCTGAAGGCGCAAATTGCCGCCAACGAAAAAGGCGTGCAAGAGTTGCGCCGCATGGTGGCGCAGTTTGGTCTGGACGTGGTGCAGGCCTACATGCGCCATGTGCAGGACAACGCCGAAGAATCCGTGCGCCGCGTCATCACGCGCCTCAAAGACGGTGCTTTCACGCTGCCGCTGGACAACGGCGCGCAGATCCAGGTGGCGGTGCGCGTGAATGCCGCCGAACGCACTGCCGAGATCGACTTCACCGGCACCAGCGCCCAGCTGCCCAACAACTTCAACGCACCGCGTGCGGTGTGCATGGCGGCGGTGCTTTACGTGTTCCGCAGCTTGGTGGACGACGATATACCTCTGAACGCCGGTTGCCTGAAGCCGCTCAAGGTGATCATTCCCCAAGGCTCCATGCTCAACCCCAATCCGCCGGCTTCGGTGGTGGCGGGCAATGTGGAAACCTCGACTTGCATCACCAACGCGCTGTTTGGCGCTTTGGGCGTGATGGCGGGCAGCCAGCCGACCATGAACAACTTCACCTTTGGCAATGCGCGGGTGCAGTACTACGAAACCATCTCGGGCGGCAGCGGCGCGGGTGGGCGTTATGACGCGCAAGGCCTTTTGGTGGGTGGTTTTGACGGCACCTCGGTGGTGCAAACCCACATGACCAATTCACGCCTCACGGACCCTGAGGTGCTGGAGTTCCGCTTTCCGGTGCGGCTCGAAAGCTATGCGATCCGCCAAGGCTCGGGTGGAGCGGGGCGCTGGAGGGGCGGCGATGGCGGTGTGCGCCGCGTGCGCTTTTTGGAGCCGATGACGGCGGGCATTTTGTCCAACGGGCGCATTCATCCGGCCTTTGGCATGGCAGGCGGGCACAGCGGCTTGCCGGGCATCAACCGCGTGGTGCGCGCTGATGGCCGCACAGAGGACTTGGCCCACATTGGCCAAGTTGAGATGCAGGCGGGGGATGTGTTTGAGATCCACACGCCGGGCGGCGGTGGGTTTGGTAAGGCCTGACAGCCGCTGCTGTACACAGCACCAATGGGGCTGGTCATGCCTGCCGAGTCGACGGTCGAGGTGTGGCCGTTTCAGTTTTTTACAGGCGCTGGCTTTTGATCGGCCACTTTGGCGGTGTAAGCACTGCCTTGTATCCGCACACCTTGCTCGGACAAGCTGCTGGCCTTTTGGGGACCTAAGCCTTTGACACGGTTGGTGGCATCTTCCCAATTCTTGAAGGGCGCTTTTTTGCGCTCGTCCATCACCGCCTTGGTCAGGACAGGCCCCACGCCCTTGAGGGCATCGAGTTCGACCTCGGTGGCCTTGTTCAAATCAATGTGTTGCGCCCAACTCAGGCCCAAGAATCCGAGGGCCCACACAAAACCTGCGATTTTTTTCAACATGATTGCGCTCCTTGGGTTGACTGCAGCAAGGTGCATTGTCAAAAGCTGTTGGCCCAGAGCGAACAGTGAAAACCCTTGAACTTTGAACATCAAAGTTTTATTTTTAGAGCTCTTCTACGCGTTTGGGCGGGTAGCTGTCCCAGGCTTGGCAACCGGGGCAGTGCCAAAAATGCTCTTTGGCTTCAAATCCACAAGCGGCACAGCGGTACCTGGCCAGGGGCTTGGTGGCATGCTCCAGGGTCTTTTGCACAGACTCGGGCAGCTTGGCTTGGCCTGGCCGCTCGCCCGTGAGCCATCGGCTGGCGGCCATCAGCGACGTGTGCTTTTGCAAGTGGCCAAGGTAACGGTCCAAAGCCTCTGACTGAGCGGTGCTGTGGGTGGATGCGCGGCTAAGCAGGACATCGGTGATGGCATGCAGCACATCGATGCAAGGTGCAGCTTGGTAATGGGACTCGAGCAAGCGGCTGGCAGCTGTTTCCATGTCGCAAGCCTTGGCTGCTTTGACCAAGCTGGCTGCGGCCAAGGGTGCGGCCTTGTCGTGGCGCTCAAACAAAACCGCCAAGGTGTCAAATGCCGCGCGCGATTGTCCTTGGCTCAAAAGCAACTGGCCCAATAGCAAGCGGGGTCTCGCCGCTTGAGGCTGGGTCTGAAGGGTGGAGTGCAGCAGTGCAATGGCGCCAGCGTGGTCTCCTTTTTGGACCCATTCCCTGGCTTGCTCACACTGGTAGTGTGCCATTCGGACACTGAAATCGACTTCGCCCGTTATTTCGAGCAGACGGGCCACGGCCGTCGCCTCAGGCCATTCCCGCGAGCGTTCGTAAATGGCCATCCGAGCCATGCGCGCTTGGCCTTCATAGGATGTGCCTTCCAGTTTACGCAGCGCTTCTTCCGCGCGGTCGAGCAAACCGGCTTTCAGATAATCCAGCGCCAAGCCGTGCTGCGCCCTTTGAAGGTCCGCAGGGCTCAGGTCTGCACGGGACAGCAGGTGTTCGTGCACTCTGACTGCGCGGTCGTATTCGCCACGCCGGCGAAATAAATTGCCCAAGGCAAAGTGCAGCTCGGAGGTGTCGGGGTCGTTTTGAACGGCCTCAATGAAAGCGTCAATGGCCTGGTCTTGTTGTTCGTTCAGAAGGTAATTCAGACCTTTGAAATAAGCCCGCGGTGCTTGTCGGTTGGCCATGCGCATTTGACGCAAGTCCAAACGTGAGGCGATCCATCCCAAGGCAAAAGCAATTGGCAAGCCCAACAAAATCCAAGTGAAGTCAAATTCCACGGGGCACCTCTGGCGTGGTTAATGGGGCTTCCGGGGCCGCAGCAGCGACGGTTGCCGGACCCATTTGTTTGGCAGTTTGGCGCTCACGCCACCAACGGGGCACCATGCCCAAAACCCCGACCACCACGCCCAAGGTGAAAGCCGACAAGACCACCAAGACGGTGGGCGCAGACCAAAAGGTGCTGAAAAAGAAGTTCACACGGGTCTCTTGCTGGTTGTTCAGCGCAAAAGCAAACAGTGTGAAAAAAACAGCCGCTTTCAGTAACCACTGAAGCAGCCGAAGCAGACGTTTCATGGCGCGACCTCGAAAGAAGAATTCATTCTAACGATCTGTTGCTGAGCCAAAAAACCACCTGAACAAGCACTGCGAAAGCACCTCATGCCTTGGGGGCGGCAGTTTTTTTCGCATTGGCCGATGTGCCTGCATCCACGGCCTCGCGCAAGGCTTTGCCGGGTTTGAAATGGGGGACCCGCTTTTCGGGGATCTGTACGCTCTCACCCGAGCGCGGGTTGCGGCCCACACGCGGTGGACGGCGGTTGATAGAGAAGCTGCCAAAGCCGCGAATCTCGATGCGGTGTCCTTTGACCAGCGCGTCGCTCATGGCATCGAGAACCGTTTTAACGGCCAGTTCGGCGTCACGGTGGGTCAGCTGTGCAAAGCGTGCAGCGAGTTCTTCAACCAAATCGGAGCGGGTCATGGGTTCACTTCGTTGTTCATGCCACTTGCAGGTGCCTGGCACCGGTCTGAAAAAAGCCTGCCCCCATGACAGAGGCAGGCTTTTCAGACAGCAAGGGTCTTCAGATCATCAAGATCAGTTGTTGTCGAGCTTGGCACGCAACAAAGCGCCCAGGCTGGTCGTACCAGCGTTTTCGCTCTTGGCCTGGCTTGACAAAGAAGCCATGGCTTCTTGCTGGTCCACAGCGTCTTTGGCTTTGATCGACAACTGGATGTTGCGGGTCTTGCGGTCCACGTTCACCACCACAGCGGTCACTTCGTCGCCGACTTTGAGCACATGGCTGGCGTCTTCCACGCGGTCGCGTGAAATTTCGCTGACGCGCAAGTAGCCGACGACGTCTTCGCCCAG
Source organism: Limnohabitans sp. (assembly GCF_040400975.1). GTDB lineage: Bacteria > Pseudomonadota > Gammaproteobacteria > Burkholderiales > Burkholderiaceae_C > Limnohabitans_A. Next base: position 13,974 of record NZ_JBBAPF010000017.1, on the reverse strand, counting down.
GTCGATTTCAGCGCCCTTGGCATCCACAGTCTTGACCTTGCCGGTGACGGTCTGGCCTTTGTCGTTGATCGAGACGAAAGTGGTGAAAGGATCGGAGTCGAGTTGTTTGATACCCAAGCTGATGCGCTCGCGGTCCACGTCCACAGCCAAGACCAAAGCCTCGACTTCTTGGCCCTTCTTGAATTCGCGCACAGCGTTTTCGCCGGTTTCGTTCCAAGACAGGTCAGACAGGTGAACCAAGCCGTCGATGCCGGCAGCCAAGCCCACGAATACGCCGAAGTCGGTGATCGACTTGATGGGGCCCTTGACGCGGTCACCGCGCTTGGTGTTTTGAGCGAACTCTTGCCATGGGTTGGCACGGCACTGCTTCATGCCTAAGCTGATGCGGCGCTTGTCTTCGTCGATCTCGAGGACCATGACTTCGACTTCGTCGCCCAAGGCCACGATTTTGGATGGAGCCACGTTCTTGTTGGTCCAGTCCATTTCAGACACGTGCACCAAGCCTTCGATGCCCGGCTCGAGTTCCACAAACGCGCCGTAGTCGGCGATGTTGGTGATCTTGCCGAACATGCGGGTGCTTTGTGGGTAGCGGCGGTTCACGCCCATCCATGGGTCGTCGCCCATTTGCTTGAGACCCAAGGACACGCGGTTTTTCTCGGTGTCGAACTTGAGGATCTTGGCGGTGATTTCTTGACCGGCCGTGACCACTTCGGAGGGGTGACGGACACGGCGCCATGCCATGTCGGTGATATGCAGCAAGCCGTCGATGCCGCCCAGGTCCACGAACGCACCGTATTCGGTGATGTTCTTGACCACACCGTGAACGATGGAGCCTTCGCGCAATGTTTCCATCAGCTTGGCGCGCTCTTCGCCCATGGAGGCTTCCACCACAGCGCGGCGGCTCAGCACCACGTTGTTACGCTTGCGGTCGAGCTTGATGACCTTGAATTCCAGGGTCTTGTTCTCATAGGGTGACAGGTCTTTGGTGGGACGTGTGTCGACCAAAGAGCCGGGCAAGAAAGCGCGGATGCCGTTGACCAAAACAGTCAGACCACCCTTGACTTTTCCGCTGGTCACGCCAGTGACAAATTCGCCGGATTCGAGGGCTTTTTCGAGAGACATCCAAGAAGCCAGACGCTTGGCGGTGTCGCGCGACAAGATGGTGTCGCCGTAGCCGTTTTCGATGGAGCCAATGGCCACGGAGACAAAGTCGCCGACCTGGACTTCGACTTCACCCTGGTCGTTTTTGAACTCCTCGAGGGGAACATACGACTCGGACTTCAGACCGGCGTTGACCACGACGAAGTTGTGTTCGATGCGCACCACTTCAGCGGTGATGACTTCACCAGGGCGCATTTCGGTACGTTGCAGGGATTCCTCAAAGAGGGCGGCAAAAGATTCAGACATGTGATTTCCTCATCCACGGGTACAGGACTGACGAGCGCGACATGCGTCGTTTCCAGGAGCTGACTGTGGCGATTGGTTTGCGGTGTGAACCGCGGTGGGTTGATAAAAAAACCACCTAGCCAGTGTGCAAGCTGCACGAAGAGAGCCGGGTGGAACTTCAGGTCAGTCCGCGCAGAGCGGGCTGTTTGGCTGTTGTCAGTGGATCAACTTTTGTCGATCAACCAAAAACCTGCCGACTTTGCCACCAGACCATCACCTGTTCCACCGAGGCTTCGATGGTCAAGGACGAATTGTCCAGTTGCAAGGCATCTTGCGCCGGCAACAAGGGCGCAACGCTGCGGGACATGTCCCGAGCATCACGCGCTTCCAAGTCAGCGCGAAGACTGTCGATGTTAGCCGAAAAACCCTTCAAAATCAATTGCTTATGCCGTCTTGCCGCCCTTTTTGCAGCGCTGGCGGTCAAAAACACCTTCAAAGGCGCGTCTGGGAAGATCACGGTGCCCATGTCTCGCCCATCGGCCAAGAGGCCCGGCAGGCGCTGAAAGCTGTGCTGCAGATCGATCAGGGCCTGGCGCACCTTGGGTAAAACAGACACTTTGGAGGCGTTCATGCCGCCTTGCTCGCTGCGGATGGCATCGGTCACGTCCACCTTGCCCAGCATGACCAGCTCACCTTCAAAGCGCACAGGCAGGTGGCGGGCCAGCTCCGCAATCGCAGCTTCATCGGCGTTTTCCAGCGTCAGACCCGCTTGCAAAGCAGCATGGGCGGTCACGCGGTAGAGCGCACCCGAGTCCAGGTAGTGGTAACCCAGCTGCGCGGCCACGCGGCTGGCCAGCGTGCCCTTGCCAGAAGCGGTGGGGCCATCGATGCAAATCACCGGAATGTTGTGGGCGGCTGTGTGCGCCACCGAGAACAAAGCCTCGAAATAGTCTGGGAAGGTCTTGGCCACGCACTTGGGGTCTTCGAGGCGCACCGGGACTTGGTCGGCATTGAAGGCCGCCAGCGAGAAGCACATGGCCACGCGGTGGTCGTCGTAGGTGTGGATGCTGGCGCGTTGCCACTTTCCGGCGGGTAAGGGATGGATGGTGATCCAGTCTGGACCTTCTTCGACCGTGGCGCCCAGTTTGCGGCTTTCGGCGGCCATGGCCACGATGCGGTCGGTTTCCTTCACGCGCCAGCTGGCGATGTTGCGCAGCGTGGTCGGGCCGTCGGCGTACAGCGCCATCACGGCCAGCGTCATGGCCGCGTCGGGGATGTGGTTGCAGTCGAGGGTGATGCCTTTGAGTGGCCATGCGCCGCGCTGAATCTCAAGCCAGTTGGGGCCGCTGGTGATTTGGGCACCCATTTGGGCGGCGGCGTCCATGAAGCGGATGTCGCCCTGGATGGAATCGGCGCCCACGCCTTGGATGCGGATGCCGTCACCCTTGGCGATGGCACCCAGCGCAATGAAGTAACTGGCCGAAGAAGCATCGGCCTCGACGTGGATCCTGCCGGGCGACTGGTAACGACTGCCCGCCGGGATGACAAAACGCTCCCAACCTTGGCGCTCGACCTGGATGCCGTAGCGCGCCAGCAGGTTGAGGGTGATCTCGATGTAGGGCTTGCTGATGAGTTCGCCCACCACCTCGATGGTGATGGCGCGGTCTTGCGATGCGAGCGGCAGCGCCATCAAGAGTGCGGTGAGGAACTGGCTGGACACATCGCCGCGCACGGGGATGGGTTTGTCCAGTTGCAGCCGGGGCTGGCCGATGCGCAGGGGCGGGTAGCCCTCGTTGCCCAAGTAGTCGATGGTGCAGCCGAGTTCACGCAGGGCGTCCACCAAATCGCCAATCGGGCGCTCGTGCATGCGGGGCACGCCCTTGAGTGTGAAATCGCCACCCTGAACGGCCAAGGCTGCGGTGAGAGGGCGCATGGCCGTGCCCGCGTTGCCCATGAAAAACTCAATCGCTTCGGTGGGCCATGCGCGGCCGCCCAGGCCGGTGATGGTCACGGTGGTGCCTTCGACATCGACGCCGCAGCCCAGTTGACGCAGAGCGGCCAGCATGACGCGGGTGTCGTCGGAGTCCAGCAGGTCGTGGACCACGGTGGTGCCTTGGCACAGGGCCGAGAGCAGTAGCACGCGGTTGGAGATGCTTTTGGAGCCCGGCAAAGTCACGGTGCCGGATGCGCCTTGCAGCGAAGGGATGTCAAGAAAAGCGGTGGAGAACATGGGGTCAGTCTTCAGGGGCAGTGTTGCAAGCGTTACCCGCTTGCAACGTCCAGGCCGAGCGCACGTCGCTGGCTTGTTGAATCAGTTGTTGCAGCGCGGTGGTGTCGCCTTGCTTCAAGGTGTTTTCAAATTGGTCGAGCGCAGCGCGAAAGTGCGCCATCTGCGTGAGCACTTCGGTCTGGTTGGCGCTCAGGATGTCGCGCCAGACGGCCGGGTCACTGGCCGCGATGCGTGAAAAATCTCGGAAGCCCGGACCCGCCATTTCCAGAAATGCAGCGCCTTGGTGCTGTGTGCTGAGTGCATTGACTGCAGCAAAAGCCAGCAAGTGCGGCAGGTGGCTAACAGCCGCAAAGGTGGCGTCGTGCGCCTCGGGCCTCATGTGGCTCACATGGCTGCCGATGGCGGTCCAGACCTTGCTCGCCGTTTGGATTTGGCGGATGCTGTTTTGCGGCATTGGCGTGAGGATGGTGCGTCGCTCTCGGTAGAGCGTGGCTTCTGCATGCTCAATGCCGGCCACCTCTTTGCCAGCAATCGGGTGTGCTGGCAAAAAGCAGCTCAGGCGTTCGCCTAGAGCAGCTTGAGCCGCAGCGATCACATCGCATTTGGTGGAGCCCACATCCATCAGCAAGGCGCTGGGTGGCAGGCTGTCGCGCAGCGCAGCAAAACTGCTTTGCATGGCGCCCACGGGCACGGCCAGCAAGACCAAATCAGCATCACTTACCGCTTCAGCCACGCTGGTGCAGGCTTGGTCGATGACCATCAGTTCCAGTGCGCGTTGGCGTGTTTTTTCGGAGGCGCTGAAGCCGGTGATGTGTTGAACCAGGCCAGCCTGACGCATAGCGAGCGCAAACGAGCCGCCCATCAGGCCGCAGCCAATCAGGGCCAGGCGTTGGAATTTCACAGGACGCTCACTCGGGCACGGGGTAGGAGCCCAGCACCTTGTAGAAAGCGCAAAGTCCTTGCAGCTCTTGCAGGGCGGCGGCCACATGCGGCTCACTGATGTGGCCTTGAAGATCGATGTAGAAGTAATACTCCCACTGACCCGACTTGGCGGGGCGCGACTCAAAACGCGTCATCGACACGCCGTTGTTTTTGAGCGGCACCAGCAAATCGTGCACCGCACCGGGGCGGTTGGGCACCGAAACCACCAGGCTGGTGCAGTCTTCGCCCGAGGCAGGCGGTGTGGCCAAGGTTTGGGGCAGGGTGATCACGGCAAAGCGCGTGCGGTTGAAGGCCTCGTCCTGGATGGCGTGGTGCACGATGTGCAGGCCAAACTGGCTGGCGGCGCGCTCGCTGGCCAGGGCCGCCCATGCTGGGTTGGTGGCGGCCAGGCGTGCGCCTTCGGCATTGCTCGACACGGCGCGGCGCTCCACATGCGGCAGGTGTTTGGACAGCCAGCCCTGGCATTGGGCCAGCGCTTGCGGATGCGCCATCACCACCTCGATGCCCGCGTCTGAATTGAGTTGGCGCAGTAAATTGAAGCGCACCTGCAAGCTGACTTCGCCCACCACATGAACGGGAGAACGCAGGAACAAATCGAGTGAGCGAGCCACCACGCCTTCGGTGGAGTTTTCCATGCCGACCACGCCGTATTGGGCCGTACCCGCAGCGGTGGCGTGGAAGACTTCGTCAAAGTTGGCGCAATAAATCAGGTTGGCCGCGCTGCCAAAAAACTCGATGGCCGCCTGTTCGCAAAACGTGCCTTGTGGGCCCAGCACTGCCACGCGCTGCGGGGCTTCGAGCGCCAAGCAGGCCGACATGATTTCGCGCCAAATGGAAGCGACGTGTTCGTTTTTGAGAGGGCCGAGGTTGGCGTTGGTGATCTTGTCAATGACTTGCGCCACGCGATCGGGACGGAAGAAGGGGGAGCCTTCGGCGCGCTTGATCTCACCCACTTGTTCAGCTACATGGGCGCGTTGGTTCAGCAGGCTCAGCAGCTGTTTGTCCAGCGCGTCAATCTGAACACGCAATGCGCCCAAGGCATCCGACTGAATGGGTTGTTGGCTCATGTCTCGTCTTCTTTCTGGCGGCCTGCTTGAGGGCTTCAGGCCTGTGTTTTTTCAAATTCACGCATGTAGGCCACCAGCGCCTGCACGCCTTCGAGGGGCATGGCGTTATAAAGACTAGCGCGCATGCCACCCACCGATTTGTGGCCTTTGAGTTGCAGCAAATTGGCGGCTTTGGCCCCAGTCAGAAAAGCGTCGTTGCGCGATTCGTCGCGCAGGTAAAACGGGACGTTCATGCGGGAGCGGCAATTCTTGGCCACTTTGTTCACGTAAAAACTGGAGTTGTCGAGGTAGTCGTAGAGAAGCTGTGCTTTGTCAATGTTGCGTTGCACCATGGCTTCAATGCCACCTTGCTTCTTGAGCCACTGAAACACCAAACCAGCGACATAGATGCTGTAGGTCGGAGGTGTGTTGTACATCGACTGGTTATCGACCACCAGTTTGTAGTCAAAGGCGCTGGGGCAGTGCGGCAGGGCGTGTCCCACCAGGTCTTCGCGCACGATGACCAAGGTCAGGCCGGCTGGACCGAGATTTTTTTGGGCACCGCCAAAAGCCAAGCCCACGCGTGACCAATCGACCGCGCGCGATGCCACGTGAGATGAAAAATCCACCACCAAGGGTGCATCGCATCCCAATGCTTTGAGGTCCGGCAGTTCGTGAAACTCGACACCGTGAATGGTTTCATTGCTGCAGATGTGGACATACTGGCTGTCTGAACCGATTTGCCAAGTGGCGGGTTCAGGCAAGGTGGTGAAGTCATCGGTTTGCGCCGATGCGGCCACGCGAGCGTTGCCGTATTTGCTCGCTTCTTTTTGGGACTTTTGGCTCCAACTGCCCGTGAGCACAAAGTCCATGGCTCCGCCATGCGAGAGGTTCATGGGCACGATGGCGTTTTCCGCCAGACCACCTCCTTGCATGAACAGGATTTTGAAGTTCGCAGGTACGGCCAGCAGTTCGCGCAGGTCAGATTCGGCCTGCTCATAGATGCTGATGAACTCTTTGCCGCGGTGGCTCATTTCCATCACGCTCATGCCTGAGCCATGCCAGTCGAGCATCTCGGATGCGGCTTGATGCAAGACAGCCTCTGGCATGACGGCGGGACCCGCCGAAAAGTTGAAAGCACGCCCCATCACTTATGCCGCTGTTGGTGCGCCGTCATCTGGCGTGGCATCGGCATCGCCATCGGCTGCATTCGCATCGTTTTCAACGATGCGTTGCAGGCCCGACAGCTTGGCGCCCTCGTCCAAGCCGATCAGGGTCACGCCTTGCGTGGCGCGGCCCAACTCGCGGATTTCAGCAACGCGGGTGCGCACCAAAACGCCGGTGTCGGTGATCAGCATGATTTCGTCGTCGGCGTGAACCAAGGTTGCGGCCACGACTTTGCCGTTGCGCTCGGATTGCTGGATAGCGATCATCCCCTTGGTGCCACGGCCATGGCGGGTGTATTCGGTGATGCTGGTGCGCTTGCCGTAGCCGTTTTCTGTGGCCGTCAGCACGCTGGCGCGGGCTTTGACTTCGTCGGCAGGGGCATCGGGGTTTTCTTGCTCCGACACCAGCATGGCGATCACGCTTTGGTGGTCTTCGATCATCATGCCACGCACGCCGCGTGCACTGCGACCCAAGGGGCGCACATCGTTTTCGTCAAAACGCACGGCCTTGCCGCCATCGCTGAACAACATCACGTCGTGCTTGCCGTCGGTCAAAGCCGCACCAATCAAGAAGTCGCCTTCGTCCAGGTTCACGGCAATGATGCCGCCCTTGCGCGGGTTGCTGAACTCGTCCAGAGAAGTTTTCTTGACGGTGCCCATGGAGGTGGCCATGAACACATACTGGTTTTCGGGGAAGGTGCGGGCATCACCGGTCAGGGCCAGCACAACATTGATTTTTTCGCCCTCTTGCAGTGGGAACATGTTGACGATCGGGCGGCCACGCGAGCCGCGCGAACCAGCGGGCACTTCCCAGACTTTGAGCCAATACAGGCGGCCCCGGTTGGAGAAGCACAGCAAATAGTCGTGCGTGTTGGCGATGAAGAGTTGGTCAATCCAATCGTCTTCTTTGGTAGCGGCAGCTTGTTTTCCCCGTCCGCCACGCTTTTGCGCGCGGTATTCAGAGAGCGGCTGGCTCTTGATGTAACCGCTGTGGCTGAGCGTGACCACCATGTCGGTGGGTGTGATCAGGTCTTCGGTCGAGAGGTCTTGCGCGCTGTGCTCGATCTCGCTGCGGCGAGCGCCGATCTTGGTTTGGCCGAATTCCTGGCGCACGGTGCCCAGTTCGTCACCAATGATGGTGGACACTCGCTCGGGCTTGGCCAGGATGTCCAGCAGGTCTTCGATCTCGGACATGACCTCTTTGTACTCGGCCACGATCTTGTCTTGTTCCAAGCCCGTCAGGCGCTGCAGACGCATCTGCAAAATTTCTTGGGCTTGTGTGTCGGACAGGCGGTACAGGCCGTCCGGGCCCAGGCCGTATTCGCGCTCCAGACCTTCGGGGCGGTAATCGTCGGCGTTCACCACAGAACCATCGTCGCGGGCGCGGGTCAGCATGGTGCGCACCATCTGGCTGTCCCATGCCCGGGTCATCAACTCGGTTTTGGCCACGGGTGGGGTGGGTGCCCCGCGGATGATGGCGATGAAGTCGTCGATGTTGGCCAAAGCCACGGCCAGACCTTCGAGCACATGGCCACGGTCGCGCGCTTTGCGCAACTCAAACACCGTGCGGCGTGTCACCACTTCGCGGCGGTGCTGCAAGAAGACCTGGATCAGATCTTTCAGGTTGCAGAGCTTGGGTTGCCCGTCAATCAAGGCCACCATGTTCATGCCGAAGGTGTCTTGCAGCTGCGTTTGTTTGTAAAGGTTGTTCAGCACCACCTCAGGCACTGCGCCGCGCTTGAGTTCAATCACCAGGCGCATGCCTGATTTGTCGGACTCGTCCTGGATGTGGCTGATGTCCTCGATTTTCTTCTCGTGCACCAACTCGGCCATGCGTTCTTGCAGGGTCTTTTTGTTGACCTGGTAGGGCAATTCATCGACCACGATGCACTGGCGCTGGCCTTTGTCGATGTCTTCGAAATGGCACTTGGCGCGCATGACCACACGGCCGCGTCCGGTACGGTAGCCATCTTTGACCCCGGTCATGCCGTAAATGATGGCCCCGGTCGGGAAGTCGGGCGCTGGCACGATTTCCATCAGTTCGTCGATCGAGGCTTCCGGGTTGCGCAGCAGGTGCAGGCAAGCGTCTACCACCTCGTTCAGGTTGTGTGGGGGGATGTTGGTGGCCATGCCCACCGCGATACCGCCCGAGCCGTTGATCAGCAAGTTGGGCAAACGAGAAGGCAGCACCAAGGGCTCTTTTTCCGAGCCATCGTAGTTGGGGCCAAAGTCAACGGTTTCCTTGTCGATGTCACCCAGCATCTCGTGGGCGATCTTGGCCAGGCGGATTTCGGTGTAACGCATCGCGGCCGCGTTGTCCCCGTCCACCGAGCCGAAGTTACCTTGGCCATCCACCAACATATGGCGCATGGAAAAGTCTTGCGCCATGCGCACGATGGTGTCGTACACCGATTGGTCGCCATGGGGGTGGTATTTACCGATCACATCACCCACGATACGGGCCGACTTTTTGTAGGGGCGGTTCCAGTCGTTGTTCAGCTCATGCATGGCGAACAAAACCCTGCGGTGCACGGGTTTTAGGCCGTCTCGGGCATCGGGCAGTGCGCGACCCACAATCACGCTCATGGCGTAATCGAGGTAGCTGCGCCGCATTTCCTCTTCCAAACTGATGGGCAGTGTTTCTTTGGCGAACTGGGTCATATAGAGAAGGGGAAAGTGTCGCGGTGAAAACTCTGATTTTAGTTGCACGGCACTGTGGCGTCCATGCAACATTTCTGATTCATTTGAAAGAGAGCTTTATTGTCAGTCCGGCATTTGACAGACGGGCGCATGGTCTATGGCACAATAAAACGCAACGCATCAGATGACGGTCATTTGATGCGTCATTTTCACGCAGCGAGTCTGCGGCTTTATCCCCTAAGAGGAAGACCATGAAGAAACTGAACAAAGTGGCGATGTTGTTGGCCTCCGCAGCTCTCGCAACCGCCGCTGGCGCACAAACTGTTGACAACTGGCGCAATGGCACCGGTGAGCTGGTTTGGAAAAACGGCACCAATGAACTGTGCTGGCGCAATGCCAACTGGACACCCGCCACTGCTGGCGCAGGTTGCGACGGCGCTATCGTTGCGCCTAAGGCAGCTCCTGCTCCCGCTGCTGCACCAGCACCTGCTGCACGTCCAGCTCCAGCCCCAGCCCCAGCGCCAGCGGCAGCGCCAGCGCCAGCGCCTCGTGCAGCTGCACCAGCCCTGCCACCCGCAGCGGCCACCAAGGTCACTTTCGCAGCTGATGCGTTCTTTGACTTTGACAAATCCGTCTTGAAGGCCGAAGGCAAAGCCAAACTGGATGATCTGGTTGGCAAGGTCAAGGGCATCAACTTGGAAGTCATCATTGCCGTGGGTCACACCGACTCCGTGGGTGCTGATGCTTACAACCAGAAGCTGTCTGTCAAGCGAGCTGATGCTGTGAAGGCCTACTTGGTGACCAAGGGCATCGAAAAGAACCGCGTCTACACCGAAGGCAAGGGCGAGAAACAAGCTGTTGCTGACAACAAGACCGCAGCTGGCCGCTCCAAGAACCGCCGCGTTGAAATCGAAGTGGTCGGCACACGCCCTAACCGCTGATCCCTCATCGGGCGAAAAAAAGCCCCAGCAATGGGGCTTTTTTTCGTCTGTCGTTCTTGCCGGGGGCCTGTTCACCGACAATCAGTCCCCATGAATACAAGCACATCCAACGTCGATCCGGCCGAATTGGCCAAGTTTTCAGACTTGGCCCATCGTTGGTGGGATCCTGAAAGCGAATTCCGTCCTCTGCACCAGATCAACCCGCTGCGCCTAGAGTGGATCAACGGCCTGGTGCCCTTGAAGGGTTTGAATGTGGTGGATGTCGGCTGCGGCGGCGGTATTTTGGCTGATGCCATGGCCCGCAAAGGTGCCCAGGTGCTTGGCATCGACTTGGCCACCAAATCCCTCAAAGTCGCGCAATTGCACGCGCTCGAAGCGGGCACACAAGGCGTTCAATACCGCGAAATCAGCGCCGAGGCGCTGGCCGCCGAACAACCTGAGCAATTCGATGTGGTCACTTGCATGGAAATGCTGGAGCATGTGCCTGACCCTTCAGCCGTCGTTAAAGCCTGCGCCCAAATGGTCAAGCCCGGTGGCTGGGTTTTTTTCTCCACGCTCAACCGCAACCCCAAGTCCTTTTTGTTTGCGATCGTCGGGGCCGAATACATCCTCAATTTGCTGCCCAAAGGCACACACGAATTTGCCCGCCTGATCAAACCCAGCGAGCTGACCGCATGGGCCCGCGAAGCCGGGCTGGACGCCCAGGGCTTCAAAGGCATGGAATACAACCCCTTTACCAAACGCTATTGGTTGAGCCAGGACACCAGCGTCAACTATCTGCTGGCTTGCCGGAAAGCCTGACCATGTTCCAAAGCGCTCAAGCCGTCTTGTTTGACCTGGACGGCACCCTCATTGACAGCGCGCCTGATCTGGGCGCCGCCGTGGACCAAATGCGCGTGGCACGCGGTTTGTCGTCCCTGCCACTCGAGCACTACCGGCCCATGGCCGGTGCCGGAGCCCGGGGCATGCTCGGCCTTGCTTTTGGCATGACAGCCGAGCACCCCGACTTCGAGGTCATGAAAGAGGAGTTTTTCGTCACCTACGAAAACTGCATGACCGAACGCACCCGCATCTTCGACGGCGTGGTTGAAATGATCGAACGCCTGGTGGCCTTGGGGCTGCCCTGGGGAGTGGTCACCAACAAATCCAGCCGATTCACCGACCCGCTGACCGCGGCCATGCCTTTGTTTGCCACCGCCGGCGCCATTGTCAGCGGCAACACCACCCCCCACGCCAAACCGCACCCCGAGCCTTTGTTTGAGGCCGCAAGGCGTTTGTCGATTGACCCGACGCGTTGTGTGTACGTAGGCGACGACGAGCGCGACATCGTCGCAGGCCTGGCCGCAGGCATGGGCACCGTGGCCGCCACCTATGGGTATTTGGGCCAACAGAGCGATATTTCGCGCTGGAATGCCCATTTGCACATTGATTCACCCATGGACCTCTTGCAATTCCTCAAGAGCGCCTAAAATAGGTTCCTCAGGGGCTGCACTGGTTTCGACATGGGTTCGGACGCGTGGCAGGGCATGTCGAGGTTCTGATCCTCGTTAATCTTCGGAAAAAAAACTAACTGCAAACGACGAACGTTTCGCACTCGCCGCTTAATCCGGTGAGCCTTGCAACAGTTGGCCGATAGGCTGGGTCAGGGTGATGAGGGGGTTAAACCCCTCAAAGTCCTGGCTGCAAGGTAAAACATATGGGCTGGCACCACCTCGGGTACCTTGGGGTGGTGTGAGAAAAAAGGGTGCTGGCTGGGTGTTCAGCGTGTCGCTGCGCGGTGCATTTGGCGAGACTCAAATCAGACGACTACACATGTAGAACTGTACGAAAAAGGCTTATGGACGGGGGTTCAAATCCCCCCAGCTCCACCATTCATAGAAATCCCGACTCTTATCAGTCGGGATTTTTTTTGCCCGTTCCCCCTGTACTGGCGGGGTTTGGCGCATTTTCCTCTTGAGCGGCGCAGTGCTGGAAACACTGTTTTCCGTGCCCAGAACCCCGTTTTTTGTCTCTATTCTCTGTTGGTCTCTTGAGCGGTCAAGTCGTGTGGCCTAGCAAAATCAACGATTTGCAACGGGGTGGTTGCAACTGGCAAGCACTTCGCGGTTGGGAACTGGCATTGCGAACCTTGGCCGACGGCCACAAAAAAGCCGCCTCGAGGGCGGCCGTTTCCTTCGGTGATGTCCTTGAGCCTATTGGTACGGTCCCAATCTGGCTCGCTGTGCCGTCCATTCTGTGGGCAGGGCGCCGCCACGAATGAAGTGCTCCAGAGCCATCTTGGTATCGGGTCTAAGGCTGGCGTGGATGATCTTGGGGTCCAGGTAAGCCAGCTTGGCAATTCGACTGGCCTGACTGAGGTTCATTTCCTCGGCCGCAGCAATCTCGGTCAACGAGCCAAAGCGACCATCGTCAAGCAGCCGCTGCCAGTGGTGCGCCAGACCCAGCGCCCGCAGCAAAGGGCTGGGTTGCTCAAGTTCACGTTGCTGGTGCTCACGGGTCGCCTCGTCGATGAACTCGATGGGTGTGTCGAATGGCGTAATCACTTTGCGCCGTACGCCCCGTTTCACCAGGGTCCAGGGGATGTAGGTCTCCATTTGCACACCGCCAGCCGGACTCGGCGTCTGCCTGGTCACAGGTGCGCCGATGACTTTACCGATGTCTTTCTTGCCCATGCGCGCTCCTATCGGAACCGTTCAAAAAGCGCCCGCTGTTCGCCCCAGGAACTGGGGATGCGGTTGCGGATTAGCCAATGCGCCGTCAACCGTCGGGGCTGTTTGCCGGCCATCAGTTCCTCGATCAGGTCAGGGGCCAGCAGTCCCATCCGCACCAAGCGGTTCACCGTCGATGGCGTGACGCCCTCAACCTTGGCAATGTCTGAACCACTGGCGTACACGCCGGTGTCCAGCAGGTCTTGCCAATAGAACCCACGACCGACGACGTTGAGGATGTTGACGTCATGGACAGGGGCACCGCTGTCCGCGATCAGCCTGCCTGCCCGCCGCTTCAAATTCAATGGCACAAAGGTGCTCTGGTCCGTCGGCTCAGTGACACTCATGGCGCCTCCATTTCGACCAGCTCGGCACCGATGCTGTCCGGCGCGAATTCTTCAATCAGATCCTTCCATCCAATTTCTCGCCACTTCACTTTCAGGCCGCCAGTCACGAGGTCCACACGCTCGATCATCAAGTTCACGATGCGGTGCTGTTCAGCGGGGTAGAGTTGCTCCCAAGCACTGCCCAGCTGGCGCATGGCCATCACTGTGACGTCCTCGCCCACGGCTGAATCGTTTTTACGAATGAACTGGCATACGCCAGCTACCGATTCAGGGCTGGAGAGCACGGTCTTGATCTGGGCCAACGTGGCGGCCTCGACTTCTCCGGCAGGCAGTCGCGCGTAAGTCTTGCTTTCGGCACCGAACCTGGCTTCCGATTTCGAGACGTAGTAGCGATATTTGCGACCGTTCTTGTTGGAGTAGGTCGGGTACATCCTGCGCAACATGAAGGCCGCCCGCCAGGTGGAGGCGGTGGAGCTGATGATTGCAAGTAACACCATCACCGTGGCGCATGCCTGTTGATTAGCCAGACAAACTGAGCCAGTGTTTGCATCGAATATTGAGCCACTGG
>NZ_JBBAPF010000016.1:0-71960 GCF_040400975.1 Limnohabitans sp. | reverse complement strand
GGGCATCTTGCCTGCCGGTTCGCTCCAGCTGGTGATCGGCTCCACCGGTGACTTGCTCGACCGCCTGAATGGCCAAGACGTGGTCACCTTCACCGGATCGGCCGACACCGCCGCCATGCTGCGTGTGCACCCCAATGTGGTCAAACACAGCATCCCCTTCAACGCCGAAGCCGACTCGCTCAACTGCGCCATCCTCGCGCCCGATGTCTCGCCCGACGACGAAGAGTTTGATTTGTTCGTGAAAGAAGTTGCCCGCGAGATGACCGTCAAGGCCGGCCAGAAGTGCACAGCGATCCGCCGCGCCATCGTGCCGCGCCAGCACCTCGATGCTTTGGCCGAAAAGCTCAAGGCCCGCTTGGCCAAAGTGGTGGTGGGCGATCCGTCGGTCGAGGGCGTGAAGATGGGGGCCTTGGCCTCGCATGCGCAGCAAGCCGACGTGGCCGAGCGCGTGGCCCTGCTGCGCCAAAGCGCCGAGCTGGTGTTTGGCGGCGGTGCCGATTTCAGCCCAGTGGGGCAGGGCATCGAAGGCGGTGCCTTCTTCCAGCCCACGCTGCTGCTGTGCCAAAAGCCTTTGCACACCGACAGCGTGCACGATGTGGAAGCCTTCGGTCCCGTCAGCACGCTCATGCCTTACGACGGCATTGACGAAGCCCTGCAACTGGCCGCTCGCGGCCAAGGCAGCTTGGTGGGCACGCTGGTCACCAAAGACCCGCAAATCGCGGCCCGCATGATCCCGGTGGCAGCCGCCTTGCATGGCCGATTGCACATCCTGGACCGCGAAGCCGCGGTCGAATCCACCGGCCACGGCTCGCCGCTGCCGCCGCTCAAGCACGGCGGCCCCGGCCGGGCAGGCGGGGGTGAAGAACTCGGCGGCATCCGCGCTGTCAAGCACCTGATGCAACGCACCGCGCTGCAAGGCTCGCCCACCATGATCGCTGCCGTCACGGGCGAGTACATGCGCGGTGCCAAGCTGATCGAGACCGAGGTGCATCCCTTCCGCCGTTACTTTGAAGAGCTGCAGATTGGCGAGAGCCTGCTGACCCACCGCCGTACCGTGGGCGAGGCCGACATCGTGGCCTTTGGCGGTCTGTCGGGCGACTATTTCTACATGCACTTCGACGAGATCGCCGCCAAGGATTCGCCCTTTGGCAAGCGCATCGCGCACGGCTACTTCGTGTTGTCGGCCGCTGCGGGCTTGTTTGTCTCGCCCGCGCCCGGCCCGGTGCTGGCCAACTACGGCTTGGACACCCTGCGCTTCGTCAAGCCAGTGGGCATTGGCGACACCATCCAGGCGCGCCTGACCGCCAAGCGCAAGATCGACCGGCAAAAGAAAGACGCCAATGGCGTGGGGCAGGGCGTGGTGGCTTGGGACGTGGAAGTGACCAACCAGTTGGGTGAGGTGGTGGCCAGCTACGACATCTTGACCTTGGTGGCCAAGAAGGGTTGAAGCGGTGCAATCACGGCCAAATGCCAGTGGCCTGTAAGCTGTTCTCCCACAGAGGCGACTTGGGCGAGTCTGATATCCAACATGTTGCGTGCTGCGCAACATGATACAGTCCAACCATGATCAAGTCGTTTCGTCACAAAGGCTTGCGCAGTCTGTTTGAGTCAGGCAAGGCGGCCGGTTTGCAAGCCAGCCATGTCAAGCGCCTGCGCATGCCTGACGTCCATGATGGGCGGTGCTGGACACTGCGCAAGTCATCGACGACATGGACATTCCCGGCTTTCGTTTGCATTCACTCAAAGGCGAGATGCGCGGGCGGTGGTCAATTACCGTGAACGGCAATTGGCGCTTGACCTTTGAATTTGAAGAGGGCAACGCCCACATATTGGATTACGAGGACTACCACTGATGGCCATGCACAACCCCCCTCATCCAGGTGAGTTCATTCAGGAAATTTACCTGGATCCGCACGGCATTTCCGGCCGGGAATTGGCCGAAAAACTCGATGTGGCACCGTCTACCTTGAGCCGCATTCTCAAAGGCAGCAGCCGCGTCACGCCTGAGATGGCGCTGCGTTTGTCCAAGGCTTTGGGTCGCACGCCCGAAAGCTGGTTGAGCCTGCAAGATGCCCACGATCTGTGGATCGCCCGCCAAAACGTGGACATGAACCGCGTGGTGCCTTTGCAGTTTTCTGCGGTCTGATGGCCCATGAGATCTCCCATTGCCGTTGTCGACGTTGACCGTTGCGAAACTTGGACCCGTTACAAAAACGGTTTGTGCGACAGCTGTGCGGCCAATTGCTGCACCATGCCGGTCGAGGTCAAGATGGCCGATCTGGTGCGGCTGGAGTTGGTGGACCCGTTTGAGGCCGAGCACGAAGACCCCAAGCAGATCGCCAAGCGCCTGAGCAAAGCGGGCTTGATTGAGCACTTCAACTTCAAAAACAGCATCTTCAGCTTGGCGCGCCGTGCCAGCGGTGACTGCCATTTGCTGGATGCCAAGACGCGCAGGTGCACCGTCTACGACAAGCGCCCCAACACTTGCCGCCTGCACCCGCAAGTGGGGCCGCGCCCCAACCACTGCCCTTACGGCAACAAAGCGCAATCGCGTTGATCGATGACAAAACACACAGGTCAATACGCCGAGTTCACATCGCCAGATCAGCACCGTTTCCGTGCGTTTGTGGCGCATCCCTCCAGCCCCCCACGAGGCGCTTTGGTCCTGTTGCATGAGATGGATGCCAGATCGCCCCACCGCGTTCATTCCATGGCCCCATCCAACCCCATGCCCGGGCTGAGCCAGCGCATCCGGGGATTGGTCAATGAGCATGCCGCCCGAGGGTATCTGGTGGTGGCACCATCGCTCTTTGGCCGCGGCCGAGCAGGACAGGACCATGGTTACCTTCACGAGATGGGTTTCTCGGGCGAGCAATTGGTGAAACCTTTGCAGCCGGTGGACTCCAGCCGCGTCATGCTGGACGTCCAGACCGTGGTGGATTGGGCCCAAGGGCAGGTGGCTCAGGGCAGGGTGGGCATCATGGGATTTTGCTGGGGCGGCTTGCTCGCTTGGCAAGCCGCGTGCACCATGCCCCAAGTTTTTGCAGCCGCTTCTTTTTATGGAGGGGGTATGACCCACCCAGAGGTGCGCCGGTTGCGCCCGCTTTGTCCGGTGCTGGTTCATCTGCCTTCAAATGGCGCGTGGATGACGCAAGAAGCCATGGATGAGTTTGTGGCCGCTCAGCGCGCACACTTTGCGGCCCACGGCGAGGTCAGCCCGGATCAAAAGGGGCCGATGGTTCAAATCGAACGCTACGACGCCGCGTATGGCTTTGATCATGCCGGCAGCCGACAGCACGATCCGATGGCCTCGCAAGCGGCCAGATTGAAAAGCATTGCTTTCTTGGACAAATACCTGACGATTTAAGCGCATCCCAAGGCGCTGTCATGAGGCCGTCTCTGGCACCAGGTGGGTGGGCAGGGCGAGCAGATCTCCAAGCTTCAAGGGCTTGGAAAAAAAGTAGCCCTGTGCCTGTTTGCAACCGAGCTTGATCAAGCTGTCTTGTTGAAAACGGGTTTCAACGCCTTCAGCCGTCACCTCGAGCCCCAGCGATTGCGCCAAGGCCAGAATTCCTGAAATGATTTTGATGTTTTCTAGCCGCTCCATACCGGCGATGAAGGACATGTCAATTTTCAATTTTTGAATGGGCATGCCTGCAAGGCGCGACAAAGAAGAATAGGACTTGCCAAAATCATCGATGGCAATGCGCACACCCAAGCCCATGATGGCCTGGAGTTGACCGACCAGCTCTTGGGGGCTCAAGGTGCATTCTGATTCGGTCATTTCCAGAACAAAACCATCCAAACCGTTTTCATGCTCGGATGCCAAGTGGGAAAGGATCGTCAAAAGACGCTTCCCACACATCAACTGGGGTGATGAATTCAAGGCGATCCTTGCTTTGGGAAAGTGGGCGCGTATCGCGTGGCTGTCTTTGACGACTAGGGCAAACATGTGCTCTGTCAGAGGGTCTATGGCGCCAGATTGCTCGGCCAAAGGAATGAATTCTGCGGGGCTGACCCAGCCCAATTCTTCGTCATGCCACCGTGCCAAGGCCTCAACGCCGATGACTTTTCCGGTCAGCAGATCCACTTCGGGTTGGTAATGCGCTTGGATTCGGCCTTCCCGAATGGCTGCAGCCAATTTTCTGTCGATTTTGTTTTTTCGGGTGGTGGCCGCCATCATCTGGACATTGAGCCACTGGATCTGATTGCGACCGGCTTCCTTGGCGCTCAGCAAAGCGGTATCGGCATAAATCAGCAGCTGGTTGATCGATTCCGAGTGATCGGGAAACAAAGCGGCCCCAGCGCTGAAGGTGGCGGTGACCTGCACGGTATCGAAGTGATGGACGGTGAAAACAGCAGGTTTGAACATCAATTTCAACCTGTCCTGGAAATCAGCGATCGGTTCATCGACATCCAGCACGGCAATGAATTCGTCCCCTGAACGTCGGCACAGGAAATTGCCAGCGGGCAGTATGGCCTTGAGATGTTGCGCGATCTGCCGAATGACTTCATCGCCCTGATCGTGACCAAAGGTGTCGTTGATGTTTTTGAAGTTGTCCAGGTCGATGAACAAGATCGCAAAGCGATCGCCGTTCACTTTTTTCTGGGTGTATTCCAAGAATTTCCTGTAGTTGGGCAGCCCCGTCAACAGGTCTTCGTGCAGAAGGTCTTGGAGCTTTTTTTCTGCTTCTCGAATCGCCCGGATGTCCGAAAAAACAGCCACATGGCCTTGGCTCGTGCCATCGGTATCCAGCAATGTGGACACCGACAGCAGCACGGGCAACTGGGTTTTTTGCTTGCTCAAAAAATAGGTTTCGCCTCGCCATGCACCGTGCTTGCGGACGCTTTCGGCAATGATCGGCAAGTCGACGCCCTTGTTGTCCTGGATGTAGAGCCGACCGGCAGCTTGGTTGATCAACTCCTCTTTGGTGTAGCCCGTCATGTCGGTCAATGCGGCGTTCACATCGACCACCAGACCTTGCTTGTTCGTGATCAAAATGGCTTCGGCTGCGGTCTCGAACACCCTCGAGAAAATCGCTTGTTTTTGTGTCGCCAGTCGTTGCTTTCGCAGCATGTTTTGCAAAGCATTGGAGACCTTGGCAATTTCATCGTCGGTGCGGTCAATGCGCGACCCATCACCCACCCCTTGCACCGTGTCGGCGGCCAGTCGCACCAGATCACCCAGCCGGTGCGTGGTGCGCTCTGAAAAAAGTCGGGTCCAGCGTCTCAGACCCAGTAACAGCAAGCCGCCACAGAGCAATGAAACCGCCAAACCCGTCATCACAAACAGAAAGGCCGACAAATAGCTTTGTTGGAGTTGAATATGAAGGGTGTGGTTTTTTCCAGCATAGTCCCATTCAAATTTGAAGGCTTCACTGTGTTTGGAAAGATCCGACACCGAGTCGACAAATGGGGTCAGGCTGTAATTGACTTTCAGGTCATTCGGAAAATTCAGCATGGCCATGACCTGGTTCAGATCAAGTTGAAGCCAAATGATGCCGATGGTGCTGTCTGTGAAATTGGGCGTGACAGGCACGCTGGCTGTCAGATACTTTGATTGTTTGATGGTGATCAGATCCAGGTGGGTCTGGCTGTCCTCGATGGTCTTGGGGATGTTGTCTGGGACATCCAGAAGCCAACTCGCTGAACTACCGCTCTGGATGAAAAATCGGCCCAGGTAATCCAGCAGTTCAAACTGGTGAAATTTGTTTTGATTGACTTTTTCCAGAAGTGGCAGGAGATACGTTCCCCGTCCCTCCGAGTCCGTCAGTCCGGTCCAGACCTCGGTCGATTCGGCCAAATCATTGGCTTGGCGAAAGGAATTGCTGATTTCGGAGCTGAGACGTGTCGTGATCAGCGCTTTGTAGTGCCTGAACTCTTCGCGCTGATAGAAAACAATGCCATAAATGGCCAAGAGCATGCACAGCGATGTCACGCCCAGGACGTAAGCACCAAACAGCCTGAATACGTCATGACGGATTTGGGCTTTGAGCGTGGTCGATCGCCCCATGTCAGTCCTGCGGAATCAAATGCCCCAAAGGCGTCAATTTGACAAACAGAACTTGCGATTTGTCCAAGGCGTCATGCCGATGAGGGGTGAAGGGCTTGGTGTAGTGCCTGACTGCGCCCTGGAATGCGGGCAATTTCTCCAAGGCATCTCTTATTTTGTGGGGCGATGTGGTTTTCGCGGTGTCAATGGCCTTGGCCAGAAGGTGGACCGTGTCATAAGCATGTGCGGCGCCAACGGGGCTGGGTATATCCAGGGTGCTTTTCAGGCCATTGTTTTTCAAGATCCAATCGGCCAGGTAGAGGGCACGAGGCCGCTGGTTGTTGATGAAGGTGAAGGTCTGGATGAAATCGATGCGCACCTTGGGCAGCTCTTCAGTGACCAACTCGTGCAAGGTGCCCCCCACAGCACCCCAATGTGCGACCACGGGGATGCGCATGGCCGGGTCTTGTGCGGCGATTTCTTTGACCAACATGGCGCCTTCCTTTTCATTGCCGACAAACAGCAGGCCTTGGGTGCGTGATTCCAGGCAGGCACGGTACTGTTCCTTGAGCGATGGGTCTCCCCAGTTGTACCAACGCACCACTGGAAATTGAGCGGTTTTTGAGCCGGACTTTTCCTGAATCACTTTTTCTGCGGAACGACCCCAAGCCGTGTTGGGCAAGATGGCACAAGCTTGTCGAACCCTGTATTTCGAGGCGAGTCGATTCATCATCGCTTCCACGCCCCACTCGTCCTTGAGTGAGACCCTAAACGAGTAGGACGGTTTGTGGTCGTGGTCTGTGATGGGGTCTGCGGAACCCCAGACGCTGATCAGGGGGACCTTCAGTCGGTGTGCCTCGGGCAGCATCTCCACGCTGATGGGGCTGAATTTGCCCGTCAAGACAGCCACCAAGTCTTGGGAAGTCGCCAATCGGACAAAATTGTCTTTGCCCATGGCTGAGATGCCTTTGTTGTCGGTGGTCATCAGTTTCAAGGGGCGTCCATTGAGCACGCCGCCCTTGGCGTTGATTTCTTCCAACGCGGCTTGGATGCCCCATTCGGTGGCCATGGCGGAGGTGTTGGTTTTGAGGCTGTAGGCGTCGTCAAACCCGATCCACACAGGCGGTTTTGGGGGCGAGGCTGGGGTTTGAGCCCAGGTTTGTGCGGTGCAGGCGCAGAAGAAGGCCGCAAGGACCTGGACTGTGCGATGCAGCCCCCTGTGGGCTGTCCTCAAAGACATCAAAAGGGTTTTAGCCATGGAACGTTTTCTCCCATAAAGACGAGATCAATTGGCGGGTCGAACTGCTTGTGCGGGCCACCGTGCTGTAACGGCCCGAAAAAAGTTTGCAAATCATGGCGTGGCGTTGCGCCTGGCTGCTGTATTCAAAAGTGGCCGCCAGGTGGCCGTGGTGTTGCCGCACGGGTTGGATCGTCACGCGTCCCACGCCTTGCAGCGTCAGGCTGGTGTTGTCTTTTCTGAAAAGGCCATGGGCCGTCTCAGGCAGCGCCAATTTGCAACCGCCGACGCTGGCATCGATGAGCTCAACCGGGATGCTGGTTTCGCCATCGTGGACGGTGGCCGATTCCGCCATCAAGAAGCGCTCTTCCTTTCGCAAGCGAGGGCCTTCAAAACAAAGCAAAGCGGCCAAGCCCAAAGTCACCACGTTCAGCATGGACCAGAACATGGCAATGGGGAAAAACTCGTCGTGCGGCACCACCGCCAGCTCGGGCACCACGTTCATCAGCAAGCCCACCAAGGTCAGGGCCATGCACGTCAAAATCATGCCCAGGCTGAACAGGTCCACCTGACGGCCTTGGACGGCGTCCGAGCCTTTGGGGGTGACTTTGAACGGTTGGCCAAAGGGTTTGATCAGCGATGCCAGAACGGTCGGGCCCAGTCTGAAACTGGCAAACAAGCCGACGGGACCAGAGACCAGCGGTGAGAAATGAGCACCGACCAGCCAGCGCATGGCCAGAAAAAACGACAGAAAAACCGGCAGTTGGAAAAACACCACCTCTGAGGTGTCTGTGAAGTGAAAAGGCAACCAGCCGAGCAGCAGATAGGCCAGAGGAATGGCGATCAGCATCAGCCGGACGGCGTATTGCGTGAGCCAACTGGTGGGGAAAAACAAGATGCGCTGAATGAGGCTGAGACCGGGACCCAAGGGGCCCGCTGGAAGAAACAAAGACTGAATGGCCCCACGGCACCAGCGTTCGCGCTGCACAAAAAAGCCTTCGATCGATTCGGCCGCCAGCCCCATGCTCAGGCGTTCGTTGAGGTAGATGGTTTGGTAGCCCTTGCGCAGCATGACCAAGGTGGTGAGCAAGTCTTCGGTGATGCTCTGGGTGGGAATGCCCCCAATGGCATCGACCGCTTGGCGGCGCATGATGCTGCACGAGCCGCAGCAAAACGCCGCCTGCCAGGCATCACGGGAAGCGGCCATTTGGTCAAAAAACAAGCGTTGCTCGTCCGGATAAGCCTGCATCAGGCCCAGGTTGGTTTGGATCGGGTCTTGGTTGTAGAAGTGTTGGGGCGTCTGAACGATGCCAATGGCCGGGTCTTCGAAAAACCCCAAGGTGCGATGAATGAAGTTTTTAGAAGGGACAAAGTCCGCGTCAAAGACGGCGATGAACTGGCCTTGGGCATGGGCCAAGGCATGGTTCATGTTGCCCGCCTTGGCGTGCGCGTTGTCGGTGCGTGTCAGGTAGCGCACGCCGGTTTCTTCGCAAAACTGGCGCAGCCAATCGCGCTTGCCATCGTCCAGCACCCAGACGGTTTTGTGCGGGTAGTCCACTGCTGCTGCCGCCACAATGGTTTTTTCCAAGACGTCCAGTGGCTCGTTGTAGGTCGGAATGAAAATGTCCACCTCAGGCAAGGGGCTGGGCATGCGGTGATGGTCGGCTTGTGCGCTTCGGGTGTTGGTCCTGCTCATGATCAACAAGAAGACCGCCACCTCGATGAAGGCCAAAATTTCAACGCCCCAGACACCCCAGATCCATGACTGAGCCCAACCACTGTCGCCTGAATCAGGCCACACGGTGCTGAACAAGCGCCAGGCCAAATACTGCAAACACAGCAGCACGGGGAGCAGGCACACCATTTGCCTGACTCTGAGGTCGGTTCGCTGGCTGTCCCACACCAGCAAAAAGAAAACCGCGACCAACAACAAGGGGACGTAGGCCATGCAGGCGATCAGATGAACAATGAGCTGACTCGGCTGAGCCAGACCGAGGGACGCCATTCGCGCGGCACTTTGACATCGACTTTGCGACCGGCGTAGCACAAGTTTTCTTGGGCTTTGTCCAAGTCAGCAGACGCGATCTTCACGAAAATTCGGGCGTCCTTTTTTTCACGTTGCAGTTGTGCGACCAAGGTCACGTCTTGCAAGTTGTTGCCACTGCCCGTCACAGCACCGATGTGGCCCGTCAACCAGGCGGTGCTGCCAATCAGTCGGTAACGCACCGCTTTACCAACTTGAAACGATTCGAGCGATGCCTCTGGAACAGCCACATCCAAGAACAAGTTGTCGCAAGAGATCACATGGGCGAGGTCCGTGCCGATCACCACTTCGGTGCCGTTGCTGCCGAATTTGCGCCACAACACGCCTTGGCTGGGTGCGAGCATGCGCACCTCTCGTGACACGGCCATGCTGTCGCGCTCCTTGCGGATCTGCCATTGCACATCCGCGCTGCGTTGTTCGTTTTCGCGCAGGCGGGCGGCCACGTCGGTGATTTGCAGGCGCACGTCATCCAAGCGCTGCTGTGTGTAGGGCACGTCGTTGCGTCCTTCGCCCAGGTAGACAAAGCGTTGGACCGCTTGCTTTTCGGTCTCCAGTAGCCGGATGCGGGCTTGGAAGATGTCGAGACGGCTTTGGGTGACTTCGAGTGCGTATTGCGCAGCTTCGTTCTGGGCCGGAGAGATGAAGTTTTCCTTGACCAACAGTGCGTTGCGTTGGGCCAGCATCTGTTGTTCGCGGATCAGGCTTTCCTGGGCTTTCTTTTCGGATTTGGCTTGCGCGAGCTGCTCTTCCAGCCGGAGAAATTCGTGGCTGCGGTGAACAGAGACCCGGGTTTGCAATTCTTTTTGCAGTTGTTGAAGGTTCTTCAGGTGTTGCTGCAGGCCCAAGCTTCTTTCATTCAGGGTTTTTTGCTCCACCTCCATTTCATTGACGGCACTCTCTTTGAAGCGCAGGTTGCTGATCCTGACCAGTTCCTCCCCTTGCGCGATGGGCTGGCCAGGCATTTTGCTGAAGCCGTCCAGGGCGCCCTCTATGGGGGACTTGATGACCATGTAATGGGTGTTGACGATGGCGTTGATGCTTTGAAAGTTGGCCAAGGCCGGTAAGAGCACCACCGCTGCGATCAAGGCAATGCCCAAGCCGATGGCGCGTTTGGAGTTTTTCAAAGAGGTCAGCATGTTCAAGCTCGGAAGGGGGGGTTCTTGTTCAATGCTTTTTGGCCGGATGCATCACGCGGTAGCACTCGCAAGCTCTGGCGGCGAGCGCGGGGCGGTCCAGCACTTCCAATTGACCGCGCGTGACGCTGATCAAGCCCTCATGGCTCAATTTGCCGGCAGTCAAGGTGACCGATTCGCGTCGAATGCCCAGAATGTCGGCAATTTCCTGGTGGGTGACTTGAAGGGTGTGCCCTTGGGTCTTGTCCAAGGTGTTCATGATCCAGCGAACGATTTGTTGTTCGTTGCTGTGTTTGCCGCTGCAGACGGTGGGCATGGCGATCTGCAAAATCATTTGCCGTGTTGCGGCCATCCAGATTCTCAAAAATGCGCTGTCCTGCGCCAGTTCGGCCTGGAAAACGCTCAAGGGCAATTTGTAGGCAAAGCCCGAGAACTTCACCCGGGCCCTGCTGAAGTTCTGGTTGCCCCCCATGACACCACTGCCGACCATGCCTTCTTTGCCGATCAGGACAATGTCGGCCGAGGAGCCGTCCGAGATGTCGATTTGCATGGCCATGATGGCGCTCACCGGGACGCAGACGAATTGAATCGCCTCGTGAGGCCGAAAGATCAACTCCCCCGTTTCAAGGCAAGTCAATTGAAAGGATGAAGCCAGTTTTTCGTATTTTTCGGCATTCAACTGCTTAAGCATCAGGTTATTCGATGGACTTAACATTTTTAGCCCTTTTGGAGAATCTGATGTTTACTGTAATTTTCCGCAACGAATTTGAGTGTTCGTTATCGAACATTATGGGGCTTTTGTTGGTAAAAATGTGAAATATAAAAATTAAATTAAAATTAAAAAAATTCTTTTGTTGCGCAAGTATTAAAAATAGTGAGGGGCGCAATAAAAAAAGCCTCTCGACTTCGCAGTCGGGAGGCTTTGCTTTGTAAAGACCTGTGCGGTTTTACATCGTGTCGATGAAGCTGCGCAGCTTGTCTGAGCGGCTGGGGTGCTTGAGCTTGCGCAGCGCCTTGGCTTCGATCTGGCGGATGCGTTCGCGGGTCACGTCAAACTGCTTGCCCACTTCTTCCAGGGTGTGGTCGGTGGACATCTCGATGCCAAAACGCATGCGCAGCACTTTGGCTTCGCGGGGTGTCAGGCTGTCCAGGATGTCCTTGACCACGTCGCGCAGGCCCGCTTGCAGCGCAGCGTCCATGGGCGCGGTGTGGGTGTTGTCTTCGATGAAGTCGCCCAGGTGGCTGTCGTCGTCGTCACCGATCGGCGTTTCCATGGAGATCGGCTCTTTGGCGATCTTCATGATCTTGCGGATCTTGTCTTCCGGGATTTCCATCTTCTCGGCCAGGATGGAGGCATCGGGCTCGAAGCCAAATTCCTGCAGGTGCTGACGCGAGATGCGGTTCATCTTGTTGATGGTTTCGATCATGTGCACCGGGATGCGGATCGTGCGGGCCTGGTCCGCAATCGAGCGGGTGATGGCCTGGCGGATCCACCAAGTGGCATAGGTCGAGAACTTGTAGCCCCGGCGGTATTCGAATTTGTCCACCGCCTTCATCAGGCCGATGTTGCCTTCCTGGATCAAATCGAGGAACTGCAAACCGCGGTTGGTGTATTTCTTGGCGATCGAGATGACCAGACGCAGGTTGGCCTCGATCATCTCTTTCTTGGCATCACGCGATGAGCGCTCACCGGCGTTCATGCGCTTGTTGATGTCTTTCAGTTCATCGAGGGGCACCACGACTTGCGATTGCAAGTCGGTCAGCTTTTGTTGCAGGTCTTGCACCGGCGGGATGTTGCGGCCCATGACCGCGCTCCAGCTCTTGCCCGCAGCGGCTTGTTTTTCAATCCACTTGAGGTTCAGCAGGTTGGACGCAATGCGCTTGCCGTTCTTGTCACGGCCACTGAAGTCGGCGATGAACAGTTCTTGCGGGTAGCCACATTTGTCCACGATGATGCGGCGCAGTTCGCGCTCTTTTTTGCGCACATCGTCGACCTGGCCGCGCACCATGTCGCACAGCTTTTCAATGGTTTTGGCTGTGAAGCGGATGGTCATCAGCTCTTCAGACAGGGCCGATTGCACCTTGATGTAGGCGGGGGTGCCCCAGCCTTCTTTGTCGTACACCTTGTGCACTTTTTCGAAGTATTCGGTGATGCGGTCAAAGCGTTCGAGAGCTTGGACTTTGAGTTCTTCGAGCTTTTTGGTCAGGGCTTTGGAGCCGCCTTTGCCATCGTCGTCATCGGCTTCGTCGAATTCATCGAAGTCTTCTTCGGCCACATAGTCATCGGCTTCGTTCAGGTTGGCAAAGCCATCCACCACGGTGGAGATGACGACCTTGCCTTCGCGGATTTCGTTGGCCAGGCGCAGGATTTCTGCGATGGTGGCTGGCGATGCGCTGATCGCAGCCATCATGTCCATCAAGCCGCCTTCGATGCGTTTGGCGATTTCGATCTCGCCTTCGCGTGTCAGCAGTTCCACGGTGCCCATCTCGCGCATGTACATGCGCACGGGGTCGGTGGTGCGGCCGAATTCACTGTCCACGGTGGACAAGGCGGCTTCAGCGGCTTCTTCAGCTTCTTCCTCGGTCGAACCTGTGGGCGCGTTGTCGGTGATGATCAGGCTCTCAGCGTCAGGCGTTTGCTCGTACACCGCCACACCCAGGTCGTTCAGGGTGGCGATCACCACTTCCAGGGTTTCGGCATCGACCAATTTGTCGGGCAAGTGGTCGCTGATTTCGCCGTTGGTGAGGTAGCCGCGGGTCTTGCCCAGCTTGATCAGGGCTTTCAGACGATCGCGCCGCTGCTTCATCTCGGCTTCGGTCAGGACGGTTTCGTCCAGGCCAAATTCTTTCATCAAGGCACGCTCTTTGGCCTTGCTGATCTTCATGCGCAGGGGCTTGACCTTTTCGCCTGTCTCCGACACGTTGTCAGCGACGGGTTCGCCTTGCAAGTCGTCTTCGAGGGCGGCCAGTTCCAACTCTTCTTCAAGACTGGGCTCGGCGATGCTGCCTTTCTTTTTGGGGCCGCGTTTGGCACCCGTGGTGGTTTTGGCCGGTGGTGGTGCCTTAGGGACTGCTGGCTTTTTCGCTTCTGCAGGCGCAGAGGCTTTGGCCGCTTTGGTCGGTTTTTTCACTTCTGCTGCGGGTGCTGCCGCTTTGACTTTGGCTGCAGGGGCTTTGTCGATGACTTCAGATTTCTTGGCGGGCACGGAGGCGGCTTTCTTCACAGGCTTGACAGGAGTCGCTGGGATGGCCGTTGTTTTGGGCTTGCTGGGCATTGCTTTGGCGGCTGGTTTCGCAGCTGGTTTCGCCGCCGATTTGGCGGCGGGTTTGGCAGCAGCTTTGACCGGTGCTTTGGCCTTGCTCACCACGGGGGCGGGCTTTTTGGCCGGTGCTTTGGCAATCACTTTGCTGGCTACTTTGGGCACAGCGGCAGGCGCAGGTGCTTTTTTGGCAGCGGGAGCTTTGACAACGGTTTTGGATTTGGCAGCGGCCTGGGCAGGCTTCTTCGACTTTTGAGCAGGCATGAACGAACACCTCAGAACATCAAAACAGACAAGGAAACGGACACAGTCTGCGCCAAATACATCCCGGCGCGGGCGTGGTTTTAGACGCAAATCAAAACCCACAAGGGTGTTTAATTTGCAATGGCAAGATGGTGGGCGAACATTTGGTGTGCAGTCCTTGCGGAACGGTGACCGGCCCACATGGGGGCGTCGCGCTGATGGCGTTGGTCTAGCCGGAGGTGCTGCTGTCGCTCTTGCCGAAAAATTGGGATTATACCTAAAGACAGGTGGACAGCCCTAGATAACGGGCAGTTTTTAGGTCGGCGGCTTCAGCCCCGACATGAAAGTCAGCGTTCAGCGCGCAGTCCGAATGGCGGTTTTGGGGCGAAAGGCTTGGCAGACTTCACTGCGGGTTTCCATGTAAGGACCGCCAATCAAGTCCACGCAATAGGGCACGGCCGCAAAAATGCCGTGCACCACGGCTTTGCCCTCAGCATCTTTCAGGCCTTCCAAGGTCTCGGCAATGGATTTGGGCTGGCCGGGCAGGTTGATGATCAGGCTCTGGCCCCGGATCACCGCCACTTGGCGCGACAAAATCGCGGTCGGTACAAACTTGAGGCTGATTTGGCGCATTTGCTCGCCAAAGCCAGGCATTTCCTTGTCGGCCACGGCCAGCGTGGCCTCGGGGGTCACGTCGCGCAGGGCTGGGCCTGTGCCGCCGGTGGTCAGGACCAAGCTGCAACCGGCGTCCACCAGTTCGATCAGCGTGGCGCTGATGCGTTCTTTTTCGTCGGGGATCAGGCGCGGCTCGAAGCTGATCGGGTTGTGCAGCGCCCGGGTCAACCAGTCTTGCAGCGCGGGCAGGCCCTTGTCTTCGTACACGCCGGTGCTGGCGCGGTCGCTGATGGACACGATGCCGATCTTGACGGGGTCAAAAGCTCCCAAGTGGGCTGTGGCTTCACTCATCATCAGTCTCCTGGTCAACGGCCTCGTCGAAGGACTCGTCGCTTTTGCCGCCGGTCAGCACACTGCGCACCAGTTTGAACAGCTCGCGGTAGGCACGGCCCTGGCGCGGGGCCAGACCTTGCGAGACGGCCGCGTTGCTCACGGGCACCGCGTCCTTGCGGGCTTGGCGCACCAAGGCACGCAGTTGCTGGATGTCGGTTTGGGGGTGGTGCGCCAGCCATTCGCCCACGGCCGCGTCGTCGGCAATCAAGCGGTCGCGCCAGGCTTCGGCCAGGTGCAGGGCTTGGGTGTCTTTGGCACTGCCCAGGCGCTGAATGTCGAGGGCTTCGCGCACGGCTTGCAGGGTATCGGGGCTGAGCAGACGCATTTGCTTGCCGATGAACTGCATCTGACGGCGCTTGCCTTCGAAGTTGGTGATGCGTTTGGCTTCGGCCAAGCCATCGACCAGCTTGTCAGGCAAGGCGAGGCCTTCCATCAGGTCTTTGCGCAGGGTGAGCAAGGCGGTACCCAGTTCTTGCAGTTCGGTGCTTTCGCGCTTGAGTTCGGTGCGGCTGGGTCCATCCAGGCCACCCTTGAGCTCACGCTTGTACTCCAGGTCGAGTTCGCTGCCCTCGGCAACAAACTGACCGCGGACGAAATAGCCTTTTTTGGGTTTACGGGACATGACTGGGGAAACTCGTTCTTGTGTGCAGCGCAAGCGGCTGGGTGGCAAGTATCATAGCGGCCACTGCGGGCCCGGCGCCCGCCATTTTTTTTGAGAACACTTCCGTGAAAAGTTCCGTGAAAAAAAACGTTCCTCCCACCGCATCCCATGGTCATGCCCACGACGGCTTCAGTTACTCGCGCGACCATTTTGAAGCGCTGGTCGACATGGCCTTGCACCATGCCAAAAAGCTGGGTGCCACCAATGCGGGTGCCGAAGCCTCTGAAGGCTGCGGCCTGTCGGTCAGCGTGCGCAAGGGCGAACTGGAAAACGTGGAGCGCAACCGCGACAAGTCGCTGGGCGTGACGGTGTATGTGGACCACCGCCGTGGCAATGCCAGCACATCCGACTTTTCCAAGGCGGCGATTGAGCGCACGGTGCAAGCCGCTTATGACATTGCCCGCTTCACCGCCGAAGATCCGACTGCCGGCCTGCCTGATGAGGCCGACATCGAAACCCACCACCGCGATCTGGATTTGTTCCATCCTTGGGCCATCAACAGCGAAGAGGCGGCCCAGCTGGCCTTGCAGTGCGAAGCCGCTGCGCTCAAGACCAGCCGCCGCATCACCAACAGTGACGGCGCAGCCGTGTCGGCCCAGCAAAGCCACTTTTTCAGCGCCCACACGCACGGCTTTCGCGGTGGTTATGCCAGCTCGCGCCACAGTGTGTCGGTGGCACCCATTGCGAAGCTGCCGGGCCGCAACGCAGAGATGCAGCGCGACGCGTGGTACACCTCCATGCGCTCGGCCGATGAGTTGGCCTCGGTCGAAGCGGTAGGCCGTTACGCCGCAGAGCGCGCTTTGTCGCGCTTGGGGGCGCGAAAAATCGCCACCACCGAATGCCCGGTGTTGTTCGAGTCGCCCGTGGCCGCAGGCTTGCTGGGCGGTTTTGTGCAAGCTGTGAGTGGCGGGGCGCTGTACCGCAAGAGCAGCTTCTTGCTCGACTCGCTGGGCAAAAAGGTGTTCCCCAAACACATCGACATCGAAGAGGATCCTTTCATCTTGCGTGGCAAAGGCAGCTCGCCCTTTGACGACGAGGGCGTGCGCTCCGCGCGTCGCCAGGTGGTCAAGGGCGGCCGGGTGGAGGGCTACTTCCTCTCCAGTTATTCGGCCCGCAAACTGGGCATGAAGACCACCGGTAACTCGGGCGGTTCGCACAACTTGTCCATGACTTCGCGCCTGACACAAGCGGGTGACGATCTCAACGCCATGCTGCAAAAACTGGGCACGGGCCTGTTTGTGATCGAGTTGATGGGCCAGGGCGTGAACTACGTCACGGGTGACTATTCACGCGGGGCCAGTGGCTTTTGGGTGGAAAACGGGCAGATCGCTTACCCGGTGCACGAGATCACCATCGCGGGCAACCTCAAAGACATGTTCATGGGTATCGAGGCGGTGGGCGCTGACACCTACAAAATGGGGGCCAAATCCACCGGCTCCATCTTGGTCAACCGCATGAAGCTGGCGGGCAGTTAAGGCCTGCTGCGCTGTGCAGGCAGAACTTTTGGCGGCGCTGGCCGCCTTGTCATGGGCGGTGGGCAGTTTGTTTTCTGCCGCAGCTTCGAGCCGCATGGGTGCCTTTGCGTTCACACGCTGGCGCTTGTTTTTTGCGCTGACCCTGCTGTGGGCGCTGGCAATGTTCACCGGGCAATGGCGCAGCTTGGATGCATCAAGCGTGGCCTTGCTGGCCTTGTCGGGCTTGATTGGCATTTTCATTGGCGACACCGCGCTGTTTGCCTGCATGAACCGTTTGGGGCCACGCCGCAGTGGCGTGCTGTTTGCCACACATGCCTTGTTTTCCACTTTGCTGGCCTGGCTGTTTTTGGGTGAGACCCTGTGGGGCTGGACCTTGGTGGGTGGCAGCTTGCTGGTCTCGGGCGTGATGGTGGCCATTGTGTGGGGCCGCCGCGAGAGTGAAACCCATGCCTGGGAAAACACCCAAGGTTCTTTGTGGACGGGTGTTGTGCTGGGGCTGGTGGCGGCCGTGTGCCAGTCGGTGGCCACCTTGATGATCAAGCCCTTGATGGCCTCAGGGGTAGATGCGGTATCGGCCTCTGCGGTGCGGACTTCGGCCAGTTTCTTGGCGCACTTGGCGCTGCTTTGGGCCGGGGCTCAGGTGGCCAAAGTGCAAAACCCGTTGGACACCAAGACCTTGTTCAACACCTGGGCCAGTGCCGCGGTGGCCATGGCACTGGGCATGACCTTGATCTTGCAGGCGCTGCATACCGGGCAGGCCAATTTGGTGGGGATTTTTTCGTCCCTCACCCCGATCCTGCTGTTGCCGCTGCTGTGGGTGGTGTACCGCCGCCGTCCAGCTTGGGGGGCTTGGGGCGGGGCGGTTCTGGCCGTGGCCGGGGCTGCGCTGATCTTGCAGGCCTGAGCGCCTTCACAGCCCGTCCACCAGGCCCTAAAGCGCATCAGCCCGCCAGCGCTGCCTTGACCGCTGCCGACACCTGACCCATGTCGGCCTTGCCAGCCAACTGGGCTTTGACCGCACCCATCACTTTGCCCATGTCTCCCGGCCCCTTGGCACCCAACTCGGCCACGATGGCCTGCACGGCCGCAGTGACTTCTTCGGCCGACATGCGTGCAGGCAGGTAAGCCAGCAAAACAGCCATCTCGGCTTTTTCCTTGTCGGCCAAATCTTGACGGGCGGCTTGTTCAAAGGCGGCGATCGAGTCTTTGCGTTGCTTGATCAGCTTGTCCACGATGGCGACCACGGCCACGTCGTCGAGCTCGATGCGCTCGTCCACTTCTTTTTGTTTCATGGCCGACAGCAGCAAGCGGATGGTGCCCAGACGTTCCGCATCTTTGGCCCGCATGGCGGTTTTCATGTCTTCGGTGATTTGTTCTTTCAGGCTCATGAGCGGCTCCAAGAATGGGGAATTTAAACAAGGAAATCAGAAACAACAAAGCCCGCCTGAGCGTCCTCCAGCGGGCTTGTTTGCAGACCTTGGCAGGTCATACAAAATGGAAGATCAATACATCTTCTTGGGCAACTGCATGCTGCGCACACGCTTGTAGTGGCGCTTGACGGCAGCCGACTTCTTGCGCTTGCGCTCAGTGGTGGGCTTTTCGTAGAACTCGCGGGCACGCAGATCGGTCAGCAGGCCGAGTTTTTCGATGGTGCGCTTGAAGCGACGCAGGGCAACGTCAAACGGCTCGTTTTCTTTCACGCGGATGGTGGTCATTGAATCAAAGTTTCCAAAAATGTGCCGGCTGAGCAAGCAAGGGAGATCGGGCCCTTGAAAGCCAGTTACGGCGGATCCCCGTCACGAACTAGTATTTGGCAGACGGGGGTTTGCCAGCAAAGCCTGAGATTATAGCCAGGAAATCAAAAAATTCAGGTGGCACTGGCCTGTGAATGGGGTGCTTGTCGGGCAGCCAAGGCCTCGGCGCAGGCATGGCCGCTGGCCCAGGCCCACTGAAAGTTGTAACCGCCTAGCCAACCGGTCACATCCATCACCTCGCCAATGAAGTACAGGCCGGGTTGTTTGGACTCCATGGTTTGGGAGGACACATCGCGCGTGTCCACCCCGCCCAGCGTGACCTCGGCCTTTTTGTAGCCTTCGCTGCCGGTGGGGGTGAGCTGCCAGTTTGACAGGGCTTCGGCCAGTTTGTTCAAAGCCTTGTCGGGTACATCGGCAACGGTGCGTTGCAAGGCCGGTTCTTGGCTCACCCAGGCTTCGGCCAATCGGCTGGGCACCAGGGTGGCCAGCTCGTTGCCCAGCAGTTTTTTGGAGCGCAATTTGGCCTCTTGCAGGCGCTCGGGCAGGTTCATGTCTGGCGCGAGGTTCAGGCGAATCGGCGTACCTTCTTGCCAGTAGCTTGAGATTTGCAAGACGCCCGGCCCGGACAGGCCCCGGTGTGTGAACAGTAGGTCTTCGTCAAAGTGCATGCGGGCTTTTTTTTCACCCGTCTCGATGCCCACGGGCAGCGCGAGACCGGCCAACTGGGCATAAGCTGCCCAGGCCTCGCCGTCAAAAGTCAAGGGCACCAAGCCGGGGCGTTGCGCCACCAGGCGCAGGCCAAACTGGCTGGCGATGCGGTAGCCCCAGTCGGTGGCGCCGATTTTGGGGATGGACAAGCCACCCGTGGCCACCACCAATGACGTGGTCTGCAGGGGGCCATCGCTGGTGACCAGCGTGTAACGGGTGCTTTCGCCCGAGGGTGCAGGTTCACCAGATACCGCTTGTACCGATTTCACGCTGCAGCCTGAGCGGATGTCTACGCCACCAGCGGCACACTCGGCCAGCAACATGCGGATGATGTCTTCCGCAGAGTGATCGCAAAACAGCTGGCCTTTGTGTTTTTCATGGAAAGCGATGCCGTGTTTTTGCACCAGGTCGATGAAGTCTTGCGGCGTGTAGCGCGACAGGGCCGAGCGGCAAAAATGCGGGTTCTGGCTGATGAAGTGCTTTTGCGGGGACGACGCGTCGAGCAAACGGTTGGTGAAGTTGCAGCGCCCCCCGCCCGAGATGCGGATTTTCTCGGCGATTTTGTCGCTGTGGTCGATCAACAGCACCTTCAGGCCGCGCTGGCCCGCCACGCCCGCGCAAAAAAGGCCGGCAGCCCCGGCCCCCACAATCACCACATCCCATGTACTCATGGCGATGGAGTGTAAGGGGGCAAGCGCCTACACCCCAAGAGGTTGGCAGTATCAGGCGGCCCGCTGCACCGACGGCTTGGGATCAGCCCGTTGCCAGGCCCTTGCACCCTGCACCACATCCCCCACCACGATGATGCTGGGGCTTTCCAGTTGTTCGCGTTGTACGGTGTGCACCAGTTCACCCAGCGTGGTCAAGACTTCGCGCTGACTGGGCAAGCTGGCGTTTTGCACCACGGCCACGGGCGTTTGGGCAGGCAAGCCGCTGAGCAAGCCTTGGCCGATATGCTCCAGGCTGCTCACGCCCATGTAAATGACCAGCGTGAGTTTGGCCTGGTGGGCGGTGTGGGCCAGTTGCACCCAGTCGGTACCGCTGTCGCCAGGTTTGGCATGGCCGGTGACGAACACCACGCCGTGTGCGTGCTCACGGTGCGTCAGCGGTGCGCCCAGGCTGCTCAGGCCCGCCAGGCCCGAGGTGATGCCGTTGACCACTTCCACATCGATGCCGGCGGCACGCAGGTGCTCCACCTCTTCGCCGCCTCGGCCAAAAATGAAAGGGTCGCCACCTTTGAGGCGCACCACCTGTTCACCCGCTTGCACGGCCGTGATCATCAGTTTGTCGATGAAGGCCTGCGGCGTGCTTTGGCAACCGCCGCGTTTGCCCACATGGACAATGCGTGCGGTGGGTGAGGCATGGGCCAGCACGGCGTCGTTGACCAAGTCGTCCACCAGCAACAAGCTGGCGCTGGCAATCGCTTTGACGGCTTTGAGGGTCAGCAGTTCCGGGTCGCCGGGACCGGCTCCGACCAAAGTGCAGCGGTAGGCAAAGTGAGGGCTCATGGGCGTTCAAAAATCAGATCAGAAAATCAATCGATCCAATTTTCTGATCTAACAATGCAGAATCCAAATACTTTATCGGCATAAAGCAAATGACGCACGTCCGGTGCGTGCCCAGCGGTGTCGAGCTTCAGGCGGCTTGCATGCCGTGTTCCTCCTTCAAGGTCTGGCACGCTGGCGATGCCCAAAACGCCAACAAAGCCCGCATGGCTTCGGTCTGGGTGCTGCTGGTCGCCACGGAACCCGAAAACGTGGTGGTGATTTGTACCGCCTCGGGTAGGGGCCCCAGCACGGTGATGCCCGCCACGCCCCGCATCTCGCTGAGTTGTTGAAAGCCCAGTGCCACTTCGCCTTGTGCCAACAGGGCGCCCACGGGCACGCCCGGTTTGGCTTGAACGATGCGGTCTTTGATCTGTTCGGTAATGCCCCAAGCCTCAAATTGCTTGGCCAATTGAACGCCACTGGGGCCCGTCGAATACCCCAAAGATGGCGCAGCCAAAATGGCCGCCTTGAGCGCCGCTTCGGTCGAAATGTCAGGCAGCGCTTGGCCTGCTGGCACGGCGACGGCCACACCCGACAGCACCAGATCAACCCGGCTGCCAGTCAGCACGTGGCCGCTGGCTAGTAGACGGTCGATGGCGTCGATGGCCAGCACCACGCCGTCAAAAGCCTCACCCGCCTGAACGCGTTTGGCGGCATCGACCCCACCCACCGATTCAAGCAGAACGTGAACATCCGGATTGTGCTTTTGGTACAGCGCCACCAAGTCGGCCAGCAGTGGTTTGGTGGCCATGGAGGATATCAGTCGGAGTGTGGTCATGGGGGTATGAGAGGAGAGGAGTGGCGTGTTCAAAGAAGGGAGGAGGATGCGCTGAGCCATGGATTATGGCCAAGCGGCAAGCCATCTGGGGTGCCCCGCTTAAACTACCCTGCATGCAAATTTTGGGTATCGAATCTTCCTGCGACGAAACCGGTGTGGCCTTGGTCAAGACCACAGGCGATGCTTTGCCGCGCCTCTTGTCTCACGCGCTGTACAGCCAGATCGAGATGCACCAGGCCTATGGCGGCGTGGTGCCCGAGCTGGCCAGCCGCGACCACATTCGCCGGGTGCTGCCGCTCACCCGTCAGGTCTTGGCCGAGGCAGGCACCAGCTTGGCCGACATCGATGTGGTGGCCTACACCCGCGGGCCGGGCCTTGCCGGGGCGCTCTTGGTGGGCTCGGGTGTGGCCTGTGCGCTGGCCGCGTCTTTGAGCAAACCTGTGTTGGGCGTGCACCATTTGGAGGGGCATTTGCTCTCGCCGTTTTTGAGCGCCGATCCACCCGAATTCCCCTTCATCGCCTTGCTCGTCTCGGGTGGTCACACGCAGCTCATGCGCGTAGACGGCGTGGGCCGCTATGCATTGCTGGGCGAGACGATCGATGACGCCGCGGGGGAGGCTTTTGACAAGTCGGCCAAGCTCATGGGCTTGCCTTATCCCGGCGGCCCTGGCTTGTCGCGCCTGGCCGAGCAGGGCAACCCGGCAGCTTACAAACTCCCCAGGCCTTTGCTGCACAGCGGCGACTTGGACTTTTCTTTTGCGGGCCTGAAAACCGCGGTGCTCACCCAAAGCCAAAAAATCGGTCCCGCAGCCCACACCGAAGGCGCGCCCGAGCGGGCCGATTTGGCAGCTTCCACGCAGGCGGCGATTGTCGAAGTGCTGGTCAAAAAATCGATGAGCGCGCTCAAAACCAGCGGCATGAAGCGCTTGGTGGTGGCCGGCGGCGTGGGCGCCAACCGCGAACTGCGTGCACAGCTCAACGCCGCTTGCGCCAAAGCCAAGGTGCGGGTGCACTACCCCGAGCTGCACTTGTGCACCGACAACGGCGCCATGATCGCCATGGCCGCCGCCATGCGCCTGCAAGCCGGAGCGCAGACTGCCGAGGCGCGTTACAGCTTCGATGTGAAGCCGCGCTGGCCTTTGCACGAGTTGGTCGGCCCTTGAGGCCTCAGAACGCGCACTGATCAAGACCCGTCTGAATGCGGGTTAACCCTAGTTTGCGCAACGCCACTGGTTACACTCCCATTCTTTTTTTGTGTGGGCCGGTTCAAGGTCCTTTTTGTTATGCAGTCGTTGAGCTTTTTTTCGCGTCGCACTTGGATGGCCTGTTTGGCGGCCTTGTGTTTTGTTTCCGTTCACGTCTGTGCCCAAGCCCAGTCCCCCGCGCCCATCAAACTGGCCCTGATCGAGGGCATGAGCGGTCCCTTTGCCAACACCGGTGAAGCCGTGGTGCGCAACATGGCATGGGCGGTCGAGCGGGTGAATGCGCGCGGCGGCGTCAAAACGGCTCAGGGGATGCGCACGATGGTGCTCGAGCGCTACGACAGCAAAGGGCAAAGTGAAGAGGCTTTGTCGGCCCTCAAGTCGGCGATTGACGATGGTGCCCAAGTCGTGTTGCAGGGCAACTCATCGGCCAACGCGGCGGCCTTGATCGACGCGATCAACAAACACAATGAGCGCGAACCTGCCAAGCGCGTCTTGTTCTTGAACTACTCGGCGGTGGACCCGATTTTGACCAACGAAAAGTGCAGCTTTTGGCATTTTCGATTTGACGCCCATGCCGACATGCGCATGTTGGCCTTGATGGAGGTGCTCAAAGGCGACGCCACGGTCAAGTCGGCCTACTTGATCGGGCAGGACTACAGCTTTGGCCAAGCGGTGCTGCGAGAAGCACGCAGGCAACTGGGGCTGCAGCGGCCGGACGTGAAAATTGTGGGCGACGAACTTCACCCCTTGGGCCGTGTCAAAGACTTCTTGCCGTATGCGGCCAAGATCAAAGCCAGTGGGGCCCAAGCGGTCATCACCGGCAACTGGGGCAATGACCTGACGCTCTTGGTCAAGGCCGCGCGTGAAGCTGGATACGACGGCAAGTTCTACACCTTTTATGGTAATGCTTTGGGTGCGCCGGCCGCCATTGGCGAGTCCGGTATCGACCGGGTGATCGCGGTGGCCGATTGGCTGCCCAATGTGCCGGGTGCCGCCAGCGAGCAGTTTTATCAGTCGTTTCGCCAGCGCTTTCCCAAGCCGTCTGAGGACTACGTGCATCTGCGCATGCAGCTCATGATCGAAGCCTTGGCCCAAGCGGTTGAGCGGGCAGGGGGTACCGATCCTGTGGCCATGGCCGTGCAACTCGAAAAAGCCCGCGTCTCCATCGCCGGGCAAACCGGCACGATGCGCGCCGAAGACCACCAATTCCAGCAGCCCTTGGTCGTGGGGGTCATGGCCCGGCAGGGCACGCCCGGGGTGCCCTTTGATGTCGAAGGTTCGGGTTATGGCTTCAAGGTCGTGCGCCAGATCAAGGCCGAGCAGGCCCGCATGCCCAGCACCTGCAAGATGGTGCGCCCCAGCGGCGCTTGATTCTGGCCCAGCCGACATGACCTAGAATTCACCGTCCCTGTCATAGGGACATCGCATCATTTTTATCAACCCGTCGCCAGGGGAGTTCCGAAAGGAGCTGAGATTGCGTCTGACTCGACGCTGACCCTGGAACCTGATCCGGCTCATACCGGCGGAGGAAGCGCGACATGCTGTACGCCACCGCGGCCGCTATTTTTGCGGCACTTGTTTTTTTCATCTGGGTCGCCCTGCGCGAGCGCACACCCGTGGCCAGTCTTGACTACTACCTCACCGCCAGGGGCTCACAAAATTCAACCGCCTTGGGTTTGTCATTTTTGGCATCCGGCATGGGCGCGTGGATTTTGTTTGTACCGCCTGAGATCGGTGCGTTTGTGGGGCCTGTCGCTTTGGTGGGTTACGCCTTGTCGGCGGCGCTGCCATTTTTGCTCTTGGCTTGGTTGGGTCCTGCCATACGCCAGCAGATGCCCCAAGGCCGCACCATTGCCGAATTTGCCCAAGAACGTTTTGGCCAAGGCCTGCGTTTGTGGGTCAGCGCTTTGTCGGTCTTGTACATGCTGTGTTTCATCACGGCCGAGTTGACCGCCATTGGGGCCATCACCGGCTTGTTGTCCGAGTTGCCAGGCAGCGTGGTCATTGTGGCTGTGGCGGTCACCACCTTGGTGTACACCACCTGGGGTGGCTTGCGGGCGAGCATGGTCACCGACCGTTGGCAGGCTTGGTTGCTGTTGGCCTTGTTGGCCATCGTGATTGGCGTGACACTGATCAGTTTGCCCCAAAACGCCGTCACCCAAGCCTGGCCTGCGGCACCGATCGAGGTGTCCCTGAATGTGGCGCTGACGCTCTTGATTGCGGTGACCGCCGCCAATATTTTTCACCAAGGTTATTGGCAGCGGGTGTGGTCGGCACGCAGCGACACCGAGTTGCGCAAAGGCGCTTTGCTGGGCGGGGCGCTCACGGTGCCGGTGATGTTGGCCATGGGCGCTTTGGGCATGCTGTGCATGGCCATGGGTAAGAACCCAGGGTCGCCCCCCATTCCCTTCTTTGCCTTGTTGTCCGATGCGCCAGCTTGGCTGGCTGTGCCCGTGTTGGTGCTGGCGGTGGCTTTGGTGGCTTCGTCGGTGGACACGCTGCAAAGCGGCATTGCTTCCTTGGTGGTCACGGCCCGGCCGCAAGTGTCGCTGGGCGCTGCCCGCTGGATTACGGTGCTGCTGATGCTGCCGGTGGTGTGGGTGTCGCTGCAAGGCTTGTCGGTGCTGCGCCTGTTCTTGATTGCCGATTTGTTGTGCGCCACGGCGGTGGTGCCGGTCTTGTTGGGCCTTTGGCAACGCATGACACCCACTGCGGCGGTCGCAGGCGCAGTGGCGGGTTTGTTGGGCGCGGTGTTGCCCGGCTGGGTCAGCGGGGGCAGTTTGTCCGCAGGCCTGTTGGCGGCCAGTTTCCCCACCAGCGTGCCCACGCTTGCCCCGTTTGCCGGGGCCTTGTTGGCCTCCACCGGTGTGAGTCTGCTGTTGGTTGGGCTTAAACCACAGTCGCACAAGCGCTTGGCTTGAAACCGGCCCACTTGATCAGGGTTTAACCCTAGTCAAGCTGTCTCGCGGGTCGCTGGTGTTTGCCCGGTAATTTGATTAGCATGCTAACCATTGCCGGAGCCGCTGGGGTGCCGGATGATCAAAACCGACCCGCATGGCCACACGTTCAGGGGGTGCCGGTCTCCACATGGAAAGCCTTGCGCCATGCAAACTGCTGAAAACTACATAGCTGGCCAATGGGTCAAGGGCTACGACGCCCACAGGCGGGGTGACTCGATCGATCCGGCCACCGGTGAGGTGGCCGCGCATTTTGTGGACGCCACCTTGACCGAAGTGGATGCGGCGATGGCCAGCGCCCGTGCTGCTTTTGAGCGCACCACCTGGGCCCAGCAAGCCAAACTGCACTCGGATGTGCTGCGTTTGTTCGCCGACCGTTTGGAGCAGAACAAGGCGCAAGTGGTGCAGACCTTGGTGCAACTCAATGGCAAGCTGCAGCGCGAGGCCGAGGGCGAAGTCATGGCCGGCATTTCGGAGTTGCGCTACTACGCAGGGCTGGCGCGCAATCTGTTTGGGCGTGTCATCGAGATGGAGCCGAATGTGTATTCGCACATCGAGCGTGAAGCCATTGGTGTGGCGGCGATCATCGTGCCTTGGAACGCGCCTGTGACTTTGCTGGTGCGCTCTTTGGCGCCAGCACTCGCTGCTGGGTGTACGGTGGTCATCAAGGCGGCACACCAAACGGCGCTGGTCCATGCCCAGGTGATGGCTTGTTTGGTGGTCGACGAGCGCATTCCGGCGGGCGTGATCAACTCCTTTGTGGAGCAGGGCAGCGAGGCCACGCAGCACCTGTGTGCGCACCCCGAGGTGGACGTCATCAGCTTCACCGGTTCGACCCATGTGGGCAAACAAATTGCTTTGTCCACCGCCAAGAACCTGACCCGCCTCTCGCTGGAGTTGGGCGGCAAGGCACCGGCCATTGTGCGCTCGGATGCCCACCTTGAAGCGGCTGTGCGCGGCATTGTGGGCGGCGCATGCGTCATGGCGGGGCAAATGTGCACGGCGATCAGCCGGGTGCTGGTGCACGAATCGGTGGCCGCTGACTTTTCTCAGCAGCTGACCCAGGCTTTGGCCCAGGTCAAAGTGGGGCCAGGCAAGCTGCCCACGTCGGCCATGGGTCCGCTGATCGATCAGCGCAACCAGGCCCGCTTGCTGGAAGAGGTGCGCGCGGCTGCGACGGATTGCCGTGTGCTGTTGGCCGGGCATGTGCCCGATGACACGCCTCGCGGCGGTGCATTCATCACGCCATCACTCGTGGCCACGCAAGACCTGAGCAGCCATTTTGTTCAGGACGAAATTTTTGGCCCGATGATCACACTGGAGACCTTCACTTCAGACGAGGAAGCGGTGCAGCGCGCCAACGCGACACGTTACGGCCTGGCCGCCTCAGTCTGGACCGCCGACTACCGCGCTGCCCGCCAAATCACCCGGCGCGTCAAATTTGGCAATGTGTGGGTGAACGCCCACAACCGCTTGTTTGCCGAAATCGAAACCGGTGGTTATCGCCAAAGCGGGTTTGGGCGTTTGCATGGCGTCGAAGGCCTGAACGACTTCATGGAAACCAAGCATGTGTTCATGCCTTGCAACGATGCATGACCCGCTGGCAGCCCCGACCCAAGCTTCGCTCACGGGGTCATGGGTTGCCGAGGGTGCGGTGATCACTCCAGCTTGATGTTGGCCTTCTTGATCAGGTCACCAAAACGATCGAATTCCTGACGGTTCATTTGAGCAAACTGCTCGGGCGTCATGGTGCTGGGTTCGCCGCCCAGGCCTTTGAGTTTGGTTTGGATGTCGGGCATCCTCACAATTTTGGCCAACTCGCTTTGCAGTCGGGCCACCACATCGGGCGGCGTGCCGGTGGTCACGAACATGCCGTACCAAGTGCTCATTTCAAAACCGCGCACACCGGCTTCGGCCAACGTGGGCACTTGCGGCAACTCGCTGCTGCGGGTGGCCGTGGTCAAGGCCAAGGGTTTGAACTTGCCCGCCTTGATCTGGCCCATGGCCGAGGAGGTGGTGTCGAACATGATCTGCACATTGCCGCCGATGATGTCCAGATGCGCTTGGCTGCTGCCCCGGTAGGGCACATGGATGCTCTTGACGCCCGCAGCCAGGTTGAACCCTTCGCCCGCGATGTGCTGGGTGCTGCCCACACCAGAAGATGCGTACTTGAATTCGTTGGGCTTGGCTTTCATCAAGGTCACCAGTTCGGCCACGTTGTTGGCGGGCACGTTGGCCCCCACCACCAGCACGTTGGGCACCGTGACGATCAGGCCCACCGGGGTCAGGTCTTTGATCGGGTCGTAGCTGAGCTTGATCAGGTGCGGTGCGATCGCTTGTCCGGTGTTGGTGGCCACCAGCAAGGTGTGGCCGTCAGCAGGGGCTTTGGCGGTCAGATCGGCAGCGATCGTGTTGGAGGCGCCAGGCTTGTTGTCCACCACAAAGGAGCCTTTGAAGGCCTCGCCCATTTTCTCGGCCAGCATGCGGGCAATGATGTCGGTGCCACCGCCTGCGTTGGCCCCCACCATGATGCGCACCGGCTTGGTGGGGTAGTTTTGCGCCAGACCCAGCAAAGGGGTGGCCAGCAGGGCAGCGAGCAGGATTTTTTTCAGCTTCATGACAAGGTCTCCTTCAGGTTTTGGCGTCGTTATGCGGTGGCGTGTTGACGGTGGGCGTTGGCCATGCGGGTGGCCAGTTCAAAAGCATTGGTCATGGCTTGAGGGTTGGCCACGCCCTGACCTGCGATGTCGTAAGCGGTGCCGTGGGCCGGCGTGGTGATGGGGCAGGGCAGACCACCATGAACCGTCACGCCTTGCTCAAAGCCCATCAGCTTCATGGCGATTTGCCCTTGGTCGTGGTACATGGTCACCACGCCGTCGTAGCCGCCCGGCGAGCGGATGGCACGCACAAAGGCGGTGTCCGCTGGAAAAGGGCCGTCGGCGGCAAAGCCCATGGCGGCGGCTTGCTGCACACCTGGCGTGATGATGCGGCCCTCTTCGTCGCCGTAGTTGCCATTGTCGCCGTTGTGCGGATTGAGTCCACAGACCGCGATGCGCGGGCTGGTGACGCCAGAGGCCTGCAGGGCCTGCGAGATCATGCGAATCGCATCGGCCACTTTGTCCGGGCTCAGCAAGCTGGAGACTTCGTTCAAGGGGACGTGCGAGGTCACACGCGCTGTCCAGAGGTTTTTCAGCACATTGAGTTCGCCGCACACGCCGCGGTATTGCATGTGCTCGGCAAACCAGCGCAATTCGTCTTCTTGGCTCATGCCGCCTTGGCGCAGGGCGGACTTGTTCAAAGGGGCAAAGCAAAAAGCATCGGCCTGGCCTGCCATCACCAAGTCCACCCCGGCGGCCAAAGCTTCCATCATGTAGCGGCCGTTGTGGGCGTTGGCCACGCTGCGCTCAAAAGTGGGGGCTCGGTAGCCGCTCCACTCGTGCCAGAGCACCTCTTGGGGGACTTTGATGGCATCCTTTTGCCCGATCAAGATGACCCGCGCTTGCTGTTGCCAAGTCGGGTTTTGCAGCATTTTTTCGACCAACTCGGGGCCGATGCCCGCCGGATCGCCAGTGAAAAGAGCCAGGGTGGGCAAAGACATCTTGGAAACTTCTTTCAAAAAACAGGTGGGCAATACGGCTTAAGCAGGGTGTAATCCGTAATTACGGATAATCCTAGCGGGTGCACAGAGCGGGTCAAGCTCTGGTTTTCCCCGATACTTGGCAACCATGTCCTCACCAGATCCCTCCAGTTTGATTGAGCGCGTCACGCTCCACGAAGAAGTCACCAACCGTTTGCGCGACATGATCGTGTCCTTGCGCTTGCGTCCGGGTGAGCGCATCCAAGAGATGGAGGTGGCCCAGTTGCTGGGTGTTTCCCGCACACCTGTGCGCGAAGCCATCAAAGTGCTGACGGCCGAGGGCCTGGTCGAACTCTTGCCTTTGCGCGGCGCCATCGTGAAGGTTTTTTCGGCCAAAGACGCCCGCGACATGCTCGAGGTGATTGCGCTGGTGGAGTCCTATGCCGGAGAGCTGGCCTGTCAAGCCAGCCAAGAAAAAATCGACGAGATCTTGGAGATGCACCGGCAAATGCAGGTCTTTTATGAAGCGCGGGAAAGACCGGCCTATTTCGCGCTGAACCAGCGCATCCACGATGCGCTGATTGCGCTGGCCGACAACGACACCTTGAGCATGACCCACGCCACTTTGAGCAAGCGCATGCGAAGTTTGCGTTACAGCGGCAACGCCACGCCGGAAAACTGGAGCGCCGCCATGGCCGAACATGCGCAAATGATGGAGGCATTGGCCGCGCGCGACGGCCGCGCCCTGTCCCGCATCATGGGCGAGCACATCCGCAACACTTGGCCGCGCATCAAAGACGTGGTGAACTGAGGCGACAAGCCTGCCGTTGGTGGCCTGCTAAGCTGAAAGCATGCGCACCGCCACCGCCGCCTCTGAACACCTGATCGACTCGGCCTATGCCGCGAGACGCTTGTTGGTCACGCTGGCCCTGATGACGCTGGG
Organism: Limnohabitans sp.; assembly: GCF_040400975.1. Taxonomy (GTDB): domain Bacteria; phylum Pseudomonadota; class Gammaproteobacteria; order Burkholderiales; family Burkholderiaceae_C; genus Limnohabitans_A. The sequence continues at coordinate 41,438 of NZ_JBBAPF010000016.1, read as the reverse complement.
CGGCTCCAGCATGTATGTGGTGGCCGTGGTGCTGCCTGCCGTGCAGGCCGAGTTCGGTATCAGCCGCGCCGATGCCTCTTTGCCCTACACCTTGATGATGATCGGCTTTGGTGTGGGTGGCTTGTTCATGGGCCGATGGGCCGACCGCGCGGGGGTGCATGTGCCCTTGCTGCTGGGCGGGATCTGCACCGGCTTAGGGTTCATCGCCGCCAGTTTGTCGAACAACATTTGGTGGTTCGCCTTGGCGCACGGCTTGCTGATGGGTTTGCTGGGCAGCTCCACCACCTTTGCGCCTTTGCTGGCCGACACCTCGCTGTGGTGGAACAAGCGCCGGGGCATTGCTGTGGCGGTGTGCGCCAGCGGCAACTATGTGGCCGGGGCCATTTGGCCACCTTTGGCGCAGCACGGCATTGAAACCATGGGCTGGCGCAGCACCTATATGGCGCTGGGTTTGTTTTGCGGCATCGGCATGGTGCTGCTCAGCTTGCTCATGCGCCAAAGGCCACCGCTCTTGCAAAGCCCGATGGTGGGCAGTGTGCAGGCTCTGCAGGCCTCGCAGTCGCAACGTCCTTTTGGTTTGAGCCTGAACAAAGCGCAGTTCTTGTTGTGCGTGGCGGGCGTGGCCTGTTGTGTGGCCATGGCCATGCCCCAGGTGCACATCGTGGCCTACTGCACCGATCTGGGTTTTGGCGCGGCCCGTGGCGCAGAAATGCTCTCGCTCATGTTGGCCTGCGGCATCGCCAGCCGCTTGATTTCCGGGGCCATTTGCGACCGCATTGGCGGTTTGCGCACGCTGGTGCTGGGCTCGGTCTTGCAAGGTGTGGCGCTTCTCTTGTTTTTGCCCTTCGATGGCCTGGTGTCGCTCTATGTCATCTCAGCCTTGTTCGGTCTGTTTCAGGGTGGCATCGTGCCCGCCTACGCCATCATCGTGCGCGAATACTTTCCGGCCAAAGAAGCCGGTTCACGCGTGGGCGCAGTCATCATGGCCACGCTCTTGGGCATGGCTTTGGGTGGCTGGATGTCGGGCAAGGTGTTTGACCTCACCGGCTCTTACCACGCGGCTTTCATCAACGGCGTGCTGTGGAACGCGCTCAACCTGAGCATTGCCTTGTGGTTGCTCTGGCGCGTCAAGCGGGCGGCGGTGGTCAGCGCCTGAGTCAAGCAGGGGCTGACCAGCCCACCCCCGCATCCAGCGGATAAATCGGTCGGCGCAGTTTTTTGAACTGCAGCTCGCTGTAGTCTGAAGTGCAGGCCCCGGCTCCGGCGCATTCCACCGTGGCGCGGGCCAGGTGGCCCAGGCCCGCGCGCCAGTGCACCCGGCTTTTGAGCACCACAAAATCTTTTTGTGTCGGGTCGATGCCCAGACACAACAGGGCGTTCACGTCAAAGGGCTCGACATGGCGCGAGATCAGCGCCACCTCCACATCGCCCGTGTCGATCACCACCGCCTGGCCCATGTTTTGCCGGGCGCCTTGGCTCATTGGGCCTTTGTTGCGGTACTTGCCATTCGAGATCAGCTTGACCACGTCGCTCAACTCCATCGGTGCGCTGTGGTGCGGCATCAGCGGCATGGCCATTTTTCCGCCCACTTGTAGGCGGACTTGAGCACCAATGCCCGCTGCGATGGCCTCTTGCACCGCCTGCGGGTCAAAAATCGCAAACACCGCCACGTTGCGCAAACCCTGGCGCAGCACCTCGGCCAGCACGGCGGTGGTGTCCATGGTGCCGCCCGAAGCCGCGTTGTCGTAATGGTCGAGCAACATGACCGGAAAATCGGTGAGGGTCTTGGCTCGCGCCACCGAAGCGGCCAGGGGCTCCAGCCCGTACACCCATTGTGAGCGGCTGTCCCAGGCCATTTGCATCAACTCGTCGCGCAGGCGCTGGGCCAGCGCGGGGTCGTTGTCGGTCACCACCACCACCGACAGGCCTGCGTTTTCGATGTCGGCATGCGGAAAGCCGGTGAACACGCTGGCACACAAAGCGCCTTCGGCCTCCATTTGCCGGGCGCGGGCCTGGATGGAGCGGTTGGGCTCGTCCAGCGAACTTTGCCGCATGATGTGCGGAATCATGGGCAAGCGCCCCCAAGCCGTGGTGGGCCTGGCTTGGCCCTGGAGCAGCTGGAGCAAGGCCGAGCCTGCCCTGATGCCTGTGTCATACATGTCCACATGCGGGTAGGTTTGGTAGCCCGCCACGGTTTGCGCCAACTCCACCATGTCGGCGTATACATTGGCGTGCATGTCATAGGCCACACCGATCGGCGTTTTGGGGTCGATGGCGCGGATGCGGCGCAGCAATTCCCCTTCACCGTCTTCATGGCTTTGGCTCACCATGGCACCGTGCAGGTCCAACAAGATGCCGTCAAAACCGCCTCGTCCCACGGCCTGCAAAATCGCTTGGCTCATGGCTTCGTAGGCTTCGTCAAAAACCAGCCCGCTGGGCGCGGCGTGCGCAGCCAGTGCCAGTTCATAGTCGGCACCCGCCTTCTCTGCCAGGTCGATGAAAGCACCGGTGGCCGTGCCCGTGTCGCGAAACGCAGCAATGGCGGCATCGCCTCGAGGGGGTACCTCACCTGGGCCGAGCGCAAAGCGCTGCAAGTCGGTGGGCACCGGCGAGAAGGTGTTGGTCTCGTGCATCATCATCGCGATCAGCAAACGCATAGGGCCTCCAGTTCATGGAAGGGTCATGATGGCCCTGAGAGCTTGGCGCGCACAGTCACCGACGTGCCAGCACAGGTAAGAGTGTGCGTTTGTCCGGATTGACAGCCAGCCGCGCGGGATCAAGACTGACCCCCTTCCGGGAGATGGCGCATGTTCCCTTGCATTGACACCTTGAACGCGGATTCGGCCCAGCTACGCGGTCAAATTTATGGCCAACAGGCCAAGGGTCGCATCCAGCACAGCGTGGTCACTTACGCCCGTTTGTTTGCCGCCTGCGGCATCGACTGGGCCAGCGCCTGCGAGCGCGCCATGCGCTTTGAGTCGGTGATCGAGCAGGTCGATTCGGATCTGATGGCCGAGCTGCGCGGCATGGCCCAAGGCAGTGGCCAGACTTTGGGCAGCCTGATGGCGCTGAATTGCCGCACCGAAATTTTGCCGTCCACGTTTTTTTCAGAAGAGCCGCAACTGGCCCATGCCGCCCTGGCCGTCAACCGCGCAGCGGGCTTGCCCGATTGGCTGGCCGATGCGCCCTGGGACGGCGCTTTGAAAGACGGCGAATGCACCGCCATGGGCGTGACCGCCGCCGCCAGCCGCACAGGCCAAGCCTGGCTCGCGCAAAACTGGGATTGGATGGGGCGCCAACGCGAAGCCCTGGTGCTGCTGCACACCCAAGGACCGAGCGGCCAGAGCCTCACCACCCTGACCGAGGCCGGCATGCTGGCCAAGATCGGCATCAACCAATCGGGCTTTGCGCTGGGCCTGAACATCTTGCGCTCCAACCGCGACGGCAGCCGCTTGGGCGTACCGGTGCATGTGCTGCTGCGCCACTTGCTGGACTGCCATTCGGTGGCGCACGCCCGCGATCGTTTGCATACCTTGCAAACCGATCTTGGGCTGGGTTTTGGGGCAGCCTCCAATGTCCCATGCGCCGACGCCGAGGGCCAGGCCGCGTGCTTTGAAGTCTCGCCTGCAGGCTGGGCCGAGGTCAGGCCCACCCACGGCGTGGTGGTGCACACCAACCATTTTGTGTGCGAATCCTTGTTGGCTGAACAAGCCCCCGTGGGTCCGGGCTTGTCGAGCCACCAGCGCTTGAGCACCGCCAGCCAATATGCGCTGCAAACGCCCATCGGACAAGCCGAGTTGGAGCACTTTTTGCGCGACGAATCGGATGGCTTTTTGTCCATCTGCCGCAGTCCAGACCCCAGCGTTCCACCCGAAAGCCGTGTTGAAAGCGTGGCGGGCATCGTGATGCACACCCAGCCGCCTGCCATGTGGGTGGCTTGCGACGTGCCCACGCGCGTGGCGTTTGAGTTGGTGCCACTGGCCCGGGCGGCACTGCCCGTCTGAGCCTATTGCGCTTCAGGCCCCCAGGTGCTGCACCACGTCTGTGATGCGCCAGCCCAGCTGCAGGCCGTGCGTCAGAGCCAGTGCGTTCAGGCCGTTGACCACGCCGTTGTCCAGCCCGTCTTGCGCTTCGCCAATGCGGGCCGAGGTGTGGGCGTACAAAATGGCCAGCACGCCCACTGCCTGCAGTTCGCGCAGCGCCACGCGGCCTGCATCGTCCTTGCCGCCCCCTGCATCGTTGAAGGCCACCGCAAAAGGCTTGTGGCTTTGTGCGGTCACAAAATGCGAAGCCGACAAGCCCCCGTGCGAGCCCGACACGATCACGGCACCTGCATGGCCGGCGTTGACCAGGGCAATCGAATCCAGCAAAACCAGTGCGCGCTGCTTCACCGCGTTTCCTTCGCCACATCCTGCTCGAAGCTGGCTTCCTTCAAGGGGGCCTTTTCGGCCATCCAGCCGCTGTAGACGGTTTGGAAGTCGGCCACAATTTGCGCCAGCGGCATGTCGTCAAAGGTGCCGCGTTGGTTCACGTACTCCATGTGCCGGTTGCCCGATTTGTCGAACGGGTGGTAGATCGAATCGTTGCGGCCATCAAATTCCAGCGGCAGCAGGCCGAACTTGTCGCACAGCTCGATGTTGAAGGCGGGCGTGGCCTTGACCCACTGGCCGTCCAGCCAAATGTCGGCATAGCCATGCCAGATGAACACATCGGTCTGCATGGTCTGGCGCAAGCGCTCGGTGCTCAGGTGGTTGCGCACATCGGCATAACCCAGCCGGGCGTGCAGACCTGCGGCACGGCAGGCCGCAGCCATCAGCGCCGCCTTGGGCACGCACCAGCCCGAGCCCTGGGCAATCACCGAGCTGGCGCGCATGCCCTCGGTGGACAGCTCGATGCGGTAGGGGTCGTAACGAAACTGGTCCCGCACCGCCAGGTAGAGCGACACAGCGCGTTCACGGTCGTTGGTGCCTTGCGCGTGCTGGCGCGCCAAGGCGATCACGTCCGGGTGGTCGCTGTCGATCAAGGCCGTGGCGGCCAGCGTGGCGGGGGAGGGCAGGTCGATCATGTGCTTCACTGTAGCGCGCGCGGCAGCACATGGCTGTCACGCTGGCTATAGTGCCTTGCAGGGCAACACAAGGAGACACGGGCATGGCCTCGGTTTTGAATTTCGGTGCGGTGCGGGTGCACTTGGGCGAGAAGTCCGGCAAATACCCCGACGGCAACCAACTCATCGTGCAGGGGGCAGACACGCGGGTGGCCTTTGACACGCCCGAGGTGGCCAACCGCATCGGCCCCGAGCTGGACACGGTGGACCTGGTCATCCTGGGCCATGTGCACGAAGACCACATGGCCGGGCTGCACCGCTTGATGCACGCCCCGGTGCAGGTGCACGAGGCCGACTTGGCCGCTGCCCAATCGTGGGACGGCATGTGCCAGCACTATGGCTATCCCGCCGATGTGCTGGACGCGATGCTGGCCATCGTGCAAAAAGATTTTCATTACCAGCCCCGCCCGGACGCCACCGGCTACAGCGACGGTGCGCTGTGGGACTTGGGCGGTGGCGTGCGCGTGCGGGCACACCACCTGCCGGGCCACACCGCAGGCCACTGCGCCCTGGTGGTGGAAAGCGAAGGCTTGGCCTTCATTGGCGACATCGACCTGAGCGGCTTTGGGCCCTATTACGGCGACGCGACCTCCAAGCTGAGCGACTTCCGCCAGACTTTGAAGAAAGTGGCTGAACTGGACGCCCGCATCTGGGCCACCTCGCACCACAAGGCGGTCATCACCGACCGGGCGCAGTTTTTGGTCGATTTGGCACGCTTTGCCAGCAAGATCGACGAGCGCAGCGCGCAACTGCTGGCTTATTTGCACACCCCGCACAGCCTGGACGAGCTGGTTGACCGCCGCCTGTTGTACCCGCAAGGCTACGATGTGCCCTTTGTACCCTGCGCCGAGCGCCACACCATCGCCATGCACCTGGACGAGCTGCTGGCGCAAGGGCAAATTCAGACGCTGGACGATGGCCGTTTTTTGGCGGTTTGATTTTTGAGCAATGCCTTCACCCCGCACCCTAACAGGAGACCCCACATGACCCCCGAACAGCTCTTGCACCACCACGACCAAGCCTGTTTGTGGGGCCAGGCCCCCGGCGTGGTGGGCGGCCCCGACACGGCGGTGGCCTACCAAAAAGCCCTGGCCGTGCGCCAGTTGCGCCGGCAGCGCGGCGAAGTGGCCAAGGGCTACAAGATCGGCTTCACCAACCGCACGCTGTGGCAGCGCTACGAGGTGTTTGGCCCCATGTGGGGCACGGTCTGGGACACCGGCCTCAGCTTTGCCGAGCCTGCCGCATCGGGGTCTGTCGAGGGCAGCATCGACCTGAGCTCTACTTGCCAGCCCCGGCTGGAGCCCGAAATCGTCTTCGGCATGAAGGCCACGCCCCCAGCCAACGCCAGCTTGCAGCAATTGTTTGAAGCCATCGACTGGATCGCACCGAGTTTTGAAGTCGTGCAGTCGCACTGCCTGGACTGGAAGTTCACCGCCACCGACACCATGGCCGACAGCGGCTTGCACGCCCGCCTGCTGGTGGGCCAGCGTCTGCCTGTTCAGCAACTGGCCGCCGATGCACAGGCCCTGCACAGCCTGCTGGCGCAGGCCCAGGTCACGCTCTTCAAAAACGGCCAGGTGGTGGAGCAGGGCACCGGCACCAACGTGCTCGACAGCCCGCTGAACGCCTTGCACCACTTTTTGAAAGAACTGCGCCAATGTCCCGGGGCCGTGGACTTGCAAGCGGGCGACGTGATCACCACCGGCACCTGGACCGACGCCTGGTCCCTGCAGGTGGGCGAAAGCTGGCGCGCCGAGTTTTCTGCGCCTCTGGGCAGCCTCAGTGCCCAGATGCGCTGAGCCATCGACATCCATAATCAATTGGGGTCAGATCCCATTTTTAGATACTATTTTTCGGTGGTCTTGAGCAGATGCAGGACTTAAAAAAACGCCCCGAGCCGCAAAGCCCGGGGCGTAAATCAACAAAAATGTCAGGCAACTGCAGGAAGCATGACAAGCTCAGTATACTGTAAATATAAACAGTGTTTTGACCTGTCCATGGCCCCACTTACCGCCACAGCTTTCCTCATGCATGCCCTAGACACCCCCCAAGCCCTGCCCCCTGGAAACTGGTGGCTGCAGGCCTTGCCCGCCAGCATTGCCGCAGGCTTTCCCTCTCCCGCCGAGGACCACCAAGTCGAGCGCATTGACCTGATGCAGCAGCTGGTCAAGCACCCACAGGCCACGTTTTACATCCGGGTGCGGGGCGAAAGCATGCGCGATGCGGGCATCCTGGACGGCTCGGTGGTGCTGGTCGACCGCGCCATCACCCCAGCCGATGGTCAGATCGTGCTGGCCGTGGTGGATGGTGACTTCACCTGCAAAACCCTGCGCCTGAACGCCCAGGGCCTGCGCCTGCAAGCGGCCCATCCCGACTATCCCGACATCGTGCCCAAAGATGGCCAATGCGTGGACATCTGGGGCGTGGTGGTGGCGACCATCCACCAGCACACCACTTGATCTGAGCGAACCTGACATGGCCAGCATTTCCCCACGCCGCCGCCGCGACGACTTCGAGGCGGAGCGCGTCTACGAATACCCCCAGCACCTGCGGGGCGCCATCCAAGACGCACCCACCGGGGCGGGCGTCTACACCTTCCATGGCCGAGAGGGCGACTTGCCGCTGTACATCGGCAAAAGCATCAACATCCGTGCGCGATTGCTGTCGCACCTGCGCACGCCTGACGAGGCCCGCATGCTGCGCCAAACCCAGCGCATCAGCCACATCCGCACGGCGGGCGAGATTGGCGCGCTGCTGCTGGAAGCGCAAATGATCAAGGCCCAGCACCCCCTGTTCAACCAGAAACTGCGCCGCAACCAACAGCTGTGTAGCCTGCAACTGACGGGCGAAGTGCCGCAAGTGGTCTACGCCCGCGACATTGACTTTGCCAAGCAGCCCGAGCTGTATGGTCTGTATGCCAGCCGCCACGCCGCGCTGGATGCGCTGCGTGCTGTGGCCGACCAACACAAACTTTGTTACGGCCCTTTGGGCCTGGAAAAACTGCCCGCCGGCAAAGCCTGCTTCAGGGCTGCGATTCGCCAATGTGCGGGTGTTTGCCGGGGTGATGAAACTCCCGAGGCGCACCGAGAGCGCTTGTTCAGCAGCTTGCTGGCGCTGCGTGTCGAATGCTGGCCCTACCGGGGTGCGGTGGGTTTGGTCGAGCGCGATGGCGAATTCACGCAAATCCACGTCGTCCAGCACTGGTGTTATCTGGGCAGCGCCCCCACGCCAGAGGCGGCCCGCCAGCTCAGCCAAACAGCCAGCCAAGTGGTCGCCCATTTTGATGCCGACGGCTACAAAATTTTGTGCCGCCCGGTGCTCACGCAAAGTGTGGAAATTTTGGCGTTGTGAGTCCACCCCACACGTCAGACCATTCGGTTGAGGCCCCCACCCAACGCACCCCAAGCCCATCATCATGAAAATCCACCTGCAAACGCCCGAGGACATACGCTCGCAAATCTGGAAGGAGCTGGGCCGTGCCAGCTTGGATCGGCACCATGAGTGGCGCATGCCGGTGCTGGCTTCAGCCGACGCAGACGGCTTGCCCGATGCCCGCACCGTGGTGCTGCGACAGGTGGACGCGCCGGCCGGGCAGCTGACTTTTTACACCGACGGACGCAGCCCCAAAGTGGCCCAGCTGCAGGCCCAAGCCCAAGCGATGCTGGTGTTTTGGAGTGCGCGTTTGAGTTGGCAATTGCGGGTGCGGGTGACTTGCTCGGTCATCACTTCTGGCCCCGAAGTCGAGGCGCTTTGGCAAAAGGTCCAGCAGTCGGCGGCCGCGGGTGATTATTTGTCGCCACTGCCGCCGGGTGCGGTGTTGCCACCAAGCAGTGGCCCGGCAGATGCAGCCGAGGCCAATGCCCCCGCGCCCACACACAGCTTTGCCGTGCTGCGTGCGCAAGTGCTGCAGATGGACTGGCTGGAGTTATCGCGCGACGGGCATCGCCGGGCGCAGCTGAGCGCCAACACTTGGGCGTGGCTGACGCCCTGAAGACTTTCAGCGCCGGTTTTGGAGCCGTTGGCTCTTGCGGCTTTTTTCAAAAAACGCGTCGGGTTTGGTTTGCACCCAGCGAATGAAGCGGGCCATTTCTTCGGGCTGTTTCAAGGCTTCAGCGACGTGCTGTGTCCACTGTGCAACCGCCCCATTCCGCCCAGCCCGGTGCGCGCACCGCCGTGCGCAGGTCGCACCGGGCGATTGAGCCCTGCGCCTTTCAGGACATCAGGGCAGCAGATCGATCAAGATTTCGTTGCGCCGGTTCCACGGCAAGGTGAACGGATCGTCGTAGCGGGCCACTTGGGCCGTGGGGCTGAGCTTGAGGTTTTTGGTTTTGGCCCAGGCCTTGAGGCGTTCGGTTTGCTCTTGAATGCTGGCCTGCGTGGTGAAGCCGCCAAAGCGCACCGCCGCCACCTCATGCTCGGCCACAGGGCGCAGCTGAATCTGTGGGTTCAGTGGTTTGGGCAGGGTCTGCATGCTTTCGGCAGACGGCATCACAAAGTGCACGCGCCAGCCTTCTGACTCGGGGGCAACGGTGACCGGCGCGGTCATCGAGATCTTGCGTTGAGCGCCCACCTCGGGCTGGACGTTGTCACCAAAAATATAAGACGCGATGCGCCGAAAGCCATTGCGGCTGGCGGCGTCAAAGTCGCCACTGATCTGGGTTTGCGCCACGGTGAAGGCAGCGTAGCGGCGCACCTCAAAAGGTGGCTCAGAAACCAGCACGGTGTAACGCGGTTCTTCAACGGCCATGGCGGCTCCACAAAAAAGAAACAAAACAGAAAAAAACCAACGCATAAAAGCTCGCTTGCAAAAGGGTGTGATGGACACATTAAAGCAAACAGGGGCCGGGTCGTCGGTCCGCTGACGCACGCCTGCTTGAAGTGACGACTTGGCTTGAGTTGCCGGCGTGCTTGATGTGAGTCGCTTAATCAGCCCCTGACCATGCGCATCACCTCGCCAGCGTCCAGGGTGGCCGCCCGGGCCTGGATGTCGCCCAAGTGCTGTTGTTGCAGGGTTTTGCCGCTGCTCAAAAGGCCTTGGTAGGTTTGGCGCAGCAAGTCGGTGGACATGACGCGACCGCCCGCGTAATAGCGTTTGGCCAACTGGCCGAGGGCGTAAGTGCTGGCAAATGAAAACGCCATGCCCGTGGCCTGGCTGCCAAGGCCTCCCAGCAACTTGCCCCCTGCCTTGCCCAGCAAACCGCCCAGCAGCTTGCGACCAAACTCTTCGATGTATTGCGAGGTCAGGCCCACACCCGCAGCGGCAATGAACTCTTTGATGTGGCCTTGGTCGAGCGACACGCCATGGGCCTGGCCCACGCGGTAGACCATTTTGATTTGCAGCGGAATGATGGCCATCGACGCCCAAGACTGGGGCAGCAACTCCAGTGCGCCATTCAAGATGGCGTAGTTGAGCACCGAGCGGTCGATGGCGGCGTTGTCCACGGCGAGGGCTGTAGGTGCGGTGGGTGCCTGAGGTGCATTGGGCCGGGCGGCGACGGTGGCTGGTGCGTGCAGCGGCGCGGCGGCTTCTTCGGCATAAGCGGCTTGGGCCAAAGCGTGGGTGTGGGCGGTGGCCTCGGGTTCGGCGCTGCCCAGCTGCAGCTCGGTTTTGAGGCGCTGCAAAAACGCGGCCTCGGCCGGGCTGCACAGGCCGTCGGCGTGGCACACGGCGGTGGCCCACTCATAGGCCAGTTGGCGGTGCATCGGGTCTTGCAGTTGCGCGGCCGCTTGCTGCGCCGACAAACGTCCCAAGAGCGCGGCCTGCACGGCCTGGGCCAGTTGCTTGACACCGCCTTGCTCGTCGAGTTGCAAGGACAGGTCGCGCACAAAGTCGCGCTCGGCTTGAGACTTCTCACCATCGGCCATGGCGGCGTGAACCATGATGGCCAAAAGCGCTTGCTGGGTGGGGGCGTTGATCATGTGACTTGGAAGAGGTTGAAAACAAAAAACCAATTCAAGCACATGAGGCCAAAAGCGTGCCCTTTGATGCGGGGCAATGACCTGTGGCTGGTGGGGATTGGGGGGCTTCGGCTGGAGTGCTCGCAAAAGACGCTGGCATTGGCCGTGATCAAGTCTCGCCGCACAGCGGACAGTGCCTCTATACTGTTTATTTAAACAGTATTTGGCCATGCCCCTCCCCATGCTCGCCCTCATCGACGGCAACAACTTCTATGTGTCCTGTGAACGCGTCTTCCAGCCTTGGCTGCAAGGCCGGCCGGTGGTCGTGCTGTCCAACAACGACGGTTGCGCCATTGCCCGCAGTGACGAAGCCAAAGCCCTGGGCATCAAGATGGGCGCGCCGTACTTTCAGCTGCGCGAGCTCGAGCGCGACGTCGGCCTGATCGCGCTGTCGGCCAACTTTGCCCTCTATGGCGACATGAGCGACCGCATGATGAGCCTGGCCGCAGGCCTGGGCCACACACAAGAGGTCTATTCCATCGACGAAAGCTTTGTCGACCTGAGTGGCATCCCCGGCGACCTGGTGCGCCGCGCCCGCACCATCCGCAGGCGCATTTTGAAGTGGATTGGCATCCCGACTTGCATCGGCATCGGTCCCACCAAAACTCTGGCCAAGCTGGCCAACGCCATCGCCAAAAGTGCCGAACGCAAACCCGGCAGCTACCCGGCGCACCACGCGCAAATCTGTCACCTGGGCGCGTGCAGCCCGCAAGAGTTGGCTGAGCTGTTGCAAGCCACCGAAGTGGGCGAGGTGTGGGGCGTGGGCCCGCGCATCGCAGCGCAACTGCGGGCGCAAGGCATCACCACAGCGCAAGACTTGGCCGTGATGAGCCCGGCAGCTGCGCGGGCCATGCGTTCGGTGGTGCTGGAAAAAACCGTGCGCGAACTGAACGGCACGCCCTGCATCGAATTCGAAGACGAGCCCCCGGCCAAGCAACAGATTGCCTGCACGCGCAGCTTTGGCCGCCCGGTGACCGAGCTGGCCGATTTGCAGCAGGCCGTGACCGAGTTCGCCTGTCGCGCGGCAGAAAAACTGCGCAAGCAAAAGGGCCATGCGGCGCAGGTGATGGTCTACATCCGCACCAGCCCGTTCAGACAGCAAGACGCGCAGTACAGCCGCAGCGCCTGCCTGCCGCTGCCCATGCCCAGCAGCGACAGCGCGCACATCACGCAGGCGGCTGTGGTTTTACTGGACAGCATTTACCAGCCGGGTTTTTTGTATGCCAAAGCGGGCGTGATGCTGATGGGTTTGCAACCGGCTACGCGCCAACAGATGACGCTCGATTTGTCGCGCCACGCAGGCGATGCCCAGCCCGCCAACCGCACCCGCTTGATGCAGGCCATGGACCAGATCAACCAGCGCCACGGGCGGGGCAGCTTGAAGCTGGGCAGCGCAGGCACAGGGCAGGCGGCGCAAATTTGGCACATGAAGCAAGACTTCAAAACCCCGGCCTACACGACCGACTGGCGGGGCTTGTTGACGGTGCAAAACGATGCGGTCCGGGCGGTCGATCGGTGGCCCTCAGGCTGCGGCGGGTATTGAAAAGCCGATGGGCCCCACTGGTAGACTCAGAGTTCAAAAAATTTCCGCCCCCTTTTGTTTTGCTTTTGATTCCCAAGACCGCTACAAAGCCGCCAGCCGACAGTGCTGATGTGCCTATCGACGTGGTGTACCTGTGGGTGGATGGCAACGACGCGATTTGGCGGGCCAAGCGCGAAGCGGCTTTGGCGCAATTGCCGCACGACACCGGCGCGGCGATGGCGCGTTACAGCAACGTTGAGGGGCGTTTTCGCGACAACCATGAGCTGCGTTACAGCCTGCGCGCCTTGGAGAAGTTTTTTCCCCAGCACGGTCAGGTCTACATCGTCACCGATGGCCAGGCCCCCGATTGGCTGCGGTCCTCAGACCGTTTGACGCTGGTGGACCACCGCGATCTGATGCCCGAGGTTTCGTTGCCCACCTTCGATTCGGGCCACATCGAGTCCTGGATTCACCACATCCCGGGCTTGTCGGAGCGTTACTTTTATTTCAATGACGATGTGTTTTGGGGTGCGCCCTTGAACCCCAAGGATTGGTTCACCTCAGATGGGTTTTATGTGACCTGGTCAGACGAGCCGGAAGTGACGGACGAGGCCATGCGCACGGACGCCACCTCACTTGAAAACGCCTGCCGTTTGTCGATCGAATGGCTCACGGCGCAGGCCCGGCTGGCTTTGGCCGGACAGGCTGCAGCCCCCCTCAACCGCACGCAAGACCCGCTGTACCAAAGCACTTTCCGCACCTTTGCCCATTCGCCCCGGCCCATGCGCCGTTCGATCTTGCTGGAGCTGGAAACCACCGCGTCTGAACTGTTTGCGGGTGTGCGCTCCACCGTGTTCCGCAGTTGGGACAAGCCCACCATCGTGTCAGACTTCGTGCTGCGTTGGGCCTTGGCGCACGGCTTGGCCCAGTTGCGCACTTACCGGCATGGCCATGTGTCCACGGGCGATGCCGACCAAGAGGCGCAGTTGCAGGCCTTGGCGGCTGAGTTTGGTGCTTTGGATTTCTTTTGCATCAACGACACCACCGACGATGCGCAACACGACGATCCGCGCTTGCTCAAGGTGCAATCGGTGTTGCAGGGCATGCTCCCACAGGCATCGGCTTTTGAGCAGCTTGTGCCAGACGCGGATGGCATGAGCGGGGTTGTTACAGAGGCTTCAGCCGCCGAGATCCACCAAGGTGCGCAAGCGCCTGCGGCACACCAAAGTCCGGTGTCAGGCGCTCGCCGAAGGGCTTGAGCGGAAAGATGCGGCCAGCGCCACGGCTTCTTTCACATCGATACAAATGCCATCCGCGCCCAAGCTGCGGGCGTCGTGCTGTTGCAATGTGAAGATGGGGCCCCCCAGCAAAATACCCGGTTCGGGGTTGCCCGATGCGGCTTTGAGCGCGCGGATCAGACCGGGCAGGGTTTTGAGCTGCGCCTCAGTGGCACAAGAGATGCCGATCACGTCAAACCATTCGTTGTTGACCGCGTGCACCAGTTCTTTTTCGCTCAGCGAGATCTCGATGACCACGTCCCAGCCCGCTTTGCGGAAAAAATCGGACACGATGGTCATGCCCAAAAAGTGCTGCGATCCTGGGGCCGAGGCCAGCATGATGCGCTGCACATCGCCGCCCAGTTGTGGGCCGTTTTGGTATTCAAAGCCCAATCGGTGTGTGATCTCGTGCATGCGCACCAAGCCGCAGGTGACCTCGGTGAAGTCGCACAGGTCTTGCTCCCACATCAAGCCCAGTTGCCGGGCGGCCGGTGCAATCAATTCCAGAAAAATCCGGTCGGTGGTCACACCCTGGTGCAGCAGTTCGTCGATGAATTGGGTGGTTTCGCTGGTGGAGCTGGATTTGCTCAGCGCCACAAAGGTGGCCAGTTGTTTGGGCGATATGCCGGGGCCTGCAAGGGGCGCGTTGGCGTCGGGCAGCTCCACCCGGTGCGCCTGCACCAAGCGGGGGATGATCTGGGTCTCAATGACTTCGGTCAAAGACCGTTTGCATTCGTCTTGACCGTTGGATGAGTCTGCGTTGTGCGGTTGCATGGCGCGAGGAGTCAAACTTTGCCCGAGGGACGACATGAGGGTCAACAAGGCGCTTGCATGTGCCTTCAACGGGTTGAAAGAAAGGCCCGGTAGATTGAAGTACATCAAGGAGTCCAAAAGTAAGTTTTGACCTTAACGCTTTCAACCCCCCTGTGCAAGTCACGATGGTCTGACATTTCTAGGGGTTATCACCTGTAAAGCGAGGTGTACAGCAAGCTCGGTTTCATTCAAAACTGAGCCGCGTTGCAGGGCTCTCGCGCAGCGGAAATTCATCGGTGTTGTCCGCCAAAGCCGGCGGTGGTGCTGTCTGGATGCGTGCGGTCTGCCTTGCTTGTTTGACAGCGTGTTTGCTGCTTCTGCCGCGCACCCGTTGGCGCCACACTTGGAACGAACGCGCTTTCAGGTTTTTCCGCATCAGAGCGATCACTTGGGCTTCGTCCAAACCGTAGTTCAGCGCAATCGCCTCAAACGAGGTGTTGTCGTCCCAAGCCATGGCAATGATCTGAGAGGTGTCGGCAGCGTCGAGCACCTTGGGCGGGGCCGCTTCAAATGCCACTGGGACGCCTGAAGGACCGGTTGCGGTCACCGGTGACGAGCTCAATTTGCCGAACCTGGCCCTGACGGCGGATGCTGAGTGTCAGGGGGCTGCCCGCAGGCCCCAAGGCCGACAAGCGCCGGTAAAAGTCGGCCAAGCTGACCAAGGCTTGCCCTTGCAAGGCCAGCACGGTGTCGCCCACCATGATGCCGCTTTGGGCCGCAGGACTGTCGGGCGAGACCCGCAGTACACCCAAACCGCCGCCTGGCAGGGCTTGGCTGTTGATGCCCAGCCACGAGGGGGCAGGGCCTGGCCGCTTGCCGGTGCGCAGCAATTCGGGCAGGGGGTCTTTGAGCAAGTTCACCGGCACATACAGGTTGCCCGGCAAGGGCTGTTGGTTGCCGAACACATCGGGCACCAGCAAAGAACCGATGCCCACCAGTTGTCCACGCTGGTCGAACAGACCAGCACCACTCCAGTTGTTCACGGCGGGCAAGGTCATCAAGGGCGCTTCCAGCAGGTATTCCCAACCTGCCGCAAAGGGTTGGCGCGACACCAGCTCCAGTGCCGTCAACTCAGATTCTCTTTGGCCCAGTGTCCAGAGTTTTCCGGGAGTGGGCAGGGTGTCGGAGTCGCCCAAAGGCACGGCCTCTAGGCGCAGCGGCACCAAGGCACGCACCAGCCCCAAGCCGCTGGCGTTATCCACAGCCCGAACCTGCCCGGGAATCCGCCGGCCTTGGTGGTCGATCAGGTCCACCGTTTCGGCCTCCAACAGCAGGTAGCCAATGGTCAGCACCGTGTCCGGCGCAATGACCACACCTGAGCCTTGCCGCTGCTGACCCAAGGTGCGGGCGGTGTTGGCTTGCTCGTCGCTGCGGGTTTGCACCCCCACCACCGATTGCATGATGCGCTGGACCGTCGGCGCCGTCAGGGCCTGCTCGGGTTGCGCCCAAGCCAAAGGCCAAGCCAATATGCCTGCGCACAGCACCATCAGAATTGGGTGGTTCATGGTCATTCCCCGTTAAACGGCCAACAACAATGGCCAAAAGCATTTTTCCGTGGCGGCACGCCGCAGTCAACGCCATGGCATTGTGTGCCGGAGCGGTTTAACCCCATGCCCGGGGAGCCTACTGCTTACTTGGGTAAATCGCGCGCGCCGCTGGCGGGGCGGTACATCTTGAACAGCTGTTCGGGCCCGATGCTGAAGTAATCGGCCGGACCGCCGCCGCGCAGGATGTGCCCCGCATTGGCCGTGTCGTAGACGCCGTCTTTGAGCAAACGCTGGTCGATGTGCACGCCCACGACTTCGCCAAACACCATCCAAGTCTCGATGTTTTGGCCTTGCAGATCTTTCAGTTGCAAGATTTGTGTGCACCGGCATTCAAAGCTGACCGGGCTTTGCGCCACCCGTGGCACGCCCACGATGCGCGAGGGCTCGGGCGTCAAACCCGCCAGATCGAACTCGCTCACCTCGGGGGGCACGGCCTCGCAGGTCTGGTTCATCACCTCGGCCAACTCGCGGGTGACCAAATTCCAGACAAATTCGCCCGTGGCTTCGATGTTGTTCAAAGAGTCTTTGCGCCCGATGCTGGAAAAACCAATCACCGGCGGGACGTAATTGAACGCATTGAAGAAACTGTAGGGCGCCAGGTTCAACACACCACTGGTGCTGCGGCTGGACACCCAGCCAATGGGCCTTGGGCCCACGATGGCATTGAAAGGATCGTGTTTCAGGCCGTGGCCCAAACGGGGTTCGTAAAAGTGTTGCATGCTTTAACTTTAAGCGGCGATGGGCGACCAGGGCAGTCATGCACCGGACAGCTCTGGCAGTCTATGATGGCTGTCACTTGAGGAACCTCATGACACGACCCCTTCTCGCCGAATCGGCCATTCACCCGGCCATCCGTCAACGCATTGCCGAACACCATCTGCCCGTGATCCAGCGGGTGCAAGCTGCCATCGTCCAACACGCGGTGGTGGTCGTCGGTTTGTCGGGCAACCCTTTTGTGGGCAAAGCCCGCAAGGCGCTGGCCGCAGCGGGCGTGGCACACGAGTACATCGAGTTCGGCAGCTATTTCTCGCAGTGGCGTTTGCGCAATGCGCTGAAGATGTGGACCGGCTGGCCCACGTTTCCGATGGTTTTTGTGCGTGGCATGCTGGTCGGTGGGGCCGATGACCTGAGCCGCTTGATCGACAGCGGCGAACTTCAGACCTTGCTCAAAGCCTGAGCGATATGGCCGCACTGGCGAAACCCGAGTTGTGGCGCACCGAGGTGGGTGATGCGGTGGCCGTGCTCCACATTCCCGGCGCACTCCAGCGCGCACGCACTTTTGACATCGATGTGAGTTTGCTCGTGCGCGTGCCCGAAGAAAATGTTGAGGCTTGGCATGAGTTGACGCTGGAGATGGACGGCAAGCGGCAATGGCACAGGCGCATTGCCAGCAGCTGCCCGGGTCAGACCGATGGGCTCGATTACCACTGCCGCGCAGTGCTGGAGGCCGGCACCGCCCTGCGCATCCGCGCGGTGGCGGGCACCCGGGGCGCAGTGTTGCAACGCCTGCTGATCGAAGCGCGAGAAGAGCTTTAAGCTCAGCCGATCACCGCCAACTCGCGCAGTGGGCGGTTTTGCAGCAGGCGCTCAAAGCCCAGCTCCTCCACCGCAATGGTGCGCGATTGCCCCTGCAGCATCCACTCGGCCAGCGCCAATCCGGCTCCAGCCGCGTGCTGCATGCCATGGCCCGAAAAGCCGTTGATGAAATACAGGTTGCCAAGCTCAGGGTGCGGACCGATCACCGCGTTGTGATCGAAGGTGTTCATTTCGTAATAACCCGCCCAAGCCCGCTCCACCCGCAGTGCCGCCAGCGCCGGGATGCGGTGCGCGAGCGACGCCCATTGCTCGTCGTTCCACTCCGACCAGTCAGGCTCCAGCGGCAGGTCTGGCTCGGTGTGCAAAGGCTCTGCGCCAGTGATCAAAAACCGGCCTTCAGGGCGCAGCCACCAACCCGTGGGGTCGATCAGCAAAGGGCAGTGGGCCAATGGCTCGGGGCACGACAACACAAACACCGAGCGCCGCGCCGCCTCAATGGGCAGTTGCACCCCGGCCATGGCGGCCACCCCACGTGCCCAAGGTCCGGCTGCATTGACCACTTGGCCGCAGGGCAAGCTGCCGCCACTGGCCAGCTGCACCGCGCTCACTTGCGTGTCGCTGTAGTCCATGCCCACCACCCGGTCGTGCAGGCGCTGCACCCCTTGCGCCATGGCTTTTTTCAAAAACGCTTGGTGCAGGGCAGGGCCGTCAAACCAGCCCTCACTACTCAAGCCCAGGCTACCCAGTGCCACATCCTCCACGTTCAGCCACGGAAAGCGCTGGCGCAGGGCTTCGGGTTCAAGCAAAGCCACATCGGCCCCGGCTTGCTTTTGAATTTGGTGTGCGGTGCGCAGGGCCACCGCTTGTTCGGGCTGGGCCAAGTACAAATAGCCGGGTTCTTGCAAGCTTAGCGCCACCGGGTGATCGGGCAGGCCCAGGTGCTGTTCGGCCTTGCGCAAAAACGCGATGCCATATTGGCTCAAGCGGATGTTCACGGGGCAGGTGAACTGCTGGCGGATCGAACTGGCCGACAAGGACGACGAGGCTTTTTCGTAGCGCGTGTCGGACTCGACCATTGTGACGCGCAAGCCCGGCTGCAAGCGGGTCAACCAATAGGCTGTGGCCGCGCCCATCACGCCACTGCCAACCACCACCACATCGGCATGGCTCATGGCCGAAAGCCTTCGGCCAAAGCCGCGCGGTACACCAAGCGTGCGGCCACGGTGTCTTCGACCGCTTGGCCCAGTGATTTGAATACGATGGTGGTGCCCGCAGGCGGAGGCGCCACGCGGCCGCACAACACCTCGCCGATTTCGGCCGCGACCTTGGCGCCTGACAGGATCACATCGCCCGATTCTTTCTCGGCGGCTTCGCGCTGGTCGGCCACCACCCAGTGGGCCATGGCGGCGTCGTCCAGCTCCCGCCAAGTGGGGCGGGGTGCACCCACGGCCGCGACAAAGGCACCGGGCTTGAGCCAAGCGCCTTGCAGCACCGGTTCGCTGGCGTTGGTCACGGTGCAGACAATGTCAGCCCCGCGCACCGCTTCTTCCGCGCTGGCGCAAGCCACGCCACCGATGTCGCGTGCGCACTGCTTCGCATTGCTTGCGTTGGGGCTCCACACCCGAATTTCAGGGACTTCGCGCACCGCGCGCAGCATGTGCGCATGGCTGCGCGCCAGCACACCACTGCCCAGCATGGCCACCACCTGGGGGGTGCGCGGCACCAAGGCATCGGCCGCGACGGCAGAAGCCGCCGCGGTGCGCATGGCCGTGATGGTGTTGCCCTCCATCACCGCCAGCGTTTGGCCCGTGGTCGGGTCCATCAGCACGATGGTGCTGAGCAAGGTCGGCAAGCCCTTTTGCGCATTGCCGGGTACCAAGGTGATGAGCTTGGTGCTCAGGGCGTCGCCCAGTTGCGCGGGTTTGAGGAACAGCAGGCCATCGGCCGAGGCATCACCCATGGGCATAACCATGCGCAGCGGTTGCACCACTTGGCCCAGCGTCAGCGCCACCAAGGCTTCGCGCACGCCTTGGAGCAAATCTGGAACACTCAGCAGTTCTTGAACGCGGGTTTCGTCAAAGTAATGGACCATGGCGTTTCTCCAAGAAAGTGCTTCAACCCGATGCCTTGGCGTTTGCAGCGCTGCCCGCAGCATAAGCGGCGGTGGCCGCGACCACGTCAGCCACCTCAATGTCGGCGGCCGTGAGGCCTGTGGGCAGCACGATCACACCATCGGCATCGGCCACCAGGTGGTCACCCGGGGTGAAGGTCACACCGCCAAAATGCAGGGGCACATCGCGCTCACCTGCACCGGTGCGGCTGCCGCGCTTGGGCACCGTGCCCAAGGCTTTCACGCCGATGTCGATGGCGTTCAGCTCGTTGGCATCGCGCACCACACCGTGGATGACCAAGCCCGCCCAGCCGTTGCGTGAAGCGAGTTCGGCCATCACATCGCCAAACAAGGCGCGCGCGATGGAGCCCCCTCCATCGATCACCAACACATGACCGTGCCCAGGCTGGCTGACGGTGTCGCGCATCAGGCCAATGTCCTCAAAGCAACGCAGTGTGCGCATGGGCCCGGTAAAAAAGCGTCGCAAACCATAACTTTGAAACAGCAGCGCACAGGCCTGCACGTCCTCGCGTGCATCGCACAGGTCGGTGGTTTTGGGGGTGTCAGTCAATTTGTGCGCCCGATTCTTTCACCACCACGGCCCATTTGGCCAAGTCGCGTTTGAGCATGTTGGCGAACTCGGCCGGTTGGGTGATCAGCACATCGGCTCCTTGCGCGTTGAAGCGCTCAATCACATCTTTGTTTTTGAGGATGTCTTGCACATCCTGGTTGATGCGCCGAACCACTGCGGCAGGTGTCTTGGCGGGTGCAAACAGTCCGAACCAAGGCGATACATCGAACTCTTTGAAGCCTGATTCAGCAATGCTGGGGATTTGGGGGAAGTTGCCCGAGCGCACCGCGCTGGTCACCGCCACTGGGCGCAGTGTGCCGGCCTTGATGGCGCCCGAGACCGAGGGCAGGCTGGTGAAGACCATGTTGATCTGTCCGCCCATCAGGTCTTGCATGGCGGGGGCTGCGCCCCGGTAGGGAATGTGCTCGAGTTTGGTTTTGGCTGCGGCATTGAACATGACGCCCAGTAAGTGGTTGACAGAACCATTGCCCGCCGAGCCAAAGGTCAAAGGCGCACGGGTGCCTTGCTCGACCAGGTCCTTGATGGTTTTGACAGGCGAGTCGGGCCGCACCACCAAGACAAAAGGCAAAGTGGCCAACGTGGCCACGGGCTCGAAATCTTTTTCTGGGTCAAAGGGCAGTTTTTTGTACAAGGCGGCGTTGATGGCGTGCGAACCCGCGTAACTCATCAGCAAGGTGTGACCGTCTGCAGCGGACAGGGCCACATGCTCCATGCCCACGTTGCCACCTGCACCCGCGCGGTTTTCGACCACCACAGACTGCCCCCATTTTTCGCTGAGTCTTTGCGCCATGATGCGCGCCAGCGTGTCGGATGCGCCGCCCGGCGTTTGCGGCACCACGATGCGCACAGGACGTGACAAGAATTCTTGGGCCAGCACCGCGCCCTGCGTCAGACAAAGACCCAAAGAAAGGGCCCAAATTTTTAATCCGCGTGTGATCATTTCCGCTCCAATGAGAAAGTGCCTCAGAATGACACAAGGCAAGGACCCCGCTTGTCTCACGCTAGACAACGCAAGGGGCAGCACAGCCTAGGGCCTGTGACACAATGAAAAGCATGATGATTCGTCGAATTGCAGGTGCCTTGGGCGCCGAGCTGCACGGGGTCGATTTGACCCAAACTTTGAGTGGTGAGCAGCAACGCGAGATCCGCGATGCCTTGTTGCAAAACCAAGTCATTTTCTTCCGCGACCAAGACCTCTCTCCCCAGCAATTCATGGCTTTTGCGCAAATGCTGGGCCAACCGATTGAGTACCCCTTTGTCAAAGGTTTGGAGGGTTTTCCGTGTGTCATCGAGGTCAAAAAACTCGAACACGAAAAAGTTAACTTTGGCGGTATCTGGCACTCCGATACCACCTATCTGCCACAGCCCCCCATGGGCTCGATGCTCTTGGCCAAAGAGATTCCACCGTACGGCGGGGACACGCTGTTTGCCAACCAGTATTTGGCCTGGGAGACCCTCTCTGGCACCATGCAACGCTTGCTCGATGGGCTGGTGGGCATCAGCAGCTCGGCCAAAGCCGATGTCTCCAAAACCCGAGAAGATCGCATCAAATCGGATGGTAAGGACAGTGCCCCCCAAACGCATTTGGCTCACCACCCGCTGGTGCGCACGCACCCAGAAACCGGCCGCAAGGCGCTTTATGTCAATGTGGCGCACACCGCTGGCATTGTGGGCATGACGGACGCTGAAAGCGCGCCTTTGCTCAATTTTTTGTTTCAGCACCAGGTCAAGCCCGAGTTCACCTGCCGCTTCGTTTGGCAGCCCCATTCGCTGGCGGTATGGGACAACCGCTGCACACAGCACAACCCGGTCAATGATTACCATGGTTTCAGGCGGGTCATGCACCGCATCACACTGGCGGGCGATACGCCCCGCTGAGCGAAAATAGTGCCTGCTTTTTTCAGGTTCAGGAGTCGGTGTGAAATTCAAGATGTCGGAGAAATCCCTGTTTGCGGTGTTGCTGCGTTCACCGTGGTGGATCAGCTTTGTGTTGGTGGCGGTGATTGCTCTGGCTGCAGGTGCTTTGTTGCCCAAAGAATATGCGGGCGTGGGCATGCTGGGTGGCTTTCCCTTCTTTGTGATTGGCTGCATGGCCATGTGGCGCCAGCGCAATTTACCCAGTGCCGCAGAGATTGAAAAAGGCATGGGCATGCTCTCGAGCATGGGATGGCGCGACTTTTCAGCCTTGCTCGAGACCGCGTTCACCCGCCAAGGTTACACGGTCAAGCACCTCCAAGGTGTCGCCGACATGCAGCTGGAAAAAAAGGGCGTGCTCACGGTGGTCAGCGCCAAGCGCTGGAAGGCCGCAGCCCTGGGTGTGGAGTCTTTGCGCGAATTGGTGGCGGCTCGCGATGCCCTCGAGGCCCGCAACTGTGTGTGCATCACCTTGGGTCAAGTCAGTGCCAAAGCCAACGAATACGCCGAACAAAACCGCATCACGCTCATTTCGGATGCCGACTTGGTCGCGTTGACGGCCGAAACCATCAAAATTCTGTGAGGCCTTGGCACCATGACCTTTGAAAGCCCGGTGCTGAATGCCCAAGCCTTGCGTGCCTTGGCAGAGCGCCACACCCCCAAAAATTGCCAGTGTTTGCTGGGGCCCTGTGTGGGCTGGGAAAGTCTGGGCGCTGGGCGCTGGCCTGAGGGTGACATGCACAAGCTGGGCACTTTGCGCGCCACATTGGACGCCGATGGCGCCCCCTTGGCTGAACCCAGCTATGCAGAATTTCACCCGGAAGGCACGCGTTACGAGTCGCCTGATGCGCCCATCGCGCCCTTGTTTTTTCCGTACAACCGCTGTGACGTTTTTGCCTGTGGCCAATGTGACCGGGTGCTGCTCAGGTACACCGAATTTGGCGGGTATTACGTCGACCAACGCGTTCGGGTGCTCAGCCCTGAACGGCTGGTCGATGCGCCACTGCCGGACGACTGATGGGGATCAGTCCGGCTTGATGCCGTTTTCACGCACCACTTTGGCCCAGGTGTCGATTTGGCCATCGATGAAGGTTTTGGCGCGCTCCACGCTGCCCCCTGCAATGCTGATCCCTTGAGCTTCTAGGCGCTTGGAAACCTCGGGGTTGCTCAGTGTCTTGTTCAGCTCTTCGTTCATGCGCTTGATGATGTCAGGCGGTGTTTTGGCCGATGCCAACAAGGCCCACCAGGCTGGTGCTTCAAAACCGGGAAAGCCCGCTTCGGCAATGGTGGGCACATCCGGGAATTCGGCCACCCGCTTGGATGAGGTCACCGCCAGAGGGCGCAGGCGTTTGCTGTCGATGTGCGGTTTGTTCAAGAACACCGTGCCAATGGTCAGCGGAATGTGGCCAGCAATGGCGTCGTTCATCAATGGACCGCCCCCCTTGAAGGGTACATGGTTGAACTCCAGCCCACCATTCTTGGCCATCAAGGTCATGGCCAAATGGCCCAAGCTTCCGTTGCCAATCGAGCCGTAAGCCACGTTCTTTTTGGCCTTGGCTGCGGCCACCACATCGCCAAAGTTTTTGTATTCGCTGGCTGCGTGGGTGGTCAGCATCATGGCCGACGTGCCCACCAGCACCAAGGGTACCAAGTCGCGCTTGCTGTCGTAGGGCATGTTGGGCATCAAACTCTGGTTGACGCCATGGGTGTCAAACACCACCGCAAAGGTGTAGCCATCAGCGGGTGCGCTGAGCACGCCTGCGGTGCCAATCACGCCGGAAGCGCCGCCCCTGTTTTCGACCACCACACTTTGTCCCAGTTGCTGCGACAAGGGGCCAGACAAAATGCGCGCCACTTGGTCGACCGAGCCGCCGGGTGGGAAAACCGCGACCAATTTGATCGGCTGCTTGGTCGGCCAAGCTTGCGCCCAAGACACAAGCGGCATGCACGCCACCAAAGCGGCGCAGGCTGCGCGGGTCATCCAAGATTTCATGGTCAAAGCCTTAAAAGTCAAAAATCAGGAGTATGGCGGCTTGTGGCTTGTCTGGGCTCTAGCGCAAACCCTGAAGGAAGCCCTTGCCAGCCCCTGCGGGTCCGCTCAAACCGTGGCAATCGGTGTGGCCGGTGAACCGATCGCACCGGGCAGGCGCAGCGGCGGAGCGGTCAGCAAAAACCGGGAGCGTTGGTGGCTTCGCAACCACTCCGCCAAGGGGGTCAGGTGCCAGATCTCGCCCAGGTGCACCCCCAGCTTGAACAGGCAGTGCTCGTGCAAGGGCAGGGCGGCGCAACTACCGGGGCGGGGTGTGGCGGGCAAACCTTCCACCGCATAGTTGTCGGCGATCAGGGCCACGAGGCCCGAGTCGGTGATCCACTGCAGCAAGCGTTCATCGCGTCCCTCCAGCACGGCGCATGAATTTTCCACCGCATGCGGGTCGGGCTGCTTGTTCATCTCCAGCAGCATTTGGGCAAAACCCGTGTGCAGGCACACCATGTCGCCGGGCTCGACCACCACCTTGTCTTTTTGCATGATGTCCATCAGCAGGTCATAACCCACCCGTACCCGTTCGCGACCCAAGTGCGCGTGCAGGTCGATCATCACGGCGCGGCCTTGCACGCAGCGCTCGGACATTTTCTCGATGCCCAAGGCTTTGGCGCTGGAGGTGGATTCGCGCGCTATGTCAGGAAAGCCAAAAATCCCCGCGCCCGCGCCGCTGTTGGGGCCCAGCACGTCGATACCTGCGCGAAAACCGTTGTAGTAGACCGCTTCGGCCACACCATCGCCGTTGGCATCGAACATCGAGCCCACGTGCGCCAGGCTGTCCCATTGGGTGCTGTATTGCAAGTGCATGATCACCAGATCGTCGCAAATCACGTCGGTGCAGCTGGGGTCATCGCACCACAGTTGGTAGTTCATGTTGGCTTTGCCCTCGCGCAGGGTGGGCCGCAGCACGGGCGGTTGACGTCTGGGGTTGAGCACATTGCCACCCGGAAAATCCAGCGGAAGGCTCAGGTTGAAGGTCTGCCCTGTGCGCACTTCGCGCATGCCTTGCAGCACTTTTTCGGGCGTCAACAGGTTCATGCGACCGCATTGGTCGTCGGGGCCGAAGTCGCCCCAATTCGAGCCCGGAGGGCGTTGTTTCCAGCGGGGGGATGAAGGCATACTGGGCTCCTGGTGTGGGGCGTGGCCCCGTGTTGAATCAGTTGGGGAGGGTGTCGGTTTGGGCGACTGGGGGTGGCTTTTGAAACTCGCGCCACAGCAAATACAAGCCGCTGGCCACCACCACCAAAGTGCCCAACACCACGGCCAAGTCGGGCACCTGGCCAAAAACCAGCCAACCCAGCACGCTCATGTAAATGATCTGCTGGTACAAAAACGGGCCCAGCACCGCCGCCGAGGCATAGCGGTGGGCCACTGCCACAAAGTAGTGACCAATGCCGCCACACAAACCGGCCAAGCCCATGATCAGCCATTCCAGTAAGGTGGCCGGGTTTTGCCACTGCCACAGTGCCACAGGCGCCAGAACCAAGGTGGCCACGACGGCCGAGGTCAGCTGTGTGGTCGCCGGGTTTTCGCTGCTGGCCAAGAAGCGCGTCATCATGTTGAACAGGGCGTAAAGCACCGCATTGAGCGCCGACAGCAAAATGGCTGGATGAAAGCCTTGGCTGCCTGGTCGGATGATGACCAGCACGCCCACAAAACCCATCGCAATCGCCAGCCAGCGCTTGGCATCAAGCCGCTCACCCAGCCACCAAGCCGAGAGCAGGGCAATCAAAATCGGCACTGAAAACTGCATGGCTCCGGTTTCTGCCAGCTGCAAATACTGCAAGGCCCAGAAATTGAGTGCGGTCATGGACGCCAGCATCAAGCCCCGCAGCAACTGCAAACGGGGGTGGCGCCAGCGCCACAACTCGCCTCTGAGCGAGGGCGCAAAGAGCGCAATCGAAAACAGCGAGTGCGTCAAAAACCGCATCCACACCACCTGCATCACGGGCAGCGTCATCACCAGCCACTTGGCCGATGCATCGAGCACGGCAAACATCACCGTGGTCACGGTGACCAGTGCAATACCTATGCGGCGGTGGCGGGCGCTGTCCTGAAACAACTGGCTCATGGGGCTCGCAGCATGAGGACCGATGTCATGAGTGCCATGGCCATGGGAGCCGAGGTCATGGCTTAACGGGCGTTTCCAGGCCGCCCGTGTAAAAGCGGTTGAAGGTGGGCGAGATGATCAACTCGTTGATGCAGGTGCGCGCGGGCATCTGGGCCAAAAACAAGATGGCTTGGCCCATGTCTTCGGCTTGCACCATGCGCTCGCGCTGCTGTGCCGATGGTGGCACGGGCCGTTTGTCCAAAATCGGTGTGGCCACCTCGCCCGGCAAAAGTGAGGTGGCGCGGATGCCGTGCAGGCACTCTTCCATGTTGATGGACTCGGTCAGCGCCAACACGGCGCGTTTGGTGGCGTTGTAGGCCGGGCCGGTGAGCTTGGACGCGTAGAGCCCCGCCCACGAGGACACGTTGATGATCAAGCCACCTTGCTGCTGCCGCATGGTGGGTAAGACCGCGTGCACGCAATAAAAAAGACCCGACAGGTTGATGGCCACGACGTCGTCCCAGGCCTCGGGTGTGACCACATCGAAATTGCGATGTGTGGCGTTGGTGCCCGCGCTGGTGATCAGCATGTCGATGCGCCCGTGCTTTGCCACGATGCCTTGGGCGGTGGCTTTCACGGCGTGTTTATCGGCCACATCCAGCAGCACCGCCTCGGCGCTGCCTAGGCTTTGCAGTTGGGCCAGTGCGGTGGCGTTGGTGGCCGCGTTGCGTCCCGAAATCACCACATGGGCGCCTGCCTTGACCAGCACCATCGCGCCCGCCAGCCCTATGCCGCTGCCGCCGCCCGTGATCCAGGCCACTTGGCCTTTGAGTGAGGTACTCATTTGCAGTCCTTTTCGGTCCATCTGTCCGGCTCTGGATATGTCCGCTGGCCGTGGCCACATTGAAGCAGCCTCAGGACCGATTGACCTGCTGCAGAGGTGACACCCAGAGGATGAGGCTTGTTCAATCCCGAAACCTTGGCCCTGCTGAACAGTCGTTTTGCCGAAAAAAAGGGCTGTGTTTGCACACAGCCCTTTCACATCGTTTGATTTGTGGCTCCTCAACCTGGGCTCGAACCAGGGACCTACGGATTAACAGTCCGGCGCTCTACCGACTGAGCTATTGAGGAACAGCTTTCAATTATAGGGTTGTTTTTAGGCTGTTTTAGAGCGGGGTGCTGTTTTTTGTAAATTTTCGATCAGGTGTTTCAAGCCCTTGGCTGTCTGCTCGGGATGGTTGGCGCCGGTGATGGCGCGCACCACAGCGATCGAGCCCACACCGCTTTGCATCACGGCGGGCATGCGTTCTTCGTCGATGCCGCCAATGGCAACCAATGGGTGGTAGCGCATCAGCGCGGCGTAGGCTTTCAGGCGCGACAGGCCTTGGGGCGCTGTGGCCATGCGTTTGAGGGTGGTCGGAAAAATCGCACCCAGTGCCAAATAGCTGGGGCTGGCCGCGTCGGCGCGCAGCATTTCGGCATAGCCGTGGGTGCTCAGGCCCAGCCGCAAACCAGCCAGTCGCAACTGTTCCAAGGAGGCATCTTGCATGTCCTCTTGGCCCAAATGCACGCCGTAGGCACCTTCCTCGATGGCGATTTGCCAGTGGTCGTTGATGAACAACAAGCTGTCGGTGCCCCGCACGGCTTGAACGGCCAGCCTGACTTGTTGGCGAATGGCATCTGGGTCTTCGGATTTGAAGCGCAACTGCAGCGTCTGGACCCCGGCTTGTGCCATTCGGCCCACCCATTGCGCATCGGGCAAAACTGCGTACAAGCCCAAGTTGCGAGGGCAGGGCGCAAAGGCTTTGTCTCTGGTGCGGGTGCTGATGCCAAAATCTTGAGGTTCTATGGGCCAATCGGCCATAGAAAAATGTCCCGTTCGCAGGGTTTGCTGGCGCCATGCGCCCGCCACGCATTGGGCGTCATGCTCCAAAAAGCCGAGTTGGCGGCATGCGTGCAAGACGCCTGCGTGTTCCAAATCCCAGCCAGCAGCTTGGTCTTGGGTACTCAGGTCATCTGTGCGGGGTTCGCCGGCCAGCATGCCCGCGTGGGTTTGGGCCAAGGCCCGTGCAATGTCGTGGGTGGTGGCCGTTGATGTGTTCATGCCTGGTGCCAAAAAGGGGTGCCCAGAACCGGTGTGCTGGGCTGGGCATTGTCTTGGGCTTGCATGGTGCCTGCCAAAAAGGCGGCGCGGCCTGCCACAACGGCGTTTGCAAAGGCTTGTGCCATGCGCACCGGGTCTTGTGCCAAGGCCACGGCGGTGTTGAGCAGCACGCCGTCGTAGCCCCATTCCATGACCTGGCAGGCGTGCGAGGGCAAGCCCAAGCCCGCGTCCACCATCATCGGCACATCCAAGCGCTCTCTCAGGGTGCGCAGGGCATGGGGGTTAATGGGGCCTTTGCCGGTGCCGATGGGGGCAGCCCAAGGCATCACAGCCTGGCAGCCCACGTCCACCAAACGTTGGCACAGGACCAGGTCGTCGGTGGTGTAGGGCAAAACCTTGAATCCCGAGCGGATGAGCGCGGCAGCAGCCTGTGGCAGGTTGAGGGTGTCGGGCTGCAGGGTGTAGTCGTCACCGATCAACTCGAGTTTGATCCAGTCGGTTTCAAACACTTCGCGCGCCATTTCGGCGGTGGTGATGGCTTCTTGCACGCTGTGGCAGCCTGCTGTGTTGGGCAGAACCGGCACTTGGACTTGGCGCAGCAGGTTCCAAAAATTTTGCGAGGCTTCGTTGCCACTGCCGGTTTGCCTGCGCAAAGAGGCGGTCAGCATGGCGGGGGCCGAGCGTTCAATGGCTTCGATCAAGACGCTGGGAGACGGGTAGCGAGAGGTGCCCAGCATCAGGCGGCTGTCAAAACGTTCGCCATAAAGCAAGAGGGGGTCTGAGGTCGGCGCAGGGTTGTTCATGGGGTGGTCAGGGGCTTTAGCCGCCCGTGATGGGGGAGATCAGTTCAATTTGGTCTTCATTTTGCAGCAGGTAAACAGGGTACTGGGCCCGAGGGACGAACTGTAAATTGACCGCGGCGGCAAAGGGTGGACGAATGTCTGCCTGCGCAATCGCGTCGGCCAAGCTGGCCCCTTGGGGAAGCTCATGGACCGCATGGTTGATGCGCACTTGGATGGTGGGTTCAGGCATGTTGGAACTTGAGGTTGAACTGTGTGGCCAGGTGGGTGGTTTGGTGTTGCACCCACTCCATCACCACGTCCAGCATCGCCGGAGAGATCAAAAAACCATGGCGGTAAAGGCCGTTGATTTGCAAGGTGCGCTCACCCCAGCATCGGATGGCGGGCAGATTGTCGATCAAGGTGGGTCGCGCTTGGGTGCTGGCCTCCAAAATGCGCGCCTCGGCAAAACCGCTGTGCACCGTGTAGGCAGCACTCAGCAACTCAAGGGTCGAGCGCACGCTGACGGCCGACAGGTCTTCGGTCTCGATTTCGGTGGCGCCGATCACAAACACGTGGTTCTCTTTGGGCGCGATGTAGATGGGGTAACGCGGGTGGATCAAACGGGTGGGGCGCTGCAAGCTGACGTCGGGGGCATAGAGCCGCAGCACCTCGCCCCTGACGCCGCGCAGCTGAGACCAGTTGGGGCGGGCGCCCAGACCTCGACAGTCAAAGACCCAGTCAGGTTGTCCGCTCTGGCCAGCTTGGAAGTCCTCGGGCGATGCCGGGCTGTTCCAGTGCACCTGCACACCCAGTTGCGCCATGCCTTGGAGGAGTGAGGCCAGCAATTCGCGGTTGTCGAGTTGGCCTTCACCGGGCAAATACAAAGCTTGGTTGAAGCGTTGTTCCATGCCGGGCTCCACCGCTTGCAGGCCTTGGGTATCCAGCCTTTGGGTGGGTGGCAATTCGGGGCATTGGTCTTGGGTGTGCAGCAAAAGGCCCTCAAAACGTTTGGCTTCGGCCGCGTCTTGTCGGTGCCACAGCACCAAAGTGCCGTTTTGCTGAAAGAACACGGGCTCGGGCAGGGCGGCGATCAACTCAGGCCAACGCGTCAGGCCGTGGTGGCCCATGCGCACCACCGGCATTTCGGTGATGGCCGATTCGGCCAAAGGTGCCAGCATGGCAGCAGCCACGCGCGCTGCCGAGCCCTGTCCATCGGCGCCCAGCGCTTCGTGCACTTGAACGCGGTGTCCTGCTTGGGCCAAGGCGTGGGCCAGCAAGCGGCCCATCAAGCCTGCGCCCAAAACCACGCTGAAAAGGGGGAGGCTCATGTCAAAGTGATCCCTTGGGATCGCCGATAATTTGCCGGATGAACCTCCACCCACAACGCTACGCACGTGTGCTCACCATTGCCGGATCGGACAGCGGCGGCGGTGCCGGTATCCAGTCCGACTTGAAAACCTTTGCCGCTTTGGGCTGTTATGGCATGAGCGCGATCACCGCACTCACAGCGCAAAACACCGTGGGTGTTCAGGGTATCCATGCGGTGCCCGCGTCTTTTTTGAAGGCACAAATCCAGTCGGTGATGGACGATATTGGAGCCGATGCCCTGAAGATTGGCATGCTGCACGAACCCGGCATTGTGGAGGTGGTGGCTTGGGCCATTGACCACTACAACATCCGTCAAGTCGTGCTTGACCCGGTGATGGTGGCCACCAGCGGTGACCGTTTGATTGCCCAAGAAACGGTGCAGGTCT
This sequence comes from Limnohabitans sp., assembly GCF_040400975.1. GTDB lineage: Bacteria > Pseudomonadota > Gammaproteobacteria > Burkholderiales > Burkholderiaceae_C > Limnohabitans_A. The sequence continues at coordinate 10,334 of NZ_JBBAPF010000016.1, read as the reverse complement.
TGGTGCGCGAATTGTTCCCCCGCGTCTCGGTGGTCACCCCTAATTTGGACGAAGCCCAGTTGCTGCTGGGGCAGCCCATTGCCAACGCGCAGGCACTGGATGCCGCGGCGCAGGGCTTGTTGGCGATGGGCGCCAAAGCGGTGTTGCTCAAAGGCGGGCATTTGGTGGGCGATGAGGTGGTGGATGTCTTGGTTCAGGCCCAAGGGCCGTCGCGCCGCTTGGCCTCGGCCCGCATCCCGAGCCGCAATGTGCATGGCACGGGCTGCACGCTGTCCTCGGCCATTGCGGCGCACTTGGCACTGGGCCACGGATTGGAAGATGCGGTCGTGCTGGCCCGCACTTTCATTTTGAGCGCGATTGAACAGGGCGCGCAGGTGCAGACCGGGCAGGGGCATGGGCCTCTCAACCATGGTTTTGCTCCCCAACCACTGCGCCGACTCGCCGCTGCAGACCAAGCGTGAGGCTGAGCCGCCCGATGGGCATGGTGTGCTGGATGGGCAGATGGACAGATGGGGGCTTTCAGCGGTCAAGTCAGTCGTCCGGCGAGAGGGCTTCAAACCAGGCCTAGGCGTTGGTGCAGCAACGTGGAAGTGGTGGTGTACTGCAGCAGTGTCTTTTCTGCAGGCCGCAGCAGGGCCACCGCGCCAAATGCGGCCAATGTGGCTTCGTGAAATCCACACAGGATGAGCTTCTTTTTGCCGGGGTAGGTGTTGACATCACCCACGGCAAAAATGCCCGGCTCAGAGGTGCCAAAGTTTTCGGTGTTGACCACCAGTTGCTTGCGCTCCATGGCCAAGCCCCATTGCGCCAAGGGGCCTAATTTCGGGGACAGGCCCAGGCAGGTTTGCAGCACGTCGAGCGTTAGCCACTCGCTATCGCCTTGGGGGTTGAGCAGTTCGAGGGCTTGCAAACGGCCACCCCCAGTGCGCAGTCCGGTAGGCTGTCCCGCCACAAAACGCATGCGGCCCTCTTGGCAGGCTTGGCGCATGAGGTTGATCAAATCGGGTGAAGCGCTGAACTGGTCGCGGCGGTGCAGCAGGGTGACACTGGCGGCGGCTTGTGGGCCCGTGCTTGCATACAGGCAGGTTTGCAAAGCGCTGTCGCCGTCGCCTGCCACCACCAAATGTTGGCCGGCCCAGTGTTCGGGGAAAGGGGGTTCCGTAAAGACTTGCGTGCCTTCAAAAGTGGCCAGACCTTCGAGGACCATGCGGCGCGGCACAAAAGCGCCCACGCCTGCGGCGATGAACAAGGTGGTGGTGACAAAGCCTTGGCCCGCATCGGTTGTCACAGCCCAGCGTTGGTTGGGCAGGCGTTCGATCTGGGTGAGCTGTTGGCCCAAGTGCAGCGTGGGTTGAAAAGGGGCGACTTGTTGCTGCAAGCGCTCCACCAGTTCTTGGCCCGTGCAAAAAGGGATGCCCGGGATGTCGTAGATGGGTTTACCAGCATAAAGCTCAGCGCATTGGCCGCCCACATGGGGCAAGGCGTCGACCACATGGCAACGAATGCCTTGCAGGCCCAGCTGGAACACCTGGAACAAGCCCACAGGGCCAGCGCCAACTACCAAAGCCTCGGTGTCGATGGGGGTGGTCATGCGGTGAGCGAATCAAAAATGGCCGAACGATTCGGCCATGGGCAAAGGGGTGGATGAGCGACGCGCGTGCTGTGCCCGCATGGGTCAGCGCACCAGGTGCGCCAGTTTGCCGGTTTTGTCTTTCCAGTCATCGGCGTCGGGCATGGGCGTTTTGCGCTTGGTGATGCTTTTCCAGCCGGGCAAGACCGCCAGTTCGGCATTGAGCTTGATCATGTGCTGCTGATCTGCGGGCAGGTCTTCTTCGGCAAAGATCGCGTTGACCGGACACTCGGGGATGCACACAGCGCAGTCGATGCACTCATCGGGGTCAATGGTCAGGAAATTGGGGCCTTCGCGGAAGCAATCGACCGGGCAAACGTCCACACAGTCGGTGTATTTGCACTGGATGCAGGATTCTGAAACAACGTGGGTCATGATGGACTCGGAGTGAAGGAATTTTGCGCCGCCAAACAAGGCAGAGCTCGCATTTTAAGGGGGATTCCGGGGCCACTGGCGGTGTCTATGAGGCCAACAGGGCTATGCGCGGCAGACCGGGGCATTTCAGTTCACCAGCACGGCGCCCGAGGTCTTGTGGCTGGCTGTGTCCACCAGCACCAGCGCACCCAAGATGCGCGACTGGGCAAAGGGCAGGGTGGCCAAAGGCTCTTGCAGGGCCAGGGTGACGTGGCCGATGGCGTTGGGGGGCAGCTCGGTGGCCTCTTCTTCGTCCAAGGTGTTCACGTTCAGGCGGTGCACCAAGCCCTGCACTTTGGCCTTGACCCAGCGGTGGCCGTGCAGGGCCCAATAGACACGGCCCGCCACCAGCGGCTCGTCGTCCATCCAGGCGATGGTGGTGCTGAGCTGGCGCTGGCCTTCAGGGCTGCCGTGCTCTGCCAACAGCCAGTCGCCACGCGACACGTCCACCTCACGGTCCAGCACGATGCCGGCGCTGTGGCTTGCAGCTTTGTTTTGCAGCTGGCGGGTGGCACTCAACACTTGGGAGACCACGGCGGTCTGGCCACCGGGGAAGACCCGGACGGTCTGGCCCGGGGCGATGCTGCCAGTGGCCACGCGGCCCCAGAACACGCGGCGGCCTTGGGTGGTGACGCCGGAATCATGGAATTTTTCGACCCACTGCACCGGGAAGCTGAAGGGCACATCGGTCTCAGCCGGGGTGACGGGCAGGCCTTCGAGGATGCTGAGCAGGCTGGGGCCGATGTAGCCGCACCAGTGTGGTTGCGAATCGACCACGTTCCAGCCCTTGAGGGCCGAGACGGGCACCATGGCGTTGACGGTGATGCCCGCTTCTTTGGCAAACTTTTGCAGAGCGTTCGAGATGTTGTTGTAGGCCACAGTGGCATCGGCCACGGCGTCAAGTTTGTTGATGGCGAACACGATGGATGGCGCGCGCAGCAGCTTGACCAGCAGCGAGTGGCGGCGGGTTTGGGGCAGCAGTTGCAGATTGGGGTTGGCCCAGTCGAGTTTGATGGCGTCGACCAGCACCACGGCGGCGTCGGCACTCGATGCAGCCGTGACCATGTTGCGGGTGTACTGCTCGTGTCCGGGGGCGTCGCCAATGATGAACTTGCGCGATTCGGTGGTGAAGTAGCGGTAAGCCACGTCGATGGTGATGCCTTGCTCGCGCTCGGCGCTCAAGCCGTCAGTCAGCAGGGCCAAATCGGTTTCACCGGAGCGCTGTACCCCCGCCAGGTGGTCTTGCAGCACAGCCTTGGTGTCCACCAGCAGGCGGCCAATCAGCGTGCTCTTGCCGTCGTCGACCGAGCCGCAGGTGATGAATTTCAGTGCGTTCATTAAAAGTAGCCATCTTTCTTGCGTTTTTCCATGGAAGCCTCGGACGTCTTGTCGTCCATGCGGGTCGCGCCGCGTTCGCTCACATCGGTGGCCAGCGTTTCGATCACGATTTGCTCGGGCGTGGCGGCGGTGCTTTCCACCGGGCAGGTGCAGGTGATGTCGCCTACGGTGCGAAAGCGCACGTTGCGCACCACCACCGTTTCGCCGTCTTTGGGCGGTGTCAGCACGGTCACCGGCACCAAGAGGCCCCGGCGGTCGACCACCTCACGTTTGTGCGTGTAATAAATGGAAGGCAAGGCAATCTTTTCGCGGGCGATGTACTGCCACACATCCAGCTCGGTCCAGTTGCTGATGGGGAACACACGGAAGTGCTCGCCCGGCTGCAACTTGTGGTTGAACAGGGTCCACAGCTCGGGTCGCTGGGCCTTGGGCTGCCACTGGCCAAAGCTGTCTCGGTGCGAAAAGATACGCTCTTTGGCGCGGGCTTTTTCCTCGTCTCGGCGGGCACCGCCGATGAGTGCGTCAAAGCGGAACTCTTCAATCGCTTCGAGCAAGGTGACCGACTGGTGCACGTTGCGGCTCTCTCCGGGGTGGGCCAGGCGCACGGTGCCGCGTTTCATGGAGTCTTCCACGCTGCGCACGATCAGCTCGGCACCCAGCTCCTCGGCGCGTGAGTCGCGGAAGTCGGTCACTTCTTTGAAGTTGTGGCCGGTGTCGATCATCAAGAGCGGATAGGGAATGCGGCCTGCGCCAAAAGCTTTCTCGGCGCACTTGAGCATGACCAGAGAGTCTTTGCCTCCCGAAAACAGCAGGGTTGGACGCTCGAATGCGGCAGCCACTTCGCGCAGGATGAAGATGGTTTCTTCTTCCAGCGCGTCCAAGTGAGCATTGCTCAGGGTGTGCAGTTCGGTGGGTGTTGTGGCTGTCATGGTTTTCTCTTTTCTTTTTGTAGGAGCCCACCTCTGTGGGCGATGCTTCTGTTTTGGGGATGGGGAATCGCCCACAGGGTGGGCTCCTACAGGGATGGATTCGACGGTTTTCAGGGTTTGACGTGCAGCCCGCACTCCTTGGCCGCTTCGTCCTCCCACCACCAGCGCCCGGCTCGAAATTCTTCGCCCAGGCTGATGGCGCGGGTGCAGGGGGCGCAGCCGATGCTCGGAAAAAATTGGTCGTGCAGCGGGTTGTAGTCCACCTTGTGCTCGGCGATGTAGTGCCACACATCGCCCCAGGTCCAGCGGGCCAAGGGGTTGAGTTTGCAAACACCTGCGCTGGGGCTGGCTGGCGTGATCTGGGGCGCGGCCTGCACTTCACTGTCGTCGATGAGGGGCACTTCGGCGCGGGCGCTGGATTGTTCTTGGCGCAAGCCCGTGATCCAGGCGCGTTGACCTATCAATGCACGGGCCAGTGGCTCCATCTTGCGCACGCCACAGCAGGCTTTGCGCAGCGCGATGCTTTGGTACATCGCGTCTTGGCCGTTTTGGCGCACGAACTGCATGACCGATTCGTGAGCAGGACGGTACACCACGATGGGCGCACGCGAATGGGCTTGCGTGCGTTCCAGCAGCGACAAGGTTTCGGTGTGCAGCGCGCCGGTCTCTAGAACAAAGACCGGGATGTCCAGTTGCAGCGCATTGATGAGGTGTGTGATGACGACGTCTTCGGCGCCTAGGCTGGAGGCTTGGGTGACGGGGGCAAACTCGTTGGCGGCGCGTTGCAGCAATTCTTGGGTCTCGGCCAGCTTGGCGGCAAAGTTGGGGCTGGCTTTGGCTTGCAAATCCGTGGCTTTGGACTGAGCATGACGGGGTGAAAGAAAGCTGGTGGTCATGACGTTGGTTTTTTGTAGGAGCCCACCCCGTGGGCGAAGCTTCAGGCGGTTGTCGCAAACGGGGGTTGGGTGTGGACAGCCGAGCCTTGGTAAAAGCCAGCAAAGCGTTCGAACTGGCGTTGCGCCGCCGAGGCGTCCACGCCTTTGCGCAGCACGGCCACGTCAAAACCGGTGCGCTGCATTTGCACCAATTGGTCGATCAGCACTTCGCCTGTGGCACGCAATTCGCCCGCAAAGCCCAGGCGGCGTCGCAGCAAGAATGCTTGGCTGTAGGCGCGGCCGTCGGTGAATTTGGGGAACTGCAAATCGATGCGGGTCACGCCGCTCAGGTCGAGCGTGCGGGGATCTGCGTCGTTGGCCAGTGTGATAACCGTGGGCGATTCGACGGTCTGGTGTTCTTGGGCAGAAATGATGTTCATGGTCGGTCTTTTGTTTTGTAGGAGCCCATCCTGTGGGCGATTTTCTGATGTGTGTGGTTTTGCAAGCCATCGCCCACAGGGTGGGCTCCAACAAGGGGGTCAGATGGTGGTTTCCTCGACGGGGTGGCGAGCCGCATTGGCCGCCGCTTTGAATGGGTCCTGCCCCACGCGGCGCAGGGTTTCAATGAAGTACTCGTGGCGGCCTTGGGCGGGCAGGCGCAAGGCTTTGTAGGTGTCCAACACCGCTTCGATCACGTCGGGCACTTCAAACGACGAGAACGAGGGGCCGACCACTTTGCCGGGGGTTGTGGGGCCTGACAGCGCTTTGCCGTCCGAGCCACCCAGCGTGACTTGGTACCACTCCTTGCCATCTTTGTCGACGCCCAAAATGCCGATATGGCCCGAGTGGTGATGCCCACAGGAGTTGATGCAGCCGCTGATGTGAAAGTCGATGTGGCCCAGGTCGTGCAATTCGTCCAGGTCTTGGTAACGCTCAGTGATGGCGGCGGCCAAGGGCAACGAACGGGCATTGGCCAGGGCGCAGTAATCGCCGCCGGGGCAGGCGATCATGTCGGTCAAAAGGCCAATGTTGGGCTGGGCCAGGCCCAGCGCTTTGGCTTCGAGCCACAGGGTGTGCAGTTGGTCCAGACGCACCCAAGGCAGCACCAGGTTTTGGCTGTGCGTGACGCGCGCTTCGCCAGCAGAGTATCTGGCCACCAGAGCGGCAGCAGCGTCCAGTTGATCGGCGGTGGCGTCGCCCGGTGCTTGACCCGGACGCTTGAAGGACAGGGTCACGGCACGCAAAGCGGGGTTTTGGTGCGGTTTGACGTTTTGCGCCAGCCAGCGGGCAAAAGCGGGGGTCTTGGCCGCCTCGATGCCGACATCGGCTTCCGACTTGGCGGTCAACTCGGCGGTGTTGGCTGGCAAGTCCATGGTAGGCGCTGCAAAGCAGGCAGCGACGCGCTCGAACTCGGCTTGCGGGATGGTGTGCAGGCCGCCGTCCTTGAGCAAAATGTCTTGGTACTCGGTCTCGACCTCGTCAAAGTAGCGCTGACCCTCGGCCCTCACCAAAATCTTGATGCGTGCCTTGTAAATGTTGTCCCTGCGGCCCCAACGGTTGTAGACGCGGATCACGGCTTCGAGGTAATTCATGATCTGGTTCCAGGCCAGGAACTCGCGGATCACCGCTCCCACAGCGGGTGTGCGGCCCATGCCGCCGCCCACTTGAACCTTGAAGCCCACTTCGCCAGCCGCGTTTTTGACCATTTTCAGACCCACGTCGTGCCAGCCAATGGCAGCGCGGTCTTCTGCAGCGCCGGTGATGGCGATCTTGAATTTGCGGGGCAAGAATGCAAACTCGGGGTGCAGTGTGCTCCATTGGCGGATCAGCTCGGCATAGGGCCGGGGATCGACCACTTCGTCCACCGCCACCCCGGCCAGTTCGTCGCTGGTGGTGTTGCGGATGCAGTTTCCGCTGGTCTGGATGCCGTGCAGGTTCACGCTGGCCAGGAGGTCCATCACGTCGGCAGATTTGTCCAGCGGAATCCAGTTGAATTGCACGTTTTGACGCGTGGTGAAATGGCCGCAGTTGGTGGTCAGTTTTGGTGCCGGACCTGCGATTTTGTCTTGCGTGGCCTGGGCCTGGGCCAGCAGGGCGGGATTCGGCGAGTCGTATTCGCGGGCAATTTGGCCAAGCACTTTGAGCTGGGGAGCCGAGATCTCGCCATACGGCACAGCCACGCGCAACATGGGGGCATAGCGCTGCACATACCAGCCGTTTTGCAGCCGCAGGGGCTTGAACTCATCGGCGCTCAGCTGGCCGGCCTGAAAGCGCTCCAGCTGGTCGCGGTGTTGGGCAGCGCGGGCGCGCAAGAACTGGTGGTCAAATTCGGTGTACTGGTACATGGGTCTATGTTTTGGAGGAGCAGTTGAAACAAGCTGCAAAAGCGGTGGTTGCGGTTCAAGCCCAAGGTTTCATGTTGTTTTATGAAGATGCATGCTTCGAATGTAGAGCTCACTTATTCCAAAACAAACTACTTTTTAGTTTTGCATATATTATTTTGTTGCATAAGAGGCTTGGCGATCCTTTGCTGAAGCGAGAGCGCGGTGTGTCAGGGTCTGTGTCCTCCTGTAGGAGAGCTGGCAGAGCCCATGCGTCGGTTGTTTCGGGCTATAATTCGACTGTTTTGCGATTTGCAGAACGCACGCCATCCGCTTTTCCGGTAGTTGGCGCAAGTCATTAACCCGCTGAAATTCGTCTGAATCCAGCGAAAAAACAAGGAAAAACCATGATTGCATCTTCAATCAAGGCCGAGGTCGTCAAGGCCAACGCACGTGCTGCCAACGACACTGGGTCCCCAGAAGTCCAAGTGGCTTTGCTGACAGCCCGCATCAACGAGCTGACACCCCACTTCAAAACACACGCCAAAGACCATCACGGTCGCCGCGGTCTGCTGCGCATGGTGAGCCGTCGCCGCAAGCTGTTGGACTACCTCAAGTCCCGTGATGCTGACCGTTATGTTGCGCTGATCGCCAAGCTTGGCCTGCGCAAGTAATCGTCTATCCAGATGAAAAGCGCCTGAGTTAGTTCACTAGCTCAGGCGCTTTATTCTTTTTTTCTTCGGAATTTGTCAGGGCGATCTCGCGCTGTGTCATTCCACAAGGCTTTCAGCTCAAGGTTTTGTGGAATGGCATCGAGTTCAGAGCGTCAACTTCCGGGCCCTCAGTGCAGCCTCATGCGCTTTTGTTTTCAGGAGTTCTGAACATGTCCATTTTCAATAAAGTCACCAAGACATTCCAATGGGGCCAGCACACGGTCAAGATGGAAACCGGCGAAGTTGCTCGCCAAGCTGGCGGCGCTGTGCTGCTCGACATGGAAGGCACTGTGGTGCTGGCCACCGTCGTGGGTTCCAAGATCGCCAAAGCAGGTCAAGACTTTTTCCCGCTCACCGTCGATTACATCGAGAAGACTTACGCTGCAGGCAAGATCCCTGGCAGCTTCTTCAAGCGCGAAGCCAAGCCCAGCGAACACGAAACCCTGACCAGTCGTTTGATCGACCGTCCGATCCGCCCTCTGTTTCCAGAAGGTTTCTACAACGACGTGCATGTGGTCATCCACACCGTGTCTTTGAACCCTGAAGTCGACGCCGACATCGCCGCGATGATCGCTGTGTCTGCCGCTTTGTCCATCTCGGGCATCCCGTTCAACGGCCCCATTGGTGCGGCCCGCGTGGGCTATATCAACGGTGAATACGTGCTGAACCCCGGCCAAACCCAGCGCAAAGACAGCGTGATGGACTTGGTCGTGGCCGGTACCGAAGCCGCTGTGCTGATGGTCGAATCCGAAGCCCTGCAACTGTCCGAAGAAATCATGTTGGGTGGTGTGGTCTATGGCCACGAGCAATCCGCGATTGCCATCAACGCAATCCATGAATTGGTCCGCGACGCTGGCAAGCCCGTGTGGGACTGGCAAGCGCCTGCCCGCGACACGGCTTTTGAAGCCAAGCTGGCTTCTTTGGCAGAAGAGAAGTTGCGCGCCGCTTACCAGATCCGCAACAAGCAAGCCCGTACACACGCTTGCCGCGAAGCCTACGCTTCGGTCAAAGTTGCCTTGGCCGAAGAGGGCGTGGCGTTTGACCCCGTCAAGCTCGACAACCTGCTGTTCGAAATCGAAGCGCGCATCGTGCGCAGCCAAATTTTGGCCGGTGAGCCCCGCATCGACGGCCGCGACACACGCACTGTGCGCCCCATCGAAATCCGCAACAGTGTGCTGCCCCGCACCCACGGCTCGGCTTTGTTCACCCGCGGTGAGACGCAGGCTTTGGTGATCACCACTTTGGGCACCGAGCGCGACGCTCAGCGCATTGACGCTTTGGCTGGCGAGTTCGAAGACCGCTTCATGTTTCACTACAACATGCCTCCCTTTGCCACCGGCGAAGTGGGCCGCATGGGCAGCACCAAGCGCCGCGAAATCGGTCACGGCCGTTTGGCCAAGCGGGCTTTGGCCGCTGTGTTGCCAAACAAAGAAGAGTTCCCCTACACCGTGCGTGTGGTGTCCGAGATCACCGAATCGAATGGTTCTTCGTCCATGGCTTCGGTCTGCGGCGGCTGCTTGTCGATGATGGACGCCGGTGTGCCGATGAAAGCCCACGTGGCCGGTATCGCCATGGGCCTGATCAAGGAAGACAACCGCTTTGCGGTGTTGACCGACATCTTGGGTGACGAAGACCACCTGGGCGACATGGACTTCAAAGTGGCGGGTACCACCAGCGGCATCACCGCGCTGCAGATGGACATCAAGATCCAGGGCATCACCAAGGAGATCATGCAAGTCGCTTTGGCCCAAGCCAAAGAAGCCCGCATGCACATTCTGGGCAAGATGCAAGAAGCGATGAGCGAAGCCAACTCCGAAGTGTCTGATTTCGCGCCCAAGCTCTTCACCATGAAGATCAACCCCGAGAAGATCCGTGACGTGATCGGCAAGGGTGGCGCGACCATCCGAGCCCTGACGGAAGAGACTGGTTGCCAGATCAACATCTCGGAAGATGGCACGATCACCATTGCCGCCACTGACGGAGCCAAAGCCGATGAAGCCAAGCGCCGCATTGAGCAGATCACGGCCGAAGTCGAAATTGGCAAGGTCTACGAAGGCCCGGTCACCAAGATTTTGGACTTCGGTGCCCTGATCAACCTGTTGCCCGGCAAAGAT
>NZ_JBBAPF010000015.1:0-76457 GCF_040400975.1 Limnohabitans sp. | reverse complement strand
AAGATGAAGTTGGTGGTGCCATTGATGATGCCGGCCACCCACTGAATGCTGTTGGCAGTCAAACCCTCGCGCAGCGCCTTGATGATCGGGATGCCACCTGCCACAGCGGCTTCGAAAGCCACCATCACGCCTTTGGCTTGTGCTGCGGCAAAAATTTCGGTGCCATGCACCGCCAGCAAGGCCTTATTGGCGGTGACCACATGTTTGCCTGCGGCAATGGCATCGAGCACCAGAGATTTGGCGATGCCATAGCCGCCAATCAATTCAATCACGATGTCGATCTCGGGGTTGGCAATCACGGCACGGGCATCGGCGACCACATGTACGCCCTCACCCACCAGCGCCTTGGCTCGCGCCACGTCCAAATCAGCGACCATGCTGATTTCAATGCCACGTCCTGCACGACGCTGAATTTCTTTTTGGTTTCGTTTCAGCACGTTGAACGTGCCGCTGCCCACAGTGCCCACGCCCAAGAGGCCCACTTTGATCGGTTTCATTTTTATCTTCTTTACTGCATTGCGCCCGAATGAATTGGGCAAGGTTGAATTCAGGACACCAGGGCTTCGGTACCAAAACGCTGGCGAGCACCCGCCAAAAAACGAGCAACGCGCGCAATGGCCTCACGCAAGTCGTCTTCATGGGGTAAAAATACGATGCGGAAATGGTCAGCAGCAGGCCAATTGAACCCCGTACCCTGGACCAACATGACCTTGGTTTCTTCAAGTAACTGCAAGAAGAAATCCTGGTCATCATGGACCGGATAAATCTGAGGATCCAATTTGGGGAACATGTACAAAGCTGCGCGAGGCTTAACGCAACTGACCCCCGGAATCGACGTGATCAATTGGTGGGCCAAATCGCGCTGTTTTCGCAAGCGACCGCCCTCACCCACCAATTCATTGATGCTTTGGTGCCCACCCAAGGCCGTTTGGATGGCCCACTGGCCCGGCACATTGGCGCACAAGCGCATGTTGGAAAGCATGTTCAAGCCCTCGATGTAATCGCGGGCCCTTTTCTTGTCACCCGATATCACCATCCAGCCTGCACGGTAACCGCAAGAGCGGTAGCTCTTAGACAGTGAGTTGAAGGTCAAAGTCAGCACATCCTGGGACAAACTGGCCAAAGGCGTGTGCTTGACGCCGTCGTACAAGACCTTGTCGTACACCTCATCGGCAAAGATCACCAAGCCATGCTCTCGGGCGATAGCCACGATACCGTGGAGCAGTTCATCCGAGTACAAGGCGCCGGTCGGGTTGTTCGGATTGATCACCACAATACCTTTGGTGCGCGACGTCACTTTGGCACGAATGTCGGCCAAGTCGGGCATCCAGCCATCAGCCTCTTTGCAGTGGTAATGCACAGGCGTGCCCCCTGACAAGCTCGCTGCTGCCGTCCACAGCGGGTAATCGGGCGAAGGTAAAAGCAACTCGTCGCCATTGTCGAGCAAGCCGTTGGTGGCCATAACGATCAACTCGCTGGCCCCATTGCCCAAGTAAATATCATCCAGCGTGACACCCAAAATTCCTTGCTTTTGGGTTTCGTGCATCACGGCTTTGCGGGCCGCAAAAATGCCTTTGCTGTCCGAGTAACCCGCCGAATTAGGCAAGTTCCGGATCATGTCTTGCTGGATTTCTTCAGGTGCATCAAAACCAAAAACGGCCAGGTTGCCGATATTCAGTTTGATGATCTTCTGCCCTTCCTCCTCCATCTGACGTGCGCGGTCCATGATAGGGCCTCGAATGTCATAGCAAACGTTGGCAAGCTTGGCTGATTTTTGAATGGGCTTCAAAGTGCCTCCATTGGGAGTTTCACGAGGGAGAAAACCTATAATTTGACCACAAATCAAGCCCTGTAACGGGCCATCTATTTGAGTCAATCCCCTAATCCCCTTTCGCACTCGCCAAACTGCCCCATGAAACTCCAACCCGACAAATCGAATGCACCCGTCATCAATGCTTATGACCGTGCATGGATTGAAGTCAACGGCATTCGTTATGGGCAATCCCTGTCGGTCACCAGCTTGCCCGAAATCTTACCTGCAGCTTGGGGAGCTTCCAATTTTGAGACCCTTGATCAGAGCCACTTCAAGCCTTGGGCCGAAATGGGGGTTGAACTGGTACTTTTTGGCAGCGGCCAAAAACTGCGCTTTGCGAAACCCCATTGGTTACAAGACTTGATCAGTCAAGGCATTGGCGTGGAAACCATGGACACTGCTGCAGCGTGTCGAACTTACAACATATTGGCCAGTGAAGGGCGCAAGGTGGTGGCACTTCTTTTGATCGAATCCTAAAGCGTGCATTCCAAATGCTGAGCTTTGATTGCGCAGTGGGCACATCCTTAATCGCCGTTCAGAGTAAAATACGAGATTACCGAGGCCAATGGCCTGCGGCGGCAATGTTGCCTAGTGCAGGTGGCATACGCTCAACCAGACAAGCGAGTTAAAGTTCCATGGCGATCGTTCTGAACAAACCCCTCCCCGAATTTGAAGCCAACGCCACCAGCGGATTGAAATTTTCGAACGTCTCTCATTTGGGTCAAACGGTTGTTTTGTTTTTCTACCCCAAAGACAACACGCCCGGCTGCACCACAGAGGCGATGCAGTTTCGCGACAAATACAAAGATTTCGTCAAAGCCGGCGCATTGGTGTTGGGTGTCTCTCGCGACAACATGAAGTCCCATGACGATTTCAAAGCCAAACTTGAATTGCCTTTCGAGCTGATTGCAGACACAGAAGAGAAAATGTGTCACATGTTTGGCGTGGTGAAAAACAAAATCATGTACGGCAAAAAGGTCAAAGGCATTGAGCGGAGCACTTTTTTGGTTGGTCCCGATGGCACACTCAAGAACGAATGGCGCGGCCTCAAAGTCCCAGGCCACGTAGAAGAAGTGCTTCAAGCCGTTAAAGATCTGAAAAAGGCAACAGCTGCCGCTTGAAATCAGTTCACTGTTCAGTCACATGGCTCGTGCATAATCTTTTCATGCCACTGAATAAAAGTTACGTCGAAAACTTGACCCCAAGCCGCTTGGTTCAATAGGCGGCTTTTTTTACGTTCGCATTTTCAAACAGAGACCTTCTTTCATGCCACTGCCCCCAGCCCCCTCGCAAAGAGCCAGCCGCTTGAGTCACAAAGCCTTTGAGGCCAGCATCACCGAAAACGTCTCATCAACCATGGTTCAAGTTGAAAGCAAGCAACAACAGAAACCCTCGGTCGAGACCACGATGGAAGGTAAAACACCAAAATCCATCTCGCGCGCACGTCCATCCCTCACCATGCGTGAAATGCCCCAAGTGCCTTTGCAAACTCCGATTCGCGCTGACAAGGCCAAAACAGCACCCTCTTCAGCCAAATCAGCCAATCGGGCCAGCCCCCCGGTCGCTGCTCGTGCAAAGCGACGCAATGGCCCCAAAAAGCTTTTTGTTCTGGACACCAACGTGCTGATGCACGACCCCATGAGTTTGTTCCGCTTTGAAGAGCACGATGTGTTTTTACCCATGATCGTGCTGGAGGAACTTGACGGTCACAAGAAAGGCATGACCGAAGTAGCTCGAAATGCGCGTCAAGCCAGCCGCTCACTGGATGCGTTGGCCAGCGCGCAAAGCAACGATCTGAGCCAAGGCTCGCCCTTGAGCACCACCGGCCACAACGATGCCATGGGTCAGTTGTTTTTCCAGACTCAAGCCCTCGACCTGAGTCTCCCCTTGGCCCTGCCCCAAGGCAAGGCAGACAACCAAATTTTGGGCGTGGTCAAAGCACTAGGTGTGTTGCACGCACCGCGCGATGTGGTTTTGGTTTCAAAAGACATCAACATGCGCGTCAAAGCGCGGGCATTGGGCCTTCAAGCTGAGGACTACCAAAACGACAAGACCCTTGAAGATGGCGACCTGCTCTACCCGGGCTCATTGGCATTGCCAGCCGATTTTTGGAATAAAAATGGTAAATCCGTCGAAAGTTGGCAACAAAACACGCACACCTTTTATCGGATCAGTGGCCCGATTGTCCCCAACTTGCTGATGAATCAGTTTGTCTTCTTTGAAGCACCCGGTGAGCCCAGTCTTTACGCCCGAGTCACCGAGATTCGGGGGAAAACTGCAGTGCTCCGAACATTGAAAGACTTTACCCATCAAAAAAATGCTGTCTGGGGCGTCACCACACGCAACCGCGAGCAGAACTTTGCCATGAACTTGCTGACCGACCCGGATGTGGACTTCGTCACCTTGGCGGGCACGGCAGGCTCAGGCAAGACCCTGATGGCATTGGCTGCAGGCTTGACACAAGTACTGGATGACCGTCGCTACACCGAAATCATCATGACCCGGGCAACGGTGAGCGTAGGCGAAGACATTGGCTTTTTGCCCGGTACCGAAGAAGAAAAAATGGGTCCCTGGATGGGCGCATTGGACGATAACCTCGAATTCTTGGCCAAGGGCGACGGTGGTAATTCGGGTGAATGGGGCCGAGCAGCGACCAACGAATTGATCAAGAGCCGCATCAAGATCAAAAGCATGAACTTCATGCGCGGGCGTACCTTCATGAACAAGTACGTGATCATCGACGAAGCACAAAACCTGACCCCCAAGCAGATGAAAACACTCATCACACGCGCGGGTCCTGGCACCAAGATCATCTGCATGGGCAACCTGGCCCAGATTGACACGCCCTACCTCACCGAAGGTTCTTCGGGTTTGACTTACGCCGTAGACCGCTTCAAGGGTTGGGCGCATGGTGGGCACATCACCTTGGCGCGCGGTGAAAGATCTCGCTTGGCTGACTTTGCCAGCGAAACCCTTTAACGCATCGAATCATGCTTTGACGTGCAGGCCTCAGTAATCGTCGCTGAGGCCTGAGGCCAAACTCTCAAAACGGGTCAAGTTCTTCAAGAAAGTCAGCTTCACGGTCCCTGTGGGGCCATTTCGCTGTTTTCCAATGATGATTTCGGCCACCCCTGGCTCTTTCGAATCCTTGTTGTAGTAGTCATCGCGGTAAATGAACATGATGATGTCTGCATCTTGTTCAATGGCGCCCGATTCCCGCAAATCGCTCATCATGGGCCGCTTGTCAGTCCTCTGCTCTACGCTTCGGTTGAGCTGAGACAAAGCAATCACTGGGCATTGCAACTCTTTGGCCAACATCTTCAAACCGCGCGAAATCTCACCCAACTCGGTTGCGCGGTTGTCGCCGCCTGAGCCGCCCGAGCCGCTCATCAGCTGTAAATAGTCGACCACAATCAAGCCCAGCTTGCCACATTGACGCGCCAAACGGCGGGCATTCGCGCGCAGCTCGGAGGGTGTGAGTCCGGGTGTTTCGTCTATGTGCAAAGATACGGTTCGCAATTTTTCAATCGCCTCAGTCAAGCGCGGCCATTCATCGTCATTGAGTTTGCCCGTCCGCAAATGGCCTTGGTCAATGCGCCCAATGGAACCGACCACGCGCACGGCCAGTTGCGAAGCACCCATTTCCATCGAAAACACCGCTACCGGTAAACCTTCGTTCAAGGCCACATGCTCGGCGATGTTGATGGCGAATGCCGTCTTGCCCATCGAAGGCCGCGCTGCCAGCACCACCATATCGCCCGGTTGAAGACCTGAGGTCATGCGGTCCAAGTCATAAAAGCCTGTGGGCACACCCGTGATGTCATTGGGGTTGTCGGCCATCTCCTGCACGCGGTCGAGCAACTCCACCACCAGCGTATCCATCGACTGAAAGCCCTGCTTCATGCGTGAGCCTTCCTCACCGATATTGAAGATTTTTTGCTCGGCTTCGTCCAGGATGCGGTCAATCGCCTTACCTTGGGGATTGAAGGCGTTGGTCGCGATCTCGTCGCTGGCGGAAACCAGTTTGCGCAGGATCGAGCGCTCGCGCACGATCTCGGCATAGCGGCGGATATTGCTGGCGCTGGGTACGTATTGCGCCAGGGAGTTCAGGTAACCCAAGCCGCCCATTTCATCGACCTTGCCCTGGTTCTGTAACTGTTCGTTCACGGTGATGACGTCGGCCGGCTTGGAAGCGTTGATCAACGCCCCGATGGCTGCATAAATCAGCTTGTGCTCGTGCCGATAGAAGTCATTGTCAACCAGCAAGTCTCCCACGCGATCCCAAGCACCATTGTCCAACAAGAGTCCGCCCAGAACACTGGACTCGGCTTCAATCGAATGGGGTGGCACGCGCAAGTTGGCCACCTGGCTGTCACCCGACAGGTCGAAAGGGAATGTGTTCAATGAAGGAGCAAAAACGGCAGACATAGGTACAAAACCTCAAAAGGGCATGTTAGTCGCAAAAACGCGGCAGGCTCGGGATAAAGCTGTGGATAAGCGCTGTGCATCCGGTGTTCTGCCCTGTAAAAGTCAGATCGCGTGAAGCCCAAAGAAAAAAGCCGCCAAGCACAAGGCCCGGCGGCTTTTCATAAAGCAGCAGAAATCAGGCCGATTCGCCGTAAACCGAAACCGTCACCTCAACCACCACATCGGTGTGCAGTGCCACAGCGACAGTGGAATCACTGACCATCTTGATGGGGCCGTTGGGCATGCGAATTTGAGACTTGACCAGCTTGTAGGAAAGTTTGTTCAACTCTTCGCAAATGTCATGGTTGGTGACGGAGCCGAACAAGCGGCCATCCACACCGGCTTTTTGTGACAACTTCACAACTGTACCGGACAGCTTTTCACCTTGAGCTTGCGCTTCAGCCAACTTTGCAGCAGCAGCTTTTTCGAGTTCAACACGGCGAGCTTCAAACTCAGCCTTGTTGGCTTCAGTGGCGCGGCGAGCGCGGCCTTGGGGGATCAAAAAGTTGCGTGCGTAACCGTCTTTGACTTTGACGATATCGCCCAAATTACCCAGGTTCACAACCTTCTCGAGCAGAATGATTTGCATGGTTGGACTCCTTAGACTTTGTGCTGGTCGGTGTAGGGCAACATGGCCAAAAAGCGTGCGCGCTTGATGGCTGTGTTGAGCTGACGCTGGAAAATGGCACGGGTGCCAGTCAGGCGCGCAGGAATTATTTTGCCGTTTTCGGCGATGAAGTCACGCAGGGTGTCCACATCTTTGTAGTCGATTTCTTCGACGCCGGTCACTGTGAAGCGGCAAAAGCGCTTGCGCTTGAACAGCAGTGACTGGGTGTTGCGCTTGGGGCGCTTGTCTTTGTTGAATTTTTTAAATGTGGCCATGGGGCCTCCTGAAATTAATCTTGCTGAAACTCTTGAATGTGCAACACAACACTTTTGCCTTGCCGAGGGGTGACCAAAAAGCCTTTGAACGTCCAAACACTGCCTACCGCCTGCTTGACCAGTCTTTCGGCCAATGACCCAATGGCCAAAGCACGAAGTTTTAACTGGACTTTTCGCATTTGCCCTGCCTCTTCAACATCAGAGGCATGCTCCAGAATCAAATCCAAAGCGGGCAAACCGGCGGGGGTGTATCGCAAAGCGGCTTGCTCGGCAATACAGGCTGAAATTTCAGTTCGGTTCACTCCTCAACAGATCAGTGTCAAGCGGCGAATTCGGCTTGTTGGGTTTTGCGGGCTTCTTCGCGCTCGACTTGCTTCATCATGGATGAAGGGCCTGTGTCGGCTTTTTTCTTCAGCACCGTCAGGTGACGCAGCACGGCGTCATTGAACTTGAAAGCATGCTCGAGTTCAGCCATGACGGCTTGGTCGGCTTCAATGTTCACGCACAGGTAGTGGGCTTTGCCCAACTTGTTGATCTGGTAAGCCAACTGGCGGCGGCCCCAGTCTTCAACACGGTGGATCTGGCCACCGCCGGCAGTGATCATGCCTTTGTAACGCTCCAGCATGGCTGGAACCTGTTCGGACTGATCGGGGTGGATCAGCAAAATGATTTCGTAATGACGCATTGACACTCCTTGAGGTTAACCCAAATGGTTGGAAAAGCTGCCCCCAGCGTCTGTCGGGGTGCAGCAAGGCGAAGCCTTATATTATAGCCTTAACATCACAGCCCTGGAAAGCTTTCAGAAACTTTGCGCCTTGTCGCCGAGGATTCTGCTGTCTGGCGAATGAAACGCTGAGGCATCAGCCATGTAACCAAAAGCATCACACCAAAACCCACAGGCACACCAAACACCCCAGCTGACAGTGGCTGAATGCCCCACCAAAGCCCCGCAAATGGATCCATGCCCCAAAAATGCCTGAAACCAGGCGCATTGACCAACATGTAAAAAATGGTCACGCCCAAACCCGACAACATGCCCATCACCACCGCAGGCCTGTGCACCCGGGGCCACAGCATGCCCAAGACCATGCCCGGGAAAAAGGCAGATGCTGCCAAAGAAAAAGAAGCCGAAACCAAAGCCAAAATTTCAGCAGGCTTGAACGCCGCCACCACAGCCGCCAACATGGCCACAGCCAACAGCGCAAACTTGGACAAAATCACCCTCCCTTCAGCAGATTGGGGGCCGCTGCCGGTATTGGGTCGCATATCGCGCACCAAAGCGTTGCTGATGGTCAAAAGTAAACCATCGGCCGTCGAAAGCGCTGCAGCCAAACCGCCTGCAGCCACCAATCCCGAAACAACGAAAGGCATACCCCCCAATTCCGGCGTGGCCAACATGATCATGTCTGCCCCCAATTTCAACTCTCCAAGCTGCAAAATACCGTCTCCGTTGACATCAGAGAATGACAGCAACTCTGAATCCATCCGTGACCATTGAGCCATCCAACTGGGCAACGTGTCAAAGCGGCTACCCACCAAGTTATTGAGTACCTCAAACTTCACCAATACGGCCAAAGCAGGGACACTGAGGTAGATCAAGCCAATGAACAACAAAGACCAAGCCACAGAACTTCGTGTTTCGGCCACACTGGGCAGAGTGTAAAAGCGTGTCAAAAGATGAGGCAAACCTGCCGTACCAACCATAAGACAAAAGATCAAAGCCAAAAAGTTCAGTCTCGATTCATTGAAAAGGCGTTCTTGCGCAACACCCCCTTCAGGGTCGCCAGTAAATGACTGCGAATGTGCGGGCATACCGCCCAAGGGGCGAGATCTTTCCAGGTTTTCGAGCTTGGCTCGCGTCCACTCCTCCCTCGCCTTTGCCGGCTCTTGCGGCACGGCCAACAGTTCTCTGCGAATCTGGGCAATCGTTGCGAAGTCAGCACCTTGGGCCTTGAGTGTTTGAATCTTGCCTTCGAGTTCTTGTTGCAATTGAACAATTGCCCCTTCCACATCCTGTAAGCGAGCAGCATAGACCTTGGCGCGTTGCGCATATTCGCGCCGCACTTCCAACTCAGCAGGATCGTCCATGAGGCGTTGTTCAATGGCCGCAATGGCTGAGAGTTGGGTGCCATACACCAAGGGTGCCACAGGATTGCCCAATTGCTTGTAGGCCAGCCAAGACACAGGAATCATGAATGCCAACAAGAGCATGATGTATTGCGCCACCTGTGTCCAAGTGATGGCGCGCATGCCACCCAAAAATGAACACAACAAAACTCCGCCCAAGCCCAACAAAATACCGATCTCGAACTGAACGCCCGTCAAACGGGAAGCGATCAAGCCAATGCCATAAATTTGCGCGACGATGTAAGTGAAAGAACACAATACGGACGCCAAAGCAGCAATCACCCGTGGCCAACGTCCACCGTAACGATGGTCAAAATAATCGGGCAAGGTGTACAAGCGCATGGCACGCAATTGAGGCGCGATCAAGAGGGCAACGAGACAAAAGCCCCCCGTCCAGCCAATCACATAAGCCAAGCCTCCGGGTTGGTTGCCACTGCCGGAATACCCTTGCAAGTAAAGCGCGCCAGCCAAGCTGATGAAAGAGGCCGCACTCATCCAATCGGCTGCAGTGGCCATGCCGTTGTACATGGCGGGAATGCGCCGCCCTGCCACGTAATACTCATCTTCGTTGGTGGTCCTGCCTGATATGCCAATCAAGGCATAAATCATCACTGTACTGAACAGAAAAATGGGACCAATCAGGTTTTTCGACAAACCAGCGCTCTCGGCCCAAGCCAGGGCGCCGATCAAACTCAGAAGAAAAAAAAGGTAAATAAGAACGTTGCGATGAAGCCGCCATCGGTATGAGGTCGACATGGCGATGTTGGAAGAATTGCTCATCGCCATGCGCCTCCTATGACTTAACGGCCCAAGTTGGTCCAAGTCTCAATGACGGTGTCCGGGTTCAGCGAAATGGAGCTAATACCTTGGTCCATCAACCAATGCGCAAAATCCGGATGGTCCGAGGGGCCCTGACCACAAATGCCGATGTATTTGCCCTGCGCCAAACAGGCTTTGATGGCTTGTGAGATCAATGCGGTCACAGCAGGATCACGTTCATCAAAGTCAGCGGCCAACAGCTCCAAGCCAGAGTCGCGGTCCAGACCCAAGGTCAGTTGTGTGAGGTCGTTCGAGCCAATCGAGAAACCGTCAAAGAACTCCAGGAAGCGCTCGGCAAGGATGGCGTTGCTGGGCACTTCGCACATCATGACGATCTTGAGCGCATTCTCACCACGGCGCAAGCCTTGGCTGGCCAGCAGTTGGGTGACCTTTTCGGCCTGCCCCAAGGTGCGCACAAAGGGCACCATGATCTGCACGTTGGTCAGGCCCATCTCGCCTCGAACCCGTTTGAGGGCCTCGCACTCCATGGCAAAAGCTTCACCAAAGTCTGCGCTGATGTAGCGCGCCGCGCCACGGAAGCCCAGCATCGGGTTTTCTTCCTCTGGCTCGTAGCGGCTGCCGCCAATCAGTTTGCGGTACTCGTTGCTCTTGAAGTCGGACAAACGCACGATGACCGGCTTAGGCCAGAAGGCGGCGGCGATGCTGGCCACACCTTCAGCGACCTTGTCGACATAAAAGGCACGGGGAGAAGCGTGGCCACGGGCCACCGATTCAACGGCTTTTTTCAGGTCGGCATCGATGGCAGGATAGTCCAGGATGGCCTTGGGGTGAACGCCGATGTTGTTGTTGATGATGAACTCCAAACGGGCCAGACCGACACCGGCGTTGGGCAGCTGGGCAAAGTCAAAGGCCAGCTGTGGGTTGCCCACGTTCATCATGATCTTGGTCTTGATATCGGGCAGCACACCGCGCTGGATCTCGCTGACTTCGGTTTCGAGCAGTCCATCGTAAATGCGCCCGGTATCGCCCTCGGCACAACTGACGGTGACCAGACTGCCTTCCGTCAAATGCTCGGTGGCATTGCCACAACCGACCACCGCGGGAATACCCAACTCGCGAGCAATGATAGCGGCGTGGCAAGTGCGTCCGCCTCGATTGGTCACAATGGCACTGGCGCGCTTCATCACAGGTTCCCAGTTGGGGTCGGTCATGTCAGTCACCAACACATCGCCCGGCTGAACTTGGTCCATCTCACTGATGTGGTGAACCAAGCGTACCGGACCGGTGCCAATTTTTTGGCCAATCGCCCTGCCTTCGGCCAAGATGGCGCTTTTGCCTATGAGCTTGTAACGCAACTCGGGCGAACCCATGGCCTGGCTTTTCACGGTTTCAGGGCGGGCCTGCAAGATGTAAAGCAAGCCATCGTTGCCATCTTTGCCCCACTCGATGTCCATAGGGCGACCGTAATGCTGCTCGATGACCACCGCATAACGGGCCAATTGCTCGACCTCGTCATCGGTCAAGCTGTAGCGGTTGCGCAGCTCGGTAGGAACGTCGGTGGTTTTGACCAGCTTGCCCGAAGCAGCTTTTTCTTGGGCACTGGCGAACACCATCTCAAGGAGCTTAGAGCCTAGGTTGCGACGGATCACGCTGCGCTTGCCAGCTGCCAGCATCGGCTTGTGGACATAAAACTCGTCAGGGTTAACTGCGCCTTGCACCACCGTCTCGCCCAAACCGTAGCTCGAGGTGATGAAAACCACGTCTTCGAAGCCCGACTCGGTATCAATGGTGAACATGACGCCAGCCGCACCCAAATCAGAGCGCACCATGCGCTGCACACCCGCTGACAACGCAACATCCGCGTGAGCAAAGCCTTTGTGCACGCGGTAGCTGATGGCACGGTCGTTGTAAAGCGAGGCAAACACCTCTTTCATCTTGTGCAGCACATCATCGATGCCGACCACGTTCAAAAAGGTTTCTTGCTGACCGGCAAAAGAGGCATCGGGCAAATCTTCGGCCGTAGCTGAAGAACGTACTGCAAAAGAGGCCTCAACATTGCTGTCCTGCAATCGCCCAAACTCCTCACGAATGGCTTTTTCCAAGTCAACGGGAAAGGGCTGGGCCTCGACCATGGCACGGATTTCGGCCCCCGCGACGGCCAAGGCGCGCACATCATCTGTGTCAAGGGCGTCTAGTCGGGCATTGATGCGCTCCGTCAGGCCACCATAAGCCAAAAATTGGCGAAAAGCGTAGGCGGTGGTAGCAAAGCCTGTGGGAACACGCACACCAGAGGGCAGTTGGGAAATCATCTCCCCCAAGCTGGCGTTTTTGCCTCCGACCGACTCGACGTCGGTCATGCGCAACAACTCAAAGGGAACGACCAAAGCGGTCTCGCTGAAAAGATCAGACATGCAAAGCTCCAAAGTTAAAACCTGGCTCCAGGCATAGGTCAGGGTTGTGTTGTTCTTTGAATAGAACCCCGAGCCGGACAGCTGTGGATAATTGAACGATTTTAGGGGTAATGTTGACACCTGCAATTGAAATAAATCACTCGCATGCCAAAACGCACTGTTTTTTTCGTATCAGACGGCACAGGCATCACCGCCGAAACTTTTGGCAACGCCATCCTGGCCCAATTCGACATGAAGTCTCGCCATGTTCGGTTGCCATTCACAGACACCATCGACAAAGCACACCAAGCGGTACGGCAGATCAACCACACCGCCGACACGGAAGGAACCAAACCCATTGTGTTCACCACCCTGGTGAACATGGATGTTCTCAAAGTGCTTCAAGAACATTGCCAGGGCATGCTGCTCGACATGTTTGGTACATTTGTCAACCCACTGGAAGCCGAGCTCGGCATCAAGTCGCACCACCGGGTAGGGCGTTTTTCAGATGTGAGCAAAAGCAAGGAATACCACGACCGAATCGAAGCCATTAACTTTTCTCTGGCTCACGACGACGGGCAATCGAACCGCGACTTGGATTCTGCAGAGGTGATTTTGGTCGGTGTGAGTCGCAGCGGCAAAACCCCGACCAGCTTGTACCTGGCCATGCAGCACGGCCTGAAAGCGGCGAACTACCCCTTGATTCCCGAAGACTTTGACCGAAAGCAACTGCCGCCCGCCTTGGTGCCTCATCGCAAAAAAATCTTCGGCCTGAGCATCCATCCAGACCGTTTGGCCGAAATCCGCGCTGAACGCAGGCCAAATTCGCGTTATGCCAGCATCGAAAACTGCCGCATGGAAGTCTCGGAAGCCGAAGCCATGATGCGCCGCTCAGGCATCCGTTGGCTCTCAACGACCACCAAATCGATTGAAGAAATCGCCACCACCATCTTGCAAGAGATCAAGCCTGATCGGCTGATTTACTGAAGCCAGCGTCAACGGTCCAAGGCCTCGTGGATGAGACTTCATCCAATGTGCCGCTTGATGAGATGGGGTTCATCGTAAAGTGGCCGCAATCTGTTCTGCGCATTCACGGGCTTGCAGCGCATCGCGCGCCTCGACCATGACACGCACCAAAGGTTCTGTGCCACTGGCGCGGATCAAGACCCGGCCCGAGTCGCCCAGTTCGGCCTCGGCCGCACGCGTGGCATCCCATAAAGCTGGGTGACCTTGCCAGTCAAATCCCGGGGTCAAACGAACATTGATGAGGGTTTGCGGAAAAAGTGTGACGCCTTCCAACAATTGCGACATGGTCTTGCCGCTGCCCACGCATGCTTGCAGCACCTGCAAGGCGCTGACCAGACCGTCCCCTGTGGTGTGCTTGTCGAGCGCCAACAAGTGACCAGAACCTTCCCCGCCCAACAACCAGCCTTTGTCGTGCAAGACCTCAAGCACATAACGGTCACCCACTTGGGCCCGAACAAACTGCACGCCACGCTGCTTCAAAGCCACTTCGACCGCCAGATTGGTCATCAAAGTGCCCACAGCGCCCGGCACGGCTTCGTCGCGTGCCAAGCGGTCGGTGACCATCAAGTACAAAAGCTCGTCGCCATTGAACAAACGGCCAGCTGCATCGACAAACTGCAAGCGGTCGGCATCACCGTCCAAAGCGATGCCGTAATCGGCGCGATGCGCTTTGACAGCTTGCACCAAGGCCTCAGGGTGCGTAGCCCCCACCCCTTTGTTGATGTTGAGGCCATCGGGTGAACAGCCAATGGCGATCACCTCGGCACCCAGTTCATGGAAAACTTTGGGAGCAATTTGGTAAGCGGCACCGTTTGCACCATCCACCACGATTTTCAATCCCTTGAGCGTCAAGTCATTGGGAAAGGTACTTTTGCAAAATTCGATGTAACGGCCTCCCGCATCATCCAAGCGACGGGTTTTACCCAGAGCTGCAGAGTCAACCCAAGCGGGGTCCTCCAGCAAGGCGGCTTCGACCGACGCTTCCCAGGCATCTGACAATTTTTTCCCTTGCGCGCTGAAAAACTTGATGCCGTTGTCCGCAAACGGGTTGTGACTCGCACTGATGACCACACCCAATGAAGCACGTTGAGCGCGGGTCAAATAGGCTACAGCTGGTGTGGGCACAGGCCCCAACAACACCACATGAACACCCGCAGAGTTGAAGCCTGACTCCAAAGCACTTTCCAGCATGTAGCCAGAAATGCGGGTATCTTTGCCGATCAAAACCGTCGGATGCTCCTCCTGAGTTTTTAAGACGCGACCCACGGCATGAGCCAAACGCAAAATGAAATCGGGCGTGATGGGGCTTTGACCCACCGTGCCGCGAATGCCGTCTGTGCCGAAGTATTGACGGGTCATGCCGATAATCCTTATTTTTTAAACTAAAGGAGAATTTTAGCCGTCGATGTTTGTGCCCCAACTGAGCTTCATACATTCACTTCATGGCATGCGGCCTGGTGCTGCATGGCCAACCAGATTTTGAGTGCATCAACCGTGGCCTTGACATCGTGCACCCTGACCACAGAAGCCCCCCGGTCTACCGCCATGAGGGCTGCGGCCACGCTGGCCACCTGTCTTTGCGATGGACCAGGGGCTGTCTCGCCTTCCGACAGTGCCGCCCCTAAAGCAGACTTTCTGGACCAACCAGCCATAACGGGCACACCTGAGTGCAGCAAATCGGCCTGCCGGGCCAAGAGTTGAAAGTTCTGCGCAACCGTTTTACCAAAGCCTATGCCGGGATCCACCACCAGTCTGGACGCTTGCACACCCGAATGCAACAAGGCGTCTATTCGGCTGCGCAAAAAGGCATTCACCTCAGACACCACATGACCTGTCATCGGCTGTAATTGCATGGTTTGCGGGTCCAGGTGCATGTGCATCAAACAGACACCGCACCTGGGGTGCGCAGCAACGACTTGCTGCGCACCTGGCTGACGCAAAGCCCAAATGTCATTCACGATGTCAACTCCCCAGTCAAGACAGGCCTGCATCACTTGTGGTTTGTAGGTATCAACTGAAATGGGGACTTTCCAACGGACCACCTCACGCAATAAAGGCTCAAGCCGCATCAACTCTTCAACCAGTGGCAAAGGCTCAGCGCCAGGCCGAGTAGATTCCGCTCCAATGTCCAAAATGGCGGCGCCCTCGTGCAAAAGTTGCTCTGCATGGCGCAAGGCTTGTGGTGTCTTTGCATGCAAACCGCCGTCGGAGAATGAGTCTGGCGTGACGTTGACAATGCCCATGACCAAAGGCTCTCGCAGATCCAATTCAAACCGAGAGGTTCTCCAGGTTTTGAGCAATGACGCTGGCTTGAGTGTGGGTGACATCAGAGTTCTTCCATGAAAAAACGGGGCCAAAGGCCCCGCTCTTTTGAACGCCAGACTCGGCGAATCAAGCCGCCGTGGTGGCAGGTTCAGTCTGAACGACTGGGGCACCACCACCGCTGTTGCCACCCGAGGGAGGCGTGCGAGGTGTCCAATCTTTGGGCGGCAGTGGATCACGGCCAGCCATGATGTCGGCGATCTGATCCTTGTCGATGGTTTCCCATTCAAGTAAAGCTTTGGCCATGCCATGCATTTGAGCGCTGTGCTCTTCAATCAAGCGACGGGCCAAAGTGTATTGCTCATCGATGATGCGGCGCACCTCGATGTCCACCTTTTGCATGGTGGATTCACTCATGTTGGTGGTCTTTGTGACGGATCGTCCCAAGAACACTTCGCCCTCATTTTCTGCATAGACCATGGGACCCAAAGCGTCGGTCATACCGTAACGCATCACCATGTCACGGGCAATTGAAGTCGCACGCTCAAAATCGTTGCTGGCACCCGTGGTCATCTGGTTCATGAACACCTCTTCGGCAATTCGACCACCAAATAGCATGCTGATTTGATTCAACATGTACTCTTTGTCGTAACTGTAGCGGTCTTTCTCTGGCAAGCTCATGGTCACACCCAGAGCACGGCCGCGGGGAATGATGGTGACCTTGTGAACGGGGTCGCACTTGGGCAACAAGTTACCAATCAAAGCGTGGCCGGCCTCGTGGTAGGCGGTGTTGCGACGCTCTTCTTCAGGCATGACCATGGTCTTGCGCTCGGGCCCCATCAAGATTTTGTCCTTGGCCTTTTCAAAGTCAACCATCTCCACCACACGGGCGTTGCGGCGAGCAGCCATCAAGGCAGCTTCGTTGCACAAATTGGCCAAATCAGCTCCGCTCATTCCAGGGGTACCACGGGCAATCACAGCTGCATTAACGTCTTGCCCAATTGGCACCTTGCGCATGTGCACATTCAAGATTTGCTCGCGGCCACGGATGTCGGGCAAGGTCACATAGACCTGACGATCAAAACGTCCAGGGCGCAACAAAGCAGCATCGAGAATATCTGGGCGGTTGGTGGCCGCCACCACAATCACACCCAAGTTGGTCTCAAAGCCGTCCATCTCGACTAACATTTGATTCAAGGTCTGCTCGCGCTCGTCGTTGCCGCCACCTAGGCCAGCGCCACGTTGCCGACCCACGGCATCGATTTCGTCAATGAAAATGATGCAAGGGGCGTTTTTCTTGGCGTTTTCAAACATATCGCGAACACGCGAAGCACCCACGCCCACAAACATTTCCACAAAATCTGATCCGGAAATGCTGAAAAATGGAACCTTGGCTTCGCCAGCGATGCCCTTGGCCAACAAAGTCTTACCTGTGCCAGGAGGACCCACCAACAGCAACCCACGGGGGATGCGGCCGCCTAACTTTTGGAAGCGCTGGGGGTCTTTCAAGAAATCGACCACCTCTTTGACTTCTTCTTTGGCTTCATCACAACCAGCGACATCCGCAAAAGTGGTGTTGTTGTTGTTTTCGTCCATCATGCGCGCCTTGGACTTGCCAAAGCTGAAAGCACCACCTTTGCCGCCGCCTTGCATCTGACGCATGAAGTAAACCCACACGCCAATCAGAAGCAACATAGGTCCCCAACTGACCAACAAAGTCATGAGCAAAGAGCCTTCTTCACGGGGCTTCACGTCGAACTTGACACCGCTGCTGATCAAATCGCCAACCAAACCCCGGTCGAGGTAGGTGGCAGTGGTTTTGATGCGACGCTCATCCAAGGTGATAGCGATGATTTCTGTACCACCAGGACTTTCAGAAATCGTTGCGCTCTTGATGCGGTTACTGCGAACCTCTTCCAGAAAATCAGAATACCCGATGGCATTCGCGCTGGCGACACCACGGTTATCAAATTGCTTGAACAAGGTGAACAGCACCATGGCAATCACCATCCAGACGGCAATTTTAGAAAACCAAGGGTTATTCAAGAGGAGCTCCAATCAAAAAAATGAACTTGCACCATTCTAGGCCTGTGACAGCCACCCACAAACGAAATTTGTTGTTTTAGCCCTCATGAACGGAGGTTTTAAGACCATCGTCCCCATGAATCAAGCCTATACCCACCAAAAAAGTCTCCGAAGATTTGTCCCGGGAAGATTTTGGCTTGATAGGCTTGACCACCTTGAAGGTCTCCTTGAACATCTTGACGATTTGGCTGTAGCCGCTGCCATGAAAGACCTTGACCACCAAAGCGCCCTGAGGCTTCATGTGATTTTGCGTGAATTCCACGGCCAGTTCGATCAAGTGCTGGACCCGCGCAGCATCCGAGGACTCGATGCCCGACAAATTAGGGGCCATGTCGGACACCACCACGTCGGCCTGCCGCCCCTGCAAAGCTGCCTCCAGCAAAGCGGACACCTCGTTATCGCGGAAATCCCCCTGAATGAACTGCACCCCTTCCACCGGGTCCATGGACAAAATGTCCAGCGCGATGATGCTGCCGTTGAGCTCGCCGATGGCCGCACCATCCGGTGACAAGCGGCGACGCAGGTACTGGCTCCAGGCACCGGGGGCAGAGCCCAAATCCACCACCAAATGGCCGGGCCGAATCAAGCCCAAAGTTTCGTCGATTTCCTTGAGTTTGTAAGCCGCCCGCGCTCGGTAACCCTCTTTCAGGGCCAGTTTCACGTAGGTGTCATTCACATGGTCGTTCAACCAAGCTTTGTTGACCTTTTTACTTTTGGTTTTGACTTTCATTCTTTTGTGTCCTTGCAGGGATAATACGGGGATGCCTCAAATACAACTCACACCTGCCGAGCGCAAAGTTTTTCGCGCCGATGCCCACCACCTGGATCCGGTCGTCATGATCGGCGGCGATGGCCTGACTTCTGCCGTCATGAAAGAAGCCGAAGCGGCCCTGAACGCCCATGGCCTCATCAAGATCCGAGTGCTGGGCGATGACCGCGCTGCTCGCGAAGCCATGTTCATGCAACTGGCCGATCAACTCAGCGCCGCGCCGATCCAGCACATTGGCAAATTGCTGGTCCTGTGGCGACCCCAGCCGGACAAGCTCAAAGCCGTCGATGAAGACCGCAAGGCTGGTCCCCGCGACTTCAAGATCCTGAAATACAGCTCACGTGGTGGCCAGCGCCCTGAAGTCAAAACTGTTCGTGTGCTGGGCAACCAGCGTCTGGCCGCTGGCGGCCAGATTAAGCGGGCCAAGCCCAAGCAAAAATCGCTCAAGAAAGGTCGCCACGACTAAATGCCGAACCGACCGCATCAGGCTGACAATACACACCAAGGCTGCTGAAAAGCGGCCTTGTTTTTGACTCAAACGTAAGACACACCCACGATTTCGTAACGGCGCACGCCGCCCGGCGCTTGCACTTCGGCCACATCGCCCTCTTCCTTGCCAATCAAGGCGCGAGCAATCGGGCTGCTGATGTTGATCAACCCCAGTTTCAAGTCGGCCTCATCTTCGCCCACGATCTGGTAGGTCACAGCCTCACCCGAGCTCTCGTCTTCCAACTCGACGGTGGCGCCAAACACCACGCGGCCTCCTGCATCCACCGACGCAGGGTCGATGACCTGGGCAGCCGAAAGTTTGCCTTCGATTTCCTGAATCCGCCCTTCGATGAATCCTTGTCGGTCTTTGGCCGCATCGTATTCGGCGTTCTCACTCAGATCGCCCTGAGCACGCGCTTCAGCAATGGCCTGGATCACGCTTGGACGGTCCACCGTTTTGAGACGGTGCAACTCGTCCTTGAGTTTTTCAGCACCACGTTTGGTGATCGGGATGGTTGACATGTTCGGTTCTCCAAAAGCAAACCGCCGAGTTTTGAAACTCGGCGGTCATTGACAGCATTATGCCTTGCACCCTGTCGGGGGTGCAGAACTACAGACCACGGCTCATGCCACCAGTTGGGCGTGCATTTCCTGGATGGAAATCACATCCAGCTGATCCATGTACTTCATGCCCTCCACAGCCGCTTCAGCGCCAGCGATGGTTGTGAAGGTCGTGACACGGTTAAGCAAAGCCGAGGTGCGGA
The DNA here is from genome assembly GCF_040400975.1 of Limnohabitans sp. Lineage (GTDB taxonomy): Bacteria > Pseudomonadota > Gammaproteobacteria > Burkholderiales > Burkholderiaceae_C > Limnohabitans_A. The sequence goes on along the minus strand of NZ_JBBAPF010000015.1, from coordinate 56,603 downwards.
TGTGGCGCGAATCAGCGATCGCATTGCGGCGCTCTTCGACCGTGTTGATGACCAGCACAACTTCGTTGTTTTTGATCATGTCTACGATGTGCGGGCGGCCTTCGGTCACTTTGTTCACCGTGGCACAGGCCACGCCTGCGGCCTGAATGGCAGCAGCCGTGCCTTTGGTGGCCACCAGCTCAAAGCCTTGGGCCACCAGCTGACGGGCCACTTCAATGGCACGCGTCTTGTCGTTGTTTTTCACCGAGATGAAGACCTTGCCCGAAGGCGAGCCGTCGGCTTTGGTGGGGCGTGGCAACTTGGTGCCTGCACCCAGTTGGCTTTTCACAAAAGCTTCGCCAAAGGTCTTGCCCACGCCCATGACTTCGCCTGTGGACTTCATCTCGGGGCCGAGGATAGTGTCCACGCCGGGGAACTTTACGAAGGGGAAGACGGCTTCTTTCACACTGAAATAAGGCGGCGTGACTTCATGGGCGATGCCTTGCGACGCCAGAGACTGGCCGGCCATGCAGCGAGCAGCAACCTTGGCCAACTGGATGCCCGTGGCTTTGGACACATAGGGCACCGTGCGCGAAGCTCGGGGGTTGACTTCCAGCACGTAGATCACGTCTTCGCCAGCCACATGCTGGATCGCAAACTGCACGTTCATCAAGCCCACCACGTTCAAGGCACCTGCCATGGCGGCCGATTGGCGCTTGAGTTCGTCCACCGTGGCAGAAGACAGTGAGTAAGGCGGCAAGGAGCAAGCCGAGTCTCCGCTGTGCACACCTGCTTGCTCGATGTGCTCCATCACGCCACCGATGAAGGTCTTGCCTTCAGGGTCGCGCAGGCAGTCCACATCGCACTCGATGGCGTCGTTTAAGAAACGGTCCAGCAATACAGGCGAGTCATGCGACACCTTGACCGCTTCGCGCATGTAGCGCTCCAGGTCACGCTGCTCGTGCACGATTTCCATGGCGCGGCCACCCAGCACGTAGCTAGGGCGCACCACCAAGGGGTAACCCAAGGCGGCGGCTTTCTCCAAAGCTTCGGCCTCGGTACGAGCAGTGGCATTGGGAGGCTGACGCAGTCCCAGGTCTTGTAGCAATTTCTGGAAACGCTCACGGTCTTCGGCCGCGTCAATCATGTCGGGGCTGGTGCCGATGATAGGGACGCCCGCGGCTTCCAGGTCGAGCGCCAATTTCAAAGGCGTTTGGCCACCGTACTGAACGATGACGCCTGTAGGCTTTTCCTTGTCCACGATTTCGAGCACGTCTTCCAAGGTGACGGGCTCAAAGTACAAACGGTCCGAGGTGTCGTAATCGGTCGACACAGTCTCGGGGTTGCAGTTGACCATGATGGTTTCATAACCGTCTTCGCGCATGGCCAAGGCTGCGTGCACGCAACAGTAGTCAAACTCGATGCCCTGGCCAATCCGGTTCGGACCGCCGCCCAAAACCATGATCTTCTTGTTGTTCGTGGGTTCGGCTTCGCATTCACCTTCACCATGGCCTTCGTAGCAGGAGTACATGTAGGCGGTGTCGGTCGAGAACTCGGCAGCACAGGTGTCCACACGCTTGTAAACGGGGCGGATGTTCAGCGCATGGCGGCGCGCGCGCACCACATGCTCGGTGGTTTTGAGCAACTTGGCCAGACGGCGGTCAGAGAAGCCCTTCTTCTTGAGCGCGCGCAACTCGTCAGCGCTGATGGCTTCGGGTGTGGTGGTTTCGAGCTCCAGTTCGATCTTGACGATCTCTTCAATCTGTACCAGGAACCAAGGGTCGATCTTGGTCAAGGCAAACACCTCGTCCACGCTCAGGCCCATGGCAAACGCGTCGCCCACGTACCAGATGCGCTCGGGGCCTGGCTCGCCCAGCTCTTTTTCCAGCACTTCGCGGTCCTGGGTTTTTTCGTTCATGCCGTCCACGCCGACCTCCAGGCCGCGCAGGGCTTTCTGAAAAGACTCCTGGAAAGTGCGGCCCATGGCCATCACCTCACCCACCGATTTCATCTGGGTGGTCAAACGGCTGTCAGCCGTAGGGAATTTCTCAAAAGCAAAACGTGGGATCTTGGTGACCACGTAGTCGATCGAAGGCTCGAAAGAGGCGGGCGTGGTGCCACCGGTGATGTCGTTGCGCAATTCGTCGAGGGTGTAGCCCACAGCCAACTTAGCCGCCACTTTGGCGATCGGGAAACCGGTGGCTTTGGAAGCCAATGCCGATGAACGCGAAACGCGAGGGTTCATCTCGATGACGACCATACGGCCGTCTTTGGGATTGATCGAAAACTGCACATTCGAGCCGCCCGTGTCCACACCGATTTCGCGGAGCACTGCCAAAGAGGCATTGCGCAGAATCTGGTATTCCTTGTCGGTCAGCGTCTGTGCAGGTGCCACAGTGATCGAGTCACCGGTGTGCACACCCATGGGGTCTAGGTTTTCAATCGAGCAGACGATGATGCAGTTGTCCGCCTTGTCGCGTACCACTTCCATCTCGTACTCTTTCCAACCGAGCAGCGATTCTTCGATCAACAGTTCGTTGGTCGGCGAAGCTTCCAGGCCGCGCTTGCAGATGGTTTCGAATTCTTCGGGGTTGTAGGCGATGCCACCACCCGTGCCACCCAGCGTGAAACTGGGGCGAATCACCGTGGGGAAACCGACGCGTTTTTGCACGTCCCAGGCTTCTTCCATGCTGTGGGCAATACCCGAGCGGGCCGAACCCAGACCGATTTTGGTCATGGCGTCCTTGAACTTCAGACGGTCTTCGGCTTTGTCGATGGCTTCAGGCGTGGCGCCAATCAGCTCGACTTTGTATTTTTCAAGCACGCCGTGGTGCCACAAATCCAGAGCGCAGTTGAGCGCGGTCTGGCCTCCCATGGTGGGCAAAATCGCATCGGGCCGCTCTTTGGCGATGATCTTCTCAACCGTCTGCCAAGTGATGGGTTCGATGTAGGTCACGTCAGCCGTGGCCGGGTCGGTCATGATCGTGGCAGGGTTGCTGTTGATTAGGATGACTCTGTAGCCTTCTTCGCGCAAGGCTTTGCAAGCCTGCACGCCAGAGTAATCGAACTCGCAGGCCTGACCAATGATGATCGGACCTGCGCCAATGATGAGGATGCTTTTGAGGTCGGTGCGCTTTGGCATGTTATTTCGCCTCCATCAGTTTGATGAAGCGGTCAAAGAGGTAAGCAATGTCGTGTGGGCCAGGCGACGCTTCGGGGTGACCCTGGAAGCAGAACGCGGGCTTGTCGGTGCGGGACAGGCCCTGCAAGGTGCCGTCAAACAAAGACACGTGCGTGGCACGCAAGTTGGCGGGCAAGGACTTTTCGTCTACTGCAAAACCGTGGTTCTGGCTGGTGATGGACACGCGGCCGGAATCCAGGTCTTTGACGGGGTGGTTGGCGCCGTGGTGACCAAACTTCATCTTGAAGGTCTTGGCACCACTGGCCAAGGCCATGATTTGGTGACCCAAACAAATACCGAAGGTGGGGGTACCGGTTTCGATCAGCTCTGCCGCTGCCGCAATCGCGTAGTCACAAGGCTGCGGATCGCCAGGACCGTTGGACAGGAAGATGCCATCGGGTTTGTGTTGGAGCACCTCAGCTGCGGGCGTTTTGGCTGGCACCACGGTCACTTTGCAACCGCGCTCGGCCAGCATGCGCAAGATGTTTTTCTTGACGCCGAAGTCGTAAGCGACAACATGGAACTTGGGCGATGACTGAGTGCCATAACCGGCACCCAGTTGCCACTCGGTTTGGGTCCAGTCGTAAGGCTGAGTCACGGTGACTTTTTGCGCCAAATCGAGACCCGCCATGTTGGGGGCCGCCTTGGCTGCGGCAATCGCCTGGTCAATGACCGCTTGGGTGACCGATTGGCCTTTGGCCAAACCGACGATCGCGCCATTTTGCGCGCCCTTGGTGCGCAAGATGCGGGTCAGTTGACGGGTGTCGATGTTGGCAATGGCCACCGTACCAGCATCGGTCAAATAAGCCGACAGGGTTTGGTTAGAGCGGAAATTGCTGGCAATCAATGGCAGATCTTTGATGATCAAGCCAGCGGCGTGGACTTTGTCAGACTCGATGTCTTCCGTATTGACGCCGTAGTTGCCGATGTGCGGGTACGTCAAAGTGACGATCTGCTGGCAATAGCTGGGGTCGGTGAGGATTTCTTGGTAGCCAGTGAGCGCGGTGTTGAACACCACTTCGCCGACTGTGGAGCCGGTGGCTCCGATCGAGTTGCCGATAAAGACCGTGCCGTCTGCAAGCGCCAAAATGGCGGGCGGGAAGGTTCCCTGAAGAGACAAAAGCACTGGGTTCTCCGGAATAGTTCGGGTACGCCTCAGCACTCACCAGAGATGGGATCTCTTTTTGGCTGCTTGTTCGAGGATTGGGCCTAGGATGGACTGTGGCGTACAGGTTGATGCGGGAAAGCCTCTCATTATAGCTGAGGACCGCTAGTAAACCCTGACAAATCACCCAGCAGAACTTGCGGCCGAGCCGCCAATGGGCTCAGGGACCAGCGGTAGCACTGGCATGCAGGCAGATGGCCGCCGCCGTGGCCACATTGAGGGATTCTTCACCGCCCGGCTGGGCAATGCGCACCTGGTGCCGGGCCATGGCCATCAGACTGGCACTGACGCCTTGCCCTTCGTGTCCGAAGACCCACGCACACTTTTGGGGCAATTCACCCGCTTGCAACAAGGCGTGCAAAAACGGCCCCTCGTGGGAACTGGTGGTGAGCAAGGGCACATGCAAAGTCGCCAGATCGGCCTCGCTGAGGGCTTCGACGAGGTGCAGGCCAAGATGCGCCCCCATGCCCGCCCGCAGCACCTTGGTTGACCACAAAGCCGCCGTGCCCTTGATGGCCAGCACTTGCCGGTAACCGAAAGCCGAGGCACAGCGCAAAATGGCTCCGACATTGCCCGCATCCTGCAAACGGTCAAGCACGACGGTGGGTGCATCAGGCAAGACCTCATGAGCGGCTTGCCACGCCAGCACAAAACCCATGCGGCCCGGTGACTCCAAACCACTCAGGCTGGCAAACAAGGCATCTGGCAACACAAACACCTGATCGGTCAACCCCAGCCACTCATCGCCTTTCTCAGCTTGAAACGACTCTGTCAGCACCACCTGGAGCGGACGCACACCGCGTTGCAAGGCGGCGCGGCACAGGTGATCGCCTTCCAGCCAGAACTGTCCCGCCTTGCGGTAAGCCGTGCTGTCCTGGGTCAAGCGCCGCCAGGCTTTGAGCTGTGGGTTATCGCGTGAGCTGATCGTTTTCATCGCACACTCCTGGCCACCGGGGCAAAGGTCATGCGGTGGCAGTCGGCTGGGCCATGGGCTTGCAAAGCGGCCAAATGCTGCGCTGTGCCATAACCTTTATGCTGGTCAAAACCATACAATGGGTACTGTTGGTGCAACGCCAGGCACAAACGGTCTCGGTGCACCTTGGCCAAGATAGAGGCGGCCGAGATGGCGGGCACCAGCGCATCACCTTGGACAATGGCTTCGGCCTGCATGGGCAGCAAGGGCAAACGGTTGCCATCCACCAGCACCAATTTGGGCGGCAAGCGCAAGCCCTCCACGGCCCGCTTCATGGCCAACAAAGTGGCTTGCAAAATGTTGAGACGGTCAATTTCTTGCACCGACGCCTCGGCTATGGCGCAGCACAAAGCACGAGCCCGGATCTCATCAAACAAGGCCTCTCGGCGCTTGGCTGTGAGTTTTTTCGAGTCGTTCAATCCGCGAATGGGTTTCAAATCGTCGAGAATCACGGCTGCTGCGACCACCGGGCCAGCCAAAGGCCCGCGCCCGGCCTCATCCACGCCCGCCGTCAAACCGGAGACCCCAAAATGCAAGGTGGATTGCTCAGCGCGAGAGAACTTTTTCGAGGGCATGGGTTGAGAGCTGAGCCGTGTCACGCTGCAAAGCCAAGTGCAATTGTTGAAATCGGGTCTGCAAGGCGTCCACCCGGTCTGGCGCGGACAACCAAGACAGGCAAGCTTGGGCCAAGGCATCGGGTGTGCAGCAGTCTTGCAAAAACTCAGGCACCACAAAGTCCTCGCTCAGGATGTTGGGCAAACCTACCCAAGGTTGAAGCTGTTGCCGCTTCATGATTTGCCAGCTGAGCCAGTTCATGTGGTAACCAATCACCATGGGTCGCTTGAACAAAGCCGCCTCCAAAGTGGCTGTACCACTGGCAATCAAGGTCACATCACAAGCGGCCAGCGCGGTGTGCGACTGCCCGTGGAGCAACTGCAAACCAGGCACACCGCCTTGCGCATCGACCAGCGCTTGAATGCGTGCCTGCAAACTGGGGATGGCCGGCAAGACAAATTGCAAGGCCGGGTTTTGTTGCTGCATGAGTTGGGCAGCCCGCACAAAGCGGGGCGTCAGGTGCTCAATTTCGGACTGTCTGCTGCCCGGCAAAACCGCCACCATTGGCCTTTGTGCATCCAGGCCCAGGGCTTGGCGTGCTGCCAAGCGGTCCGGGTGCATGGGAATGGTTTGCGCCAAAGGATGGCCCACGTAGGTGGCTTGCACCCCGGCTTGGGCCAAAAGTGCTGGCTCAAAGGGAAAAATACAAAGCATGTGGTCTACGCTGCCCCGAATCTTCTCGATGCGCTCAGGCCGCCAGGCCCAGATTGAGGGGCACACAAAATGCACCGTGGGAATGCCTTCGGCTTTGAGTGCGGCCTCCAAATCGAGGTTAAAATCGGGTGCATCAACCCCGATGAACACGTCAGGCGGATGGATCAGCAAACGCTGGCGCAACTGGTCTCGGATGGCGACGATGCCCCGGTAATGGCGCAACACCTCGACATAACCACGTACGGCCAACTTGTCGTGCGGCCACCACGCATCAAAACCTTGCGCCTGCATCCGTGGACCGCCAATGCCGACACCACGCGCTTGCGGCCATCGCGAGTGCAGACCTTGAATCAGCAAGCCCGCGAGCAAATCACCTGAGGCCTCTCCTGCCACCATGGCAAAGGACAAAGCCCCCGCAGGGGCTTTAGGCGCGGACAAATCTGCGGACAGTGTCAACGCACGATCCCGCGCTGAGGTGAGGCAGCTTGCAAAAAGCTCAGCATCATGTCCACATCGGGCTGGACATCCGAGTTTTGGACGGCCAAAGCAGCAATTCGGGTCATGGCATCGCTCAGCGACAAGCCGTCACGGTACAGCGCTTTGTGCATGGCCTTGACGGCGCTGATGCGTTCAGCTGAAAACCCGCGCCGACGCAGTCCTTCAAAGTTCATCGAACGCGCTTGAGCCGGCTGGCCTTGTGCCATCACAAAAGGCGGCAGATCGGCAAACAACAAGGAGTTCATGGCCGTGAAACTGTGCGCACCAATGCGGCAAAACTGGTGTACCACAGTGAAGCCGCCCAAGATCACCCAATCCTCGACCACCACATGGCCTGCAAGTTGCGTGTTGTTGGCAAAGATCGTGTGGTTGCCTACCTGACAGTCATGCGCCAGATGCACATAGGCCATGATCCAGTTGTCGTGACCCACCGAGGTCACAGCCCGGTCACCCGGCGAGCCGATGTTAAGAGTACAAAACTCGCGGATCGTGTTGCGGTCCCCGATCACCAACTCACAAGGCTCGTTGTTGTACTTCTTGTCCTGGGGCACTGCACCCAAAGAGCTAAACTGGAAAATTCGGTTGTCCTGACCAATGGTGGTGTGGCCCTCGATCACGCAGTGGCTGGCCACGGTTGTGCCGGCACCGATGCGTACATGCGGCCCGATCAAGCTGTAAGGACCCACGCTCACCGAAGTGTCAAGCTCAGCCCCCGGGCTGATGATGGCCGTAGGATGAATCTTGCTCATGCTGCTCAAGCCTGCGGAATTTTCCGCATGGTGCACATCAACTCAGCCTCGGTGGCAATCTCGTCGCCCACCTTGGCGAGTGCCTTGAACTTAAAAATTCCCGATTTCATGCGGTCAAGCTCTACCTCCAGGATCAACTGATCTCCCGGCTCCACAGGTCGCTTGAAGCGTGCGCCATCAATGCCTGCAAAGTAGTACACCGTCTGGTCATCGGGCGTTTCGCCCAAGGTATCAAAAGCCAACAAGGCAGCAGCTTGAGCCAAAGCCTCCAGCATCAAAACACCCGGCATCACTGGGCGATGAGGGAAATGACCCTGAAAGTGGGGTTCATTGATGGACACGTTTTTCAGGGCCTTGATGCGAACGCCTTTTTCAATCTCTAAGACACGATCAACCAACAAGATGGGATAGCGGTGAGGCAACTGTTTCAATATCTTATGAATGTCCATCATGATCAAGTTTCCTTTTTTTTATGAATGTCCGCCTCTAAGGCTTTGATGCGTTCACGCAAACGGGTCAGTTGTTTGAGGGTGGCAGCGTTCTTCTCCCAATTGGCGTTGGTGTCCAAGGGAAACATGCCGGTGTAGTTACCCGGCTGAAAAATGGAGCGCGTGACCACCGAGGCTGCCGAGATGTGCACATGGTCTACCAAGGTCAAATGACCCAACACCACAGCACCGCCACCGACAGTGCAATGTGCACCGATGCGGGCACTGCCAGCTACGCCCACACACCCAGCCATGGCCGTATGCGCCCCGATGTGAACGTTGTGACCAATCTGAATCAAGTTATCGAGCTTCACGCCATCTTCAATGACGGTGTCCTCCAATGCACCCCGGTCAATACAGGTGTTGGCGCCAATTTCGACATCGTCACCAATGCGAACGGCGCCAAGTTGTTCGATTTTTTCCCACTGCCCTTGGTGAGGAGCAAAGCCAAAGCCATCGGCTCCAATCACCACACCCGAGTGCAAAATACACCGGGCCCCCACCACACAGGCCTCAGACAGGGTCACCCTGGATTTGAGGATGGAACCGGGGCCCACGCGAGAGCCGCGTTCCAGCACGCAAAGGGGACCAATGGTTGCATCCTGTGCCACCTCAGCTTGCGGATGAACCACTGCACTGGGGTGAATGCGCGGACTCGGGTCAGACCCAAGCGTTTGCTTCCACAAGCGCGTCAACTTGGCAAAGTAAAGGTAAGGGTCATCGGTCACGATCACCGCTCGGCCAACACTGGCCAATGACTCAAAAGCAGGCGCCACAATGACACAACCAGCTTCACTTTCGGCCAGTTGGTTTTGGTACTTGGGATTGCTCAGAAAACTGATTTGATGGGCATGCGCCGATTGCAGAGGCGCCAAGCCTTCAATGGTCAAATCCGGAGATCCGGACAATTGCCCACCAAGCCGCTCAACAATCGCCGAGAGTGTCAATGACACAGCAAAGAATCAGGCAATGACGATCACTTACCCACCGAGGCGTTCAGGGCCCTGATGACTTTGTCGGTGATGTCATGTTTCGGGTGAATGTAGACGGCTTCCTGAAAAATCACATCGTATTTTTCAGCCTCAGCCACCTGTTTCACAGCGCGATTAGCGCGCTCCACCACAATTTGCTGCTCCTCGTTTTTCCGTGCATTCAAGTCTTCTTGAAATTCACGGCGCTTACGCTGAAACTCACGGTCTTGATCCAACAATTGTTTTTGGCGTGCCGTCCGTTGCGACTCGGCCAAAGTTGGGGCTTCGCGCTCAAAACGCTCAGAAGCCAGCTTCAAGCTGTTGCCGTTGTCCACCAATTCTTTTTCGCGACGGGAAAACTCTTGCTCCAACTTGGCTTGGGCTTGCTTGGCTGTGGCAGCTTCACGAAAGATGCGCTCTGTATTGACAAAGCCCAGCTTGATGTCTTGGGCCTGAGCATTGAAAGACAACAAAGAAGCTGCAATGCAGCAGGCCAAAGCAATTTTGGGATGAATCGAGTTCATTAGAAGGAGGTTCCAATTTGGAATTGCAGACGCTGGATTCTATCGTTTGTCTGCTTGACGATGGGCGTTGCATAAGAAAAGCGAAGTGGACCCATGGGCGAGATCCAGCTCAAACCCACACCAGCGGAAACGCTCAGTTTATCCAAGGACATGTTTTCGCTAGCGTCAAACGCACGGCCCGCATCGGTGAAGCCAAACAACCTCAAGGTTTTGTCATTGCCAGCGCCGGGGAACGGGGTGATGAACTCGGCATTGAAAACCAGTTTCTTAGACCCACCAGGGAAAAAGGTAACAGCTTCACCAGTTTTAGGCGGCGGGCCCAATGTGTTTCTTTCAAATCCTCGAACACTGCCTAAACCACCTACATAGTAGTTCTTTAGAAGTGGAAACGCTTGGCCGTTCAAGCCTTGACCCATTCCGACATCCGCATTGAAAGCGAATGTGTATTTTTTAGTCAGCGGGATGTACTGTTGGAACTGGTAATTTGCGCGTGCATAGTGAAGATCACCCGCCAAACTCACGTCCGAATTGAACCTTTGAAGAGCGCCGCGGCTTGGAACCAAGGCGCTGTCACGTCTGTCTCTGGCCCAACCTACAGTGATGGGCAAAGCCGTTTTAGCATCCAAGTACTCTCGCAATCTATCAGGAGCTTGTATGCCAATGCCTTCCTTGACATGGGTTTCCTCAGCATTGACACCTAAAAATACTGTGTCAGTTTCGGTCACCGGAACACCAAAGCGCGTTCCCAAGCCTGTGTTGATAATTCGGTAAGAATTAATATTGCCAAAAAATGGCCGAGTGGTTCGATGGAAAAAATCGAAAGTTCTGGAAATGCCGTTCTGGGTGTAATACGGGTTGGTGGTGCTGACCACCAAATTTTGGTTAAAACGGCTGGTATTGACCTCTACAGCCAAAAAGTTGCCAGATCCAAAAGCATTGTCTTGGCGAATACCAAAATTCAAAGCCACTTTTTCAATGGATGAAAAACCTGCGCCCAAAGAAATGCTTCCTGTGGGCTTTTCTGTGACCGTGAACAACAAATCCACCTGGTCTTGCGCACCCGGTACTTCTATGGTTTCCACATTTACGCTGGTGAAGTAACCCAAGCGGTCCACGCGGTCACGCGACAGACGGATTTTGTCGCCGTCGTACCAAGAAGACTCTAATTGACGAAACTCCCGGCGAATCACTTCATCACGCGTACGGTCATTGCCCGCCACTTGAATGCGCCGCACATAAGCACGCCTTGACGGCTCGGCTTGTAACACAAATTGAACGCGGTTGTTTTGGCGATCGATCACCGGCTTGGCCTCTACGCGCGCAAAAGCAAAGCCGAACTTGCCAAAATACTCGGTGAATGCCTTGGTCGTCTCGGCAACCATCTCTGCGTTGTAAGGCTTACCCACGGCAATCTTGATCAGGGCCTTGAACTCATCATCCCGATCCAGGTAATTGCCTTCAAGGCTCACCCCAGAAGTAACAAAGCGCTCACCCTCGGTGATGTTGATGGTGATCGACATCTCCTGCTTGTTAGGGGACATGGCCACTTGGGTGGAATCAATGCGAAACTCTAAAAACCCACGCGAAAGGTAATAGGAGCGCAAGGCCTCCAAGTCGGCATTGAGCTTGGTGCGCGAATAACGGTCGGATTTGGTGTACCAACTCATCCAACCACCGGTGTCCAAATTGAATTGGTCGCGCAAAGTTTGGTCGGTGAAGGCCTTGTTGCCTACGATCTCGATTTGACCAATCCTGGCCGGACCGCCTTCGGTGATGGTGAAAGTCAGGTTCACACGGTTGCGGTCCACTGGCGTGGTGGTCGAGACGACCTCGGCGCCATACAAACTGCGGCTGATGTACTGACGTTTGAGTTCTTGTTCGGCCCTGTCGGCCAAAGCTTTGTCAAACGGGCGCCCCTCCGACAAGCCAATGTCTCTGAGTGCTTTGGTGAGAACGTCCTTGTCAAACTCCTTGAGACCCACAAACTCAACCAAAGCCACCGAGGGGCGCTCTTCCACAACCACGACCAGCACGTCCCCTTGGGTCTCCAAGCGCACATCCTTGAACAGACCGAGGGCAAACAATGCGCGAATCGCTGCTGCACCCGTATCGGTGGTGTAGCGGTCGCCAACTCTGACGGGCAGTGATGCAAAAACCGTTCCGGGTTCGATGCGCTGCAGACCCTCCACGCGAATGTCGCGCACCGTGAAAGGCTCAACAGCCAAAGCCGGCAGGCTGAGTGCCGCGCAAGCGATGGCCTTGATGGCAAATGGTATGCAATGGAAGCGGGATTCAAAAAAATTCATGGTGCAATCGTTCAAAGACCAATTCACAACCGGGGTCGAAAGTCAAAACTCTGAACCTCTCGGTAAAAGCCCGATAGCCAAGTTGCCATGCCGCCGGGCGAAAAAAGTTGGCTCCATTGTGCATTTAAGCCAAAAAACCAACAAAGATAATACATCAGGCTTCATCAGTGTTCAGCGGCATCGCCAGGCCCTGATCAGCGCATCTTTAAAATGCTTTGCTCCGCTTGTGAACGGCTGCTTGCATCCAAGGCCAACAAGGCTTCTAGACCTGTTGGGGCACTGAAACTCATGCTGTCCAGCGTCGCTCTATTGACATCCTGAATCTGGTCAAACCTGATGCGTTTGCTCAAGAATGCATCAACCGCCACTTCGTTGGACGCGTTCAAAACAGCGCAACTGCCTGGCGCTCCCCGCAGAGTCTCCCAAGCCAGTTGAATTCCTGGGAAACGCAACAGATGATCAGCTTGGTCCATCGCCTCAAAAGTCATCGCAGACAAGGCGTGAAAATCAAGCGCTTGAGCACCGGAAGTGATGCGCTCTGGCCAACTCAATCCGTAAGCAATGGGCACCCGCATATCCGGTGTCCCCAACTGAGCGACCACCGAATGATCACGGTACTGAACCATGGAGTGGATGACACTTTGGGGGTGAATCACCACTTCCAATTGCTCCGGCGACATGCCAAACAAGTAATGCGCTTCAATCACCTCCAGCGCCTTGTTCATCATGGTGGCAGAGTCGACCGAGATCTTTCGGCCCATCACCCAATTCGGATGAGCGCAAGCCTCTTCTGGGGTCACATGCCTGAGGGTCTGAGGGTCTCGCGCACGAAACGGACCACCGGATGCAGTCAAGATGATTTTTTGCACCCGCCGCTGCCAAGTCGAAGGATCCTCAGGCAAGGATTGAAAAATGGCCGAATGTTCACTGTCGATGGGCAACAACAAAGCCCCCCCCGCGCGCACCGCTTCTAGGAACACGTCTGCTCCCACCACCAAAGCTTCTTTGTTGGCCAACATGAGACGTTTTCCCGAGCGGGCCGCAGCCAAACAAGGGGACAAGCCTGCGGCACCCACGATGGCGGCCATCACGGCATCCACTTGCGGGGCCGAAGCCACTTCGTCTAAAGCTTGGGCACCCCATAAGACCCTGACAGGCAAACCCTCGGCTTTGACTTTTTCAGCCAGCAACCTGCCTGCATCCTCTTGCGCCATCACAGCCACTTCGGGGGAAAATCGAGCGCATTGGGACAACATCAAATTGACCTGGCTGGAGGCCGTCAACGCATGGATGCGATATTGATCAGGGTGACGGGCCAATACATCCAGAGTGCTGGTACCGATCGAGCCGGTCGAACCCAAGATGGTGATGCACTGAGCGTGATTCATGTGAGATGTCTCCATTTCAAATCCAGACCACCAGCATCATGGCCAAAGGCAAAGTCGGCAGCAAAGCATCGACGCGGTCTAGAACCCCACCATGCCCCGGTAACAAACCCGAACTGTCTTTCATGCCGGCACTGCGTTTGACCAAAGACTCCACCAAGTCGCCCACCACGCTCATGGCAGACATGAACAACAAAGCCGGCACGGCCACCCACCAGCCCTTGGCCAAAATCAGGGTAAAGAAACTCGGCTGAGCCGAAGCACCACTTTGGTCGAATTGAGCCCAGACCAGCGCCACCAAGAGAACGCCCAAGACACCACCGAAAACACCTTCCCAACTTTTGCCTGGACTGATCGAGGGTGCCAACTTGACGCTGAAAAAACGTCCACCGAGCGCACGGCCAAAAAAATAAGCAAAAACATCTGCCGCCCAGACCAACACCAACACAGACAAAAGAAAATTCACGCCTTTATGATGCGCTTGCGCCAAGGCCAACCAAGCCAAGGCCAACAAAAGCAATCCACACATCCAGCGAACCACTCGCGGCCAAAGTGCCCAGCCAGACACCCCACGCTGAATCATCCAGGCACCCAACAAAACCCAAATGGCACCGGCCAACAACCAAAGGAGTGGTGGTGTGGCACGCACCCAACCCAGCTGTTGTGCCAAAGCACAGGCCAGCACACACAAAAGCGCTCCAAGCCATGCTTTGGAGCTTCCTACACCATTGAGACGACCCCACTCCCAAGCACCTGCGGCGATCAAAACCACAGTAAGCCCCATGAATGGCCAAGGGTTGACCGCAAAAAGTGCGGGCAAAAGCAGGGCCAAAAGAAGGACCGCAGTGATGACACGTTGTTTGAGCACTGAATCTCCAAAAAAAAGCCGCCTTGAAGGCGGCCATTCAGGCCGCGGCAGACCACGGCACTGAAAGACCTGTCAAACCGCCATGATTTCTTGCTCTTTGGCGGTCACCAACTGATCGATTTCGGTCATGCGCTTGTCGGTCAGTTTCTGGACCTCGGCCTCGGCACGCTTTTGATCGTCCTCAGACGCTTCTTTGTCTTTGACCAATTTTTTAACCGCTTCATTGGCATCGCGGCGCAAATTGCGGATCGCGATCTTGCCGTTCTCCCCTTCGGTGCGGGCTAGCTTGGTCATTTCCTTGCGGCGCTCTTCGCTCATGGGGGGCATGGGTACGCGAATCAAATCGCCCATGGAAGCGGGGTTCAGGCCCAGATCGCTTTCACGGATGGCTTTTTCAATCTTGGCACCCATGCCTTTTTCCCAAGGCTGCACGCTGATAGTGCGCGAGTCCATCAAAGACACGTTTGCCACTTGCGACAAAGGCACCATAGAACCGTAGTAATCAACATGGATGGTGTCGAGCAAGGCCGGATTGGCACGGCCGGTGCGAATTTTGGTCAGGTTGTTTTTGAAGGCCGCAATGGACTGCTCCATCTTGGTCTCGCATGTTTTTTTGATGTCAGCAATGGTCATCGGGCTCTCCTTGTCAGAACGTTCTCAAGCATAAACCAGGGTACCCTCGTCTTCACCCAGAACCACACGTTTGAAGGCGCCATTCTTGATGATCGAGAACACCTTGATCGGCAACTTTTGGTCACGGCACAAGGCAAAAGCGGTGGCGTCCATGATGCCCAAATTTCGGGAAATGGCTTCGTCGAAGCTGATTTCTGTGTAACGGGTGGCCAAAGGGTCTTTTTTGGGATCGGCCGTGTAAACGCCATCCACTTTGGTAGCCTTGAGCACCATTTCGGCACCGATTTCGGCACCGCGCAATGCGGCTGCCGTGTCGGTGGTGAAAAAAGGGTTACCCGTGCCAGCAGCAAAAACCACCACTTTGCCCTCTTCTAGGTACTGCAAAGCTTTGGGGCGAACATAGGGCTCGACCACTTGGTCAATGCCGATGGCCGACATGACACGGGCCGTCAAACCGGCTTTGTCCATGGCATCGGCCAAAGCCAAAGAGTTCATCACGGTGGCCAACATGCCCATGTAGTCGGCTGTAGCGCGGTCCATACCGACAGAGCCGCCCGCCACACCCCTGAATATGTTGCCTCCACCAATCACCACCGCCACTTGCACGCCCAGTCGAGTCACCTCGGCGATCTCCTCGGCCATGCGAACGATGGTCGCGCGGTTGATGCCAAAAGCATCATCCCCCATCAAGGCCTCGCCTGACAGCTTGAGCAAAATACGCTTGTAGGCTGGCTTGGCTGAGGACATGATGGGCTCCTGGGTGATCAATGTGGACAATAAAAATGCATCAACAGGTCAAGGGGTTCAGGCTGCAGCGTTTTGAGCTGCAGCCACCTGGGCCGCCACTTCGGCAGCGAAGTCGTCAACCTTCTTCTCGATGCCCTCGCCGACCACGTACAGGGTGAATGCCTTGACGGTGGTGCCAGCGGCCTTGAGCATTTGCTCGACGGTCTGCTTGTCGTTCTTGACGAACGACTGGTTGAACAAAGACACCTCTTTGAGGTACTTTTGCACAGCACCTTCGACCATCTTGGTGGCGATGTCGGCAGGCTTTCCGGACTCGGCTGCCTTGGCCGCAGCGACCGAGCGTTCTTTTTCAATCAACTCGGAAGGCACTTCGGCGCTGGTCAAAGACACAGGCTTCATGGCAGCCACGTGCATGGCGACATCTTTGGCCGCGGTCTCGTCACCTTCGTACTCCACCAGCACGCCAATGCGGGTACCGTGCAGATAGTTGGCGATCTTGGCGCCACCCGCAGCACGCTTGAAGCGGCGAAAGCTCATGTTCTCGCCGATCTTGCCGATCAGGCCTTTGCGCACGTCTTCCAATGTCGGGCCAAAACTGTCTTGGCTGTAAGGCAACGCACCCAAAGCAGCGATGTCAGCGGGATTGTGCTCGGCGACCAATTTGGCTGCAGCGTTGGCCAAAGCCAAGAAACTGTCGTTTTTGGTCACAAAGTCGGTTTCGCAATTGACTTCGATCATGGCACCCGTGGTGCCGCTGACAAAACTGGTCACCACGCCTTCAGCGGTCACACGCGAAGCGGCTTTGCCAGCCTTGGTGCCCAGCTTGACGCGCAGCAACTCTTCCGCTTTGGCCATGTCGCCCTCGGCTTCGGTCAGGGCTTTTTTGCACTCCATCATGGGGGCATCGGTTTTTGCGCGCAGTTCAGCAACCATGCTTGCGGTAATTACAGCCATTTGATTTCTCCGTATTCAGTCTAAAAGTCAGATTAAAAAAAAGGGGCCACAAAGCCCCTTTGGTCGAGTCTTAGGATCTCAAGCAGAAGCGTTGACTTCTTCAGCGTGATCGTCAGCCGCTTCGCTGACGGCCTTGACCACGTCATTGACCGCATTGGCACGGCCTTCAATGATCGCGTCAGCAATGCCACGGGCGTACAAGGCCACGGCCTTGGCCGAGTCGTCATTACCAGGGATGATGTAGTCGATGCCTTCGGGGGAATGGTTGGAGTCCACCACACCAATCAGCGGGATGCCCAATTTCTTGGCTTCCGAAATGGCGATTTTGTGGTAGCCCACGTCGATCACGAAAATCGCGTCTGGCAAAGCCGCCATGTCTTGGATGCCGCCAATGTCTTTTTCAAGCTTTTCCATCTCGCGCTTGAACATCAGCTGCTCTTTTTTGCTCAGGCTGTCGAGGCCAACTTCTTGCTGAGCCTTCATGTCCTTCAGACGCTTGATCGAGGTCTTGACGGTCTTGAAGTTGGTCAGCATGCCACCCAACCAACGCTGGTCGACGAAAGGCACGCCAGCGCGCTGGGCTTCGGCAGCCACCAGCTCACGGGCCTGGCGCTTGGTGCCGACCATCAGGATGTTCCCGCGATTGGCGGACAGCTGCTTGGCGAACTTGATCGCGTCCTGGAACATCGGCAGCGATTTTTCCAGGTTGATGATGTGAATTTTGTTGCGGTGGCCGAAGATGAAAGGGGCCATCTTGGGGTTCCAGAAGCGGGTTTGGTGACCAAAATGGACACCGGCTTCCAGCATTTCGCGCATGGTAACGGACATAAAAATACTCCAAAGGTTAGGTCTAAAACCTGCCCACTGATCGAATGCAATGAAAATTGCACTTGACACCTTGACGGGACAGATTCGCGGATGAACTTCACTGAGCTGGGGTCATTGTTGGCGATCAAGATCAACATGACACTCAAAAGACAGCATCCCTGCTCTGCAAAGCCTTAGGATTATAGCATCTTGACCCACCCGAAAGCGCCCTTCTCCATGAAAGCTGACCTGATCGCTACCCGTCAAGCCATCCGGACTGGGTCCACAACGGCCCAAGCCGCTGCTGAAGATTGTTTGACTCTGGCCCAAAGTCCTGGCTGTGCCTACACCTTCATGCATCTCACCCCCGAGGCGCTGCTTCGCACAGCCAGCCAGGCCCAAGTGGGGCAAAACCCACTCGCAGGCCTCGCGGTGTCCATCAAAGACCTGTTTGACATTCAAGGGCAGATTACCCAAGCCGGCTCGATCGTCCTGAAAAACCAGCCCCCGGCTCTAGCGGACTGCCTCGCCGTGGCGCGATTGAGGGCTGCAGGCGCGGGCCTGATCGGGCGCACGAACATGGTTGAATTCGCCTTTTCGGGCGTTGGCACCAACCCCCACTACGGCACACCTGCAGCCTGGGACGGGCTTTACAACCAAGCCGTGGGCACTCTGGGGGAGCCCCATGCGCCCGGCGGCTCCAGCTCGGGCGCCGCCGTGTCGGTGGCCACCGGTGCCGCCTTCATCGGTCTGGGCTCGGACACGGGCGGCTCCATTCGGGTGCCCGCCGCCTTGAACGGCATCGTAGGCTTCAAAAACACCGCCCGCCTGGTACCCACACAAGGCGCTCTGCCCCTGTCCACCACGCTCGACACCGTCTGCGCCATGACGCGCTCTGTGCGCGACGCGATTTTGGCCCACGAAGTGCTGTCGGCCAGACGAGTACCCCGAGGGCAGCGGCCGCTGTCCGGCTACCGCCTGGCGGTGGTCAAGCACCTGATGCAAGAAGACTTGGATACGACCGTGTCGCGGGCTTTTGAGCGCAGCCTGAGCAAGCTGCGCGCTGCTGGGGCGCGCATCGACGAGATGGATCTGACGGAGCTGAATGAGTTGACGCCGATGATGAGCACGGGTGGCTTCAGCCCGGCCGAAGGTTTTGCCTGGCACCGCGAATGGCTGGACCGGGACAGTGCCCGCTACGACCCTCGCGTCCTGCAGCGCCTGATGCGCGGCTCCAGCATGAAAGCGCATGAATACATGGATTTGGTGCAAAACCGTCAGCGGTGGATTCGCCGCGTGGAAGCTGCACTGGTGGGTTACGACGCCGTGCTCTCACCCACCACCCCGATCGCCACCCCAAAAATCAGCGATGTCGCCCCAGGGGCCGAGCGCGATACCGAATTCTTCAGGGTCAACGGCCTGCTTCTGCGCAACACCAGCGTCGTGAACACACTTGACGGCTGCGGGATCTCCCTGCCCTGCCACGCACCGAGTGAACTCCCCGTGGGCTTGATGGCCTGGCATGGGGCCATGCACGACGACACGATTTTGCAGCTGGCCTTGCTGCTCGAGCCCTTGCTGCAACAGCACTGACACCATGCACATCCTGAGCCGCTCACACGCCTGGCCCATACTGGGGCCTGCGCAAGTGCGGCTTCTGGAGCCGGCGTTGCAGGCCCTCAGCCCAACAGCTTTGATGCAAAGCGCGGGGCTGGCATGCGCCCGCTTGGCCCTGGCCGTGGCACCGCATGCCCGGCGCATCTGGGTCGCCGCAGGTCCGGGCAACAACGGCGGCGACGGTTTGGAAGCCGCTTTGCACCTGCACCAATGGGGCAAAGAAGTGGTGGTCAGCCTCGTGGCATCAGGCGGATCCTGCCCGGCAAATGCCCAAGCGGCCTTGCAACGGGCACAACAAGCAGGCGTACGCATTCAGTCCAGCGTACCCACCGAATGGTGCCAGCAGATGGATGCGCAGGACCTGTGCGTTGACGCCCTGCTGGGCATTGGTGCCACGCGGGCCTTGAACGCCGATTTGCAGTCCTGCGTTCTGGCCATGCATAACTGCTTGGCAACGGTACTGGCCATCGACGTGCCTACTGGAGTGAACCCGCAAACGGGCCAGTGGCTGGTTGGGGACAGCGGCAAAAGCGCTGACATCTTGGCCGTGCAAGCCGACCACACCCTGAGCCTCATCGCGGTTCAAGCCGGGCTGCTCATGGGGCATGGACGCGACGCCAGCGGCCAGATCTGGCTGGAAGATTTGGGCTACAGCCCCTGCCATCACAGCATCGCACCACTGGCCTGGCTCAATGCCCCCTGCACCACGACACCCAAAGCCCACGCCAGCCACAAAGGCAGCCACGGCGATGTGGCGGTGATTGGTGGGGAAGGCATGGTCACACACGGCATCGGCATGAGCGGCGCGGCCGTTTTGGCGGCCACTGCGGCTTTGCACGCGGGTGCGGGGCGTGTGATTTTGAGCCTGCTGTCTGACCAAGCCAGTGACAACGTGCCGCCTGACGTGATGCAACGCGAATTCAAGCGGCTTGAGCTTGCAAAACTGCATGTGGTGTGCGGCTGTGGTGGCGGCAGGGCGGTGCAAGCGGTCTTGCCCGAGGTGCTTCAACGCAGTGCCCAATTGGTGCTGGACGCCGATGGCCTCAATGCCGTGGCACAAGACATCTCACTGCAAAACGCACTGCGACAGCGGGCTGTGGACATGGCTTCGGAGGCCACCGTGCTCACCCCCCACCCGCTGGAGGCTGCACGACTGCTGGGCTGCACCACGCAGCAGGTGCAAAACGACCGCTTGAAAGCGGCACAAGAACTGGTTGAGCTTTTCCAATGCAGCGTGGTCCTGAAGGGCTCAGGCACCGTGATCGCCGCGCCCGGGCACACGCCTCGGATCAACATCACGGGCAACGGCCGACTGGCCATCGGCGGCACTGGCGATGTGCTGGCTGGACTCGTGGGCGCACGCATGGCGCAAGGCCTGAGCGCTTTCGATGCAGCCTGCGCGGCGGTGGCGCAACACGGCCGATTGGCCGATGAATGGACGTCCGCCGAGGCCCTCACCGCCAGCCGACTGGCGAAGCGGCTGGCCTGAACTGCCTCAGCGCCGTGGCTTGCTGGCCCTCGGGCCTTTTTTCTTCGCGGCCGCTTTTTTCACCGAGGCCTTGAGGGCCTGGATGGGTGAGCGGTTGCGCTCGGCGTCGGCCATTCGGCGATCCTGGGCACCTCGCTTCTTGTCGCGCCCACTTTCCGAAGGGGCTGACAGGCCTTTGTCGCGCATGGCGCGCGGCACCAAATCGTCGCCCGCTGTCACCAACCGAAAATCGATCTTGCGGCCATCCAAATCGACCCGACTGACCTGTACCTGCACCCTGCTGCCAATGGCGTAGCGGATGCCCGTGCGCTCGCCGCGCAATTCCTGACGCAGCTCGTCAAAGCGGAAATACTCGCCTCCCAGCTCGGTGATGTGTACCAAGCCTTCGACATACAAGTTGTCCAAAGTCACGAAGATGCCAAAGCTGGTGGCCGCAGACACCACGCCGCTGTACTCCTCGCCCAAATGCTCACGCATGTACTTGCACTTGAGCCAGGCTTCCACATCGCGGCTGGCTTCGTCGGCGCGGCGCTCGTTGGCGCTGCAGTGCAAGCCCGCAGCCTCCCAAGCCCGCTGGTCGGTGGCCGACATGCGCACCCGCGGTGCAGACGACTCGGGCGCGTCGCCCTTGGCCGCGCGGCTTTTTTCAAGTCGCTTGCTCAGCTTGGCATGCGCCTCGCCCGGCACGGGCAAGCTGGGCAGCGTGTACTTGCGCTCCATCAATATGGCTTTGATCACACGGTGGACCAGCAGGTCGGGATAACGCCGAATGGGGCTGGTGAAGTGGGTGTAGGCCTCATAGGCCAGGCCAAAGTGCCCGCTGTTAACCGGGGTGTAAATGGCCTGCTGCATCGAGCGCAGCAGCATGGTGTGGATTTGCTGCGCGTCCGGGCGGTCCTTGGTCGCGAGCGCGATTTTTTGGAACTCGCTGGTGTGAGGATCGTCGCTGATGCCGATGCCCAACCCCAGCGCCTTCAAGTAATTGCGCAGGATGTCTTTTTTCTCGGCAGTGGGGCCTTCGTGCACCCGGAACAAACCGGGGTGTTTGCCCTGTTGAATGAAATCTGCGCTGCAAACGTTGGCCGCCAGCATGGCTTCTTCAATCAAGCGGTGCGCTTCGTTGCGAACGCGCGGCACGATTTTTTCGATGCGTCCGCTCTCGTCGCACACGATCTGGGTTTCGGTGGTTTCAAAATCCACAGCACCGCGCACAGCTCGCGAAGCCAGCAAAGCCTTGTACACATCCTGCAGGTTCATCAGATCGGTCACACGCGCCTTGCGCTTGGCAGCTTCTGGCCCTCGGGTATTGGCCAATATCGCCGCCACCTCGGTGTAGGTGAACCGCGCATGGCTGTGCATCACCGCCGGGTAGAACTGGTAGGCATGTACATCGCCCTTGGCGTTGACCAACATGTCGCAAACCATGCACAAGCGGTCTACATCTGGGTTCAATGAGCACAGGCCGTTTGACAACTTTTCGGGCAGCATGGGGATCACGCGGCGCGGAAAATACACACTGGTGGCTCTGTCATACGCATCAATGTCGATATCGCTGCCAGTTTGCACATAGTGGCTCACATCGGCAATTGCCACCAACAAACGCCAGCCCTTGCCACGCCCCACTTTGGCGGGTTCGCAATACACAGCATCGTCAAAATCTCGGGCATCTTCACCGTCGATGGTGACCAAGGGTACATCGCGCAAATCCACCCGGTCCTTACGGTCCTTGGCCAGCACCTTGTCGGGCAAGCCCTTGGCTTGCACCATGCAGCCTGCAGAGAACTCGTGCGGCACGCTGTACTTGCGCACCGCAATTTCAATCTCCATGCCTGGGTCGTCGATCTCGCCCAGCACTTCTTTCACGCGGCCCACGGGCTGTCCGAACAAGGCGGGTGGCTCGGTCAATTCGACCACCACGACCTGACCCGGCTTGGCCGAACCGGTAGCGCCTTTGGGAATCATCACATCCTGGCCATAACGCTTGTCTTCGGGTGCCACCAACCACAAGCCCCCCTCATGCAGCAAGCGCCCAATGATGGGCTGCTCGGGGCGCTCGATGATCTCGACGATTCGGCCTTCAGGCCGACCTTTTCGGTCCTGGCGCACGATGCGCACCTTGACACGGTCCTTGTGCAGGACAGCACGCATCTCGTTGGGTGAGAGGTAAATATCCCCCTCTCCCGTATCCCGGATCAAGAACCCGTGACCATCCCGATGCCCTTGCACACTGCCTTCAATTTCTTCCAGCAAGCCGCTGGGTGGCGCTACTTTTTTGATATACAATCCTTTGATTCCTGAGGCGCCCAGATGGCGGAATTGGTAGACGCACTAGTTTCAGGTACTAGCGAGTAACATCGTGGAGGTTCGAGTCCTCTTCTGGGCACCAATCTTATCGAACTCGATAAGTTTAAAAAAACATCACAAGCCGTTGATTTTCGATCAGCGGCTTTTTTGTTGGGCCATTCACTTGGCTTCGATTTCAAACCCTTGGCAAGCTGGCCACAAGGAAAGTGTTGCGGCTGGCTTACCCCAAAGCTGGCCCAAGCCGCACAGGACACCATCAAACCGGAACCCCCACCAAATCGTGACCTTCCACGCTCACAATGCGGGCACGGGTGAACTCACCGACTTTCAATGTTTTGCTGATTTTTTCGGGGGGCAACAAGCGCACCACACCGTCGATCTCGGGCGCATCGCCAAAACTGCGGCCCACGCCACCACGGCGACCCATGGCCGGCGCACTGTCTACCAGCACCTGCATGCTGGAGCCCACACGTTGGTGCAAACGGGCAATCGACACCTCTTCGGCCACCGCCATGAAGCGGGCGCGCCGCTCTTCGCGCAGTGCCTCGGGCAACATCCCGGGCAAATCGTTGGCGCTTGCACCCTGAACGGGGCTGTAAGCAAAACAACCCGCCCGGTCAATATGCGCCTCGCGCAAAAAACCCAACAAGTGCTCAAATTCTTCTTCGGTTTCACCCGGAAAGCCTGCAATGAATGTACTGCGTATCACCAACTCGGGGCACATCTCGCGCCAGCGCTGGATCCGCTCCAAGTTCTTTTCACCACTGGCTGGTCGCTTCATGCGTTTGAGCACATCGGGATGGCTGTGCTGAAACGGCACATCCAGATAAGGCAAGACCAGACCCTGCGCCATCAGCGGAATGATGTCGTCCACACTCGGATAAGGGTATACGTAGTGCAACCTCACCCATGCACCGTGCGCACGGGCCATCTCGCCCAGCGCCTGGACCAACTCCAACATGCGGGTTTTGACCGGCTTGCCATCCCAAAAGCCTGTGCGGTATTTCACATCCACCCCGTAGGCCGAGGTATCTTGGCTGATGACCAACAGTTCCTTGACGCCACCTTCAAACAAGGCCTTGGCTTCTTTGAGCACATCGCCAATCGGGCGTGATACCAGGTCACCCCGCATCGACGGGATGATGCAAAAGGTGCAGCGGTGGTTACAGCCTTCACTGATCTTCAAATAAGCATAGTGGCGCGGCGTGAGTTTGAGGCCCGCTTCGCCAAAGCCACCGGGCACCAAATCCAAAAACGGGTCGTGCGGTTTGGGCAAATGCGTGTGCACCGCGTCCATCACCTCTTGTGTGGCGTGAGGACCGGTCACGGCCAGCACGCTCGGGTGCAATTCGCGCACCATGTTGCCGCCGCCCTCACCTATTTTGGCACCCAAGCAACCGGTCACGATCACTTTGCCATTTTCATTCAACGCTTCGGCAATGGTGTCTAGGCTTTCTTGGATGGCTTCGTCGATGAAGCCACAGGTGTTGACGATGACCAGGTCAGCGCCTTCAAAAGTTTTGGAAGTTCGATACCCCTCAGCGCTCAATTGCGTGAGGATCAGTTCGGAATCGGTCAGGGCTTTGGGGCATCCCAGACTGACGAAACCCACTTTGGGTGCAGGCAGGTTGGCGGCGACAGGGGTGGTGGACATCATTTCACTCATCCCCGCATTGTCCCCGCAAAAACGACAATTTCGTGACAAAAGGTCATGCGGTGCCCATCAAGCCCTCAAACCCATGACACCCAAGAGCTGCTCAGTGTTCTTTTGGATCTGCTTTTGCATCTGTTCTTGCATTTGGTTCATCACATTTTGCGAGGGGTTGGTCAAACCAGAAAACATGTTTTGCATCAGCGGTGTTTGCCATTGCATGAATTGTGCCCAGACTTCCGGACTCAAAACAGGACTGGATTCGCCCAATTTGTTCTGCCAGTCCATGAAGGACTGCACATGGTTTTCCAAGTAAGTGCCCATGTGCCCCTGCATCGCATGACCATAAAACCGGATGATGTTGGACAGAACCGCCTCACTGAACATGGGCACGCCTGCGGACTCTTCTTCCAAAATGATCTGCAAAAAAATCGACCGGGTCAGGTCCTCACCCGTCTTGGCGTCCAAAACTTGGACAGGCATGGCCGTCATCACCATTTTTTTGATCTCGGCCAGCGTGACATAACTGGAAGTCTGTGTGTCGTACAAGCGCCGATTGGGGTATTTTTTGATGGTGCGAACGGCCACAGCTTGTGCCGGCTTCTCTACCTTGCTCGCCTTGAGCGATGGGCGCGAAGGGGGCGATTTGACTTTGGGCTTGACCGACAATGAAAACTCCTGATGGGATGCGGCAAATGGAAATCTGCTGCAATGCACCATTTTAGGCACACAGCAAAAGGCCTGCCGCCTTGGTTTACCCTGAGCAAAAGGGACTGAAAATCAAAGCAGAAGGGATTCAGACCCTGCATTTTTCTTGTGCTGTCGGCCGTTTCACCCTCTTTACCTGCGAAAATACAAGGCTATGTTTACCGGAATCATCACCGGCGTGGGGCGAATCGTCGCCACCCACGACCTGGGTCGCTCTTTACACCACGGCAAACGCCTCACCATCGAGGCCCCTGCCGGGTACCTTGACGATGTGGGCTTGGGCGACAGCATCGCCCTCAACGGCGCTTGCATGACCGTCACCAGCTTCAGCCCCGAAAGCCGTCAGTTCACGATCGACATCTCGGCCGAGTCGCTGGACAAGACCAGCGGCTTGGACCAGCAAGGCACCGTCAACCTTGAAAAAGCGCTGCGTGCCCACGACCGCTTGGGTGGACACATCGTGTCGGGTCATGTGGACGGCGTGGGCCGGATCCGCCATTTCGCACAAATCGGCGAAAGTTGGGAGCTGCGCGTCCTCGCCCCGCACGCGCTGGCCAAATACCTCGCCTACAAAGGCTCGATCACAGTCAATGGCGTGAGCCTCACCGTCAACAGCGTAACTGACCTCCCCGATGGCTGCGAGATCAGCATCAATCTGATTCCCCACACTGTAGACAATACCGCCCTCGGCAGCCTCCATGCGGGCAGCCGGGTCAACCTCGAAATCGACACCGTGGCCCGCTACGTGGAGCGCATGCTAAGCGCTGGCCTGATCCAGAAAGACAGCCCATGAACGCGCCCGCGCAACTGACACCTGTGACCATTTCGCCTGTCGAAGAGATCGTGGCCGAGATGAAAGCCGGTCGCATGGTCATCCTCGTTGACGAAGAAGACCGTGAAAACGAAGGCGATCTGGTGCTGGCGTCTGACCATGTCACACCCGAAGCCATCAACTTCATGGCCCGATTTGGGCGAGGCCTGATTTGCCTCACGCTCACCCGCGAGCGCTGCGAATTTTTGAAGCTCCCGCCCATGGCTGCCCGCAACGGCACTTTCTACAGCACGGCATTTACCGTGTCGATTGAAGCCGCCGAAGGCGTGACCACCGGCATTTCGGCCGCTGACCGTGCCCGCACGGTACAAGCAGCCGTGGCCAAGGCCAGCCAGCCCAGCGACCTGGTGCAGCCGGGTCACATCTTTCCCCTGCAAGCGGTAGATGGCGGCGTACTCATGCGTGCAGGCCACACCGAAGCCGGCTGCGATCTGGCCGACATGGCTGGCTGCTCTCCTTCATCGGTGATCTGCGAGATCATGAAGGACGACGGCACCATGGCCCGACTGCCCGATCTGCAAATTTTTGCAGCCGAACACGGCCTCAAGATCGGCACGATTGCCGACTTGATCGAGCACCGAAGCCGCAACGAGTCATTGGTTGAGCGCATCGGCAGCCGTCCCCTGCAAACTGCGCACGGCGCATTCACCGCCCACGCCTTCCGAGACCAAACCAACCAAGCTGTGCACCTGGCCTTGGTCAAGGGCGAATGGACGCCTGAGACCGAAGTGGCCGTACGGGTGCACGAACCGCTGTCGGTACTCGACGCGCTGGAAGTCAACCGCGCCATGCACTCATGGAGCTTGGACGCCAGCCTGCGCTACATCAACGCCCAAGGCAGAGGTGTGGCTGTGCTTCTCAACTGCGGCGAATCAGCTGACCAGTTGCTGGCCCAATTTGAAGGCCGTGCCCGCTCAGCCCAAGCGCCTGAGCGCGGCAAGATGGACTTGCGCACTTACGGTGTGGGCGCCCAAATTCTGCGCGAATGCGGCGTACACAAAATGAAACTCATGGGCAACCCTCGTCGCATGCCCAGCATGACCGGCTACGGCCTCGAAATCACTGGCTACATCCCCAAGGAATAAACATGCTTGACGCCAACAAAGGCCTTGCCGACGAACTCGACGGCCAATTTCTGCACATCGGCATCGTGCAAGCCCGCTTCAACGAAGACATCACCAACGCCCTGGCCAAAGCCTGCATCGCAGAACTCGAAGCGCTGGGCGTGACCAGCATCGACCATGTGATGGTGCCCGGCGCCCTCGAAGTGCCTGTCGCCCTTCAGGCCATGGCCGAGCGCGCCGAATACGACGCACTGATCGCGTTGGGTTGCATCATCCGTGGCGAGACTTACCACTTCGAGCTGGTGGCCAACGAATCTGGCGCGGGCGTGAGCCGCGTATCGCTCGACTACAACCTGCCGATCGCCAACGCGATTTTGACCACCGAAAACCTCGAACAAGCCATTGTGCGCCAAACCGAAAAAGGCCGGGATGCTGCCCGGGTGGCGGTCGAGATGGCCTGCATCATGGACGACCTGTCTGCGGATCTGGCAGAAGAGTTTGACGACAAAGAGAACACTTGATGAACGATCTGAACAGCACGCCAGAACCAGAAGCTGCAAGCACCCCGCCCGCAGCCGCAGGCACGCGCAAGTCGTCTGCCAAGCCCGCTCGCAGCCGTTCGCGTGAGTTTGCATTACAGGCGCTCTACCAGCACATTGTGGGCAAAAACGAGGCCTCGGACATCGACGTGTTCACCCGCGACCTGTCGGGTTTTCACAAAGCCGACTCGGCCCATTACGACGCCCTGCTCTACGGCTGCACTGAACAATCCGAGGCTCTGGACGCCTTGATCGGGCCCAAACTCGATCGAAGTTTTGCCGAGATTTCGCCCATCGAACGGGCCATCATGTGGATCGGCGTTTATGAAATGCAGCACTGCCTGGACGTGCCCTGGCGCGTGGTGCTCAATGAGTGCATCGAGCTGGCCAAAGACTTTGGCGGCACCGACGGTCACAAATACGTGAACGCTGTGCTGAACGGCCTGGCCCCAGAATTACGAAGCGCCGAAGTGCAGGCTGACCGCCAGTCCGGCCGCGCCAAATAAAAGCCCACACCATGCGCATCTCCGAGCGTGCCGAGCGGATCGAGCCCTTTTGGGTCATGGAAGTGGCCAAGGCCGCCAGCCAAAAAGCCCGCGAAGTCGCGCACACCGACCGGCCCGTGGTGTTCTTGAACATCGGTGAGCCCGACTTCACCGCCCCCCCCCGCGTGCAAGCCGCCGCACAGGCCGTGGTCGCCGCCGGTCAAACCCAATACACCCCTGCGCTGGGACTGGACGCCCTGCGACAAGCCATCAGCGGCTGGTACGCGCAGCGCTTTGGCGTTCAAGTGCCCGCCAGCCGCATCGTGGTCACCGCGGGCGCATCCGCAGCTTTACAACTGGTCTGCCTGGCACTGATCGACCGGGGCGACGAAATTCTGATGCCCGACCCGAGCTACCCCTGCAACCGCCACTTTGTGAGTGCGGCCGAAGGCACCGCAGTCTTGCTGCCCACCACGGCAGAAGAACGCTTTCAATTGAGCGCCGGCAAAGTGGCTGCAGCCTGGGGGCACAACACGCGTGGCGTCTTGCTGGCATCGCCCTCCAACCCCACGGGCACCTCGATCGACCCGGCTGAATTGGCCCGCATCGTCGAAGTGGTGCGCGAAAAAGGCGGCATCACCCTGATCGACGAGATTTACCTGGGCCTGAGCCACGACGACCAGTTCGGCCAAAGCGCCCTGGCTCTGGGCGATGACGTCATCAGCATCAACAGCTTCAGCAAATACTTCAACATGACCGGCTGGCGCCTGGGCTGGCTGGTGGTGCCCGAGCAGCTCACGCCCGTGCTGGAGCGCCTGGCGCAAAACCTGTTCATCTGTGCCAGTACCGTGTCGCAACAAGCGGCCCTGGCCTGCTTTGAGCCCAAGAGCCTGTCAGAATACGAACGCCGCCGCGCCGAATTCAAAGCCCGGCGGGATTACTTCATCCCGGCCCTGAACGACTTGGGTCTGACGGTGCCCGTGGCACCCGATGGCGCGTTTTACGCCTGGGCCGACTGCAGCACCGCCTGCCAAAAGTTGGGCCTCAAAGACAGCTGGGACTTTGCATTTGCTGCGCTGGAACACGCCCATGTGGCCATCACCCCGGGGCGCGACTTTGGTACGGACCAGACCGCGCGTTTTGTGCGCTTTTCCACCGCCAACTCGATGGCCGAACTGCAAACCGCCATTGCCCGCCTGAAAGCCTGGTTGCAGCCATGAGCACGTCAAGCCCAAGCGCTTTTGAACACCCCATCCGCATTTATTGGGAGGACACCGACGCGGGCGGCATCGTGTTTTATGCCAACTACCTCAAGTTTTTTGAGCGCGCCCGCACCGAGTGGCTGCGCGCCTTGGGCTTTGGCCAGCAAGTGCTGCGCGACCAATCGGGTGGTATGTTTGTGGTGAGTGAGACCGCCGTCAAATACCACTCACCCGCCCGACTGGACGACACCCTGGTCGTGACCGCCGAGCTGCAAACCGGCGGCAAAGCCAGCCTGAGCATTGCCCAACGCGCTTACTTGCGCACGCCCAACCAAAACGACCGATTGCTGGCCGAAGGCACCATTCGCTTAGGCTGGGTCGACAGCACCACCTTGAAACCCGGCCGCATCCCGGCCCCCGTTCTGGAAGCCCTGAAATGAACCAAGACATGTCCATCGTCTCGCTGCTCTTGCACGCCAGTTTTGTCGTGCAGCTGGTGGTGCTCATTTTGCTCAGCATCTCCGTGGCCAGTTGGGCGGCCATCGTGCGCAAGATCACCGCCATCAAGCGCATCAAAAACCTGAACGAAGAGTTTGAGCGCGTTTTTTGGTCAGGCACCAGCTTGAACGAACTGTTCAACGCCGCCAGCCAAAACGCCAAACTCTCGGGCCCGATGGAACGCATCTTTGCCAGTGGCATGCGCGAGTACCAAAAACTGCGCGAACGCCGCATCACCGACGCCGGCACCTTGCTCGACGGCGCCCGCCGCGCCATGCGGGCGAGCTTTCAGCGCGAGATGGACGCGGCCGAGTCCCAACTGGCTTTTTTGGCCTCGGTTGGATCGATTTCGCCCTATGTCGGATTGTTCGGCACGGTTTGGGGCATCATGCACGCCTTCACGGGCTTGGCCAACTTGCAGCAAGTGACCTTGGCGGCTGTGGCCCCCGGCATTGCCGAAGCCCTGGTGGCCACCGCGATTGGCCTGTTTGCCGCCATCCCGGCGGTGTTGGCCTACAACCGCTTTTCCCACGACGTGGACCGCATCGCCATCAAACTGGAAACCTTCATTGAAGAGTTCTCCAACATCTTGCAGCGCAGCCTGGGTGCCAATGCAGCCATAGGCAATGGCTCGGCATCTGGTCACTGAGAAAGGCCCAAGAGCATGCCCTCCACATCCTCCCGAGGCCGCGGGCGCCGCACCATCTCGGAAATCAACATGGTGCCCTTCATCGACGTGATGCTGGTGCTGCTCATCATCTTCATGGTCACCGCGCCCATGATCACACCCAGCATGGTGGATCTGCCCAGCGTGGGTAAGGCGGCCAAACAGCCCGACAAAGTGATCCAGATCCTGATCCAGAAAGACGAACGGCTGGAACTGGTGAGCGATGGCAAAACCGACAGCGCCACGCTGCAAAGCGTGGCCAGCAGCGTGAAACGACTGGTGGGTGACGACACCAACACGGCCGTGGTCATCAGCGCCGACCGCACGGTGAAATACGAAACCGTGGTCAAGGTCATGGACAGCTTGCAACGTGCAGGCATTGCCCGCGTCGGCTTGTCGGTTCAACTGGCACCTTGAGAAGGACACGGGTTTGACCGCCAAGGCCACGCCGCACCTCGAATTTGCGCCCCCAGAGCCGCCGGGCATGGGACGTGCATGGCTGGTGGCCGTGATCGCGCACGCTTTGTTGTTCTTGGCCTTGGGCCTGGCCACGGCTTGGAAAACCCAACCGCAATCTTTGCAAGCCGAAGCCGAGCTGTGGTCGGCCGTTCCGCAGGCAGCCGCGCCCCGATTGCAAGAGCCTTTGCCAAAGCCGGAACCCGTGCCTGAGCCGGAACCGCAACCCACGCCGCCTGCCAAACCCACACCACCCCCACCACCGGCCCCTGATCCCGCATTGGCCCTGAAAGACGCGCAAATCGCTCTGGAAAAGAAGAAACTGGACGACAAGAAAAAGGAAGCTGAAAAGCTGAAGGCCGAGAAAGAAAAAGCAGAGAAAGAAAAGGCCATCAAAGACAAGGCGGCCCAAGAAAAGTTAGAAAAAGCCAAGGCCGAAAAAGAGAAATCCGAAAAGGACAAGGCCGAGAAAGCCAAGCTCGCCAAAGAGAAAAAGGCGCAAGAAGATAAAGAGCGCGAGAAAAAGAAAGCCGCTGACAAAGACAAGGCTGACAAAGCTGAGAAAGCCGAGGCCGCCAAGGCAGACGCCGTGCGTCAAGAAAACCTCAAGCGCATGCAAGGCATGGCAGGGGCCTCGGGCGGCGAAAACGCCACCGGAACCGCGCTCAAATCGTCCGGGCCTTCGGCCACCTATGCCGGCCGCCTGGTGGGCCGCATCAAACCCAACATCACCTACCCAGGGGACATGGTGGGCAACCCCAGGGCCGAGGTGGAAGTGCGGGTGGCACCCGACGGCACGATCCAAAGCCGCCGTATTCTTCAATCCAGTGGCAACAAGGCCTGGGACGAAGCGGTGTTGCGGGCCATCGACAAAACCGAGATCCTGCCCAAAGACACCGATGGCCGGGTACCGCCTGTGATCGTGCTGGGCTTCAGGCCGCTCGACTGACCGAGTGCTGCTTGAAGGCATGACCGAGATCTAGCACCTCAACTTTGGTCTTATCGTGTCGATACATCTTCACCGAGTTCAAATTCAAACTCCGACTTCACACCCCATTTGGCCGTCCATACCCATGACCCTGAAAACACTTGTTGCTGGCTTGATGATGGTCATGGGGGGTCTGCCCATGACCAGCGCATGGGCCCAAAAAGCACCGGCTAGCGCGTGTTTTGTGGCGCATTTCAAATCGCTCGCCCTGCGCACCCATGCCCCCGAGTCACGGGCCAATTTGGCCAAAGCTTGGCTGGAGCGCAATGCTGGCAGTTGCACGGATGTGCAATTGGCGACTTTGCTGGCCAACAGCCCCAACTGGTTGGGCACCGCCTTGAC
This sequence comes from Limnohabitans sp., assembly GCF_040400975.1. Lineage (GTDB taxonomy): Bacteria > Pseudomonadota > Gammaproteobacteria > Burkholderiales > Burkholderiaceae_C > Limnohabitans_A. Next base: position 24,264 of record NZ_JBBAPF010000015.1, on the reverse strand, counting down.
GCTGGAGATCTCGTCCATCCTCGAAGGTGCCATCGAAGCCAAAATCGCCGGGAATCCCGAGCTGATGGGCAAGCTTTACGAGTCTCTGGGCAAAGAGGGCCAAGCGTCCTCGGTGACCTACACCAACCCTCCGCCCAGGGCGCCTGTGGTCCGGCCCATGGTCAACAACGGGGTGATTGCGGGCAGCCCTAATTTTGGTTCGATCACGGGGAACACCACCGTCAACCAGAACAACAATCAGTTGAGCAACGCCAGCAGCAGCAACGCGTCCAACACCAACCAGAACGCATCACCTGACGCCGTCTCTGCGAGCATCAACAACAACCCGCAAATGCCGCAAAACAGCGCCCGCTGATGCGGCTTGGCGCAGGCGGTCGATCAGTCGTAAACAATCCGCGCCTGGCCTTGGTCGGCTTGTGCCATCCAGCTGGCCAGGGCTGCGTCGGTCGGAAAAAATTGGGCCCCGTCGCCCAGCGCCAGCTCGGCGCGCGCGCCCAGCGCCTCATCGCGCCGCTCCAGCACCAAACGCACGGACAAACCGCGGACCAAGTCGCCTTGCTCGGTTTGTTCGCGTTGCGCCGGAAACTCTCTGACCAAGCGGGCGATGTCGGGCGCACGGCCGTTGACCGCCACACGCAGGTATTTGCCATATCGGCAGCGGGCAGCGCCCAAGTCCATGATTTGCTCAATCTTGAGCCTGAAACCACCCGAAAAACGGTCGGCCTGCATCTTGGCCGTGACGATGATGAGCTCATCGTCTTTGAGCAAATGTTTGGCCGAGTTGATCAAAGCTTCGTCGGCGGTGGCCTCCATCACGCCCGATTTGTCGTCGAGCTTGAAGATCGCCACTTTGCCGCGCTGGCCACTGATGATGCGCAGGTCGCTCACGATGCCCGCCAAGACCATGGATTCGCGGCTGTCGATCAGGTCGTCAATTTTGCGGCGAGCGAACTGGCGCACTTCGCGCTCCACCGCGTCAAACAAATGGCCTGACAAAAAGAAGCCCACGGCGGTTTTTTCAAGCAACAAGCGCTCCTTGATGCCCCAGGGCATGACTTCAACCAGATCTGGCTCTTGCGTGCTGGAACCGTGCGAGTCGTCGCCCAGCATGTCAAACAGGCCGCCCTGGTTGACGTTGGCCGTGGTGGCGTTTGAAAACTCAAACGCCCGGTCGATGCTGGCCGATAAGGCGGCGCGGTTCATGTGCAGTGAGTCAAAGGCGCCGGCCTTGATGAGTGCGTCCACCGTGCGCTTGTTGATGCGGGTCCGGTCCACGCGCACCGCAAAGTCAAACAAACTCTTGAAGGGACCACCCTCGTTGCGGGCGGCCACGATGGCGTCGATCGCCTGCTGGCCTGTGCCCTTGATGGCCCCGAGGCCGTAGCGGATGATCTTGTCGGTCACCGGCTCAAAGCGGTGTGTGCCCCGGTTCACGTCAGGCGGGTCAAAGCGAATTCCGAACTTGAGCGCGTCTTCGTACAGCACCTTGAGCTTGTCGGTATCGTCCATTTCTACCGTCATGTTGGCGCAGAAGAACTCGGCGGTGTAGTGCACCTTGAGCCAAGCCGTGTGGTAGGCCAGCAGTGAATAGGCGGCGGCGTGCGACTTGTTGAAACCGTAGCCGGCGAATCGCTCCATCAGGTCAAAAATTTCATCGGCCTTTTCCTGAGGGATGTTGTGCGTGGCCAGTGCCCCATCGCGGAATTTTTCGCGGTGCTCGGCCATCTCTTCGGCCTTTTTCTTGCCCATGGCGCGGCGCAGCAAGTCAGCGCCACCCAGCGAGTAACCGCCCAAAATCTGCGCCGTCTGCATGACCTGCTCTTGGTAGACCATGATGCCGTAGGTTTCACTCAGCATCTGGGCCACTGCCGGGTGCGGGTACTCCACGGGCTCACGGCCGTGTTTTCGGGCCACAAAACTGGGAATCAGGTCCATCGGGCCCGGACGGTAAAGCGCGTTCAACGCAATCAGGTCTTCCAGGCGGCTGGGGCGGGCGTCGCGCAGCATGCCCTGCATGCCGCGGCTTTCAAATTGGAACACCGCCTCGGTCTTGCCGTCCGAAAACAACTTGTAAGTGGGGACGTCGTCGAGCGGGATGTTTTCAAAGGCGAAGTTCTCTTGGCCCTGATGGCGCTTCATGATGAACTCGCGGGCGATCTCCAAGATGGTCAGCGTAGCCAGACCCAAAAAGTCAAACTTCACCAGGCCAGCGGCCTCCACGTCATCCTTGTCATATTGGCTCACCGCCGATTCACTGCCAGGCTGCTGGTAAAGAGGACAAAAATCGGTCAACTTACCCGGCGCAATCAACACCCCCCCGGCGTGCATGCCCACGTTGCGGGTCATGCCTTCCAGTTTTTGCGCCAGTTCGATGAGCGTCTTCACATCCTCTTCACGCTCAATCCGATCAGCCAATATGGGTTCCATGGCGATCGCGTAATTGTTTTTGTCACCTTCTTTGGGATTGGCAGGAGGGTATTGCAGCGTGACCGACATGCCTGGCTTGTTGGGGATCAGCTTGCTGATGCCGTCGCAAAAGGTGTAGCTCATGTCGAGCACCCGGCCCACATCGCGAATCGCTGCCCGTGCGGCCATGGTGCCAAAGGTCACGATCTGGCTAACGGCCTCGCGCCCATACTTGTCCTTCACATAGTCGATCACCCGGTCGCGGTTACCCTGACAAAAGTCAATGTCGAAGTCGGGCATGGACACACGCTCGGGGTTCAAGAATCGTTCAAACAGCAGGTTGTACTGAAGGGGGTCGAGGTCGGTGATCTTGAGCGCATAGGCCACCAGCGAGCCTGCGCCCGAACCCCTTCCAGGACCCACCGGGCAACCGTTGGCCTTGGCCCACTGGATGAAGTCACCCACGATCAAAAAGTAACCCGGAAAGCCCATCTTCAAAATGGTGTTCAGCTCGAACTCCAGCCGCTCCACATAGCGCGTTCGTTCTTCAATCCGCTTGGCCTCAACCGGGTACAGGTGAAGCAAGCGTGCCTCCAGACCTTCAAAAGACACATGCCGAAAATAGTCTTCGACCGACATGACCACGCCGTTCACAGGCGGAATCGGAAAATCTGGCAACTGGGGCTTGCCTAACACCAAGCTGAGGTTGCAGCGCTTGGCGATCTCTAGGGTGTTGGCAATCGCACTGGGCACATCGGCAAACAAGGCACACATGTCAGCTGCCGATTTGAAATACTGCTCGCGGGTGAAACGCCGAACCCGACGGGGGTTGGCCAAGATTTCGCCCTCAGAGATGCAGACCCGGGCTTCGTGGGCTGCGTAATCTTCAGGGCCGTGAAACTGCACGGGGTGCGTAGCCACCACAGGCAACCCCAATCGTGCGGCCAGCGCCACTGCACCCGCCACCTGCGGCTCGTCTTCGGGTCGGCCAGCGCGTTGTAGCTCCAAATAAAACCGATGGGGGAACATCGAACCCAGCTGCAGCGCCATGTCGGCTGCCTTGTCGGCATCGCCCTGCACAATGGCCTGCCCTACCGGACCGGCTTGCGCACCCGAAAGGAGAATCAAACCGTTAGACAACTCATGGAGCCAAGCCAGTTTGACCACGGCCACGCCTTTGACGATGTTTTGTGTCCAGGCACGGGCCAAGATCTCACACAGGTTCAGGTAACCGGGGTGGTTTTGCACCAACAAAGCCACACGGCTGGTGACCCCAGCGTCGCCGCCCAGGCCTTCCAAGTAGATTTCCGCGCCAATGATAGGTTTGACGCCTTTGCCGCGCCCCTCTTTGTAAAACTTGACCGTGCCAAAGAGGTTGTTCAGGTCGGTGATGGCCAGTGCTGGCTGGGCGTTTTGGGCCGCCATTTTGAGCACATCGTCGATGCGACATGTGGAGTCAACGACAGAAAATTCGGAGTGGAGGCGCAGATGAACAAACATAGCTGACCATTGTAGAAGCTCACCCGGGTGGACCTGGGTGCTGACGGGCTCATGTGCCGACTGGGTGCAATCTTTGGTATGCGACTTCAGTCACGCAGCACCTGCAAGACCTCCGAGCGAAACTCGCGTCCGTACAAAATCAGCACCACCAGCGCTGTGGCCAGGACCAGCGCCAATGGCGAGAAAAACCAGGCCATGGCTGCAAACGAAAAGTAATACGCGCGCAAACCATCGTTGAAAGTTTCAGCGGCGGCACTGACCAGATTGCCTGCCCGCTGTGCATAGTGATGCCGGTCATACTCGCCACTGGCAAAGGCTTCAGGCGGCGGCATACCGCCGATGGCCAAAGCCACAAAGGTGTACTGCCGCATCGACCAAGAAAAGCGAAAGAAGGCATACACAAAAATGCCCACCAGCACCAAAATTTTGAGCTCAAAAACCAGCAAGGGCGTCGGCTGCGCGAAAGGAATCTCGCCCACCAACTCGGCCGCTTTGTTGGTGGTGCCCAAAAGCGCAAACAAACCACCAATGATGATGATGCTGGTGGATGAAAAAAACGCAGGGGTTTGAGACAAGTTCTGGGTGATCAAGCCATCGAGCATGCGGGGATCACGCGCCGTGGCCTGCAGCATCCAACTTTGCCGGTACGTGTTGGTGGTGGCAATCAGGGTTTTGTCCAACTTGCCTCGAATGCGCGCAAACCAAGCATAGCCCACCCACAAACCAAAAAAAGAAAACAGTGCCAGCCAATCGGCCCAAGGCAGCATGGAGATGATTTTCATACCTGCATCCTAGCAACTGTCTGATCCTCCAAACGCATCAACCGCGCAGCTTGGCCGCCACCGCAGCCACGCGCTCGCCATAGGCTTTGGCGGTGTCCAGGTCACCCTGGGGAATGTCTTCAGCCGGGCTGGTGGGCCCCACTTGCGCCATCAGGCCGGAGTTGGAGCCGATGCGGTTGATCGTGCCGTCGTTCATGGCCGGCTGGCCCACCCACACCATGCCTTGTTGCATGGCCAAGGTAATGAAGTACTGGAGGGTAGACAGCTTGTCGCCGCTGGGGCTGGCCGAAATGGTGAAGCCGCCTGCGACCTTGTCCTTCCAAGCACTGCTGAACCAACGCTTGGACGTGGCATCCGCAAACTTCTTGAACTGCCACGACGCCATGCCCATGTAGGTGGGCGAACCAAAAATGATGGCATCGGCCGCGTCCAAAGTCGTCCAATCAGCGTCGGTGATGTTGCCGTCGGCATCGATCGCGATCACCTGAGCATTGGCGCCTTGGGCCACAAATTGGGCGACGCGCTGGGTGTGGCCGTAGCCAGAGTGGTAAACAACAACGGTTTTTGCCATGAGAAAAGCTCCTGAAGAAAAGTCAGAGGGTTAAAAAATCAAGCGGCCAAGTCGAACACCAGGACTTCCGCGTCCTGCCCATCGCTCAAAGCCAAAGAAGACTCGGCCTGAAGCATCGCCGCATCACCCGCAGCCAGCGCCTGGCCATTGACCTGCAGCGCGCCACGCACCAAAAACACATAAGCCTTGCGGACCGGGTCCAGGTTCAACACCGCACTTTCCGCACCATTGAACAGGCCTGCGTACATGCGGGCATCGGCGTGGATATCCACCGTGTGCGCGGCCGCTTGGGCATCCTTGGGGGGTGCAGCCACCAGCGCCAGCTGTCCGCGCTTGGCGCTTTCGGGCACAGTTTTTTGCTCATAGCCCGGATCAATCCCTGTCACATTGGGCTCGATCCAGATCTGCAGAAAGTGCGTCGACTGCCCTTCGGCGTGGTTGAACTCGCTGTGGCGCACGCCGCTGCCCGCGCTCATGCGTTGCACATCACCGGGCGGAATGCCCTTCACATTGCCCATGCTGTCTTGGTGGGCCAAGTTGCCCGACAGCACGTAGCTGATGATCTCCATGTCGCGGTGGCCGTGCGTGCCAAAACCGGTTCCAGGGGCAATGCGGTCTTCGTTGATCACCCGCAGGTTACCAAAGCCCATATGGGCTGGGTCAAAGTAGTTGGCAAAAGAAAAGCTGTGATAAGACTTGAGCCAGCCGTGGTCAGCGTAGCCGCGGTCGGCAGATTTGCGGATGGTCAACATGGAAATGTCCTTTTCAAATGGCCAAAGCTTGTACCTTGGTGAGGATTGAACTTTAGCCTCACAAGCCCCTTTGAAAGTTGCCGCAGATTGCTGGCATCATTCAAAGCAATTGAATGATTAATCAGACACCATGCAAACACCTCGCGACTGGCTGACCCCCGAAACCCTGCTCATGCTGCAAACCATCGCCCAAAAAGGCAGCTTTGCGGCCGCCGCCCGCGCCCTGAACCTGGTCCCCAGCGCCCTGACCTACCGAGTGCGCCAACTCGAAGACGCACTGGATGTGCTGCTGTTTGACCGCAGCGCCCGTCAGGCCGTACCCACTGCCGCAGGCCAAGAGTTGTTGCGCGAAGCCAGTCGCTTGCTCGACGACATGGATGCCGTGGCCAACCGCGTGCGCCGCGTGGCCACGGGCTGGGAGGCCGTGTTCACTGTGGCGGTGGACAGCATCGTATCGCGCAGTGTGGTGATGGATTTGTGCGCCAGTTTTCTGGCGCTGGGTGCAACCACCAGGCTGCGGCTGCGCTACGAAACCTTGTCGGGTACGCTGGACGTGCTCACCTCGGGGCAGGCGGATCTGGCCTTGGGCGTGGTGTTGGAGCCGGGTCTGAAAAACGACATCCGGCACGCCGCATTGGGTGAGATGAGCTTTGTCTACGCCGTGGCCGCACACCACCCGCTGGCCACTGCGGCCGAGCCTTTGACCGATGCCATGCTGGCGAAACACCGCGCCGTGGCCGTGGCCGACTCGGTCAGCCGGGGCGCAGGCCTGACCATCGGACTGCAAGGCGGTCAAGACGTGTTCACCGTGCCCGACATGCCCAGCAAGCTGGAAGCGCAATTGCGCGGTCTGGGCGGCGGTTTTTTACCCGCATCGCTGGCCGAACCCTCCATCGACCGTGGCTTGTTGGTGGTCAAGCAAGTCAACACCCCACGGACTAACATGTGCCATTACGCTTGGCGCGACACCCGACAAGCCCCTGCAGGACAGGCTCTCAAATGGTGGCTCCACCAACTTGACAATCCAGCCACACGTGCAGCCTTGCTGCGTCTTCAGCACCGTGTGTGAAAACGTCCTGATCCTCGGGCATCGGGAATAACCCACCCGGGCAGTTTCTGGTCCCTTTTCTCAGCTAAAGTGAACCCATGACTACACAACACATCGCCATCATCGGTGTCGGCATGGCCGGCGTCACTTGCGCTCGCACTTTGCGCCAAGCGGGACACAACGTCACCCTGTTTGAAAAAAGCCGGGGCCTCGGGGGACGCATGTCCACACGCGCCAGTGCGTTTGGCAGCTTTGACCACGGAGCGCAGTACTTCACCGTGCGCGACCCGCGCTTTGAACTGGCCATTGGCACAGCCCCGGGCGTTTGCAAACCCTGGAGCGCGAATGCCGTGCGCGTACTCGACCCGAATGGGCGTGTCATTGAAGCCGGCCTGCCCGGCGGCGAGCGCCACTGGGTCGCAGCGCCCGGCATGAATGCCTTGGTCAAGGCCTGGGCGGCACCTTTGGTGGAAGACGGCAATGTGCAGCTGCAAACCCGGGTGACCCAAATCATGGTTGACCCGCTGAGGAAAAACGGCTGGCAGCTGCAAACCGAAACAGAGGACGGCGGACAACACGTTTTCGCTGGCTTTGACAAAGTCATCTTGGCTATTCCACCCGAACAAGCCAAAGTCTTGCTCAAGGCTTCGGGCCTGAGCGACCTGGCCCAACCGCTGGACCCAGTGCGGGTGGACCCTTGCTGGACCTTGATGCTGGCCTACCCCCAAGCTGTCCAACCCGGCCTGGTCACCATCGGCCCCCAATGGAACGCCGCCCGCAGCACCCACCACCGCATTGCCTGGATGGCCCGCGAGTCATCCAAACCCGTCCGCGAGCGCATCGAGCGCTGGACCGTGCAGGCCAGCGCCCCTTGGTCTGCCGAGCATGTGAACGACAGCCCCGAACGCGTCAAAGGCAAACTCATCAAGGCCTTTGCCGAGATCACCGGCATCCGAGTCACCCCTGCCCATGCCGAGGTCCACCGCTGGCTGTACGCCAAAACCGCACAGCCTTTGGGACAAAGCTTTTTGTGGTCCAAAGAGCAAGGCATCGGCCTGTGCGGCGACTGGTGTTTGGGCCACCGGGTCGAAGACGCCTTCGTCTCGGGCCTGGAGCTGGCCTTGGCGGTGCTCAAAAAGCGCTGATCACCTGACTCTGACCCCGCATGGCTGAGGTTTACACAGGCCGGTTCGCGCCTTCGCCAACCGGCCTTTTGCATGCCGGCTCGCTGGTTGCGGCACTGGCCAGTTGGCTCGATGCGCGTGCCCACGGCGGCCAGTGGCTGGTGCGCATCGAGGACGTGGACACGCCGCGCTGCGTGCCAGGGGCCGACCTGGCCATCTTGCAGCAACTGGCCGATTGTGGCCTGGTGCCTGACGGCCCAGTGATGTGGCAAAACAAGCGCAACGCCGCTTACCAAAGCGCACTGGACACACTGATCCATAAAGGCTGGGCTTACCCCTGCGGCTGCTCACGCAAAGACATCGAATCAGTACAAGCCCAATCGGTGGCACGCCACCAAGCGGCGGTTTACCCTGGCACCTGCCGCCACGGCCTGAATGGCAAGCCCGCCCGAGCCTGGCGGCTCGATGTACGGGCGGTGCAAACCGCGCTGGGCCTGCCTGCCCTCACCCAATGGACCGACCGCCGTTTGGGTCCTCAGCAACAAAACGTGTGTGAAGAAGTAGGGGACTTTGTGTTGCGCCGAGCCGATGGGCTGTGGGCGTACCAACTGGCCGTGGTGGTGGACGACGCCGCGCAAGGCGTGACCCATGTGGTTCGCGGCCAAGACTTGGCCGATAACACGGCCCGGCAAATCGTGCTGCAGCGCGCCTTGGGGCTGCCCACACCCCACTACCTGCACACGCCACTGGTGCTGGGCGCCCATGGCGAAAAACTCAGTAAGCAAAACGGGGCCTTGGCACTGGACCTGAAGCACCCCTTCCAAGCGCTGAACACAGCAGCGCATGCATTGGGATTGCCTAAGCTGCCCGAACACACACCGGTTCAACAAGCCTTAAAGCTTTGGACAACTGTGCACGCCAACACCTTGGGCGGGAAGTTTGACCTAGACGCATTGCATTCTGTCGCACCAACAGTTGCAACACAGCAGCGGAGCCCGATTCTCACTGGACCAAATCGCCAAGGCTCATGAAATATTTGAAACAGGGCAGACGGTGGGCTACGCGGTGATGGACTGGTAAGTTCACACAAAGCAGCCCTGTGAACTCCAATGCGCTTGCCAGCCAAATCGACTCGATCGAACAGGACTGTCTGAAACTTGATTCTTGGGTCGTGGCTGGCCGAGTCAGCAACTGCGCTATGTCCAGCGCTGCAAGACATCCAACAGGTCTTGTCCTGAAAACGGTTTACTTCGGTAGTCATCCATACCGGCCGCTTCACATTTTTCCCGATCACCCGGCATGGCATGCGCAGTGAGCGCTACGATGGGCATGCGCGCTCGCAGGGCCGACGGACCTTGGCGGCTTTCCCAAAGGCGGATCTGACGCGTGGCCTCATAGCCATCCACATCAGGCATTTGGCAGTCCATGAGCACCAAATCGTAGGCATTGGAAATTGCGGCTTCAACGCCCTCTTTCCCTCCGCTTGCAAGGTCGACCTCGCAACCCAAGCGCTTGAGAGCGGTACATGCAAGGATTTGGTTGACAGGGTGATCTTCCACCACCAACACGCGTCGGCTGCCTTGCAGCGAGGGCCGTGCTTCAACGGTGCTTGGCATGACCTGATGCGGCAAGCTGTTGTGGGTCAAGTTGGGGTTGTGGGCATTTTCCAACGCCAACGTGAAACCAAACGTGCTGCCATGACCAACTTGGCTTTGCACTTGCAGATCTCCGCCCATGAGTTTGACCAAACGCTGCGCAATCGCCAGCCCTAAGCCGGTTCCGCCATGGCGACGTGCGGTGCTGATATCGCCTTGGTTAAATTCATCGAAGATTTGCTCGTGTTGCTCGGTGGAAATCCCAATGCCGGTGTCTGTGACTTCGAAGCGCAATTGCGTGCTGTGTTCGCTCTGGTTGATGTCTTTGAGGTTCAAATGCACATGACCGGTGTTGGTGAACTTGATGGCATTGCCCAAGAGGTTGGCCAAAACTTGGCGCAAACGCCCGGCATCGACGCGGCACCAAAGGTGAGCGTCCGAGTCAACACAAAGCTTGAAGGACAAACCTTTGAGTTCGGCGCTGCGTTGGAATAACTGCATCAAATCGCGCATCAAATGGGGCAGATTCACATCCGAGGGACTGAGCACCATCTTGTTGGCCTCGATTTTTGAAAAATCAAGAATGTCGTTGATGATGTTGAGCAAGGCGCGACCAGATTCGAGCACAGTTTGCATTTGGTTGCGTTGTTCTGTGTCCAGCGGACTTTCAAGCAGCAATTCGGTCATGCCCAAAATGCCACTCATGGGTGTTCGAATTTCATGGCTCATATTGGCCAAGAACATCGCCTTGACGTATGCCGCTTGCTCTGCCACCAAGCGCGCCTGGGTCGCTTGATCAACAGCCAGGGCCAATTCGCTGTTGCTTTGTGCCAATTGGCGGTTCCGGTCTGCCAGCGCAATGTCGCGTGTTTGTAAATTGGCCAGCATCTCGTTGAAGCCTTGGGTCAGTTGACCCACCTCGTCGTCTGAGGCGCTGCGCACACGCAGGCTGAAATCTTGCTCTTGGGTGAATTGGCGCATCGATTGCGCCAACTGGGTGATGGGTTCAACCAGTCGCTGCTGTAAATAAGCCACGGCCCGCATGGCCAGCCAACCCGAAATCAAAGCAATCAAAGAAATCAGTAAAAGACTGATCAGCCATTGATGAAACAGCCGATCGAGGCTGGCACTGATCACCAAATAGCCGACAGTTTCGCTGTGCAAAAAAACGGGCGCAGTGTGTGTGATCAACTTGGTTTGCAGGTCAAAGTCTCTGTGTTCATGCGCCTGTGCAATGTTCAACTGTTGCGGGTGTGCAAAGTCTTTTTGGCGTGCCTCCGTGTAGCTGGCAAAGCGTTGACGTTCACTGTTGTACAAGGTCACCGCCACGATGTCTTGTTCTGCCTGAACCGATTGCAACAGCCGTTGCGCTTGACGCGCGTCTTCAAACTCCAGAGCGGCAGTCAGGTTGCTCCCCGACATTTGAGCGACCACCGACAAGCGGTCAAACATGTTTTGCTTGAATGTCCAGCCTTGATAGATCACCAAAAGCAAAGTGGTGCACAACAGCGCCAAGCGGACAGCTCGCAGCATCAAGCTGTTCAGTTTGTTTTGGATCAGGTCGGGTTTGCGCATACAAAAACAGTTTGTTCAATCCACCACACGTGCCAAATCAAGCAATGGGGAACCGATTTGTAATCTTTGCTCGCGCGCGTAGCGCAGCTGAATTTCAAATCCGATGCGGTTTTCTTGTCGAACCAAATTGATGATGCCTCCGCGTTTGTTGAAATCGGGCATATCACTGATCGTCAGCACTGCGGCGCTGCCCGAGTTGTAGAGCTGTGCGGGTGTGACATCTCGCACCATCTCGCTCACAAAGAGTACATGGCAACCCCGTGTGTCCAGCGGTGTGCTGACTTTGCGGACTCGGACTTCACGGTCTCTGATTTTCTGTCCTTGTAAACTTTGCAAAGCGGCCTCCGTGGGGGATTCACCCCAAGTGCAAATTTGCAAAGACTCGGACATGCGCAGTGCATTCTCTGGTGGCCAGTCTACGAATTTGAGCAAGCGCAAAACCAAGACCGCTTTGATCCGAGCTTCTCGCGGTGGGTCCGCCCAAGCAGCGCCAGCAGCTAGGCAAGACCACAGCACCATCACGCTGAGTCCACCGCACCATGTGGTGCGAACGAACGAAGAAAATTGCACAAGCATCGAACGCGTGCCGTTTCTGTAGGTTCAGTACTGCAAACGCAGCCCCAAAATCACCGAAGGACCAACCAGTGTGCGCGCTACGTCAGCGGCCTCAGACACGAACTCCAGGTGGCGCGGCGTCATGAGATTGCGCCCCGTCACACTCCATTGCACCCCAGGTGCTGTGGACCAAGCCCAACGCATATCCAAAGTTGTGTAGCTGGGTACAGATTGACCAAATAGCACATCACGCAGCGCCCCCACATGACGCACCATCAGGTCAAGTTCAGTGCGTGAATCAGGGGTGTAGGACCAGCGCGCGGAGCCTGTCCATTTCGGACTGCTGTCAGGGGAGTCCCAACTGTAGACATTGCTGGCGGCGGTCTTGAGGACCATCGCGTAGCGCGTCACATTGGCTTGCAGGCGATGTTTGCGTGAGGCTTGCCAATCGAGCCAAGCTTCCAAGCCATAGCTGTGGCCACTGAAATCATTGGTGAGCGTGGCGGGCAGGATCAGATACTGATTGGGCAGCGGTGCAGGCAAGTAGCACTCTGCGAATGGCGGTGCGCCAGGGGGTAAAGGGATGTTGTAGGAGGACATGCAGCGCGTGCTGTTCAAATTAAAACTGCCAGCTCGCAATTGGGTGTAATCGTTGTAATAAGCGGATGTGTCTAACGTCAAACCGGGGGCCAAACGTTGCTTCCAACCGACTTCATACGCCCATAACTGTTCGGAAGTGCTGCGACCCATCACCTCGATGAAACCCGGGCGGGGCAGGCCACTCCCATTGAGGGTGAATTCCGGCGGCAACAGCGCACGGATCGTGCCATGGTTGTCAATCAGGCTGGGGGTGCGAATGGCTTTGCTGGCAGAGGCCCAGAGTGTTTGCCTGTCATTGGGGGTCCAAAGTATCCGGGCGTTGGGAAGTGGTTTCAGCTTGTCGTTGTCGTACTTTTCCAACTTGCTACCCAAGGTGAGTGTGAGCGATTCCGCGATCAAGCTGATATCGTCTTGCGCCATCAGACTCCACATGCGTGTTTTCAACTGGTCGATGCCAAAGGTGTCGTATTGGACGATGCCGTCTGGCAAACCAGTGGTCGAGGCATGAAACGTTTTCTCATTACGTCGCATCGCCGCACCCAGCACAATGTCATGGCCTTTGAAGGCGCGGTGACGGTATTGAAAGTCAGCGTCGAGGGTGTTCAAACGCATGAACGGATGGGCTGGCCAATCTCGTTTGGAATGGTCAATATAGGTTTGCAGTGTGAGTGAATTGTTGTTGGGCAGTTCGCGCTGCCAACGTGCCAAAAGATGTCCGCCAGAAACAGTTTGAGTGGTTCCTTGCAGCAGATTTCCAGGCGGCAGCAGTCGGTTGAGCAAGGCGGACTCACCGGAGGTGCCCTGGTAAATCTCGCTTTGGACGGTCACCGCATCTTGCGCAGTGGGGTTCATGTCCCCACGCCAACCGAGGCGTTGTTGCTTCCAGGCGTCCATGGCTTTGCCTTGACCATTGGCAAGGGTGAAAGCCTTGTTCTCGAACGCTTTACCATATAGACGCCAATGACCAAGACCTTCTAACTGGCCACCATGGCGCAAGGAAATTTGACCCTCTGTGCTTGTGCCTGCGCGCATGTCGACCAAGGTGCCCTGCGTGGCTACTGCAGATTTGGTGATGATGTTGATCACGCCGTTGACAGCGTTGGCACCCCAAAGGGCTGCACCCGGACCTCGAATGACTTCAATGCGGTCAATGTCTGCCAAGATGGTGTCTTGGACATCCCATGACGTGCCCGAAAACATGGGTGAATACACGGTGCGCCCATCCACCAAGACCAACAGTTTGTTGGCAAAGCGTCCATTGGGGCCGCGAGCACTCACCGCCCATGCGTTGGCGCTGATTTGTGCCACTTGCAGACCAGGCGCCAGCCGTAAGGCATCCGGAATACTTTGGGCGCCTGCGCGACGAATGTCGTCACCGGTGATGACAAAAACGGCTGCCGCAGCGCGGGAAATCGTTTGTGGTTTTTTAGACACCGAGGTGATTTCCAGTTCCATGACCTCTTGGAGCGCCAAGGCCAAGAAAGGTTCTGTTTCAGGCGTTAGAGCCCTGGCACTCATGTGGCACAGGCTCAAAGTGACAGCGAGATAAGTTGTGAAGTGATGTGTTTTCATCAACCATTTCCAAAATTCGTGTATTGTTTAAAGATACATCTTGAACAACTAGTTTGCTCTATTATATTACAAATAACAACTTTTTTTGAATTAAATGATAAATTCAATATTTTCAGAGAAAGGGAGGCCTGAAGAGAAAAGATCAGCAAAAGCGATCTGTCGGGTTTGAACGCGGTTCAACTCAGACCTTGGGTGCTGGGCGGTGTTGGCAAGACTGGCTTTCGACCCCCAACCCCGACTGCAACCGCGATAATCGCAGGCTTTGCAAAACAATTCGGCCATCCAGCCACCCTTCATGAAGCCCCCCGAGAACACCCAACAGCAGACAGCTCACGAAAATATGACCGAACAGGCTGCCTCCGACGCAACTTTCATGCGGCAGATCAAAACCTATGTGTTGCGCGCCGGCCGCATGGGTTCGGGTCAAATGCGGGCGTTTGAGCAGTTCGGCCCGAAGTTCATGACGCCCTACAGCCCTGCGCGACTGGATGTGCAGTCCGCCTTTGGGCGTCCCGCGCCGCTGATTTTGGAAATCGGTTTTGGGATGGGCGACGCCACGGCCAAAATCGCGCAGGCTCGACCTGGTGACAATTTTCTTTGTTGCGAAGTGCATGAGCCGGGTGTGGGTGCCTTGCTCAAGCGTTGTGGCGAAGAAAGCATTGCCAACATCCGCATCGTGCAACACGACGCCATCGAGGTCATGGACCACATGCTGGGCACCGACAGCCTGGACGGCGTGCACATCTTCTTTCCGGACCCTTGGCACAAAAGCCGCCACCACAAGCGCCGTCTGATCCAGTCGCCCTTTGTGCACCGCCTGGCCCAGCACATCAAGCCTGGGGGCTACCTGCACCTGGCCACCGACTGGCAGCCTTATTCCGAGCAAATGATGGGTGTGCTGCGCGCCGAGCCTTTGCTCGTAAACACCAGCGAAGCGGCCGACGGTTTTGCCACCAAGCCCGATTACCGGCCGCTGACCAAATTTGAAAACCGGGGCCTCAAACTCGGTCACGGGGTTTGGGACTTGGTGTTTCGCCGGGTCTGACATGAACCAAGTTGGGCACGCCGTCCCGTTGCCCATGCGGGGCATTCAGTTGCCCATGCGCAACGGCGTGAGCGCGAGCGTTGTCTCGGTGCCGCAAGGCGCACCGCAATTGCTCGATTTTTTGGCCCAGCGCATGCCCGGCATTTCGCGCAGCGAATGGGCCGAACGTTTGGCGCGAGGCTTGGTGCTGCACGAAGACGGCCAAGCGGCCCTGCCCGACCAAAGTTGCCAACCGGGCCAGCGGCTTTATTACTACCGGCACCTGACCGACGAGCCCGTGTTGCCGTTTCAGGCGCAGGTCCTGTTTGAAGACGATCACTTGCTGGTGGTGGACAAACCGCACTTCGTGCCCGTCACGCCCACGGGCCGTTATGTTCAGCAAAGCCTCTTGGTGCAGCTCAAGCGCCAGACGGGCTGCGCCGAGTTGGTGCCGCTGCACCGCATCGACCGCGAAACCGCGGGTCTGGTCTTGTTCGGTAAACGCCTGCAAGAACGTGACGCTTACCACGCGCTGTTTCGGGACCATCAGATCCACAAGACCTACCACGCAGTGGCTGCGCACGCGCCGCACCTGCAGCTGCCGCTGGTGCACACCAGCCGCTTGGTGCCAGGCGAGCCTTTTTTCAGAACGCAGGAGGTGCCAGGGCCTGCCAACAGCGAGACCCGAATCGCTTTGCTGCACACCGATGGCGAGAGGGCGCTGTATGCGCTGGAGCCCATCAGCGGCAAACGCCACCAGTTGCGTGTGCACATGAACGCCTTGGGCATCCCGATTGAAGGGGACCAGTTTTACCCCACCGTCCTGCGCGGGCCGGATACACCGGAAGACTTCAGCCAGCCCCTGCAATTGCTGGCCCAGTCGGTGCGTTTCACCGATCCAATCACCGCCCAAACCCGCGCGTGGACCAGCGGACTGCGTTTGGCACTCAGTCCGCCTTAAGACACTTGGGCTCAGTGGCTCAGCCTGGTAGCAAACCCGCCAGCAACTGGCTCAGGTGCACGGCCTCGCGCTGAGCGCCGTCCTGGATCTGGTGGCGGCAACTGGTGCCGTCGGCCACCACGATCGCGTCGGTTTGGGCGCGCACGGCGGGCAGCAAACTCAACTCGGCCATTTGCATGGACACCTCGTAATGCTTGGCTTCGTAGCCAAAACTGCCCGCCATGCCGCAGCAGCTGCTCTCGATCAATTGAGGCTTGGCGCCCGGAATCCAGCGCAAGACCTCCATCACGGGTGATACGGCGTCAAAGGCTTTTTGGTGGCAATGCCCGTGCAGCAGGACCGGTCGGTCCACCGGGGCGATCTGCGCTTTGAGCACATCCAGCTGTCCTGCTTGGGCCTCCCGGGACAAAAACTCTTCAAACAGCAAAGCCTGCTGCGCAATCTTTTGAGCGCCCTCGCCCAAACCCATCACCAGCAACTCGTCGCGCAAGGTCAGCAAACACGAAGGCTCCAAGCCAACAATGGACAAACCCCGTTCGGCAAAAGGCAGCAAACTTTGCACAACTTCGTTGGCTTTTTCACGGGCGCGCTCCACCATGCCAGTGGCCAAGTAGGTGCGGCCGCAGCACAAGTGTTGACCGTCTTCTTGCAACTTGGTGGCCACATGCACGGTGTAGCCGGCCGCCTGCAGCACCTTCACAGCCGCATGCGCGTTGGCCGACTCCAAGTAGCCGTTAAAAGTGTCCACAAACAAGACCACGCCACGCGCTGCTGCCAAGACCTCTTCTCGGCTGGCAGTCGCTTGTGCAGCGCTTGGCGGAGTGTTGAAGAAGTGACGCATCTGCCATTCGGGCAAACTGCGTTTGGCCGACAGGCCCAAGAGCTTTTCAGTCAGAGCGGCCAGCAAGGGCATGCGGTTGCGCAGGTTGAGCACTGGGGCCAGCCGTGCTGCCCAAGCCGCGTATTCGGGCAAATGGGCCACCAGCTTGTCTTGCAGGGTATGGCCGTGTTTGGCCTTGTAGTGCTGCAAAAACTCGACCTTCATCTTGGCCATGTCCACCCCGGTGGGGCAATCGCGCTTGCAGCCTTTGCAGCCCACACACAGGTCCATCGCGTCGTGCACAGCTTGGCTGGACAAGGCGTCATGGCCTGCCAGACCCTCAATCTGGCCACTCAAAGCCAGGCGCAAGGTGTTGGCACGGCCCCGTGTGAGGTGCTGCTCATCGCGGGTCACGCGGTAACTGGGGCACATGGTGCCCGCATCGAACTTGCGGCAATGGCCATTGTTGTTGCACATCTCCACCGCCTTGGCCAGGCCCTGCGCAGGGTCGCCGCCTGTGCCTGGGGCGCTGGTTTGCTCGGTGACCGGGTCGTTTTGCACATCCCAAGCGCGCCAGTCCAGCGCGGTTTGTATGGGCACCACCTTGTAAGTCGGAGGGAAACGCATCAAAGACGTGTCGTCCATTTTGGGTGGGTTAACGATGCGTTGGGGACACAGCAGTTGCTGCGGGTCCATTTCGTGCTTGATGCGAGCAAAAGCCTCGCTGATTCGCGGGCCAAACTGCCATCCAATCCACTCACCACGGCACAGGCCATCACCATGCTCACCACTGAAAGCGCCTTTGTAGCGGCGCACCAGTTCACTCGCCTCTTCGGCAATCGCGCGCATCTTGGCAGCCCCATCGCGGCGCATGTCCAAAATGGGCCGCACATGCAAGGTGCCCACCGAGGCGTGGGCGTACCAAGTGCCCCGGCTCCCGTATTTACGAAACACGCCGGTCAGCGCGTCGGTGTACTCGGCCAGGCTCTCCAGTGGCACGGCACAGTCTTCAATGAAGCTCACCGGCTTGCCGTCGCCGCGCAGGCTCATCATGATGTTCAAGCCCGCCTTGCGCACTTCCCACAGATTTTTCTGCGGCGCATCGTCTACCATCTCGACCACGCTGCCGGGCAAACCCAAGTCGCCCATCAGCTCTACCAGCTCCTTGATCTTGTGCGCGATGTCGCCTTTGCTCGGTCCAGAAAACTCCACCAACAACACCGCCTCGGGCATGCCGCCGTTGATGTGGGGTGACAAGGCGGTGCGGATGGTTGGGGCAAATGCAGGGTTCTGCAAAGACAGCTCAATCATGGTGCGGTCCACCAGCTCGACCGCCGACAGCTGTCCCACCGGCATGCCCTGCCCCAGTTTAACGATGTGCTGTGCCGCATCCATGGCTTGGTAAAAGCTGGGAAAGTTCACCACGCCCAGCACTTTTGCGCGTGGCAAATCGGCCAAGCGCAAAGTCAGCGAACGCGTGAGGGCCAGCGTACCCTCGCTGCCAATCAGCAAATGCGCCAGGTTGACCGAGCCGTCCGCTGTGTAAGGCCGCTCGTTTTGGTTGCGAAAAATATCCAGGTTGTAACCGGCCACGCGGCGCAACACTTTAGGCCAGTGGGCATCGAGTTCACTCGCATGTTGCAGTGCCAAGTCGCGCACAAAATCGCCAATCTGGCGAGCCCGGCCTTGTGCTTTTTCATAGGCGCCAAATTCGAGCAAACTGCCATCGGCCAACCAAGCCTCGACACCCAGCACGTTGTGCACCATGTTGCCGTAAGCGATAGAGCGGCTGCCACACGAGTTGTTGCCGGCCATGCCGCCCAAGGTAGCTTGGGCGCTGGTGGACACATCCACCGGGTACCACAGGCCATGCGTTTTGAGTGCTGCGTTCAAGTGGTCCAGCACCAGGCCTGGCTCTACGGTGGCGGTGCGCTGCTCAGCGTCCACCGCCATCATCTTGCGCATGTGCTTGGAATGGTCAATGACCAAGCCTGCGCCCACCGTCTGGCCACACTGGCTGGTGCCGCCGCCGCGCGGCACGATGGGCACACCCAAGTCACGGCAAATGTCCAGCGCCACGCGCACATCGGCATCGTCACGCGGCACGAAAACGCCCACAGGCATTTCCTGATAAATCGACGCATCGGTGGCGTAGCGACCCCTATCGGCTGCCGAAAAGAGGACCTCACCCCGGGTGTCCGAGCGCAAACGCTTGGCCAACATACCGGCCACCTCGTTGCTGATGTGAGCGACTTTGTCGTAGGCATGGTGGGGCAAGGATTTGGACAAATCGATCGGCAAAGGGGCGTTCATGGGGCGTGTCCTTCGGTGATGAATGAGGTGTCTGGGGTGCTGTCGATGCTGTGGCGCACGGCACGCAGCTGGTCGATGACCACGTTGCGCTTGTTGTCCAGGTGCTGCATCAGCACTTGCCGCAGGGCCGCTGGGTCGCGGGCTTCCAGGGCCTGCACCATGGCGATGTGTTCGTCCACCGCGCATTGCCATTTGTCACCGTCTTGGTTAGAACGAAATCGCAGCGCCTGCAAACGGGCATTGACTTGGTTGTAAGTTGCGGTCAGCACCGGGTTCTTGGCCGCCGCATTGATACTGCGGTGAATCGCCGCATTGACCTGGTAATAAGTCGACAGGTCGCGCCGCGTGTAGGCGGCCATCATCTCGTAATGCAATGCCTTGATCTCGCTCAGCTCGGTCTCGGTCACGCGCTGCGCAGCCAACTCGCCCGACAAGCCCTCCAGGCCAGCCATCACCTCAAAGGTATGGCGCACATCCGCCTCGCTCAATTGCACAGCCACAGAACCCCGGTTCGGCAAAAGCTCCACCAGTCCTTCAGCGGCCAGCATTTTGATGGCCTCACGCAGCGGGGTGCGCGAAATGCTCAGCTCTTCGCAAAGTGTGCGTTCATTGAGTTTGCCACCCGGCGGGATCAAGCCCTCCACCAGCATTTGGCGCAAGCGGTGTGCGACTTTTTCGTGCAAGACAGGGCGGGCAATAGACAGGTTTTCTGAAGCCATGAACTTATTTTGAATACAAAAAAACTTGGTAATGAAGCGAATTCTAGGGCAAATGCCCTTGACAAATGTATTTTGAATACAAAAAATAAGCTCAACAGAAAGGCTTTTTTACCCATGCTCGTCACCAATTTCCACCCCACCGGTCGCCACTTCCTGCAAATCCCAGGCCCCTCACCCGTACCCGACCGCATCTTGCGGGCCATCAGCTCGCCCACCATCGACCACCGTGGTCCCGAGTTCGGCGCCCTCGGACTGAAAGTCCTGGCCGATGTGCAAAAGATTTTCAAAACGCGCCACCCAGTGATGATTTATCCCGCCTCGGGCACCGGTGCGTGGGAAGCGGCACTGAGTAACGTGCTCCAATCTGGCGACCATGTGCTGATGTACGAGACCGGGCACTTTGCTTTTTTGTGGAACAAGCTGGCCAACCAGCTGGGTCTCAAGTCCGAAGTTTTGAGCCTGCCTGGCTTGGAAGGCTGGCGCAACGGCGTACAAGCCGACCTGATCGAGCAGCGCCTGAAGGCCGATAAAGGCCACAGCATCAAGGCCGTGTGCGTGGTGCACAACGAAACCTCGACCGGCGTGACCAGCGACATCGCCGCCGTTCGCCGTGCCATGGACTCAGCCAAACACCCCGCCTTGCTGTTGGTGGACACCATTTCTGGCCTGGCCAGTGCAGACTACCGCCATGACGAATGGGGCGTGGACGTGACCATCAGCGGCTCACAAAAAGGGCTGATGCTGCCACCTGGCATCAGCTTCAACGCCCTGTCACCCCGCGCCATCGAAGCCGCTCAAAAAGGCGGCATGCCTCGGAGCTATTGGGCTTGGGGTGAGATGATTGAGATGAACAAAAACGGCTACTGGCCCTCCACCCCCAACACCAATTTGCTCTATGGCCTGAGCGAGGCTTGCGACATGCTGCTGGCCGAGGGTCTGGACAAAGTCTTTGCGCGTCACCAGCGCTGGGCCGCCGGCGTGCGGGCGGCCGTGAACGCTTGGGGTCTGCCTATCCAGTGCGCAGACCCGGCCGTTTACTCACCCATCCTGACCGGCGTCATGACCCCCGAGGGTGTGGACGCCGACGCGGTGCGCAAAGTCATTCACGAACGCTTTGACTGCTCACTGGGCACGGGCTTGGGCAAAGTCAAAGGCCGAATGTTCCGCATTGGCCACCTGGGCGACAGCAACGACCTGACCTTGATCGCCACCGTGGCGGGCTGCGAAATGGGCCTGAAGCTGTTTGGCGTGGCCTTGCAAGGCAGCGGCGTGCAGGCCATCATGGACCATTTTTCGAATCACTGAACACAGGACATAGAACCTAGGGCTTTCCGTTTTCTCGCGTGCATTTCCAACAACTACCCAAGGAGACAACATGAAACGCAGAACCTTTGTGGCCGCTACGGCAGCCACAGCCGCAACGATGGTGACCCCGGCCATCCAGGCCCAAACCCTGCCCGCCGGACCGGTGCGCATCTTAGTGGGATTTGCACCCGGTGGCGGCACCGACATCTTGGCCCGCATCGTGGCGCAAAAACTGCAAATCATGTGGGGCATCACCGTGTTGGTGGAAAACCGTGCAGGTGCGACCGGTGTGATCGCTGCGGAGTTTGTGGCGAAAGCTCCCCCCGATGGCAACACCCTGCTGATGGCGCACATCAACAGCCACGCCTTGGCCCCGGCGCTCATGCCCAAACTCAACTATGTGGTGGACCGCGACTTCACGCCTTTGACCTTGGTCGGCATCACGCCCAATTTGCTGATCTCGAACAACGACCAGCCCGCCAGAACCGTGGCCGAACTGGTCGCTCAATGCAAGGCCAATCCCGGCAAGGTGAGCTTTGGCTCTGCCGGTCAAGGCTCGGCACAGCACATGGCTTTGGAGTCCTTTAAATTGGCAGCGGGTGTGGACACCATCCACATTCCCTACAAAGGATCTGCCCCGATGTTGGCGGATTTGATTGGGGGCCAAATCGGCTATTCGTTTGACACCATGACCGCTGCGACACCCCATGTCAAAAGCGGCAAAGTACGCGCCATTGCGCAGACCCGTGCCAAGCGTGCATCCAGCTACCCCAATGTACCCACCATGGTGGAGGCAGGCTTTCCCAACTTTGAAGCCACCACTTGGTACGGCTTGGCAGGACCGGGAAAAATGCCTCCGGCCATGGTGCAGCGCATGAACGAAGACATCAACAAAGTGTTGCTCATGCCCGATGTGATGGAAAAACTGGCCCAATTTGGCGCAGAAGACGGTGGCGGATCGGCCCAACGCTTTGCTGATTTCATCCGCACCGAGCAGGTCAAGTGGGCCAAAGTGGTCAAAGACAGCAACGTCAAGCTCGACAGCTGATGACAGACACCTTGGCAGCAGGCACCGTGGACCTTGCCATCCGGCAAGGTGTGGCCACGGTGACCTTCAACCGTCCCCAGGCGCGCAATGCGATGACCTGGGCCATGTACCAACAACTCAGCAAACACTGCGAAGCGTTCAAAGTTGACGCCAGCGTGCGCGCTGTCGTGTTTCGTGGTGCAGGAGGCCAAGCCTTTGTAGCCGGTACCGACATTGAGCAATTCAAAACCTTCAGCACGGGCCAAGACGGCGTGGCCTACGAGGCGCAAATCGAAGCCTGCATCGACTTGCTTTGCTCTTTGCCCATGCCCACTGTGGCGCTGATTGAAGGCTGGGCTGTTGGCGGCGGCCTGGCCATTGCCACCGCTTGCGACTTTCGCCTGGCCACACCGGGCTCGCAATTGGGTGTGCCAATTGCTAAAACCTTGGGCAACTGCTTGTCGGTGGCCAACGTGACACGCCTGAGTGCCGCATTCGGGCCGCAACGCGTCAAACGCATGCTCATGCTGGCCGAGATGATCGGCGCGGACGAAGCCCTGGCCTGCGGCTATTTGCACCAACTGGCAGAGCCCAGCGACATCAATGCGGCAACCCAAGAATTGGTGCAGCGCCTGATGGCCTTGGCCCCGGTGACTCAGCAGGTCAGCAAACAGGCTCTGAATCTCTTGGTCAAACACAGCGCCACCGCCATTCGAGAAGCTGAAGACCTGATACGCCAGGCCTATGGCAGCCAAGACTTCCACGAAGGCGTCAACGCCTTTGTGGCCAAACGCAAACCCCTTTGGAAAGGCCGCTGAATATGGCGAGCTTGGCAAAAGCCACACGCACAGGCCCACTGGCCGGACTGCGCGTCCTCGAGATGACACAAATCATGTCGGGCCCCACCTGTGGAATGCTGTTGGCCGACATGGGGGCCGACGTCATCAAGATCGAGAAGCTCCCCGGCGGTGATGACGCTCGGGGCTACCGCGACCCACAAGTCAACGGTGTGTCCGCGCCATTTTTGATGCTCAACCGCAACAAACGCGGCCTGGCCATTGACCTGAAAAAACCGCAAGGCCGCGCCCTGTTGCTCCGCATGGTCAAAGACGCCGATGTGCTGGTCGAGAACTTTCGGGGTGGCACCATGGAAAAGCTGGGGTTGGGCTACGAAGCTCTGAGGGAGGTGAACCCAGGTCTGATCTATTGCGCCATCTCGGGCTATGGCCGCACCGGCCCTTACGCCAACAAAGGCGGTTTTGACCTGATTGCACAAGGCTTTGCCGGCCTGATGGCGGTGACGGGCGAGCCCGGTCGCCCCCCTACCAAAAGCGGTAACGCCGTGTCCGACATGAACGCGGGCATTTTGGCGGCCACGGGCGTCTTGGCCGCTTATATCCACAAGCTCAAAACCGGAGAGGGTCAAATGGTGGACACCTCTTTGAGCGACGCGGCCCTGCAACAAACCTACTGGCACGCCGCTGTTTGGCTGGCCACGCAGCGCGAACCGCAGCCCACGGGCTCGGCACACATTCTGACCGCACCCTACCAAGCCTTTGAGGCGAGCGACGGCTGGATCAACATCGGCGGAGCCAACCAAACCAACTGGGAGCGCATCTGCCAAGTGCTGGGCCACCCCGAGTGGCGCGAAGACCCCCGATTTGTCACCAACAGCGACCGCATGGCGCACTTGGACGAATTGGTCACGCTCATGAACGCGGTGCTGCGCCAACGCACACGCGCCGAGTGGCAGGCCGACATGGATGCAGCGGGTGTGCCCGCAGGGCCGGTGCACACCATTGGCGAGGCACTGTCACACCCGCAAACCCTGGCACGCGGCATGGTGGTCACGTTGGAGCACCCGCAAGCAGGCACCACGCGCGGCATTGGTTGCCCGATTCACTTTTCGGAAACACCCACCGACACGGGTCAAGCCGCTCCATTGTTGGGCCAACACACACGCGAACTGCTGCAAGAGCATGGCCTGAGCGAGGGTGACATCAACGAATTGATCG
>NZ_JBBAPF010000014.1:0-85205 GCF_040400975.1 Limnohabitans sp. | reverse complement strand
GACATCGTCAGGCTTCTAACAGCCCAAAACGCCTCACCATTCGGTGGGGCGTTTTGTTTTGTGCGTAGCATTTCTCCATCCGTACCATCTTTCCTCTTTTTGATTCTCTACGGGTTATCCCTCCGTTGACCGTCATCGCAATTGCTTAAATACTTGAGACCTAAAATATATAGGCCTTAATTAATGGCTTGTGTGGTCTGTAGCAAAGAGAACAAATATGAAAATCGTGTGCATTGGCGGTGGTCCCTCGGGTTTGTACTTCGCGTTGCTGATGAAAAAACTCGGCAGTCACCACGACATCACCGTGGTGGAGCGCAACAAGCCCTACGACACCTTTGGTTGGGGCGTGGTTTTCTCAGACCAAACACTGGACAACATGCGCCAATGGGACAGTGAGACCGCCGCCGAGGTGGAGCAGGCTTTCAACCATTGGGACGATATTGAGTTGCACTTCAAAGAACGTGTGATCCGTTCAGGCGGTCATGGTTTTGTCGGCATCGGGCGAAAGAAGTTGCTCAATATCTTGCAGGATCGTTGTGAACAGGTCGGTGTCAAACTCCTGTTTGAACAAGACGTGAATTCGGATCTGGACTTTCCGGATGCAGACTTGGTCATTGCCAGTGATGGTGTCAATTCACGCGTTCGAAGTCGGACCCCAGAAATCTTCAAACCAGACATCGTCACCCGGCCTAACCGATTCATCTGGCTTGGCACCAAACGCCAGTACGACGCCTTCACCTTTTTGTTCGAAAAGACCGAGCACGGCTGGTTTCAAGCCCACGTCTACAAGTTCGACAAACAAACCTCGACCTTCATTGTCGAGTGTCCCGAGCATGTCTGGCTGGCGCACGGCTTGGACAAAGCCGACCAAGACGCGTCAATTGCCTTCTGCGAAAAACTCTTTGCCAAGAACCTGCAGGGCGAAAAATTGATGACCAACGCACGTCACTTGCGTGGCTCGGCCTGGCTCAACTTTCAACGCGTCAAGTGCGACAACTGGTCGCACTTCAACGGCAACAGCCATGTGGTGCTGATGGGTGACGCGGTACACACCGCGCACTTTGCGATCGGCTCGGGCACCAAGCTCGCGCTCGAAGACGCGATCGAACTGGTGCGCCAGTTCAAGGCGCTGGGCGATACCGCAGACAGGATTCCCGAGGTGCTGAAGCAATACCAAGCGGTGCGAGAGATCGACGTCATCCGGCTGCAAAACGCCGCCTGGAACGCCATGGAATGGTTCGAGGTGTGTGGCGAGCGTTACTGTGACCAGCTCGAACCCGAGCAGTTCATGTACTCCATGCTCACACGCAGCCAGCGCATCAGCCACGAGAATTTGCGTCTGCGTGACAAGACTTGGCTGGAGGGCTACGAAGCCTGGTTTGCGGGTCGCACAGCGACACCCAAAGATCAAAAGTTCTTGCGTCCTCCCATGTTCACGCCTTACACCCTGCGCTCGGTCAAGCTCAAAAACCGTGTGGTGGTTTCACCCATGGCGCAGTACATGGCGGTGGATGGCCGAGTGGCCGACGACCACCTGGTGCACCTGGGCGCACGCGCCATGGGTGGCGCCGGGCTGGTGATGGTCGAGATGACCGCGCCCAGCGCCGATGGCCGCATCACGCACGGATGCCCGGGTCTGTGGAATGACCAGCAGACCCAAGACTTTGCCAAGATCGTGGACTGGGTGCATGCGAAATCAGACGCGAAGATTGGCCTGCAAATCGGCCACGCCGGACCCAAAGGCTCCACTTGCCGTCCCTGGCAAGGCCCGGGCATGGACCAGCCTGTGCCCGCAGACGATGCCGAAGGCAACTGGCCGTTGATCGCCGCATCGCCCAATCCCTACCTGCCCCACGGCGAAGTGCCCCGCGCCATGAGCCGCGCCGACATGGACCGCGTGACCGCGGAATTCGTGGCCAGCACCCAACGCGCTGCGCAAGCGGGGTTTGATTGGCTGGAGCTGCACTGCGCCCATGGCTATTTACTGTCGAGCTTCATCAGCCCGCTGACAAACAAGCGTTCAGACGAATACGGCGGCTCGATGGAAAACCGCCTGCGTTACCCGCTCGAAGTATTCGACGCAGTGCGTGCCGCCTGGCCCAAGGACTTGCCCATGTCGGTGCGCATCTCGGCGCACGACTGGGTGGAGGGCGGCATCACACCGACCGATGCGGTCGAGATCGCACGTGCCTTCAAAGCTGCAGGTGCAGACATGATCGACTGCTCGTCGGGTCAGGTCAGTGCCCAGCAAAAGCCCACCTACGGCCGCATGTACCAAACCCCCTTTGCCGACCGTATCCGACAAGAAGCAGGCATCGCCACGATTGCGGTGGGCGCCATCAGTGAGGCGGACCACGTCAACAGCATCTTGGCCGCAGGACGCGCTGACCTGTGTGCTGTGGCCCGCCCGCACTTGGCCAACCCAGCCTGGACACTGACCGAAGCCGCGCGCATCGGCTTCAAAGACATTGCTTGGCCCCGTGCCTACGAGTCGGGCAAACCGCAGCTCGAAGCCGGCTTTGCTCGTGAGCGCGCTCTGCAGACCGCAAGCAAAGGGGACTGAGATGGCGCAAGAACTGCAAGGCCGCCACGCCCTCATCACCGGTGCAGGTGCAGGCATCGGTGCAGCCATTGCGCTGAAGCTGGCCCAAGCGGGTTGTCGACTCACGCTTTGCGGGCGCTCGCATGACAAACTGCAGACGCAAGCCGAAACCCTGCGAGCGCAAGTGCCCGATGTGGCGGTGTTGGTCGCACCCCTGGATGTGGGTGATGAACACGCGGTGCAAGCGGCAGTCCAGCAAGCTCAGGCCCTATTCGGCCCCATCAACATCCTCGTCAACAACGCAGGCCAGGCCCACAGCCAGCCCTTTGCCAAGACCGATGCTGCGCTCTGGCAGCAGATGCTGAACGTCAACCTCACAGGCACCTACCACTGCATTCAGGCGGTGCTGCCCGGCATGATCGAAGCCGCGCAGGCCGGCACGCCGGGGCGCATCGTCAACATCGCCAGCACCGCAGGCCTCAAGGGCTATGCCTATGTGAGCGCCTATGTGGCGGCCAAGCACGGCGTGGTGGGCCTGACCAAAGCACTGGCCCTTGAGTTGGCCCGCAAGGGCGTCACCGTGAACGCGATTTGCCCCGGTTACACCGAGACCGACATCGTGCGCGAAGCGGTGCAGAACATCATGAGCAAAACGGGCAAGAGCGAGGCCGAAGCGCGCCAAGCCTTGGCCGCCAGCAACCCGCAGCAGCGCATGGTGCAGCCGCACGAAGTGGCGCAAAGCGTGCTGTGGCTATGCGCAGAGGGCAGCGACGCGATCAACGGCCAAGCCATGGCCATCGACGGCGGGGAGCTGGCCGGATGAACAGCATGACCGACATGGAGGTGCGCGCGCACGCCGAGCACCACGCCTCACTGCGCTTGTGGTTGCGCCTGCTGTCGTGCACGACGCGCATCGAAGACACCATTCGCCAGCGCTTGCGCGAGCAGTTTGGCATCACACTGCCGCGCTTTGACCTGATGGCCCAGCTCGAACGCGAGCCGCAAGGCCTGTCGATGAGCGAGTTGTCGCGCCGCATGATGGTCACAGGTGGCAACGTCACCAGCATCGTGGACCAGCTGGAAAAAGAACAATTGGTGCTGCGCCAGACGCAAGTCGGCGACCGCCGCTCATTCACCGTCAGCCTGACCGAGGCTGGACGCAATGCTTTTGCCGCCATGGCCCTGGCCCACGAAGGCTGGGTGGTGGAGTTGCTCTCGCCGCTGTCCGAGCGAGAACAAACACAGCTGCACCAATTGCTGGGCAGCTTGAAGTCCGGCACCCCCACACACTCGAAGGAGAACACATGAGCCAACGTTACCTGCCCGGGCAGCCCCATCAGCTGCCCCGCCACAACCAGCCCATGGCGGGCTACCAGCCCGAGCATTTTTTGCTGTCCGTCCAAAACGGTGTGGCCACGGTGAGCCTGAACCGTCCCGAGCGCAAGAACCCTTTGTCTTTTGACTCGTATGCCGAGCTGCGCGACTTTTTCCGTGCCTTGCCCTACGCGCCCGACGTGTACGCGGTGGTCATCACGGGTGCAGGCGGCAATTTTTGTTCGGGTGGCGACGTGCACGAAATCATCGGCCCGCTCACCCAGCTGGACATGCCGGGTCTCTTGGCCTTCACCCGCATGACGGGTGACTTGGTCAAGGCCATGCGCGCTTGCCCCCAGCCCGTCGTCGCCGCGATTGATGGTGTTTGCGCCGGGGCTGGGGCCATTTTGGCCATGGCCTCCGATTTGCGCTACGGCACCGAGCGGAGCAAAACATATTTCTTGTTCAACAAAGTCGGTCTGGCCGGATGCGACATGGGCGCGTGCGCGCTCTTGCCGCGCATCATTGGCCAAGGCCGCGCCAGCGAGCTGCTCTTCACCGGGCGTGGCTTGGGAGCCATAGAGGCTGAACGCTGGGGTTTTTACAACCGAGTCTGCGGCGCAGACGAGGTACTGAGCGAGGCGCAAGCCATGGCGGCGCAACTGGCGGCAGGCCCCACTTTTGCCAACGGCATGACCAAGAAAATGCTGCAACAGGAATGGAACATGGGCGTGGACGAAGCCATCGAGGCCGAAGCCCAGGCGCAGGCCATCTGCATGGCCACCAACGACTTCCACAGGGCGTACCACGCCTTTGTGGCCAAGCAAACGCCCGTGTTTGAAGGGGATTGAGCCATGTCAGACCGATCTGCGACGCATCCGCCAGAACTCGACTGGCCTTTCTTTGACAACAGCCACCGCGACTTCAAAGTGCGGCTGGACGCCTGGTGCAATGCGTCCCTGGCCCACCCACATGCAACTTCGCATCACGATGAAAGCCGCGACGCGGTGGACGCCGAATGCATCCGCTTGGTGCGCTTGCTGGGCAGCGGCGGCTGGCTGCAACACGCGGTGTCCGGCACGGCCTACGGCGCCGCATCGGACGTGATCGACACACGCCAGCTGTGCCTGCTGCGCGAAACGCTGGCCTTTCACAATGGTTTGTCTGACTTCGCATTTGCCATGCAGGGCTTGGGTACAGGCGCCATCAGCCTCATGGGCACAGCCGATCAAAAGCAGCGCTACCTGCCGCGTGTGGCTGCGGGTCAGGCCCTGTCGGCCTTTGCGCTCAGCGAACCCGAGGCGGGCTCTGACGTGGCCGCCATGCAGTGCAGCGCCACCACCACGGCAGACGGTTATGTGCTCAACGGCCGCAAGACCTGGATCAGCAACGGCGGCATTGCCGACTTTTATGTGGTGTTCGCCCGCACAGGTGAAGCACCCGGCGCACGCGGCATCACCGCTTTCATTGTGGATGCCGACACGCCGGGGCTGTCCATCGAAGAGCGCATCGACGTGGTCGCGCCGCACCCGCTGGCCACGCTCAAGTTTGACCACTGCAAGGTGCCTGCCCACCAGCGCATTGGTGAAGCAGGTCAGGGGTTCAAGGTGGCCATGGCCACACTCGATGTGTTCCGCACCTCGGTGGCTGCGGCCGCTTTGGGTTTTGGGCGGCGTGCGCTGCACGAGTCCATCGCCTGGGCGCGTTCGCGCAAGATGTTTGGCCAGAATCTGGGCGACTTTCAGATCACCCAGACCAAGATCGCGCAAATGGCCACGATGCTGGACGCGGCCACACTCTTGACCTACCGAGCCGCATGGCTGCGCGACCAAGGCGGACGCATCACACGCGAGGCGGCCATGGCCAAGATGACCGCCACCGAGAACGCCCAGCAGATCATCGACATGGCGGTGCAAATGCACGGCGGTATGGGCGTCAAAAAAGGTGTGATGGTGGAGTCGCTGTACCGGGAGATCCGGGCGCTGCGCATTTACGAAGGGGCCACCGAAGTGCAGCAGCTGATCATCGGCAAAGACTTGCTGAAAGGTTGATATGAGCGACTGGAACCAACTGCTGCCCAGCAGCCACACCGACAGCTTCGCGCGCGACCGACTACCGCCCCAAGGTCAGTTGCCCGTGTTCATCGCCGACCGGCCCGAGCTGGACTACCCGGACCAGGTCAACTGCGCAGTGGAATTGGTGGACCGCCATGTGCAGGCAGGCCGAGGCGATCGCATCGCGCTGCATGGCGTGAGCGACTTCAACACAGGTGGTGGTGACTTCAGTTGGACCTATGCGCAGTTGCAAGACAAGAGCCACCGCATCGCGCAAGTGCTCACCCTCGACATGGGCCTGGTGCCTGGCAACCGCATTTTGCTGCGCGGCGGCAACAGCCCCATGATGGCCGCTTGCTTGCTGGGCGCGCTCAAGGCGGGCCTGGTGGCGGTGCCCACCATGCCGCTGCTGCGTGCGGGCGAGCTGGCACAGATCATCGAAAAAGCCCAAGTCAGTGCCGCCCTGTGCGACAGCCTGCTGGCCGATGAACTGCAGCACTGCATGACACCCGGTCACGCCAGCCACATGGCCAGCTTGCAGCAGCTGGTGCAGTTCCGCAGCAATGCCCCCGATGGCCTGGAGCAGCGCATGGCACAGCAAAGTGGCACGTACACGCCCCACCCCACCAGCCGCGACGACGTGTGCCTGATTGCGTTCACCAGCGGCACCACCGGCAAGCCTAAGGGCACCATGCATTTTCACCGCGATGTGCTGGCCATGTGCGATTTGTTCCCGCGCCACATCCTGCGCATGGATGAAAACGATGTGGTCTGCGGCACGCCGCCCATCGCCTTCACTTTCGGGCTGGGGGGTCTGCTGGCGTTCCCGCTGCGTTATGGGGCGAGCACGGTGCTGCTTGAAAAGCACACGCCCGAGACCTTGATGCAGACCATTGCCAAGTACCGCGCCACGCAGTGCTACACCGCGCCCACCATGTACCGCCAAATGGCGACGCTGGCCAAAGGCGTTGACCTGTCGAGCCTCAAGCACCCTGTCTCGGCAGGCGAGGCCTTGCCCGACGCCACCCGCCAGCTGTGGAAGCAGGCCACCGGCATCGAGATGACCGATGGCATTGGTGGCACCGAAGTGATCCACATCTACATCTCCAGTGCGGGCGCGAAAGTGCGCCCCGGCAGCATCGGCCAAGTGGTGCCCGGCTATGTGGCGCAGATCGTGGGCGACGACATGCAGCCCGTGCCCGCTGGCACCGTCGGGCGCCTGGCCGTGCGCGGCCCCACAGGCTGCAAATACCTGGCCGACCCGCGCCAACAAGACTATGTGAAAGATGGCTGGAATCTGCCCGGCGACACCTTTGTCATGGACTTGGACGGGTACTTCAGCTACCAGGCCCGCAACGACGACATGATCATCTCGGCGGGCTACAACATCGCAGGCCCCGAGGTGGAAGGCGCGTTGTTGCAACACCCGGCCGTGGCCGAATGTGGTGTGGTCGGCATGCCCGACGAAGACCGTGGGCACATCGTGCAGGCTTATGTCGTGCTCAAGCCCGGCCACACGGGCGATGCGGCCATGGAAAAAGCCCTGCAAGAGCACGTCAAGCAAACCATCGCCCCGTTCAAGTACCCGCGCAAGGTGGTCTTTTTGGATGCCTTGCCCCGCACCGAGACCGGCAAACTGCAGCGCTTCAAGCTGCGTCAAATTTCAGTCAACAAATAACTTTGCGGGACAGATCTTTAGCTCTGTCCCCAACTGGTAAAGGATCAGTATGTTCAACGTCTTGCAACCCGAAGGCTGGGCACCCGCCAAAGGCTATGCCAACGGCATCGAAGCGCGTGGCCGCATGGTGTTCGTGGCCGGCATGATCGGCTGGAACGGCCAAGCCCAGTTCGAGACCGATGACTTTGTGGCTCAGTGCCGCCAGGCCCTGCAAAACATCGTCGACACGCTCGCGTGCGCAGGGGCAGGCCCACAGCACATGGCCCGCATGACCTGGTACGTCAAAGACAAGAAGGAATACCTGGCCCGCGGCCGCGAGTTGGGCAAGGTCTACCAAGAAGTCATCGGCAAGAACTACCCGGCCATGACGCTGGTGCAAGTGGCCGATCTCGTGGAGGATCGCGCCCTAGTTGAGATCGAAGTCACGGCGGTGGTGCCGGAGTGAACGAAAAAGGACTTGGTTAGAAGCTGCAGAAGGCCTAGATCGATCGGCATTTAGGCTATAGACAGACGCTGAACAAAAGTGGCTGGAATCATCAAACTGGCCCAATAGTGTCAGTCGAAAAATTCCATTCCCGTATATGGATGCTTGCGGCATTGCTTTAAGCGAGATGCCAAACTACCAACGTGTATTTCAAGCTTGTGACCATCAGGGTCAAGAAAGTAAAAGGAATCTCCTTCGCTGCTGTTGCTCTTCCATTCGACAACGCCTGCTTGGATAAGCATGGCAACGAAGGTAGCGAACTTCTCAGCTGAGGCGGAGAAAGCGTAATGGGTGTAGTCAGCCGAAGGTTTCGTCAGTCTTTTGTCGTCTAGCGACAGGCACAGCCATAAGTCGCCAAGCTCAAGGTATGCCCCTTTGTTCCATGATGCTCTTAGGCGAAACCCTAGTAACTCTCGGTAAAAAGGAACGCTCAGTTCTAACGATTGCACTGCAAGGGTTAGGTGGTTCAAGCCAGATAGCACTGTGGACATCCTTACTGGGTGTTGTGTTCAATCAATCCTACAGGAACACTCCCTGTGTTTCACGATCCCCTTAGCAGCCTGATTTCTGACTGTCCGCTTTCGCTGCAAAACAACCATTGAGTCTTGGCCCTAATCACTCACCACAGTGATCGGTAATGGATGGTTCATTAAACCTAAAGCTGAAAAGTCTTGCATGCTGCAAACGAGCTAAGTCGCGGGATGGTGCTTAAATTTGCATCGCCGAGGGGTTGAAAAAATGTTCAGATTTTTTTATTGCAATGCTTGCAGCACCGCTGTTGGGTTGCGATCAATCACGTTGAGCAATACCAGCGATGCGCCGCTGGGCGAGCGGTCGCCACGCTCCCAGTGCCGCAGTGTGGCGACTGAAAAACCAAAGCGAGCAGCAAACTGTTCTTGTGTCAGGCTCAGCCGCTGTCGCAGGTCCGACACGTTGACGGCATGAGGCTGGTACAGCTTTACGCCAGTGGTTTCTGTGTCTTTGGTGTTGGCATGTGCAATGGCTTCAGTCAAGCCTTGTTTGATGCTCTTGAATGCATTAGTCATGTGTGATTCCTTTCACGATTCAAACCAAATTTGCACCAGCAAATCGATGACCTCGGACAACTCATGGCGTTGTGCCTTGCTGATGTTGGTGCGTTCGTTTTTTGCAAAGAGGGTCAGCAGGTAAAGCGGCATGAGCTCGCTGTGCAAGTAATAGATCACCCGCACACCGCCGGACTTGCCTTGTGCGCCTCTGCCCCAACGCAGTTTGCGAATGCCACCAGTACCTTCCATCAAGTCACCCGCTTTCGGATGCGCCGCCAAGTAGTTGATGATGTCCAAGCGCTCAGAAGCACTCATCAGCTTCTCAGCACGACGTATGTATTCGGGCAGCTCTGCGATGGTGAGCATAGACTCCATTCTAATCCATTGGATTAATTTGGCAAGTCTGACTTTCGAGCTCAATGATTGAAATCAGCAAAGTTTCCTGAGTCAAAAAGAGCGCGTTCGCGACAAGGGTCTAAGGTTGACCAATATAAGTCAAAAGAACTTATTTCAGCAGTCCTCAGCCAAGAGTGGTGTTCAAACAGCAACATCAAAAACCCGAAAACGACTCAAGCGTCCCCGGCGCTTCCATGCGCCGCAATCAAGCTCTCCAACATCAGTTTGAGTTGATGCGCCGGGTCCTCGCCCAAAGCAGACACCACCTGCGCTTCGTGAGCTTTGGCTTGCTTCAGCAGGGGTTGCACTTTGCGGCGCCCTGCTGCCGTGAGGCTCACCAGGCTTTGGCGTTTGTCGTGTGCGGCGTCGCAACGCTTGACCCAGCCGGCGTCTTGCATGCGGCCCACCAGCTTGGTCACGGTGGGTTGTTTGGCCAGCACGATGCTGGCGAGTTCGTTGATGCTCAAACTGTCTTTGCCCGACAGGCTGGCCATGACGCGCCACTCCATCAGGGAGAGGCCATTGGCTTCGACCACGGCATGGAACTCGCTCGAAATCAAATGGCTGGCACGCGCCAGCAAGTAGGCCAGGTAGTCGTCAATGAAGCCAGGTGAAGAGGTCATAGGGCGGGGTCAAAGCGTTGAGATGCGTTCGAAATCAAGCCTCACAATACATGAAAATTCATATAAACTGTTTTTTAAGGCCGTCAACGGCTTGCGTTGAGTGGCGTTTCAGGAGACAAGCATGTTGGTAGAAAAGATCGAACACAAGTGGCTGGCGGCATTTGCGCGCACCTTCACCTTGTGTAAAGTCCAACCCGGTGAGGTGGTGGCCATTCTGGCCGAAACGCAGTCACGTCGCGTGAACGTCGAGTTGGCCCGTTTGGCCTTGGAAGGCATGGGGGCCAAGGTGTTTGAAGTGACGCTCACCACGCCCGCGCTCACGGCCCCCGCGCCCGTGCGCTCCACAGGTGCCAGCGACGCGATTGGCCAGCTCGGCCCCGTGGTGGCTGCATTGGCCCGCGCCGATATGGTGGTGGACTGCACCGTGGAAGGCCTGCTGCACGCGCCCGAGTTGCCCACCATCATGAAAGGCATGGACGGGCACATGCCGCGCCTGCTCATGGTGTCCAACGAACATCCAGAAATTTTGGAGCGCACCGTGCCCGATCCGGCGCTTGAAGGCGTGGTGCGTGCCGCCATGAAGAAACTGCGTACCGCACAGCAGATGCACGTGACGTCTGCTGCAGGCACCGACCTGCGCGTGAACCTGAAACATGGCGACAAACAAGCCGTGGTGGGCGGTGTCTGGGGTTTCTGCCCTAAACCCGGCATGGTCTCGCACTGGCCTGCGGGCTTGGCGCTGGCGTTCCCGGCAGCGGGCAGTGTCAACGGCACCTTGGTCATGGCCCCAGGTGATGTGAACCTGACCTTCAAGCAATACCTGCGCGACACGATCCGCCTGAGCATCGAGAACGACAGCGTCGTGGCCATCGAGGGGCATGGCGTCGATGTGGACATGATGCGCGGCTACTACAAGGCATGGGAAGACGCTGAAGGTCACCGCGCCTGCTATGCGGTGTCGCATGTGGGCTTTGGCCTGAACCCGGACGCACGCTGGGACGCCATGGCTTTCTACGACAAGCGCGACTGCAATGGCACAGAGCTGCGGGCCTTTGCGGGCAACTTTTTGTATTCGACTGGGGCCAATGAAGTCGCGGGCCGCCACACGCTGGGCCACTTTGACCTGCCGATGCGCGGCTGCACCATTCGCCTGGACGACACCGTGGTGGTGGATGCGGGCCAAGTGGTGAGCGCGGTGTTGGCATGAGCGCGCCCGCCTTCACCGACCTGGGCTTGCCCACACAACCCTCGGTGGTCTTCCTGCACGGCGTGGGCGGCGGCCGAAAAGGCTGGGCCTCGCAGCAAGCGCATGTGGCCGCTCTGGGTTGGCGCAGCCTGGCCTGGGACATGCCCGGCTATGGCGACAGCCCCATGGTCACCCCCTATGACTTCGCGCATCTGGCGCAAGCCCTCTGGCAGATGCTGGACGCAGCGCACATCGACCAAGCCGTGTTGGTGGGCCACAGCATGGGGGCCATGGTCGCCTTGCAAGCCTGGACGCAAAAGCCAGAGCGCATCCTTGGCCTGCTGCTGGCCGCCAGCAGCCCGGCTTTTGGCAACAGCGATGGCGAATTTCAAAAGCAGTTTTTGGCGCAGCGTCTGGCTCCTCTGGAATTGGGCAAAACCATGGGCGACATTGCCGACAAGCTGATCCCCACCATGGCCGCACCCGGTGGCGATGCCGCCCAGTTGATCCCGGCGCACCAAAGCATGTCGGCTGTGCCGCCCGCCACTTACCGCGCCGCATTGCATGCGCTGGTGCAGTTTGAGCAACGCGCCGCTTTGCCCACCATCACCGTGCCCGTGTTGTGCCTGGCGGCAGAGCACGACCGCACCGCACCGCTCACCGTGATGGAACGCATGGCGCAAAAAATCCCCGGTGCGCGCTATGCCTTCCTGCCCGGGGCTGGGCATTTGCTGCATTACGAACAGCCCGAGGCGTTCAACGCCGAACTCGAAAAATTTCTGAAGGACGTGAAACCATGACCGACGTGCAAGACAAAACGATCCCACACACCATGCCCATCTGTGGCGACGACTACCCCCTGACCGAGAAGCAGCAAAAGCTGATGGCCCTGGCCCGGCAACTCGGCAGCGAGAAGTTCGCTCCGCGTGCCGCGCAACTCGACCGCGACGCGCAGTTCCCATTCGCCAACTACGACGACATGCGCGACTCGGGCCTGCTGGCGCTGTGCGTGCCCGAAGCGCATGGCGGTCAGGGTGCCGATTACGCCACCTATGCGATGGTCTCGGCCGAGATCGGCCGCTACTGCGGCGCTACCGCGCTCACCTTCAACATGCACGTCTGCACCATGCTGTGGAGCGGCTTGTTGTCTGAAGACCTGGAGATGACGCCCGAGCAACGCGCCTCACACCGCACGCACCAGGCAACGCACTTTGCCCGGGTGGTCAAAGACGGTGCGATTTATGCGCAGCCGTTTTCCGAAGGCGGCGCTGCAGCGTCAGGTGCTCAGCCCTTCGGCACCCTCGCCGTCAAGGTCGATGGCGGCTGGAAGATCAACGGCAAAAA
The DNA here is from genome assembly GCF_040400975.1 of Limnohabitans sp. Lineage (GTDB taxonomy): Bacteria > Pseudomonadota > Gammaproteobacteria > Burkholderiales > Burkholderiaceae_C > Limnohabitans_A. The sequence continues at coordinate 72,556 of NZ_JBBAPF010000014.1, read as the reverse complement.
AATCTTCGCGTCCCTGTCCGATGCGGCCGATTACTTTGGCGTGCTGTGCACCGAGAAGAAAGAGGGCACTGATCTGTCGCGCCGCGATACGCTGTACCTGGCCATACCCCGCACCGCGCCGGGCCTGACGATCGAGGGCGATTGGGACCCGCTGGGCATGCGCGCCACCGTGTCGCGCAATTTGATTCTCAAAGACGTGTTCGTGCCCGAAGACGCGGCGCTCATGCCGCAAGGCCTGTACTTTCAAGCCGCCAGCCGCTGGCCGCACATGTTCATGACGCTCTCGCCCACGTACATGGGCATTGCGCAAGCAGCGTATGACTTCACCGTGGCCTACCTGCGCGGCGAGGTTGCGGGCACCGGCCCCGTCAAGCGCCGCCAGTTCGCCACCAAGCAAATCGCCGTGGCCGAGATGTTCATCAAGCTCGAACAAACCCGCAACCTCTTCTTGCGCGCCATTGAAGACGCCAAGGTGGACCCGAGCAAGTCAACCCGCCTGCGCGCTTATGCGGCGCAGTACACCATCATGGAAAACGCGCAAGACATCGCCCGTTTGGCCATCCGCACCTGCGGCGGTCAGTCCATGCTCAAAAGCCTGCCGCTGGAGCGCCTGTACCGCGATGCGCGTTGCGGCTCGCTCATGCTGCCCTGGACAGCAGAGCTGTGCATGGACCGCATTGGCCGTGAAGCGCTATATGAATCCGGCGAAAAAGACGAGTGATGTGGGCTGACGAAACCAGCCCGATGGCGGCGCGCTTTGCGCAACTCGCGCATGAGCGAGGCGAACAGTCCGCCATCATTTTCCGGGGTGACGAACGCAAAGCGGGCGGCACCATCGCGTATGACTTCGCCAAGTTTTGGCGGCGCGTGCAGCGCGTCACCGCGCACCTGCAATCGAGCTGGGGCGTGCGAAGCGGTGACCGCGTGGCCTGGTTGGGTTTCAACCACGAGCTGCAACTGGTCACGCTGGTGGCCTGCGCTCGGCTGGGTGCGGTGTTTTTGCCACTGAATTTTCGGCTTGCGTTGCCCGAGTTGCAGCAGGTCATGCTGGACGCCCAGCCGCGCCTGCTGGTGCACGACGGCCACCACGCCGATACAGCCCTTGCATTGCAGGGCACAGACTTGCAGCACAGCCACCACGACAGCCTGATCGCCAGCGCTTCACCACGCGGCTTGCTGCAGCTCAAAATGCACCGGGATGTGCACAACGCGCTGCCGCTGCTGCTGGTCTACACCTCGGGCACCACGGGCGTGCCCAAGGGCGCAGTGCACACACAAGCCGCGTTGCTGGCCAATGCCCGCGCCAGTGCCTGGGCGCATGATTTCGTGCGGGGCGACAAGGTGCTGTCCACACTGCCCATGTTCCATGTCGGGGGCCTGTGCATCCAGACTTTGCCCGCGCTGCTGGCGGGCATCGAGGTGGTGCTGCATCCGCGCTTTGACCCGTCGGCTTGGTTGGACGAAATGCACACCAGCCGCCCCACACTGTCGCTCTTGGTGCCCGCCACCATGCGCGCCGTGTTTGAACACCCGCGCTGGGCCGAGACCTCGCTGGTCTGCCTGCGCGGCATCATGACCGGCTCTTCCACCGTGCCCTTGGCCTACCTCGAAACGCTGCACGCACGCGGCGTACCCGTCGGGCAGGTGTATGGCACCACCGAAACCGGCCCCGTGTCCATCGTGCTGCGCTTGCCCGATGCCATGGCCCGCGTGGGCGCCTCGGGCTGGCCGCACCCGCAAGCGCAGGTCAAATTGATCGACACACAAGGCCATGAAGTCGCCCCGGGTGAGACCGGAGAAGTCTGCATTCGCGCCCCCAACCTGATGCGCGGCTACTGGATCGGGCCAGCGCCAAAGACGCAACAAGCAGGCCTGGGCTTGCAAGACGGCTGGTTCCATTCGGGCGATCTGGGCCAGCGCGCCGAAGACGGCTGCATCACCATCGTGGGCCGCAGCAAGGACATGATCATCTCGGGCGGCGAAAACATCTACCCCGCCGAGATCGAAAACCAGCTCGTCACCTTGCCCGGTGTCGCCGAATGCGCGGTGGTCGGCTTATTGGATGAACGCTGGGGCGAGGTGCCTGTGGCCGTGTTGGTGCGCAGCAGCGATGCGGCCGGTCAAAGCTTGACCGGCGAGTCTGTGCTGCAGCACCTGCAAAGCCGGATCGCCCGGTTCAAACTTCCCCGGCGTGTGGTCTTCATGGTCAGCCTGCCCAAAAGCGCTTTGGGCAAGGTGCAAAAGCCCGCTTTGCAGGAGCAATTGCACAGGGCAAACCCTTAAATAAGTCCCCTTTCTTCGCTAGGGTGACAGCGTTTGTCATGCGGCGTGGCATCATCATTTGATCCATTTATTCGGAGGTTTCCATGGCTCAAATGCCACGTCATTTTTCACGTCGCCCTGTTTTGGGCATGGCTGCAGCCGTCTTGTTGTCGACCACCTCGCTGGCTTGGGCTCAAGGCGCTTGGCCCAACAAGCCAGTCAAAATCGTGGTGCCCTTTGCCCCAGGCGGCACCACCGACATCCTGGCCCGCGCCATCGCGCCTGACCTGAGCAAAGCTTTTGGCCAGCAATTCGTCATTGAAAACAAGGGCGGTGCAGGTGGCAACCTGGGCGCTGAACAAGTGGCCAAGTCACCTGGTGACGGCTACACCTTGCTCATGGGCACCGTGGGCACGCACGGCATCAACCGCGCCCTGTACGCCAAGCTGCCCTATGACCCCTTCAAAGACTTCGTGCCGATCACCTTGGTCGCAGGTGTGCCCAACGTCATGGTGGTCAATGCCGAAAAAGCCAACGCCAACAAGATCAACACCGTCAACGACTTCATCAAGTTCGCCCGCGCCAACCCCGGCAAGCTGAACATGGCGTCGAGTGGCAACGGCACCTCCATCCATTTGGCGGGCGAGTTGTTCAAGTCGCAAACCGGCACCTTCATGGCGCACATCCCCTACCGTGGTTCTGCACCTGCATTGCTGGATTTGTCGGGCGGCACCATGGACGTCATGTTTGACAACCTGCCTTCGGCCATCCCGCTGATCAAAGGGGGCAAGCTCAAAGCCCTGGCGGTGACCAGCAGCCAGCGCTCTGCAGCCATGCCCGAGTTGCCCACCATCGAAGAAGCAGCAGGCCTCAAAGGCTTTGAAGCCAGCAGCTGGTTCGGTCTCTTGGCCCCAGCGGGCACCCCCGCCGATGTGGTCAACCGCATCCAACAAGAAGTCGCCAAGTCATTGGCTTCTTCTGCTATGAAAGAGCGCTTGGCCACCTTGGGTGCCATCCCCAGTGGCAACACCCCGGCTCAGTTCGCGGCGCTGATTGAGTCCGAACACAAGAAGTGGGCTGAAGTTGTCAAAGTCTCTGGCGCCAAGGTCGACTGATGGCCTGGTTTGAAGGCTTCGAGCGCCAGACGCTCAGCGTGGCGGGCTTGCCTGTCTGTTTCAGGCGCTCTGCCGATTGGGCTGCGCAAGCGCACTTGCCTGTGCTGGTCTTGCTGCACGGCTTTCCTCAGACCCATGTCATGTGGCACCGTGTCGCGCAAAACTTGCGCGGCCGTTACCGCCTGGTCATGCCCGATCTGCGCGGCTACGGTGATTCTTCGCATGCCGTGGGCGACGCGCAGCACCTGCACTACAGCAAACGCGCCATGGCGCAAGAGGTGGTGGGTTTGCTCGATGCCTTGGGTGTGGAGGATTTCTTTTTGTGTGGGCACGACCGGGGTGGGCGCGTGGCGCACCGTTTGGCGCTGGACCATGCCCAACGTGTCAAGAAGTTGTGCATCATCGACATCGCGCCGACCTTCGACATGTACAGCGGCCACTGGGGCAAAAAGCCAGAGACCTCTGGCCCGGTGGCCGACCCCTACTTCGCCTTCGCGCAGGCCTATTACCACTGGTTTCACCTGACCCAACCCGCGCCGCTGCCCGAGTTCATGATCGGCGGCAACCCCAAGGCCTACTTGCACGCCAAGCTCGGCGGCTGGGGCAGCCAGGGACTGGGCTACATCGAGCCCGAAGCCCTGGCCGAGTACGAACGCGCCTTTTGCAACCCCATGCTCAACGACAAAGGCTGGTCCGCCGCCATCCACAGCGCCGCCGAAGACTACCGCGCCAGTGCAGGCATTGACCTGCAGCACGACGCAGAGGGGCGTGAGCGCGGCGACAAAATCGCCTGCGACACCTTGGTGCTGTGGGGCGATCGCGGCGTGGTCAACCGCATGTTCAAGCCGATCGAGCTGTGGCAGGCGCAATGCGCTGGCCGAGCCAGTGGTCAGCTCATGTCTTCAGGTCACTTCATCCCGGAAGAGCTGCCCGAAGCCACCAGCGAAGCCTTGGCGAAGTGGATGGTTTGAGGGCTGAGCCTCCGTAGGAGCGCACCCTTTGCGCGATGGGTGGTGATCTGCGGTGGCCTCAGGCCCCGCAGCACTTCTTGTATTTCTTGCCGCTGCCGCAACTGCAAGCGTCGTTGCGCCCGGGCGTGGCGGCTTTGACCACTTGGGCCACACGCGGGCCGATGTTGCGCCAGATCTCGCGCAGGTCGTACACTGCCCACAGCGCTTCACCGTAGGCGTTCAGTCGGTTCTCGCTCACGCTGGGCGGGCCGTCTTCTGAGAGGGCGGACAAGGTGGGCACATCGGTATCGTCTTCGGTCAGGGCCACGATGGCTTCAAGCGACAGGTCGTACCACTTGGCAGCGTCTTTGTCCTTGGGCGTAGCCCATTCATCGGGCCAGTTTTCCACCGCGAACATGAAGCCCAAGGCCCACACTTGCGCAAAGGACGGGATCTCGCTGTCTTCGACCTCTTCGCGCTCATCGGGCGGCAAGGAGGCAATCGCACCGCGCACATCCATCACCTCCGGCGCATAGGCCTTGTCGTCGTCCAGCGCTTCCACCGGGGTGTCCAGCGCGAGCTTGATCTCGTCAAAACGGCGCTGCCACAAAGCCATGAACTGCTGGCGCTGGGCCTCGTCGGCAAAGCTGCCGCCTTCGGGCTCGTCCGGGTCAATGCCCAGCAACATGGGCAGCCACTCGCTATCGGGAATGGCGCGGCGGCAGCACACCAGCGCCGCCATGAAACCCTCACAAAACTCCCACTGTGGCGTCTCTTCAAAACGCTCACGCAGCTCGTCCAGGATGTTGTCCAGGGTGTCAAAGTCTTTGGCTTCCAAGCCAGCGGTGGTGTTCATGGGGTGATCCTGTGGTCAGGCGAGGATTGTAGGTGGGTGGCTTGAGCCCCGACACAGAGGCTGCGCTGAACTGCGCAAGATCGGGGCTGCAGCCACCGCTCTACAGGGTCATCGGATTGAGGGCCACGCCGCATCGCTCCAAGCGTTTTTTCATGCAGAGCACTTGTGCGTCTTTGCTGTGCAGGTCGGCGGTGTGCTGCACGGCCAGGTCGATGAATTTTTGGTCGTCGGTGTCTTTGCAGGCGTAAGGTGCTTTGGGCGCGTCGGGCTGCAGCTGTGCGTGGCGGTCAAAGTGGTCGAGCACCGCGCTGGCAGGCAGTTGGCGGTGCGTCAGGCGTTGGGCGATTTGCGGGTAGGCCAGCACACGGGCCAGCTCTTCGCGCATGGCGGCGGTCGCCAGCCACTGAGTGCTGCCGCTCTCCACGCTGGTGCGCAGTGCTGCGGCCTTGGGTTCGTCAAACACCCACAGGTCGAGCACGATGTTGGTGTCCAGCACGCGGCGCACCGGGTTACTCCCGCTCATGGGGCAGGCGTTCCGGCATCCCCTGTTTTGTCGGCAGAGGCGTCTATCGGTGTGCGCTTTAAACTGCCCTTGACCATGTCAAAGCGGAACAAGCGGCATTCGATGGGGCCGTTCCACATGGGCACGCGGCGCGATTCTTTCAGGCGCATTTTGCTGGGCAGCTTCAGGTCGGGCGTGAGCATCCAGGCGCTCCAGCCGCTGTAGTTTTTCTTCCAGTGGCTGGCCAGTTGGGCGAAGAAGTCGCCGCCGTCGTCGGTCTGGGCGGTTTCGCGGTGGTGGCTTGGGGCGGCAGCGCGCGCACTTGAACGCGCATCGGCCAATGCACCGGGCTGGAAGTTCTCCCGCCCGCGCCCGGCCACACCGGCGGCGGCAATGCGCTCGCCATAAGGCGGGTTGAGCAGCATGATGCCGGGCGTTTCGGTGGGCGGCATGCGTTGCAGGGCGTCGCCGCCACGGAATTCGATCACGCTCGATACGCCGGCGCGTTCGGCGTTGCGTTCGGCAAAGTCAACCATGCGGAAGGCCACGTCGCTGCCAAAGATGGGTGCGGTGGGCTCATGCTCCAGATCACGGGCTTCTTCGAGCAGGCCTTGCCAGACATGGTTCTGGAAGGGCAGCAGTTTTTCGAAACCAAAGCGGCGCTGCAAACCGGGCGCGATGCCGCAGGCGATTTGCGCCGCCTCGATCGGCAGGGTGCCGCTGCCGCAGCAGGGGTCGTACAGGGGCACAGTAGCGTCCCAGCCACTGGCCGCGATCATGGCCGCAGCCAATGTTTCTTTCAAGGGCGCATCGCCCTTGTCGGTGCGCCAGCCGCGCTTGAACAAAGGTTCGCCCGAGGTGTCGATGTAGAGCGTGGCCGTTTCGGGCGTCAGGTGGGCGTAGATGCGCACATCGGGCCAGGCTGTGTCCACGCTGGGACGTTCGCCGCGCTTGGCGCGAAAGCGGTCTGCCACCGCGTCTTTGATTTTGAGCGCGGCAAAGTTCAGACTTTTGAGCGGGCTGTGCTGCGCGGTGATGTCGATCTTGAAGGTCTGCTTGGGCGTGAACCAGATTTCCCAGGCCACGTCGTTGGCCGCGTTGTAGAGGTCGTTTTCGTTGCGGTAATCGGTGACGGACAGCTGCACCAGCACCCGCTGCGTCAAGCGGCTGTGCAGGTTGATGCGCAGGGCGTCGCGCCAAGAGGCGCGGGCCATCACGCCGCCGCGCCCGGTCAGCAGGTCGTGGCCCGTGAGGCCGGTGATGGCGTGCACCTCGTCGGCCAACAAGCCCTCAACGCCTGCGGCGCAAGGCATGAACAGATTCAAAGAATTCACAGGGAAAGGTTTCTCAAAGGGTTTTGCGCAGGTTGGCGGGCGCGATCTTCAGGGCTTCGCGGTACTTGGCCACCGTGCGGCGGGCGCAGTCGATGCCTTGCTCTTTCAGCATCTCGGAGATCTGGTTGTCTGACAGCGGTTTGGCGGGTTTTTCGGCAGCAACAAACTGCTTGATGAGCGCGCGCACGGCGGTGCTCGACGCGGCGCTGCCGCTGTCGGTGCCCAGGCCCGAGCCAAAGAAATATTTCAACTCAAAGGTGCCTTGCGGCGTGGACATGTATTTGGCCGTGGTCACGCGGCTGATGGTGGACTCGTGCATGCCCAGCTCGTCAGCGATCTCGCGCAGCACCAGCGGGCGCATGGCCAGTTCGCCGTGTGTCAAGAAGTTCTTTTGCCGCTCCACGATGGCGGTGGACACGCGCAAGATGGTGTCAAAGCGCTGCTGGATGTTCTTGATGAACCAGCGCGCTTCTTGCAGGCGTTGCTGCAGGCCCGCATGGTTGTCGCCCTTGCCGCCGCGCAGAGCGTTGGCATAGATGTCGTGCACGCGCAGCTTGGGCATCACGTCGGGGTTGAGCTGGATGCGGAATTTGGGTGTGGCCGTTTTGCTGGTGTTGATGACCAGCACATCGGGGATGATGATGTTTTGCTCGGCCTCCACAAAGGGGCGGCCGGGCTTGGGTTCGAGCCGGGCGATCGCGGCGATGGCCGACTTGACCACGGCTTCGCTCAGGCCGCAGGCCACCGCCAAACGTTTGTAGTCGCGCTTGGCCAGCATTTCCAGCGGTTGGGCGCAGATGGCCAAAGCAGCTTGGGCCACTTCGCTGTTCGGCTCGTCTTTCAGCCAAGCCTTGATCTGGATGCGCAGGCACTCGGCCAGATCGCGTGCGCCCACGCCCACAGGTTCGAGCGATTGCAGCAAGCCCAGTGCCACCGTGAAGCGGTGTACCAGCTCATCGATTTGCTCAAAGTCGTCGGTGCCGGCCAGGCTGGCGGCCAGCTCGGGCAGGGTGTCGGTCAGGTAGCCGTCGTCGTTGAGTGATTCGATCAAAAAGCGCAAGGCTGCGCGGTCCACCTCAGACAGGCGCAGCGACAAGGCTTGGCGGTGCAAGAAGTCGGTGAGTGAACCCGTGCTGCGCGCCAGATCAATGGCTTCAGCGGTTTCTTCGCCATTCTTTTGGCGCGGGGTGGCGTCGCCGCCCCATTCGCTGTCGTCAGGGCGCATGTCCACGCTGCCGTCGCCATCCCAGCTTTCGGCCACGTCGGCCACCACTTCGTCGCGGGTTTCGCTGGCGCTGTCCTCGCTGCTGCTCGAGGTGCTGGCGCTTTCGCTGACGCGGTCACCCAAGCTCACGTAGCTGTCTGCTTGCTCCAGACCAAAGGCTTCGGCTGGGGCTTCTTCTTCGGCGCGCTCCAGAAAAGGGTTGTCGTCCAACATCTGGTCGACCTCTTGCGACAGCTCCAGCGTGGACAACTGCAGCAGGCGGATCGATTGTTGCAACTGGGGCGTGAGCGCCAGGTGCTGGGACATGCGAAGCGACAGGCCGGGCTTCATGGTTGTGCTCTGTCGTCGAGGATGCGGGCTGTGTTCATCACATCCTGAAGTGTTCGCCCAGGTACACCCGGCGCACATCGGCGTTGGCCACGATCTCGTCGGGCGTGCCCTCGGCCAGAACGCGGCCTTCGCTGATGATGTAGGCGTGATCGCAAATGCCCAGCGTCTCACGCACGTTGTGGTCGGTGATCAGCACCCCAATGCCGCGCTGCTTGAGGAAAGCGATGATGCGCTGGATTTCAATGACCGCGATCGGGTCGATGCCGGCAAAAGGCTCGTCCAACAAAATGAAGCGCGGGTCGGTGGCCAAGGCGCGGGCAATCTCTACGCGGCGACGCTCACCACCTGACAAGGCCACCGATGGCGAGTCGCGCAGGTGGTCCACCCGCAAATCGTTCAGCAATTCGGTCAGGCGTTTTTCCACCTCGGCGCTGCTCAGTGCGCGGCCTTGTGCGTCGGATTGAAGCTCCAAAATGGCGCGCACGTTGTCGGCCACCGAAAGCTTGCGAAAGATGGACGCTTCTTGGGGCAGGTACGACAAACCCATGCGCGAGCGCTTGTGGATGGGCATGCGGGTGACGTCTTCCCCGTCGATCAAGATTTGCCCGCCATCGGCCCGCACCAGGCCGACGATCATGTAAAACGAGGTGGTTTTGCCAGCACCGTTGGGGCCGAGCAAACCCACCACTTCGCCCTTGTCCACCTGCACCGAGACGTCGTGCACCACCTTGCGGCTGCCATAGGCTTTTTTAAGGTGACGCGCTTCAAGTCGGCTGCTGACTTCGGGCGCGCTCATGGTTTTGGGGTGGGCGCTGTGCCCGGGCTGGTGCGCAAGGTGGGGGCCATCACAGGCGGGGCGGTGTCTGGCGTTTTGACACGCGGCACCAAGGTGGCGCGTACGCGGCGCTCAGCCGACTGGCTGGGCTGGCCGTCCACGGTGATCACTTCGGTGATGTTGTTGAAGACAATGCTGTGGCCTTGCAGTTGGTTGGCCACTTCGGTGCCGCGCAAGATGCGCATCTCGGACCGGCGTGTCAGGGTGACCACATCGGATTGGTTGTCGTAGGTGACTTCTTCGGCTTCACCCTCGGTGTATTCATTCAAGCCTTCGCGTTTTTGCCTGAAAAAAACGCGCCCTGAGGGGGCGGCCCACAATTTGGCCACTTGGCGGCCTTGGCTGTCTTGTTGCACTTCCATGCGGGCGGCCCGCAAGATCAGGGTGCCCTTGGTGGCCACCACTTTGCCGGTGAACTGGGTCAGCAACTTGGCTTCGTCGTGTCGCATGCTGTCGGCCTCGATCTGCATGGGTTTGTCACGGTCGGCTTTTTCTGCCAAGCAGGGCCAAGCCAGCAAGCTGGCGCACAGTGCCAAAAAGGCCAGAATGGGGCGGCTGGTACGGGTGGAAGTTTTAGAGGGCATGAATCTTGCTGAGCAACTGTGCCATTGTAGGTGCAAGTTACGCCGGTTCAAGCCCAAACGCGCGCCCATCACGCCTCAAAAAACCAAAAAAAACCCGCCAACACAAGTGCTAGCGGGTGGGGGGTGTCACAGGCCCTTTCGCTGCCGCGATGGAATGGGCTTCAGCGGCCCTGTCGTGTCTGGGCGATCAGGGCTTCGGCGACCTTCAGGGCGCGGTCCATGTTGCCCGCCAAGGTGCCGTCGATGTAGTAACGGCCAGCCACGCCCAAAGAGGGCACGCCCTCGATTTTGAAATCATTTTGCAATTGCACAGCGCGCTTGGCCTTGGCGGCTACGCCGAATGATTTGTAGGTCTCGGCAAACTTGGCTTTGTCGATGCCCTGTTTCTCGGCCCAGGCCAGCACCGTGGCTTCGCTGTTGAGCATGAGCTTTTCGCCGTGGATGGCGTTGAAGACCTTGATGTGCATTTTCTCCAACAGGTTCATCGCCTCCAGGGTGTAGAACAGGCGTTGCTGGGGCACAAAGTCTTCGCGGAAAGCCACGGGCACCCGGCGCACCACCACGTCTTTGGGGGCGTTTTTGGCCCATTGCTCGAAAGCGGGCTCAAACGCATTGCAATGAGGGCAGCTGTACCAAAAGAACTCCAACACTTCAATTTTGCCCGTGCCCGATTCGGTGGCCACAGGGCGTTCCAGGGTGATGTAGTCCTTGCCCGCACGGAAGGCTTGTTGGGCCCAAGCTGTGGTGCTGCCCAGCCAAGTGGTCACGGACAGCATGAGGGTGGAGAAAAGGCGACGTTTCATGGTGTGCTCCCTTGAATGACAAGAAGGTGGTCAGCGCTGAACGCGGACCAAGGTGTTTTCGATGCCGTTCGCTTCGAGTTGGCTGCGAATGCGTTCGGCCGTATTTTTGTCGCTGAACGGCCCCATGCGGACACGGTACACCATACGACCAGCTTGGTCGCGCTCGGACACTTTGGCATCCAGACCCAGCATGGCCAGCTTGGCCTTTTGGGCGTCGGCATCGGCGCTGGTACGGTAAGCCCCTGCCTGAACCAGGTAGTCAAACGGATCAGCACCGTCAGGCGGTGTCACGGGCGTGCTCAGACCCACTTTGGCCTTGGCCAAATCGCCCAGCGGGTCTGCGGTCACTGCGGGCCGAGGCACGGGTTTGGCCGCGTCAGCCGCAGGGCTGTCTGCGCTGGGTGGGCTGGCGCTGGGCGCCACAGGCGGCTCGGCGGGCGCTTTGGGTTGCAGCACGCTGTTCGGGTTCCAGTCTTTGTTCTTTTCGGTTTCCTGCACATCCTGAGCGCTGGTGCGGGGCTGGTTCTTGTTGGAAAACGGCGTGGGCACTTTGGTCACATAAATGGCCACACCCAAGGCCACGCTCAGACCCAAGACCAGTCCTAGGATGAAGCCTAAAAAGGTGCCGCCACCTTGGGTTTTCAAATTCATGACGCGTCCATTCACATTTTTTGCGGGGCCGAAACGCCCAGCACTTTGAGGCCATTGCGCAGTACCTGTGCGGTGGCAGCCACCAGGGCCAGGCGCGCTTTTTTGACCGATTCGTCGTCCACCAAAATCCGTTCGGCATCGTAGTAACTGTGGTACAGAGAAGCCAGGTCACGCAGATAAAACGTCACGTCGTGGGGGGCAAAATCGGTGGCAGCCGATGTCAGCATCTCGGGGTATTTGGCCAGGGCCAACATCAGGGCATGGGCCTGCGGGCTTTGCAGCGGCGACAGGTCGGCGTGTGTCAGGCTGGCGGTGTCACCACCCCAAGCATTGAGCACCGAGCAGATCCGGGCATGGGCGTATTGCACGTAGTACACCGGGTTGTCGTTGTTTTGTGCCAGGGCCAGGTCGATGTCGAAGATGTATTCGGTATCGGGCTTGCGCGAGAGCAAGAAGAAACGCACAGCGTCTTTGCTGGTCCACTCGATCAGGTCGCGCAGCGTGACGTAGCTGCCTGCACGCTTGGAGATCTTGACCTCTTCACCGCCCCGCATCACGCGCACCATGGTGTGCAACACGTAGTCGGGGTAGCCCTCGGGAATGCCAACATTGGCCGCTTGCAAGCCCGCACGCACCCGGGCAATCGTGCCGTGGTGGTCGGTGCCCTGGATGTTCACCACACGGCTGAAGCCTCGCTCCCACTTGGCGATGTGGTACGCCACATCGGGCACAAAGTAGGTGTAAGTGCCGTCGCCTTTGCGCATGACACGGTCTTTGTCGTCGCCGTAATCGGTGGATTTGAGCCACAGGGCGCCATCTTGCTCGTAGGTCTTGCCTGCATCGCGCAGTTTTTGCACCGCCGCATCGACCTTGCCGCTGGTGTACAGGCTCGACTCTAGGTAATAGTTGTCAAAGCGAACGTCAAAGGCCTTGAGGTCCAAGTCTTGTTCGCGGCGCAAATAGGCCACGGCAAACTCGCGCATGCCGTCTACATCATTCACATCGCCGCTGGCCGTGCAGCTGCGGTCATCGGACTGCACGGTTTTGCCCGCCAGAAAATCGGTGGCGATGTCCTGGATGTAGTCGCCGTTGTAGAAGGCTTTGCTCTCGGGGTTATCAGGGTCTGTGGGCCAGGTGGGATCGCCGGGCTTTATGCCTTTCGCCCGCATGTGCGTGCTCTTGGCCAAGGTGCCGATTTGCACGCCTGCGTCGTTGTAATAAAACTCGCGGTAGACCTGTTGGCCTTGGGTGGCCAGCAAGTTGCAAATCGCGTCGCCCAAAGCCGCTTGACGGCCGTGGCCCACATGCAGCGGACCTGTGGGGTTGGCCGACACGAACTCGACCAGCACTTTGTTCGGCTGTGCGGGCTGCTCGCCAAAGCATTCGGCCGCTTGCAACACCTCGTGCACCACGGCCTGCTTGGCCGCGTCTTTCAGGCGGATGTTGATGAAGCCGGGCCCGGCGATCTCGATGGCGTCGACCCAGCGCTCGAAAGTGGGGGTGGCCAGCAAGGCGCTGCGCAGGGTTTCGGACAGCTGCCGGGGGTTTTGCTTGAGGGCTTTGGCCAGCTGCATCGCGGCGGTGCAGGCCAGGTCGCCATGGGCGGCCACTTTGGGTGATTCGAAGGCCGCACGCGCACCCGCGCCGGTTTGGAGTTTTTCAAGCTCGGTGGCCAGAGCCGTGAGCAAGTGTTGTTTGGCTGAGAGCATGGGGGTGGATTTTACGGGCAGCGTCTCACGGTACCTGGTGTCTTAGCGCACGTCCGTGTGGATGCCGGGTCAATGACCCGCTGCTTGCCAGTAGCCAGGCTGGGCGTAAAGGTGTTTCAGGTGGTCAATCCACAGGCGCACGCGCAGTGGCAAGTGCTTGCGCTGGGGGAAAACCGCATAAATGCCGTTGGGTGGGGCCGCATACTCTTCCAGCACGGCCACCAATTGGCCTGAGCGAATTTCGCCTTCCACTTCCCAGGTGCTGCGCCAAGCGATGCCGAAACCGGCCAAGCACCAGTCGTGCAGCACTTGTCCGTCGGAGCAATCAAGTGGCCCTCCCGGTCGCAAATGCACCACTTCATGCCCACCCTCTGTGGGCTTGCGAAAGGCCCAGCCTCTGGTTTGCGAGGCGTCACTCGACAGCGTCAGGCAGTCGTGCTGCAACAAGTCTGAGGGCTGCAAGGGGGTGCCGTGCCGAGCCAGGTATTCAGGTGTGGCCACGCACAAGCGGCGGTTGTCGGCCAGTCGCACGCTCACCAATGAAGAATCGGGCAGGTCGCCCACCCGCACAGCGCAATCAAAACCCTCGGCCGCCAAGTCCACCACCCGGTCACTGAGGTTCAGCGAGAGGGAGACATCCGGGTGCAAGGCACGAAAGCGCGGCACCAATGGGGCCACATGCCGACGCCCAAAACCGGCGGGAGCGGTGATACGCAAGTGCCCGCTGGCCTTGATGCCCCCCGCTGAAACGCTGGCTTCGGCATTCGCCACGTCGGAGAGCAAGCGCTGACAATCTTCCAAAAACGCGCTGCCTTCGTGTGTCAGGCTGATCCGCCGCGTGGTGCGCATCAGGAGTTTCACGCCCAGGTTTTCTTCCAAAGCATCGAGTCGCCTGCCGATGATGGCGGGCGCCACCCCTTCGGCCCGCGCGGCTGCGGTCAGGCTGCCTTTGGTGGCCACCGAGACGAAGGTTTCGAAAACTTTGAGCTTGTCCATGCGACCCGATTATGCGGGTGCAAGGTTGTAATCCCTTTGAATTTGGGCCGATTGAGGCTGTCCATGTAGGGGCCCGCCCCTTGGGCATGAGTCCCCTACAACACCGAGGGCCAGCCTTTGGGCAATCCCGCCTCAGGGGTCATGCCATACAAGGGCTCTCCGGGCAGTCCTGCTTTCAGGGGTTCCCGTGCGGCCATCAGCCGTGTCAGATCGACCCCGGTAGACACACCCATGGCTTCGAACATGAACGCCAAATCCTCTGTGACCACATTGCCCGATGCACCCGGCGCATAAGGGCAGCCGCCCAATCCGCCGAGCGAGCTGTCAAACGTGCGCACACCCGCCTCGTAAGCCGCCAGGCAATTGGCCAGACCCAAACCCCGGGTGTTGTGCATGTGGGCCGCGCCTGTCAGCGCACCAATCTCGCTGAACAGCGCCTTGAACAAGCGCGTGACCTGCGCTGGGTTGGCCATGCCGGTGGTGTCCGAGAGGCCAATTTCGTCCACACCCGCCTGCGCCAGTTGCACCGCCAGGCGAAGCACATCGCCTTCGGGTACCTCGCCTTGCAAGGTGCAGCCAAAGGCGGTGGACATGCCGACTTCAACCGGCACGCCGGGCGCGATCTCGTCGCGCAGGCGCAACACGGCCTCCACTTCTTCGAGCATGGCTTCGGGCGTCTTGCGCACATTGGCCATGGAGTGCGCGGGGCTGGCCGATACCGGCAAGGTGAGCTTTTGCGCCCCGGCCTGCAGTGCTGCTTGGGCACCGCGTAAATTGGGCACCAGCGCCATCACCCGCACGCCGCTGTGGCGCAGCGCGTGCTGCACCACCTGCGCGGCATCGGCCATTTGAGGCAGCAGTTGGGCAGGCACAAACGAGGCGACTTCGATTTCGCGCAGGCCTGCTGCGGCCAATGCGTCGATCCAGCGCAGCTTGTCGGTGGTGGGCATGGTGGTCTTGACCGATTGCAGGCCATCGCGCGGGCCAACTTCGCTGATCAGGATCTCTGGGCTTGAGGGGCGTGTCATGCCTGAATTAAACCGCAGTGCGCAGCGCAGATGGGCATTGCCAGATCGGCTGGCATTTGTGTTTAAAAGTCATGGGTCTATGAAGATCCGGCGGGTTTATCTGCGTCTAAATTTAGAATAGAGTGTTTGATCTCATAGACCTTCTGGCAGTTTGACTGCTTTGAGAAGAGGCCACCCCCATTTTTTTGACTTGACCCCCGAGGTTTTCATGACTGCACGCACCGCGATTCACAACCTGCAAGTGGCCAACCCGCTGCTGAGTTTCATCAACGACCAGATGCTGCCCGCCACCGGTGTGGACCCAGACAAGTTCTGGAAGGGCTTCAACGACATCGTGGTCGACCTGGCCCCGAAAAACATCGCCTTGCTGGCCGAGCGTGACCGCATCCAGACCGCCATGGACGCGTGGCACACCGCCAACCCCGGCCCTGTCGCGGAAGGCAAGGCCATGAAGGCCTACCGCAAATACCTCGCGCAAATTGGCTACCTGGTGCCCGAGCCCCGCAATGCCCAAGCCACCACCGCCAACGTGGACGCCGAGCTGGCGAAGCTGGCTGGCCCTCAGCTCGTCGTGCCAATTCTGAATGCCCGTTACGCCCTGAACGCTGCCAACGCCCGTTGGGGTTCTTTGTATGACGCGCTCTACGGCACCGACGCCATTTCTGAGGTCGATGGCTGTGAAAAAGGCACCGGCTACAACCCCAAGCGTGGTGCCAAAGTCATAGCCTACTGCCGCAACGTGCTCGACCGCACGGCACCGCTCAAGACAGGTTCGCATGTGGGCAGCAAAGGCTACGCTGTCAAGGCAGGCAAGCTGGTCGTGACCCTGGCCAATGGCAAGAGCACCACGCTGCAGGATGCCAAGCAGTTCGTGGGCTACACAGGTGACGCCAAGGCTCCAGCGTCCGTGCTGTTCGTGCACAACGGCATCCACCTCGACCTGCAAATCAACAAGACCACCCCCATCGGCAAGACCGACTCGGCTGGCGTGTCCGACCTGATCGCTGAAAGCGCTTTGTCCACCATCCTCGACCTCGAAGACTCGGTCGCCGCGGTGGACGCCGACGACAAAGTGCTGGCCTATGCCAACTGGCTGGGCATTTTGCAAGGCACCCTGAGCGAAGAAGTGCAAAAGGGCGGCAAGACTTTCACCCGCACCATGAACGGTGACCGCGAGTACACCAAACCCGCTGGCAAAGGCACCGTCAAGCTGCACGGCCGCTCGCTCATGTTTGTGCGCAACGTCGGTCACCTGATGACCAACCCCGCCATCCTCTACAAAGCCGCCGACGGCAGCACGAAAGAGATCCCCGAGGGCATCCTGGACGCGATGGTCACCGTGACCTGCGCCTTGGTGGACCTGCAGAAAAAGTCTTCGCACCCCCTGCGCAACAGCCGCACCGGCAGCGTCTACATCGTCAAGCCCAAAATGCACGGCCCCGCCGAAGTGGCGTTCGCTGACGAGCTGTTTGGCCGTGTGGAAAAAGTCATCGGCATGAAGCCCTCCACCGTCAAGCTGGGCATCATGGACGAAGAGCGCCGCACCAGCGCCAACTTGAAAGCCTGTATCGCTGCTGCCAAGAGCCGCGTGGCCTTCATCAACACCGGCTTCTTGGACCGCACGGGCGACGAGATGCACACCTGCATGCTGGCCGGCCCCGTCATGCGCAAGGGCGACATCAAGAACAGCACTTGGCTGGGCGCGTACGAGAAGAACAACGTCAACGTGGGCCTGGCCTGCGGCCTGCGCGGTCGCGCTCAGATCGGCAAAGGCATGTGGGCCATGCCGGACCTGATGGCCGATATGTTGAAAGCCAAGATTGGCCACCCCATGGCCGGTGCCAACACCGCTTGGGTGCCCAGCCCCACCGCCGCCACGCTGCACGCCATGCATTACCACCAAGTGGATGTGCCTGCGCTGCAAAAGCAGATGGAAAAGGCGGTCGCCAAGCAAGACCCGAAACAACTGCGCGAAGACACGCTCAACGCTTTGTTGCAGTTCCCTGTGGTGGCCAAAGACGCTGCCAACTGGTCGGCTGAAGACAAGCAAAAAGAACTCGACAACAACGCCCAAGGCATCTTGGGTTATGTGGTGCGCTGGGTTGACCAAGGTGTGGGCTGCTCCAAAGTGCCTGACATCAACGGCGTGGGCCTGATGGAAGATCGCGCCACCTTGCGCATCAGCAGCCAGCACATGGCCAACTGGATGCAGCACGGCGTGGTCACCGAAAAACAAGTGAAGCAAACCATGGAGCGCATGGCCGCTGTGGTTGATGCGCAAAACGCGGGCGACGCCGCCTACAAACCGATGGCGGGCAACTTTGCCAAGTCGGCCGCCTACAAAGCCGCTTGCGACCTGGTCTTCAAGGGCAAGGTCCAACCCAGCGGCTACACCGAGCCCTTGCTGCACGCCTGGCGTTTGAAAGTCAAGGCGGCCTGATGCTGGGCAGTTCTGGCACTTAGACAAACGACTCCTTCGGGAGCCGTTTTGCTGTCCATGCCTGAAAATAGGCGTTTTGAGGAGGGCGCGATGCGCTGGATTGACCGGATACCGAAGTGGTTGTTGGTGGCCTTGGCCATCTACTTGGCGGGCGCACCCTTTGTGCCCGAGCCGCATTTGGTGGAAAAGTGGCGCATGCTCTTCGAGGGCAGTTTGAGCCGGCCCATCGACATTTTTGACTTCTTCTTGCACACCCTGCCCCTGGTGGTGCTGGCCATTCGCCTGTGGCGTGACGCGCAGCGGCGTCGACGACCCAAGCACTGAGGGCCCAAGGTCATGACCCAGTTCACCCTTGACCCTTGCCACTGTCCTTTGTGTGGGCAGCCCAATGCCTGTGCCATGGCTTCTGGTGATGCGGTGTCTGCGGGGCCTTGCTGGTGCACGCTGGTTCAGTTCAGCCAAGATGTGCTCAGACAAGTGCCCGAAGCGGCGCGCAACCGGTCTTGTATTTGTCAGCGCTGCGCCAACCCCACTGAGCCGGTAGCGAGGGATTGAACCATGTGCCAACTGCTCGGCATGAACTGCAACACCCCAACCGATGTGACCTTCAGCTTCAGCGGCTTCGCGCAGCGCGGCGGCATCACCGACCACCACAGCGACGGCTGGGGCATCGCCTTTTTTGAAGGGCAGGGCGTGCGCCACTTTGTGGACCACCAAAGCGCCAGCACCTCGCCCATCGCCGACCTGATCCGGCGCTACCCGATCCAAAGCCAAAACGTGATTGCCCACATCCGCAAGGCCACCCAAGGTGAGGTGAGTCTGGAAAACTGTCACCCCTTTGTGCGCGAGCTGTGGGGGCGTTACTGGGTGTTTGCACACAACGGCAATTTGTCCGACTACGCGCCGCGCCTGCATGGCAGCTTCAAGCCGGTGGGACAGACCGACAGCGAACGCGCTTTTTGCTGGCTCATGCAAGAGCTGGCCAAGTCACACGCCAGCTTGCCCAGCGTGGCCGAGTTGACGATGACGCTGCGCGAGTTGGTGCCGCAGATCGCCCGTTTTGGGACCTTCAATTTTTTGCTGTCCAACGGACAAGCCTTGTGGGCGCATGCCAGCACGAACCTGCACTATGTGTTGCGCAGGCACCCTTTCACCCAAGCCACTTTGAGCGACGAAGACCTGAGCGTGAACTTTGCCGACCACACCTGCGCCAGTGACCGGGTCGCGGTGGTGGTGACCGCGCCTTTGACCACCGACGAGGCCTGGGTGGCTTTTGAGCCTGGCCGCTTGCACACCTTTGAAGGCGGGGGTCTGCTGGGGGCATGAAGTCCAGCGGTGCACGGTGATCGTTTTGTCACCAAAGCGCTTTAACATCGTGGTATGTGGATCCGTTTGAACTCGATGCTGCTGCTCGCTGTGCTGTTGGCACCCATGTTGACCTGGGCTGCCAGGCCGTTCATGACCGACGATGCCCGCATGACCACGGCGGGCAGCTGTCAACTCGAAACCTGGTCACGCCGCGATGCCAACCGCACCGAGCACTGGGCTTTGCCGGCGTGCAACCCGACAGGCCGGCTCGAGATCACGGCGGGCGGGGCCGCTTTGCGCGATGCCTCCATGGGACACAGCATGGATGCAGTGTTGCAAGTCAAAACCCTGTTCAAAACCATGGCCCCCAACGGTTGGGGCACGGGCTTGGCGCTGGGCCAGTTGCGCCACCGCCCGCACACCGATTTGGACTTTGCGCGAGGTCAAACCTATGCCTATGTGCCGGTGTCGGTGTCCTTCATGGACGACCGCTGGGTCAGCCACACCAACTTGGGTTGGGCCAGAGACCGGGCCACCGGGCGTGACCAAACCACTTGGGGCATGGGCCTGGAGTTACAGATCAATGGGCGGTGGATGTGGATTGGCGAAAGCTTTGGCAACGACCGGCAAAAACCTTTTTGGCAAACCGGCCTGCGTTACCAGGTCTTGCCGGGCTTGTTGCAGGTGGATGCCACTTTAGGAGCGCCTTGGGGTGGGCCACAATTCCAGCGGTCCGACCAGCATTGGCTGTCCTTGGGCTTGCGCTGGACGCCCGAAAAATTCCCCTGAGTTTTAAAGCGCCGCTTCCACTGCATCCATGAAGAGCGCCGCCACGTCGCAGCCCATTTGGTCGGTGATTTCCTGAAAGCAAGTCGGGCTGGTCACGTTGATCTCGGTCAGGCTCTCGCCAATGATGTCCAGGCCCACCAGCATCAGCCCGCGTGCGAAGAGGATTGGGCCGAGCGCCTCTGCGATTTCGCGGTCACGCGCCGAAATCGGCTGGGCTACGCCCTTGCCACCAGCGGCCAGGTTGCCACGCACTTCACCACCTTGCGGGATGCGGGCCAAGCAAAAGGGCACCGGCTTGCCACCGATCAGGAGCACGCGCTTGTCGCCTTGCGCGATGCCGGGCAAAAACTTTTGCACCATCACGGTTTGTGCGCCGCCCCGGTTCAGGGTTTCGATGATCACACCCAGGTTCAGACCGTCAGCTCCCACTTTGAAGATGCCCGTGCCGCCCATGCCGTCCAGGGGCTTCAAGATGATGGTGCCGTGTTCGGCATGGAAGGCGCGGATGTCGGCCTCGCTGCGCGTGACCAGTGTGGGCGCGATGAACTGTGGAAACTCCAGAATGGCCAGCTTTTCGGGGTGGTTGCGCAGGGCAGCCGGGCTGTTGAAGACCTTGGCGCCTTCGCGCTCGGCCTGGCTCAGCAAATGGGTGGCATAAAAGTATTCGCTGTCAAAGGGCGGATCGGTGCGCATGATGACTGCGCCAAAGTCTTTGAGCTTGGCGCGGCGCGTGGCGGTCTGGCTGAACCAGACATCGGGCCGGCCAGTGAGCGTGATGTCGCGCACTTGGGCCGACACGGCGTCGCCTTGCTGCCAGCGCACATCGGTCATTTGGCAAGCCACGACCTGGTGGCCGCGTTTTTGCGCTTCGCGCATCATCGCGAACGTGGTGTCCTTGTAAATCTTGAAGGACTCGAGGGGGTCGGCAATGAAGAGGATGTGCATGGACTTCATTGTAGGTCGATGGCTTTAGCCCCGACGTGGGGGTTATGGCGAACCGCGGTGCAGGATGAGACCAAGTCTCTTGTCGGGGCTGAAGCCGCCGACCTACGGGCTTAAAGGATTGTTTATTGAAACGCCACCTCGGCAAAGCTCCGCAGCTTGCGGCTGTGCAGTTGCTCGGGGCCTGCGTTGCGCAGCAAGGTCACAGCGCGGATGCCGATTTGCAGGTGCTGGTTCACGCGCTCGCGGTAAAAGTGGTTGGCCATGCCGGGCAGTTTGATCTCGCCGTGCAGCGGTTTGTCGCTCACGCACAGCAAGGTGCCATAGGGCACCCGAAAGCGAAAACCGTTGGCGGCAATGGTGGCGCTTTCCATGTCCAGGGCCACGGCGCGGCTTTGGCTGAAGCGCCGCTGCGGTGTGCTGGCCACGTTGCTGGTGGGCAGCAGTTCCCAGTTGCGGTTGTCGGTGCTGGCCACGGTGCCGGTACGCATGAAGCGTTTGAGCTCGGGGCCTTCGCAGCCGGTCACTTGGGCCACGGCTTTTTCCAGGGCCACCTGAATCTCGGCCAGCGCCGGGATCGGCACCCACAGGGGCAGCTCCTCGTCCAGCACATGGTCTTCGCGCACATAGGCATGGGCCAGCACGTAGTCGCCCAACTGCTGTGTGGTGCGCAGGCCCGCGCAGTGGCCCAGCATCAGCCAAGCGTGCGGGCGCAGCACGGCGATGTGGTCGGTGATGGTCTTGGCGTTGGCGGGCCCCACGCCGATGTTCACCATGGTGATGCCACTGTGGCCCTTGCGCACCAGGTGGTAGCCCGGCATTTGTGGCAGGCGCGGTGGTGTTTGGCCCAGAGCGTTCACGTCCTCAGGCGTGAGGCCTACACGGCGCGTGACCATGTTGCCGGGCTCGACAAAGGCGATGTATTCGCTGCCCGGGTTCTGCATTTCGGCGCGGCTCAGGGCGATGAATTCATCGATGTAGAACTGGTAATTGGTGAACAGCACGTAGTTTTGAAACCAGCGCGGCGAGGTGCCGGTGTAGTGGCGCAGGCGCTGCAGTGAATAGTCGATGCGCGGCGCGGTGAACAGCGACAGCGGCCTGGCCTCAGAGGCTGAGGGCTCGTGCGTGCCATTGGCAATCCCGTCGTCCATGGCGGCCAAGTCGGGCAGGTCAAACACCTCGCGCATCAAGGCCTGCCGCTCTCGGCTCAGGCTGCCTTCCATGTGCTCGTCGTCGGCCCATGAAAAGTGGATTGGAATCGGCTGGTTGCTGGTGCCCACCTGCAGGCTCACGCCGTGGTTTTTGAGCAGCAGCGCCAGTTGCTGGCGGATGTAAAAAGCAAACAGGTCTGGCCGGGTCAAAGTGGTTTCAAAGCGGCCGGGCTCAGCCACAAAACCATAGCTCAAGCGGCTGTCCAGCCCTGCGCTATTGCGGCTGGAGCTGCTGACCTGTATCCGCACAAAAGGGTAAAACGCCCGAACCCGCGTGCCTGCCATGTCCGCGCCCGCCACAAAGTCGCGCATGGCCAGGCGCAGGTGGTTCACGCTGTGCTGGTAAATGTGCTGGATTTGCGCCAAGGCGCTGTCGGCATCGTGGTGCTCGGATGGGGCGATGAACGGCGGCAGGTGCTGCATAAGATTCCTGGACGGTGTGTCTGGCCATGTTGCGCAACCCATGCAGGCTGCGTCTTGGTCATTTTGCTGCAATCTCGTGGCCTGGGTGTGACAGGGCTGCGCGCTTGTTGCCTTGGTGACCTCGCCGTGCTTACGGGTCGGGCATGCTGTGGATTAAACCCAACCCAAAGGGGTCAGGCCACCACATTCAGGAGTCGGTTCATGAGCAAAGCCCGCAAAGTCATCATCACCTGCGCCCCCACCGGCGCCATCCACACGCCCAGCATGTCGCCGCATTTGCCGGTGACCGCCGACGAGATCGCCGATGCGGCGATTGCCGCCGCCGAGGCGGGCGCGGCCATCTTGCACCTGCATGCGCGCGATCCGGCAGACGGCCGTCCCACGCAAGACCCAGCCTTCTTTGTGCCGTTTTTGCAAAAGATCAAAGCCCACACCAACGCCGTGATTAACCTCACCACAGGTGGCAGCCCGCACATGACGGTGCACGAGCGCATGCAGCCGGCGCTGACCTTCAAGCCCGAGGTGGCGTCGCTGAATATGGGGTCGATGAACTTTGGCCTGTTCCCCATGCTGGACCGCTTCAAAAATTTTGAGCACGAGTGGGAGCGTGAGCATCTGGAAAAAAGCCGCGACCTGGTGTTCAAAAATACCTACCAAGACATCGAAACGATTTTGCGCTTGGGCACCGAAAACGGCACCCGCTTCGAGTTCGAGTGCTACGACATCAGCCACCTGTACAACCTGGCGCACTTCCGGGATCGGGGACTGGTGAAGGGGCCTTTGTTTGTGCAATCGGTGTTCGGCATTTTGGGCGGCATTGGCCCGCACCCCGAAGACCTGATGCACATGCGCCGCACGGCCGACCGCTTGTTTGGCCTGGATTACCAGTGGTCGATTCTGGGTGCAGGCAAAGGCCAAATCGCGCTGGCCAGCATTGGCGCGGCCATGGGCTCGAACGTGCGGGTGGGGCTGGAAGACTCGCTGTGGATCGGCCCTGGAAAATTGGCCGAGTCCAGCGCTCAGCAGGTGCATCGCATCCGCACCGTGCTCGAAGCCCTGAACCTGGAGATCGCCACACCCGATGAGGCGCGCAGCATGCTGGCGCTCAAGGGCGGGAATCGGGTGAACTTCTGAGGTTCACATGTTGCGCCGGTACTGACCACCCACCTCAAACAGCGCGTTTGTGATCTGGCCGAGTGAGCAGACCCGCACCGCGTCCATCAGCACTTCGAACACGTTCCCGTTGTCGATCACGGCTTGTTGCAGGCGTTTGAGCATGGCGGGGGATTCTTTGGCGTGCAGGGCGTGGAAGTCGTTCAGGCGCTTGAGCTGTGACTGCTTTTCTTCCTCGGTCGAGCGGGCCAGTTCCAGCGTCTCCATGACCTCGTCGCCCTTGGGGTTGCGGAAGGTGTTGACGCCGATGATAGGCTGCTCGCCGGTGTGCTTGAGCATCTCGTAGTGCATGGACTCGTCTTGGATCTTGCCGCGCTGGTAGCCGGTTTCCATCGCGCCCAGCACGCCGCCGCGCTCGGCGATCTTTTCAAACTCGGCCAGCACGGCTTCTTCCAGCAACTCGGTCAACTCTTCGATGATGAAGGCACCTTGGCTCGGATTCTCGTTCTTGGCCAGGCCCCACTCGCGGTTGATGATCATCTGGATCGCCATGGCACGGCGTACCGAGTCTTCGGTGGGTGTGGTGATGGCTTCGTCAAAGGCGTTGGTGTGCAGGCTGTTGCAGTTGTCGTAGATGGCGATCAGCGCTTGCAGCGTGGTGCGGATGTCGTTGAACTGGATCTCTTGCGCGTGCAGCGAGCGGCCTGACGTTTGGATGTGGTACTTCAGTTTTTGGCTGCGCTCGTTCGCGCCGTACTTCTCTTTCATGGCCACCGCCCAGATGCGGCGAGCCACACGGCCCATGACGGTGTACTCGGGGTCCATGCCGTTGCTGAAGAAGAACGACAGGTTCGGCGCAAAGTCGTCGATGTGCATGCCGCGCGCCAGATACGCTTCCACAAAGGTGAAACCGTTGGACAGCGTGAAGGCCAGTTGGCTGATCGGGTTGGCCCCGGCTTCGGCAATGTGATAACCGCTGATGGACACCGAGTAGAAGTTGCGCACGTCGTGGTGAACAAAATACTGCGCGATGTCGCCCATCACTTTCAATGAAAACTCGGTCGAGAAGATGCAGGTGTTCTGGCCCTGGTCTTCTTTCAGGATGTCGGCCTGCACCGTGCCACGCACATTGGCCAGCACCCATTCGCGGATGTTGGCGGCTTCGGTTTCGGTGGGTTCGCGGCCGTTGTCGGTCTTGAACTTGTCGAGGTTTTGGTCGATGGCCGTGTTCATGAACATGGCCAGGATCGACGGCGCAGGGCCGTTGATGGTCATCGACACCGAGGTGGTTGGGTTGCACAGGTCAAAGCCCGAATACAGCACCTTCATGTCGTCCAGCGTGGCCACGTTCACACCCGAGTTGCCGATTTTGCCGTAGATGTCGGGGCGCAGGTCAGGGTCGTTGCCGTACAGCGTGACCGAGTCAAACGCGGTGGACAGGCGCTTGGCGGGCAAGCCCTCAGACACCAGCTTGAAGCGGCGGTTGGTGCGGAAGGGGTCGCCTTCACCGGCGAACATGCGGGTGGGGTCTTCGCCCTCGCGTTTGAAGGCAAAGGTGCCAGCGGTGTAGGGGTAGCTGCCGGGCACGTTGTCCAGCATCAGCCACTTGAGCACTTCACCATCGTCTTCGTACTGGGGCAGGGCCACTTTGCGGATGGTGGTGCCAGACAAGGATTGGGTGGTCAGAGCGGTGCGGATTTCCTTGTCGCGGATCTTCACCACGTATTCGTCACCCGCATAAGCTTTTTGCATGTCGGGCCACTGGGCCAGCAGTTTGCGGGCCGTGGGGTCTTGCGTTTGCTCGCGGCTCACGGCCAGGTCAATCGCTGCTTCGGCGGCCTTGGCGCGACCGGATTTGCCCACTTCGAGCATGCGGGCGGCAGCGCGCAGTTGCTGGATTTCGCGGGCCAGCCGCGACTGCTCGATGGCGCGCTTTTTGTAGCCGCGCACCGTGTCGCTGATTTCGGCAAGGTATCGAGTGCGCGAGGAGGGCACCACCGGGTTCTGGTGGGTGCTGTAACGCACCTTGACCACCGGCAAACGGCCTTCGGTGGTCTTCATGCCCAGATCTGCCAGTCGCGCCTTGAGGGCTTGGTAGAGGGCCGTGACGCCGTCGTCATTGAAGCGCGCAGCCATGGTGCCAAATACCGGCATTTGCTCGGTGGGCACGGTCCAGGCTTCTTTGTTGCGCTGCACCTGCTTGGCCACATCGCGCAGCGCGTCAGACGCGCCTTTGCGGTCGAACTTGTTGATGGCGACGAATTCGGCGAAGTCCAGCATGTCGATTTTTTCGAGCTGGCTGGCCGCGCCGAACTCGGGCGTCATCACGTACATGGGCACATCCACATGCGGCACGATCGCGGCGTCGCCCTGGCCGATGCCCGAAGTCTCGACGACGATCAAGTCAAAGCCTGCCACCTTGCAAGCGGCCACCACGTCGGGCAGAGCAGCCGAAATTTCACTGCCAAAGTCACGCGTGGCCAGCGAGCGCATGAACACGCGTGGGCCTTGTGACCAGGGGCTGATCGCGTTCATGCGGATGCGGTCACCCAGCAAAGCGCCACCGCTCTTGCGGCGCGAAGGATCGATGGAGATCACAGCCACGCGCAGCGCGTCGTCTTGGTCCAGGCGCAGGCGGCGTATCAATTCATCAGTGAGAGAAGACTTGCCCGCACCGCCAGTGCCGGTGATGCCCAACACGGGCACCTTTTTTTGCGTCGCTTGTTCACGCACGGCTTTGACCACGTCCGCAGCTGCCTTGTCGTTTTCCAGCGCTGTGATCAGCTGCGCCAAAGCCCGCCAGTTCATTTCGCCATGGCCCTGAATGGCGGCCACGTCTTTGGGGGCCAAGGGGCTGATGTCTTTGTCGCAGCGCATGACCATCTCGCCGATCATGCCGGCCAGCCCCATCTTCTGGCCGTCCTCGGGGCTGAAAATGCGCACGCCGTGTTCGGCCAGCATGCGGATCTCGGACGGCACGATGACGCCACCACCGCCGCCAAACACCTGGATGTGCTCACCCCCGCGGGCCTTGAGCAGTTCGGTCATGTAGGTGAAATATTCGTTGTGCCCGCCTTGGTAAGAGCTGATGGCGATGCCTTGGGCGTCTTCTTGCAGGGCGGCGGTCACCACCTCGTCCACCGAACGGTTGTGACCCAGGTGAATGACTTCGGCGCCCATGCTTTGCAGGATGCGGCGCATGATGTTGATGGCCGCATCATGGCCGTCAAACAGAGAGGCGGCGGTGACAAAGCGCACCTTGTTCGTGGGGCGGTATTCGGCCAAGGCTTTGAATTCGGCGGACAGATCGGTCATGAGGGGCTCCGGTAGCGATGCGGCTTTGACGTTGACGTAAACGTCAACCAAAACCCGCATCTTAGCTGCTGCAGCCTGTCCTGTCACGGACACTTTGGCGCGCCTGCAAAAAGCTATGATTTGCGCCTGTGGCCCCATGCTAAAGGGGCGTAATTCGCATTGACCCACTTGAATGAGCCCACCATGACCTCAGCAGCAACACCCACAAGCCCGTCCACCCCAGCGGCCACCGGCTACGCAGGCGATGTTTCACCCGAACAGGCTTGGGCTTGGGTTCAATCGGGCGAGGCCGAACTGGTGGACGTGCGCACCGATGCGGAACGTGCTTGGGTTGGTTTTGTGCCCGGTGCCCATGCCGTGGCCTGGAAGCAGTGGCCCGGCATGGCGATGAACCCGGGTTTTGACGCGGGTGTGCAGGCTTTGGGCGCGGGTGGCAAAAAGCTGGTGCTGCTGTGTCGCAGCGGTGTGCGCTCGATCGCCGCTGCCCAACGTGCGACTGAACTGGGGCTGCAAGCCTACAACATCCTCGAAGGCTTTGAGGGCGATCCGGATGATCAGGCGCACCGGGGCGTCAAAGGCGGCTGGCGCGTGAGAGGCCTGCCTTGGCAGCAAAACTGAGCCCAAACCCCAAGCCCAATTTCAAACCCCAGGCGGGCGACGCTTGACCATGTCTTGGTTGGCCATTTCGTAGGCGTGCGCCAGTTTCAACAAGTCCCAGTCGCCCTGCGGTTTGCCGATTAGCGCCAAGCCCATGGGCAAACCGTTGGCCCCAAAGCCTGCGGGCACGCTGATGGAGGGCAAACCCGCCAAGGTGGCGTAAATCACCACCTCCATCCAGCGGTGGTAAGTGTCCATGCTTCGGCCCGCAATGCTTTGCGGCCAGCGCAGTGATACATCAAAAGGCCAGACCTGAGCGACCGGAATGGCCAGCACGTCGAATTTTTCAAACAGCTGCAGCATGCTCAGGTAAAAGCGGGTGCGGCTGGCACTGGCCGACATGAGCTGCGCACCCGTGTGGGTGAGAGACTGGTCGTGTTCCCACAGCGCTTCGGCTTTGATGTGCGCCCGGTTGGCTGGGTTGACCAGCAAAGTTGCGATGCGCGGTCCCACCAAAGCCTGACGCCAGACCAGCCATGTTTGCCAAATCTGCTCGGGCGGCATGCCCAGCCGGGCTTCGTCCACGGTGCAGCCCATGCCAGAAAAGCTGTTCAGCGCCGATTCACACACTTCCAAAACGCCTTCTTCCATGGGCAGGTGGCCTTGCAGGTCGCCTAGCCAGCCGATGCGCTGGCCTTTCGGGTCGCTGTCTAACGCGCCAGCAAACACGGACGGATCACCGGTCAGGCTTAGAGGGCTGGCTGGGTGGGGGCCAGCCTGGACCGACAGCAGCTGGGCCAAGTCGGCCACATGGCGGGCCATGGGGCCTTCTGTGGCCAGTTGGGCCAGGAAGACGTCTTGTGCAGGCTGCATGGGCACCCGCCCTTGTGAGGGGCGCATGCCAAAGACATGGTTCCAGCCCGCCGGGTTGCGCAAACTGCCCATGAAGTCGGACCCATCGGCCACCGGCAACATCCGCTGGGCCAGTGCCACAGCCGCGCCGCCGCTGCTGCCGCCGGCCGATTTGTTCGGATCCCAAGCATTGCGGGTGGGGCCAAACACCTCGTTGAAGGTGTGCGAGCCCAGGCCAAACTCGGGCGTGTTGGTTTTGCCAATGACGATGGCGCCAGCAGCTTTCATCCTTTGGGCCATCAGACCGTCCTCGCCGGCCACAAAGTCTTTCATGAGTGGGCTGCCCAGACTGGTGCGCAAGCCCTGCACGTGGGCCAAATCCTTGATGGCTTGGGGCATGCCATGCATCCAGCCCATGGATTCACCCCGCGCCAATTGGGCGTCGCGTTCGCGGGCTTGACGCAGCAAGTCATCGGTATCGACACGGCTGACGATGGCGTTGCTGCCCGGATTGAATCGGTCCACCTGGGCCAGCGTCGCCAGCATGACCTCATGGCACGACACCTGCCGTTGGTGTACCGCGCGTGACAAGTCACAGGCGCTGAGGTCGATAAGGTGTGTCGGGGAAGGTGTCATCTTCTGTTTTATAGTGATACCCTTCGTTTGAACATGTCACCCTTTTGACTGGAGTGGATTTATGAAACGCCGTTCTCTTTTCGCCCTGGCTGCCTTGTCTGCTGCTTTGTTGAGTCCTTGGGCTGTTCAGGCCCAAACCAAGACGCTCAAGGTGGTGCCCCATGCCAACGTCACCATCTTGGACCCGGTGTGGAGCACGGCATTTGTTACACGCAACCATGGCTACATGATTTACGACACCTTGTTCGGCACCGATCTGTCGGGCAAGGTCAAGCCACAGATGGTGGACAAGTGGACGGTCAGCAAAGACAACCTGACCTGGACATTCAAACTGCGCGATGGTCTGGAATTTCACGACGGCAAACCCGTGACCAGCGAAGACGTGGTGGCCTCGATCAAGCGTTGGTCCAGCCGCGACAGTTTTGGCGGCGTGCTGGCCAAAAGCGTGGACAACTACAGCGCTCCCGATGCCAAGACCTTTGTCATCAAGCTCAAACAGCCTTTTGGCGTGATGCTGGAAGCCTTGGGCAAGCCCTCGTCCAATGTGCTGTTCATCATGCCCGCCCGCATCGCTGCCACACCCGGCACCGAGCAGATCAAAGAGCATGTGGGCTCTGGTCCTTATCGCTTTGTGGCCGAAGAGTATAAGCCGGGTGAGCGCCTGGTATATGTGAAAAACGACAAATACAAGCCACGTGCCGAAGCCCCTGATGGCACGACCGGCGGCAAAACAGTGCACGTGGACCGCGTGGAGTGGGTCATCATCCGCGACCCGCAAACCCAGTTCAATGCCTTGGTGGCGGGCGAGGTCGACATCGTCGAGCAGCCCACTTTTGAGCAGTACTCGTCTTTGAAGGCACAAAAAGACATCCAGATCGTGGACGCACAGCCGGCTGGTTTGCAGTTCATTTTCCGCTTCAACCACCTGCATGCACCCTTCAACAACGTCAAGATCCGTCAAGCGGCCATGGTCGCTTTGGGTCAAGAGGCGCACCTGAAAACCCAGGTGGGTGCACCGGGCATGTTTGCTTTTTGCAAGAGCATCTACCCCTGCGGCACACCGCTGGCCAGCGACAAGATGGGCATCTACACCGGCATGGCCGACCCCAAAAAGGCCGCCCAAATGCTGAAAGAAGCTGGTTATGACGGCACCCCTGTGCTCCTGATGCGCCCGACCGATTTGGCCTCGATCGCCAAACTCCCATTGGTGGCCAAGCAGCAACTGGAAGCTGCCGGTTTCAAAGTGGACATGCAGCAAATGGACTGGGCCACTTTGGTGGCACGCCGCGCCAAAAAGGATGCCCCGGCCCAAGGCGGCTGGAATGCGTTCATGACGGCCTGGACGGCGGGCGACATCTTGAACCCTTTGACCATGGCCATGATGAACGCGGCCGGTGACCGGGGTTGGTTCGGTTGGCAGGATGACAAACAGATCGAGGACTTGAAGGTCAAGTTCGCCCAGGCCACCAACGATGCGCAGAAAAAGCAGATTGCCGAGCAAATTCAGCTGCGCGCCATGGAAACCGCCTCGCACGTGCCATTGGGTCAGTACTTCAACCCCGCTGCGCTGCGCAAAAACATCTCGGGCTTGGTGCCTGCAGGTGCTCAGGTTTACTGGAACATCAAGAAAAATTGATTCGGGTCGGCACGCCAGCTTGCCGACTTTGAACGTCTTGCAGCGTCACGAAAGCCCCCATGTTGCGTTTTTTGATGCAGCGATTGCTGTCGCTGATCCCTGTCTTGTTGACGGTGGCTGTGGTGGTCTTCCTGATCTTGCGTCTCACGCCGGGCGACCCGGCGGCGGTGATCGCGGGCAACAACGCCACCAACGAAGACATTGACCGGATCCGTGAGCAATTGGGTTTGAGTGAACCCCTTTGGACACAATTTTGGATCTGGTTCAGCGGCGTGCTCCAAGGTGACTTGGGGTATTCCTTTTACCTGGGTAAACCGGTCTTGGAGTTGATTGGCC
This sequence comes from Limnohabitans sp., assembly GCF_040400975.1. GTDB lineage: Bacteria > Pseudomonadota > Gammaproteobacteria > Burkholderiales > Burkholderiaceae_C > Limnohabitans_A. The sequence continues at coordinate 41,778 of NZ_JBBAPF010000014.1, read as the reverse complement.
AGCGCATCGAGCCGACCCTGTCGCTGGCGGCGGGCACCATGCTCTTGGCCGTGTTGGTCGCGGTGCCTTTGGGCACCTTGGCGGCCTGGCGCATGGGCGGTTGGCTTGACCGCATCTTGTCGGGCTTTGCGGTGGCCGGTTTCTCGGTGCCGGTGTTCGTCATCGGTTACGTGCTGATCTACATCTTCGCCATCGAGCTCAAATGGTTCCCGGTGCAGGGCTACAAGCGCTTGCTGGGGCCATCTTCGCAGGGGGTGGAGGCATGGGCTTGGCAACTGGTCTTGCCTTGGCTCAGTTTGGCCACCATTTACGTGGCCTTGATTGCCCGAGTCACGCGGGCCAGTGTGTCTGAGGCCTTGACCGAAGACTACATCCGCACGGCGCGTGCCAAAGGGGTGACCGAGCAGGCTGTCTTGATGCGCCATGCGCTCAGCAATGCGGCTGTGCCCATTGTCACCGTCATTGGCATCGGCGTGGCTTTGCTGATTGGCGGCGTGGTGGTGACCGAGACGGTTTACGCCATTCCCGGTTTGGGATCGCTGACCGTGGACGCGGTGCTCAACCGCGACTTCCCGGTCATTCAGGGCGTGGTTTTGTTTTTCAGTGCGCTGTATGTGCTGATCAATTTGCTGGTCGATTTGAGCTATCTGTGGCTCGACCCGCGCATTCGGTATTGATGCCCATGAAACCCTTGGCTTCTCAATTGCTGGGCAACACCTCCATCCGTTTTGGGGCGGGGGTGTTGGGTCTTTTGATCCTGATCGCAAGTTTGGCGCCTTGGATGGGCACGGTCGACCCGGCGGCCATGGATTCGGGCCACATCAACACCTTGTCGGGCACGGTGGGGGCGTTTGCGCTGCTGGACGGCACCAGTGTGGCCCACACCTTCTGGATGGGCTCTGACAACTTCGGGCGAGACATTTACAGCCGTGTTTTGTATGGCACGCGGGTGTCTTTGTTGGTCGGCTTGTTCACGGCCTTGGCAGCCCTGCTCGTGGGCGGGACCTTGGGCATGCTGGCCGGTTATTTTCGGACTGTGGATGCGGTGTTGATGCGCTTCATGGACGGGCTGATGGCGATCCCCGCCATCTTGTTGGCGATTGCTTTGGTGGCCGCTTTGGGCGCACAGTTGTGGACTGTGGTGGTGGCCATCGCCGTGCCCGAAATTCCGCGCGTCACCCGCTTGGTGCGGTCCTTGGTATTGTCCTTGCGCGAAGAACCCTTTGTTGAGGCAGCGCGCGCCTTGGCCACGCCAACCCCCGTCATTTTGTGGCGGCACATCTTGCCCAATGCCATGGCGCCTTTGATCGTGCAGGGCACCTTCATTGCGGCCAGTGCCGTCTTGACCGAGGCGATTTTGAGTTTCCTCGGGCTGGGCTTGCCGGCCGACATCCCGACCTGGGGCAACATCATGGCCGAGGGCCGTGTGCAGTTCAGCCAGTACCCCGGCAATGTGCTGTACCCCGCCTTGTTTTTGGTGCCCACGGTGTTGGCGGTGAATTTGTTGGGCGACGGTTTGCGCGACGTGCTTGACCCCAAATTTGCCAAGAGGGGGGCGTGATGAGTGCTGAACCTGTGCCAGTGCTGTCCATCCGCGATTTGTCAGTGTCCTTGCCCTCTGGAGGCGACCGGGTGCACGCGGTGCACCAGGTGTCGCTGAGCATTCTTCCGGGTCAGACCCTGTGCGTGGTCGGTGAGTCGGGCTCGGGAAAATCGGTCATGGCCACCACCGTGATGGGTTTGCTGGCCAAAGAACTCCAAGCCAGTGGCGGCGAAATTGTGTTGCAGGGCGAGTCTTTGCTGGGGGCTTCGGCCGCACGTTTGCGGGCCTTGCGTGGGCGCAGCATGGGCATGGTGTTTCAAGAGCCCATGACCGCGCTCAACCCGGTCATGACCTGTGGTGACCAAGTCGAAGAGTTGCTCTCGACCCACACCGATTGGCCAGCGGCGCAGCGCCGGGCCGAAATCCTGCGTATTTTTGAACGCGTGCGACTGCCCGATCCTGAGCGCATGCTGCGCAGCTACCCGCACCAGCTCAGCGGTGGGCAGCGTCAGCGCATCGTGATCGCCATGGCCGTGGTGCTCAAGCCCGCACTCATCATTTGCGATGAACCCACCACGGCGCTGGACGTCACCACGCAAAAAGAAATTTTGCGTTTGATCGCCGACCTGCAGCGCGAGCAGGGCAGCGCGGTGCTGTTCATCACACACGACATGGGCGTGGTGGCCGAGATCGCCGACGAAGTCTTGGTCATGAACCAGGGCGAAGCCGTCGAGGGTGGGCCGTGTGAGCAGGTCTTGCGCCGCCCGAAAGCCGCGTACACGCGCCAGTTGCTGTCGGCCGTACCGGGCATGACGCCGCCTGCCGCCAAACCTGCTTTCACGGGTCCGGTGCTGTTGTCGGGCCAAGGCGTCGGCAAAACCTACGCCAGTCGCGACTGGCTGGGGCGCAACCGCGCCACGGCCGCTCTGCAAAATGCCCATGTCGCGGTGCATGCAGGTGAGACCGTGGGCATCGTGGGCGAGTCCGGATCGGGCAAGTCCACCTTGGCCCGTTGCCTGATCCGCTTGATCGATCCCAGCGAAGGGCGTATCCATTGGGATGAACACGAGGTGGCCCAATGGCCCGAAAGCCGTTTGCGGCCTTTGCGCAGCTTGGTGCAGGTGGTGTTCCAAGACCCCAACCGCTCGCTCAACCCGCGTCGCACAGTGGGCCAGTCTATGGTCGAAGGGGCCATGAACTTTGGCCAAACTCGCGCCCAGGCCGAAGCCCTGGCGGCTGAATTGATGTCGCAGGTGCGTCTACCGGTCGAGGCCTTGCAACGCTATCCCAGCCAGTTCAGCGGTGGGCAGCGCCAACGTTTGGCCATTGCGCGGGCCCTGGCCTGTCGACCCAAGGTGTTGGTGGCCGACGAGGCGGTGAGTGCCCTTGACGTCAGCGTTCAGGCGCAAATCTTGAATTTGCTGCGCGAAATCCAAGGGCGTTTGGGCTTGGGTCTGTTGTTCATCACCCACGACCTGCGTGTGGCCGCCCAGCTGTGCGACCGCGTGATCGTCATGCACCAGGGCCTCATCGTTGAAGAAGGCCCCACCGCCGAGCTGTACGCCAACCCCCAACAAGACTACACCCGGCGCTTGTTTGAAGCTGCACCTGCCTCCTTGCCCCCGCTAGAGGCCTGATGGCCCACACCCCAGTCCCCACGCTCGATCCACCACTCTTTATTTCACACCTCACTCGAAGCCCGAGCGCCCCGAGACGATTTCACACCGTATGACCCGTATCCTGATCGCTGGCTACCAGCACGAAACCAACACCTTTGCCCCCAGCCTGGCCGATTGGGCCGCTTTCCAGACCGGTGAGGCCTTTCCGGCCTATGTGCGCGGGCCGGCCATGGTAGAAAAAATGACCGGTGTGAATATCCCAGTGGGCGGGTTCATGGATGCGGCCCGGCGCGAAGACTGGCAGCTCGTGCCTTCGGCTTGGGCCGGGGCCACGCCATCCTCTTATGTCACGCGCGACGCTTTTGAGCGCATTTGCAGCGCCATCCTGGACGATGTGCGCGCCGCCATGGTGCAGGGCCTGGACGGTGTGTACCTGGACCTTCACGGTGCGGCTGTGGCCGAAAACGCCGACGACAGCGAGGGCGAACTCATCTCTCGCATCCGCGCTGTGGTGGGCCCCCGTGTGCCCATCGTCGCGAGCCTGGACTTGCACGCCAATGTGACCGAACGCATGCTGCGTGTGTCCGATGGTCTGGTGGCTTACCGCACCTACCCGCACATCGACATGGCCGAGACCGGCGAACGCGCGGCCCTCTTGTTGCGCGAGCATCTGCGTGAGGGGGCCAAGCGCCCGGTGCAGGCGCGTCGCCTGCCCTTTTTGATTCCGCTCAATGCGCAAAGCACCTGGATGGTCCCGGCCAAAAACCTTTACGAGGAAATGATCGCGTTGGAATCGGAGACCGGCTGCATGCTGAGTTTTTGCATGGGTTTTCCGGCGTCTGACTTTGACGAATGCGGCCCCGTGGTCTGGGGCCATGGCCCCCAAGCCGAAACAGCGGTGCAGCGCCTCTTCGAGCGCGTGGCCGAGCCCAGCCAATGGCGCCCGGATGTTTTGCCCGCCCGCGAAGCGGTGGCGCAAGCCCTGGCCACCGCCGAGGTGTCGGGCCCGCCCGTGGTCATGGCCGACACCCAGGACAACCCGGGCGCAGGTGGCGACAGCAACACCACCGGCATGCTGCACGCCTTGCTGCAGCAAGGCGCTGGCCAGCGCTGGCCAGGCCAGGTGGCTGTGGGCTTGCTTTATGACCCCGCTGCAGCCCGCATGGCGCACGAGGCCGGTGTGGGGGCAAGTCTGCAGTTGGCTTTGGGTAAGGCCGTGCCCACCTTCACCGGCGAGGCCAGTGACCCGCCATTGCAAGGCCGCTTCACGGTGCGCGCCCTGGGTGCGGATGACTGCGAGCTCAAAGGCCCGATGATGACCGGCATGAGGGCCCAGATCGGCCCCTGCGCCTGCCTGGAAATCGGCGGTGTGCTGATCGCCGTGGCCAGCGGCAAGATGCAAATGCTGGACCGTGAACTCTTTCGCGCCGTGGGCATTCAGCCCGAGCAGATGAAGCTCTTGGTGGTCAAAAGCTCCAACCATTTTCGCGCCGACTTCACACCGATTGCCAGCCGCGTGCTGGTGGCCAAAGCGGCGGGCCCGATGGCGGCCGACCCGGGCGATTTGCCTTGGAAAAAACTCAGCCCGAGCACCCGCACCAGACCCTGAAGCGCGGCCTTGATCGGCTGAGTGTGACCTTACCCACAACGATTGGAGACCCGCATGAGCAGCACCGACCTGACCCAATGCAGTGCGCATGAATTGCTGCAGCTTTACCGCAGCGGGCAGGCCAGCCCGGTGGAGGCCACGCAAGCGGTGCTCGCGCGCATCGACCATGTGAATCCGAAGATCAACGCCTTTTGCCTGGTAGACGCTCAAAGCGCCTTGGCCGGCGCCCGTGAAAGTGAAGCCCGCTGGCAAGCGCACCGCCACACCGGCGCTCCTGTGGGCGAGCTCGATGGCGTGCCCACCAGCATCAAGGACCTGATCCTCACCCGCGGCTGGCCCACCCTGCGCGGCAGTTGCACCATCGACCCCCAGCAGCCCTGGGAGGTGGATGCACCCGCCACCGCACGCCTGCGCGAATCGGGTGCGGTGCTGCTGGGCAAGACCACCACGCCAGAATTTGGCTGCAAGGGCGAGACCAATTCGCCAGCGACTGGCATCACGCGCAACCCCTGGAACCTGGCCCACACACCCGGCGGCTCCTCGGGCGGAACGGCTGCTGCGGTGGCCGCTGGTCTGGGGCCCTTGAGCGTGGGCACGGATGGTGCAGGCAGTGTGCGCATCCCAGCGGCCTTTTGCGGCAACGTGGGCCTCAAACCCAGTTTTGGGCGCGTGCCGGCGTACCCTCTGTCGCCTTTTGGCTCGGTCGCGCACTTGGGCCCACACACCCTGAGCGTGCGCGACGCGGCCATCATGATGAACGTGCTCAAAAAACCCGATGCCCGTGATTGGACATCGCTGCCGCCCGACGCGACCGACTACACCGTGGGGCTTGAAGACGGTATCCGTGGCCTGCGCATCGCGTATTCGCCCACCTTGGGTTACGCCAAAAACGTGCACCCCGAAATCGCATCGGCGGTCGATCAGGCGGTGCAAAAGCTGCAGGCGCTGGGCGCCCATGTGGAGCAGGTGGACCCGGGCTTTGACGACCCGCTCGACATCACCACTGGTCTGTGGTTTCTGGGGGCCCACACGGTCTGGTCTGGCCTCACGGCCGAGCAGCAGGCCCTGGTCGACCCGGACTTCCGAGCCGAAGCCCAATTGGGCGCGCAACTGAATGCGCAGCAGATCCAGCAGCTCCACCAGCGCCGGGGCGTGTTGGGCTCGCACATGCGCCAGTTCATGCAGCGCTACGACCTGTTGGTCACGCCTGCGGTGTCCATTCCGGCATTTGAGGCGCGTCCAGCGGGCTCGGTGCCGATGGATCCGGCCAGCATGCTCGGCTGGACACCCTTCAGCTACCCCTTCAACCTGACCCAGCAACCCGCCATCACCGTGCCCTGCGGCTTGACCCAAGCAGGCTTGCCCATGGGCCTGCAGATCGTGGGCCCGATGTTTGGCGATGCCCTGGTGCTGCGTGCCGCGCGGGCTTATGAGTCGGTGCAGCCGGTCCTGCGTCCTGACCTCTGAGGTTGTCTGACGCTGGTTGGATGTATTCCCCGAAATGAATCTGGTGAAAGGCCTAACCCACAGGCCAGCCCGAGTGAGCTTCAGCCCGCAAAGTCATCCCTCAAAAATCATTATCATCAGCGGATGACATTTTTAGCCATCGATGTGGGCAACACGCGCCTGAAATGGGCGCTGTATGACCAACCCAGCCCACAGGGGCAGTTGCTGGCGCAAGGTGCAGAGTTTCTGGAGAACATCGACCGATTGTCTGAAGGCGCTTGGGCTGCATTGCCTAAACCGGATCACATGCTGGGCTGCGTGGTGGCGGGTGACGCCATCAAGCGACGCGTGCAAGAGCAAATGGAGATTTGGGATTTCACCCCCCATTGGGTGGTGCCCAGTGCACAAGAGGCAGGTTTGATCAATGGCTACGACCACCCCTCCCGTTTGGGGGCTGACCGTTGGGTGGCCATGCTCGGTGCCAGGCAACGCATGTTGGCACAAGGCTTGGTGCGTCCTTTGGTGGTGGTCATGGTGGGCACGGCCGTGACCGTTGAGGCCATCGACGCCGAAGGGCGGTTTCTGGGGGGGCTGATCTTGCCGGGCCACGGCATCATGTTGCGTGCTTTGGAGTCGGGTACGGCCGGCTTGCACGTCCCTACAGGCGAAGTCACACCTTTTCCCACCAACACCAGCGACGCCCTGACCAGCGGCGGCACCTATGCCATCGCGGGCGCTTGCGAACGCATGGTCCAGCACCTGCGTGAGTACACCGGGCAAGAGCCCCTGTGCATCATGACCGGTGGTGCAGGCTGGAAAATGGCGCCCAGCATGTCGGTGCAGTTTGAATTGGTGGATAACCTGATTTTTGACGGCCTGCTGGCACTGGCCGCGCAGCGCTTTCAACCCAAAAATCAGCCTGCAGTGGGTGTGTTGTAGGCCGCAGTCAAGGCCTGCAAATGGCTTTGCAAATCGGTATCTGCCATGTGGGGTGTCAGCAGCGCCAACACATGCTGCGCCCCGCGGGTCAGGGCCAAGCCCGCACTGGCCGGCTCCATCGCTTGGCGAGGATTGCGCACGTACTCGTAACTCAGCCAATAGGTCACCATGACCGACATGCTGGCCGACAAGGTTTCGATGTTGTCAGGGTTCATGCGCATCAGGCCGGCAGCAGCCAGTGACTCGAGCATTTGTCTAAACGCTCGCGTCTTGCGCTCCAAGACGGCATGAAAATGCGTTTCCAGATGCCGGTTGCCCGACAGCAGGTTGTTCAGGTCGCGGTATAAAAAACGGTGGCGCCAGACCTGCTCGAACAGCGAGTGCAAAAAGAACCAGGTGTCTTCCACATCCTTCACATCAGGGGCAGCGTCCAGTAAACCCAGCATGGCGGTTTCGTACTGGTCAAACAAGTGGTTGACCAAGGCATCTTTGGAGGCAAAGTGGTAGTACAAATTGCCGGGACTGATGCCCAACTCTGCCGAGATCAAGGTGGTCGACACATTGGGCTCGCCAAACCGGTTGAACAGTTCCAGCGTCACTTCGGCAATGCGCTCTGCAGTTCGGCGGGGGGCTTTTTTAGCCATGTCTGGGCTGTGCAGTGATGGGCTCAGGCCGAGCGACTGCGGGGCTTTTTGGGGGCGGCAGCTGGCTTTTTGCCTTGCAAAGCCGCCAACTGAGCTTCAAGTTGGGCCACCCGTTCGTTCAACATTTGAATGTCCAAAAGCGATGGCATGCCCAAACGGTGCAAGGCTTTGGCCACGCGGTCCTCAAACAGGTGCTCCAGTTTGTCCACACGACCGGTCGCTTGTTGACCAAAATCAGTGGCCATGTGGCTCAGGCGCTCGGTGGCTTCTTGCAGACGTTGCTGTGCCTCGGCCTGGCTTTTTCGTTGAAAGGCCAGCCCGTCGTTCAGCAGGGCTTCAATGGCTTTGCTGCCTTGTTCTTGGGCTTTGGCCATCGCCCCCAGACCCGCCAGCCACACTTGTTGTGCAGGGGGAGTGAAGGGGCCGCTGGCCGGTGTGGGCTTGGCTGTTTTGCGCTTGGAGGGGTCTGAGGTGGCCATGGTCATTTCCTGAACAAGCCACCACTTTAACCGCTGCTTGGGGCACTGCGGCAGCCAGCCCAAGGTGTCAGCGGTTCAGCGCGCAATGCTTCTAAAATCGAGCGCAGTTGGTGCGGCATCTCGTTGCACCCCCATCCCATGATTTCATGACCCTCTTGGTAACCGGCGGCGCGGGTTTTATCGGCGCCAACTTCGTACTCGACTGGCTGGCCGCCAGCAACGAGCCCATCATCAACCTCGACAAGCTCACCTACGCGGGCAACCCCGAGACCTTGGCCAGCCTGCAAGGCGATGCACGCCACCAGCTGGTGCAAGGCGATATCGGCGACAGCGCCCTGGTCAGCCGCCTATTGGCCGAACACCGGCCGCGTGCGGTGGTCAATTTCGCGGCCGAAAGCCATGTGGACCGCTCCATCCACGGCCCGGGCGAGTTCATCCAGACCAACATCGTGGGCACCTTCAACCTGCTTGAAGCGGTGCGGGCTTATTGGAGTGGGTTGCCCGAGGGGGAGAAATCAGCCTTCCGGTTTTTGCATGTGTCCACCGACGAGGTGTATGGCTCACTGGCCAAGGGCGACCCGGCCTTCAGTGAAACCCACCGCTACGAGCCCAACAGCCCTTATTCAGCCAGCAAGGCGGCCAGTGACCACCTGGTGCGCGCTTGGCACCACACTTACGGTCTGCCGGTGCTGACCACCAATTGCAGCAACAACTACGGGCCCTACCACTTCCCTGAAAAACTCATCCCGCTCATGATCGTCAATGCTCTGGCGGGCAAGCCGCTGCCGGTGTACGGCGACGGCATGCAAGTGCGCGATTGGTTGTACGTCAAAGACCACTGCAGCGCGATCCGCCGTGTGCTGGAAGCCGGACGCTTGGGCGAGGTCTACAACGTGGGTGGCTGGAACGAGAAGCCCAACATCGAGATCGTCAAAACGGTGTGCGCGCTGCTCGACGAGTTGCGCCCCCGCACTGATGGCAAGCCGTATGCCGAGCAAATCAGCTACGTGACCGACCGCCCGGGTCACGACCGCCGCTATGCGATTGATGCGCGCAAACTTGAAGCGGAACTCGGCTGGAAGCCCGCCGAGACCTTTGAGACCGGCATCCGCAAAACCGTCGAGTGGTACCTGGCCAACCCCGATTGGGTCAGCCACGTGCAAAGCGGCGCTTACCGCGATTGGCTGAACCAAAACTACGCTGAGCGCCAAGCATGAAGATCTTGCTCTTGGGCAAAAACGGCCAAGTGGGTTGGGAGCTGCAGCGCAGCCTGGCCCCTTTGGGAGAGGTGCTGGCGCTGGACCGGCACAGCACCGACTTGTGTGGCGACTTGAGCCAGCCTGAGCGCTTGGCGCAAACGGTGCGCGACTGGCGCCCCGATGTGATCGTCAATGCCGCCGCCCACACCGCCGTGGACAAAGCCGAGTCCGAGCCCGACTTGGCCCGCTGCTTGAACGCCACCGCCCCTGGTGCGCTGGCGCAGGCCGCTGCCGACATCGGTGCCTGGCTGGTGCATTATTCGACCGACTATTTGTTCAACGGCCAGGGCGAGCAAGCTTGGCAAGAGAGCGATGCCACCGGCCCGCTCAGCGTGTACGGCCAAACCAAACTCGAAGGCGAACAGCACATCGCTGCCAGCGGCTGCAAGCACCTGATTTTTCGCACCAGCTGGGTGTACGCGGCGCGAGGTGGTAACTTTGCCAAAACCATGCTGCGCCTGGCCGCCGAGCGCGAACGCCTCACCGTCATTGACGACCAGTTTGGCGCACCCACGGGTGCAGATTTGATCGCCGACATCACCGCCCATGCCATCCGTTCGGTCTTGCACCAGCCAGCCTTGGGGGGGCTTTACCACCTGGCTGCCGCAGGCCAGACCAGCTGGCACGGCTATGCCAGCCATGTGATCACGCAGGCACGTCAGACCCGGCCAGAGCTGCCCCTGAAAGTCACAGACATCGCACCCGTGCCCACAACGTCTTTTCCGACGCCCGCGCAGCGCCCGCTCAACTCTCGCCTGGACACCCGCAAGCTGCAGCAAGCCTTTGGCCTGGCGCTGCCCGCCTGGCAACTGGGTGTGAACCGCATGCTGGCTGAAACCCTCTGAAGGGCCATTGGATTGCGGCACAATCGTTGGTACTCACTCTCTTGGCTTGCAGCTTAACCCCGTACTGTTGAAGTTTTCACCATGACCGACACCCACCCCGCCATCACCGTTGCGCCGCACGACCAGGCCCAGATCCTGGCGCAGGCCATGCCCTACATCCGCAAGTTCCACGGCAAGACGCTGGTGATCAAATACGGCGGCAACGCCATGACCGACCCGGCCCTGCAGCAGGCCTTTGCCGAAGATGTGGTGTTGCTCAAGCTGGTGGGCATGAACCCGGTGGTGGTGCATGGCGGCGGCCCACAAATTGAAACCGCCTTGAACCGTCTGGGCAAGAAGGGCGAGTTCATTCAGGGCATGCGCGTGACCGATGCCGAGACCATGGAAGTCGTGGAGTGGGTGCTGGGCGGTGAAGTGCAGCAAGACATCGTGGGCATGATCAACCGCGCAGGCGGCAAAGCCGTGGGCCTGACGGGGCGTGACGGCGGCCTGATTCGTGCGAAAAAACTGCGCCTGGTGGATGCCCAAGACCCCAGCAAAGAATACGACGTGGGCCAGGTCGGTGAGATCGAAAGCATCGATCCGTCCATCCTGCAATGTCTGCAAGACGATGCCTTCATCCCGGTGGTCAGCCCGATTGGTTTTGGTGCCAACAACGAAAGCTACAACATCAACGCCGACGTGGTGGCCGCCAAACTGGCCACCGTGCTGCAAGCCGAAAAATTGCTCATGCTCACCAACATCCGTGGCGTGCTTGATAAAGAAGGCCAGCTGATGACCGAGCTGACCCCTCACCGCATCGACGAACTGTGTGCCGACGGCACCATCAGCGGCGGCATGATCCCCAAGATCGCAGGGGCCCTGGATGCGGCCAAGAGCGGCGTGAATGCGGTGCACATCATCGACGGCCGCGTGCCACATGCCATGCTGCTCGAAGTGCTTTCTGAGCAGGCCTTTGGCACCATGATCCGCAGCCGATAAAACCGCAGCTCCCCCACGCTCAGCACCACCCTCAAGAGACGATATGCCCAAGCAAACCGAAGCGCCTGAACACGACAGCGGCGAAGACGCCACCCCCGCCCGCAAGCGCCCACGCCCGGGTGAGCGCCGTTTGCAGATTTTGCAAACCTTGGCCGCCATGCTGGAGCAGCCGGGTGCCGAGCGCGTCACCACCGCAGGCCTGGCCGCCAAAATTGGTGTGAGTGAAGCGGCTTTGTACCGCCACTTTGCCAGCAAGGCCCAAATGTTCGAAGGCTTGATTGACTTTGTGGACCAGTCCGTCATGGGCCTGATCCGCCAAGTGACCGACCGTGAACCCGCTGGCCCGCAACAAGCCGGTCGCATCGTCGCGCTGCTCTTGCAATTTGCCGAAAAAAACCCCGGCATGAGCCGCGTCATGAACGGCGAAGCCCTGGCTTTTGAACATGACCGTTTGCAAGAGCGCATCAACTTGCTGTTTGACAAGATCGAAGCGCAGCTGCGCCAATCCCTCAAAATCGCCGACACACCCACCCCCAGCGCCGATGCCCAAGTGACGGCCTCGGTGCTGGTGGCTTTCATGCAAGGGCGCTTGCAGCGCTTTGCCCGCTCGGGCTTCAAGCGCTTGCCTTCAGAGCATTTGCAGGCGGCGTTGGCTCGGGTGCTTTAAACGCGACTCAGATGAGAAGAACACTTCGAGAGTTCAGCGGAACGAGTCAAGTCAGTGATTGCCGTTGACATAGAGGGTTGACCAAGGTCCCTGTGCAACGCCGAAGACCAGCGTCTCCGTGTCGCAGCCATCGAAATGAACTTCATGGGCTGGGACATGCAAAATTGACCCCGCTGCATAAGGCACGGCCTTTTCGGGCTTGAAATCAGCACCCAGTCCCAGCATCAACACACCGCGAAGCACCATCAGGCGTGCTGGACCTGTGTGCCAGTGCGGTCTGTCCCATGCCCCAGGGGGCAGTTTCAACAGGTAGCTGAAACCCCCTGCCGGATCCTGCTTGTCGCCTTCGAGCAAGGTGTAGCAGGTGCCGTCTGGGCTGATTTCCTGCCATTCGACTTTTTCAATATCAAAGGATTGCATGGGGCAATTTTCAAGCTGTTAATCGGGGAGATGTTCCACGCAGGTGCCACCTCACCAGTTCCAAAGCGTCCCATCGTGCTGCAGCCGGTTCACCGGCAGATAAGCCCTTTGGTACGGGTACTTCGCCGCCAGTTTTTCGTCGATGTCCACCCCGTGGCCGGGGGACTCGCCGCAGTGCATCATGCCGCGCTCAAAACGAAAGTCGTGCGGGAAGACTGAGAGCATTTCTTCGCTGTGGGGCATGAACTCTTGCACGCCAAAGTTGGGCACCCAAGTGTCAAAGTGCAGCGCTGCGCCCATGCACACGGGGGAGAGGTCGGTTGCGCCATGGCAGCCGGTGCGCACCTGGTACAGGCTCGCCAAGTCAGCGATGCGCCGCAGGTGCGTGATGCCACCCGCGTGGACCACGGTGGTGCGGATGTAGTCGATCAGCTGTTTTTCGATCAGGGTCTTGCAGTCCCAGATGGTGTTGAACACCTCGCCCACCGCAATCGGCGTGGTGGTGTGGTGGCGTATCCACTGAAACGCATCCTGGTTCTCGGCCGGGGTCGGGTCTTCCATCCAGAACAGGCGCATCGGCTCCAGCGCTTTGCCCAGTTGTCCGGCCTCAATGGGCGTTAAGCGGTGGTGCACGTCGTGCAGCAAATGGATGTCGGGGCCCACGGCTTCGCGCACGGCTTCAAACAGGCCGGGCGTGTGGCGCAAATATTTTTCGGTGCTCCAGTCGTGTTCGCTCGGTAAGTTGCCGTCGGCGGGTTCATACATTCGGTTGCTGCCGCTCACGCCATAAACCTTGTTCAGGCCCGGCACGCCGCTTTGGGCCCGGATCGCCAAGTAGCCTTCTTCCTTGTGACGCAAGACTTCGTCCACCGTCTCGGCGGTGTCGCGTCCGTTGGCGTGGCCGTAGACCATCACGCCGGTGCGGCTGCGTCCGCCCAGCAGCTGGTAAAGCGGCATGTTCGCCATCTTGGCCTTGATGTCCCACAGCGCGGTGTCCACGGCGGCAATCGCGCTCATGCTCACCGGGCCGCGCCGCCAGTAGGCCCCTTTGTAGAGGTATTGCCAGATGTCTTCGATCTGCTGCGGATCGCGTCCGATCAGGCAGGGGATGACGTGGTCTTCGAGGGTGCTGACCACGGCCAGCTCTCGGCCGTTGAGCGTGGCGTCGCCCACGCCGTACACGCCTTGGTCGGTCTCGATCTTGAGGGTGACGAAGTTGCGGCCAGGGCAACAAACGATGACGCGGGCGGCGGTGATTTTCATGGCTCAGGCCTCGGTCAGTTGTTGGACGGCGTGGTCCACGCCGTGCTGCAGGATGTGTTGGTGCCAATGCGTCACACGGGCGATCCAGGCTGAGTTTTGCGGCAGGACACTGCCCCAAAGGTCTTCGCGGGCCAGCAGTGCGCGCACGCAGGCTTCAGGCTCGGTGCGCTGGGCTGCGCCCAGGACCATCAGGCTTTCGGCTTGCGGGTCGTTCAGGGCATAGGTCTGGCCTTGCTCGTCCACCCCCAAGGTGTAGCGCACGAGCACGGCAGCGGCCAGCGCGTGGTGTTCAAACGAAGCGTCTTGGGCGATCTGACCCAGCACCGAGGGGGGCCAACGCTGTGGAATTTTTTGTGAACTGTCGGTGGCGATCTGGTGCACGCTGTGCTTCAAGTACGGGTTGCCAAAGCGCGCTATCAGTGCGTCGCGGTAGTCGGCCCAGTCGCTGCGGGCAAGGTGGGGCGCGACTTCGCGGCTCATCAAGCGGTGAACAAAACGGCGGATGGCTGGTTCACCGATGCAACTCGCAATGAAGGGCCTGCCGGTGACGGCGCCCATGAGTGCCATGGCCGAATGGCTGCCGTTGAGCATGCGCAGCTTGGCTTCTTCGTAGCTGTGCACATCGGGCGTGACACGCACCCCCGCGCTTTGCAGCAAGTCGGCATCCAGCGGATCGGCAAAGCGGTCTTCGATCACCCATTCCCAAAAGCCTTCGGTGCTGAGCGACGCGTCGTCGCGCAGACCCAGCGCCTGGCTGGCGGCGGCCAGCACTTCGGTTGTGGCGGCGGGCACGATGCGGTCGACCATGCTGCATGGAAAAGCGCAGTGCGTGTCAATCCAGCGCAGCAGCTCTGAGCTCTCAGTGGTGGTGGCGGCTTTGACCAAGGCCAACAGCTTGTGCCCGTTGCCTTGCAGGTTGTCGCACGAGGCCACGGTGATGCCCGATAAACCGCCTTGCTGGCGCTGACGCAGACCGTCCAGCAGCAGTTGGGCCAAGGCAGGCGTGTAGCCTTTTTCTGTGACGGTGAGCGTGACCCAACGGGTGCTGGGTGCGGCAATGGCTTGCACCACCGCATCGCGCTCGGTGGTGGCCACATTCATGCGCCACAGAGCTCCGGGCACTTGCCACTTCACACCCATCCCATCGGCCACGCGCACGGCGTACAAGCCGTCTTGCGCACGCAGCGTGTGCACCAAGTCGGGCCGCGTCATGCCAATGCCGTGGATGCCCCAGCGCGTGTCGCCATTGGCCAGCAGTTGGTCAAACACCATGGCCTGGTGTGCCCGGTGAAAGGCGCCCAGTCCCAGGTGCACCACACCGGGGGCATGGCGTCGGCGGTCATAAATCGGGGTGTGGATGTCAGTGGGCAGCGATGCCAGAGTGAGCGCGCAAAGATGCATGGGTCTCAGAGGAATGGAACCTACGGGGAAGGTCTTGGTCAGGCAAGGCTCAACGCGCTGCCAGCTTTTTTTCAGAGGCTTCGATCTCGGCCCAGGTGGCGTCGTCGATCCAGATGCCGTTTTGTTCGCGGTCGGCACGTGCAGTGCGCTCGGGCTCGCCCGCCAGCTTCACGCCATCGCTGCCGGGTGCATCGGGGCTTTGCCGCAGCCAGTCGGCAAAGGTCAGGGCCTCTTGCTCAAACATGGCTTGTGTGCCCAGGCGCACCGGGTCGATCAGCATCGTCAGCATGCCGTTCAACACCGCCCTTTGGTGGTCGGCTTCGCGGTGCCAAGTGCCACTGCCTGTGAGCGCACCACCCAGCAGTTCGCAGGCCATGGCCATGCCAAAGCCTTTGTGGTCACCAAAAGTCATGAGTGCGCCAAACAGGCCGTTGGACTGCGGCACCACCACCACACCGGGGTTGGTGGTGGGATGGCCATGTTCGTCGATCAAGTAACCGGGTGGCACTTGCTCGCCCTTGTTGTGGGCCACACGCATCTTGCCTTGCGCCACGCGGCTGGTGGCAAAGTCCAGCACAAAGGGTGCGCGGCTGCCCATGGGCACGCCAATGCAGCAGGGGTTGGTGCCAAAGCGACCGTCTCCTCCGCCAAAGGGCGCGACCACGGGGCGCGAGAGCACATTCACAAAGTGCACCGACACCAGGCCTTGCGCCACCGCCATTTCAGCAAAGTGACCGATACGGCCCAGGTGGTGCGATCGGCTCAGGGCCACGGTGCACACGCCATGCTGCTTTGCGCGTTCAATGCCCATCTGCATGGCTTGCACACCCGTGATCTGGCCGTAGCCGCGTTGACCATCCAGGTTGAGCAGCGGTCCTGTGTCGAGCAAGACCTTCACACCCGTGTTGGGACTCAGGCCGCCTTCGAGCACCGCGTCCACATAACGCGGCACCATGCCCACGCCATGCGAGTCGTGCCCGCTCAGGTTGGCCATCACCAGGTTGTCGGCCACCTGCGCAGCCTCGGCAGGCAGGCTGCCCGCTTGTTCAATGATGCGGGTGACCTTGGTGCGCAGGTCGTGGGCAGAAATGGTGTGGCTCATATTCTCTTTAATTGGTTGGGGACAGCGCTAAAGATCTGTCCCGAAAGTCATTACATGACCGCGCCGACTTGCCATGGCACAAACTCGTTTTGGCCGTAGCCGTGGCGCTCGCTCTTGGTGGGTTCGCCCGATGCGGCAGCCAAAATCATTTCGAAAATGCGCTGGCCCATCTCGGCAATGCTCACCCCGCCGTCCACGATCTCGCCGCAGTTCAGGTCCATGTCTTCTTCCTGCTTTTTCCACAAGGCCGTGTTGGTCGAAAACTTGAGGCTGGGCGAGGGCGCGCAGCCATAAGCGCTGCCGCGCCCGGTGGTAAAGCAAATCAAGTTGGCCCCGCCCGCCACCTGGCCCGTGGCGCTCACCGGGTCGTAGCCGGGGGTGTCCATGTAGACAAAACCTTTGGCCGTGACCGGCTCGGCGTATTCGTACACCGCCTGCAGATTGCTGGTGCCGCCTTTGGCCACAGCCCCCAATGATTTCTCCAGAATGGTGGTCAGGCCACCGGCCTTGTTGCCGGGCGAGGGGTTGTTGTTCATCTCGCCGCCGTTGATGGCGGTGTAGTTTTCCCACCAGCGGATGCGCTCGATCAGTTTGTGTGCCACCTCGGGCTTGACGGCGCGGCGCGTGAGCAAATGCTCGGCCCCATAAATCTCGGGCGTCTCACTCAGGATGGCGGTGCCGCCATGCTGCACCAGCAAGTCCACCGCCGCACCCAGTGCCGGGTTGGCGCTGATGCCCGAATAACCGTCCGAGCCGCCGCATTGCAGGCCCACGGTGATGTGTTCTGCACTGCAAGGCTCGCGCTTGATGGCGTTGGCGCGGGGCAGCATCTCTTCAATCAAGGCAATGCCTTTTTCGACCGTCAAGCGTGTGCCGCCGGTGTCTTGGATGTTGAACACCTTGAGCGTGTCGCCCTCGCGCAGGCTGCTGTGCGCCAGCCAAGTGTTGAGCTGGTTGGCCTCGCAGCCCAAACCCACCACCACCACGCCCCAAAAATTGGCGTGCGTGGCATAACCGGCCAGCGTGCGCTCAAGCAACTGGATGCCCAAGCCCTCGGTGTCCATGCCGCAGCCGGTGCCGTGGGTGAGTGCCACCACGCCGTCCACATTCGGAAAATTGGCCAGTGCTGCGGGGTTGTTGCGCTTGGAAAAATGGTCGGCAATGGCGCGTGCGGCGGTGGCCGAACAGTTGACGCTTGACAACACACCGATGTAGTTGCGTGTGGCCACACGGCCGTCGCTGCGCTTGTAGCCCATGAAGCTCGCTTGCTGGCGCACCGGATCGGGCTTGACGTCTTGCCCGATCGCGTAGTCGCGCTCAAAGTTGCCTTTTTCTGCGCCCATGTTCAGGTTGTGCGTGTGCACATGCTCGCCGGGCGCGATGGGCTGGTGCGCAAAACCAATGATCTGGTTGTAGCGGCGCACCGGTTCGCCCACCGCGATGGCGCGGGTGGCGATTTTGTGGCCCGGCGGGATCAGGCCGCGCACGGCCACGCCGTCCACGGTGCTGCCGCTCATCAGTTGGGCGCGCGCAATGACGACATCGTCGGCGGGGTGCAGTCGAATGAATGAACTCATGGCAAGGTCTCAATAAAATTGTTTGGGCAACCACAGCACCAAGTTAGGAAAGTAGGTGATGACGGCCAGGCTGCCCAACAAGGGGAACAGCCAGGGCAAGATGGCCATGGTGGTGCGCTCCACACTGAGCTTGGCCACCCGCGCCAGCACGAACAGCACCATGCCCATGGGCGGGTGCAGCAAACCGATCATCAGGTTCAGCACCATGACCAGACCGAAGTGCACCAGGTCAATGCCCAGTTGTTGGCAAATCGGCACCAGGATCGGCACAAGAATGGTGATGGCGGCAGTCGGCTCCAGGAAGCAGCCGACAAACAGCATCAAGGCGTTGGCCAGCAGCAAAAACACCCAAGGCTCTTGGGTGAAGCCCAGCACCCAGCTGGAGATGGCCGTGGTCACCCCTGTGGCGGTGAGCATCCAGCCGAAGATGCTGGCAGCGGCCACGATGAACAGCACGGTGGCGGTGGTCTCGACCGTGTCCAGGCAGACTTTGACAAACATTTTCAGATTCAGGGTGCGGTACCAAAAGAAGCCCAAAATCAAGGCCCACACACAGGCGGCGATCGCGCCTTCGGTCGGCGTGAACACGCCGGTGGTCATACCGCCGATCAGGATGATGGGGGTCATGATGGGTAAGACGGCTTGGAACTTGAACAGTTTGTCGGCCACAAACAAGATGGCCAAAGCGACAAACACCGTCATCTGGGGCGGTGTGCCAAAGGTTTTGACGGTCCACCAAATGGCCAGAGGCCAGCCGATCACCACGGCGGTTTCGGTCAAGGCCTTGATGACCCGGGGCCACTCGAATTGGATATCAGCGCCCCAACCATTTTTGTGCGCAAAGTAAGCCACCGTCAGCATCATCAACAGGGCCATCAAAATGCCTGGCAAGATGCCCGCCAAAAACAGTGCACCCACCGAGACATTGGCCATCATGCCGTAGATCACAAACGGCAAACTGGGCGGAATGATGGGACCCAGCGTGGCCGATGCGGCCGTGACGCCCACCGCGAATTCGGTGCTGTAGCCATGGTCTTTCATGGCCTTGACTTCGATGGTGCCCAGGCCTGCAGCATCGGCAATGGCCGTGCCGCTCATGCCCGCAAACACCACAGAGCCGACCACGTTGACGTGGCCCAAACCGCCCTTGAGCCAGCCCACCAAGGCCAGCGCGTAGTTGTAGATGCGGTTGGTGATGCCGGCGTTGTTCATCAAGTTGCCCGCCAGAATGAAGAAAGGCACGGCCAGCAGCGGAAAGCTGTCGATGCCTGAGACCATGCGGTGGATCACCACAAATGGGGGCGAGCTTTGGGCGAAAAACAGGTAAATGAGCGAGGCTCCCGCCATGGCAATGGCCACCGGAATGCCGCCACTCATCAGCAGCAAGAAAATGATTTTCAACATGGCAGGGGCTTTCTGTCGTTCAGTGGGGCGTTCAGCGGTCCGTCATTTCGGATTCGGGGCGTTCCAGCACGGTGTAGCCGCGCTGCAGGTGGATGCGCATGACCCAGATGGACCGCAGGCACATCGCCGCAAATCCGGCCATCACCACGCCATACAGCAAGTTCATGGGCAAGTCGATGATCGTCATCTTGTAGCTGCCCAACTTCTGCATCATCTGGCCCGTCAAAAAGGTGGCTGCGCCAAAAAATCCGATGCGCATCACATCCACCAACAAGGCCACCGCGTAGGACAGCCGAGCGGGCATGAAGCGGAAGAAAAAATCAACCTGGATGTGGTTGTTCTTGGCCACACCAATGGCCGCGCCCGTGAACACCGTGGCGATCAACAAATATCGGGCGATCTCTTCGGTCCAGGAGGCCGAATCATTGAGCACATAGCGGGTGAAGAATTGGTAAAAAACCGTCAGGCCCAAGGCCCAAAAAAACAGCAAGGCCACCCAAGCCTCGATGGGCGTTCCGGACAAGTCCACCGCCTCATCGGTGGCGTGGAACTGGCCGTCGTCGCCCATGACTTTGGGCAGGGCATCCATGTCTGGCAGCTTGCTCATGGCTAATCTTTCGCAATTGAAATGTAGATGCCCGGACCCGCAGGTCCGGTCATGCAGACGCACGCTGGGCCAGTGCCCAGCGTGGTGGGGTGGACTGTGCTTGGGGCACAGCCCCAAGATCACCTGGCCGCTTGGATCTTGTCGAAGTCAGATTGCGTGAAACCCATGCCTGTCAGAGGCTTGTTTTTCAGCACCGCATCCTGGAAGGATTTGCGGTCGACTTGCACCATCTGCAAACCTTTCTTGCGGAACTCTTCCACCAGTTCGGCTTCGCTGGCCTTGACCTTGGCCGATGCGCGCACCGCAGCTTCTTGGGTCACATCGGTGAAGATCTTCTTTTCGGCATCGCTCAAGCGATTCCAGAGGTGGGGGGCAATCTGCGTGGTCAAGCCGTCCACGATGTGGCCGGTGAGCATGATGGCTTTTTGCACTTCAAAAAACTTCTTGGCCTCGATCGTGGTCAAGGGGTTCTCTTGCGCTTCCACAGTGCCGTTTTGCAGGGCCAAATACACCTCGGCAAAAGCGATGGGCGTGGGGTTGGCGCCGCAGGCCTCAGGTGTGGCGCGGTAGGCGGGCACATCGGGCACGCGGATCTTGAGGCCCTTCATGCCAGCGCAGTTGGTGAAGGCTCTTTGGGCCGTGGTGTGGCGGGCACCGTAGTAGGTGTAGGCCGTGACCTGAATGCCCGTGCGGGCGCGGAATTCACCAATCATTTCCTGGAACACGGGGCTCTTGGAGTAAGCGATCAGGTGGTCGCCATCGCGGAAGATGAAAGGGTAGTAGGCGATGCCAAAACGGGGGTAGGTGCGCGCCGCAAATGAGGGGCCGCTGATGATCATGTCCACCGTGCCCAGCGTCAGGCCCTGGTTGATGTCGGTCTCTTTGCCCAATGTGGAGGCAGGGAAGACCTGGATGTCGAACTTGCCGTTGCTGCGTTTCTTGATTTCTTCTGCAGCCCACACCGACTCGGTGTGGAAGGGCTCAGACGTCTCATAGACGTGGGCCCACTTGAGTTTTTGCTGGGCCATGACGCCGGTGCTGGCCAGCAGCGTGCCCATGGCCACCGCACCGACAGCGGCCAGGGTTTTCAGGGTGAATCGTTTGCTCATCTTTGTCTCCTTATTGAGTTTGGAAATTTGCTGACGCGGGAACAGAAAAACCACCCTAACGGGTGGGTGCGCGGCGCCAGCTCGCGCTGTATCTTTTGTGGGCTTGTTTCAGGTGTTTTTGCATGGCCTTGCGCGCGGCGCTGCTGTCGTGCGCCTCGATGGCGCGCATCACTGTTTGGTGTTCCTCGATGGCGGCTTGCCACGACTCGGGGCGTTCAAAGTAGTCGCCCAGACGCTCAAACAAGGGGCCATGGCGTGCTTGCCAATAGCGCTGCACTGTGTCGAGCAAAACACTGTTGCCGCAAGCCAGGGCGATGGCCTGGTGGAAGGCTTCGTCGCCCTCGCGCGGCACTTCATCACGCGCAGCTTCGCGCTGCATTTGCTTCAGGCCCGTTTGGATCGCTTTGATGTGGGATTTTTGGGCATGGGCGGCGGCCAGCGCAGCCACTTCGGCCTCCACCAAAATCCGCGCGCTCATCACCTCCAGGGGGCCCCAATTGGCCGGGGTGTCGGCATCGAGGTCGGCACCCAGCGCCATGTTTTTGCGTGCAGAGCTGTGGACGGCTTGCTGCACATAAATGCCCGAGCCGGTGCGCACTTCGATCATGCCCTCCACCTCGAGCGCAATCAGTGCTTCGCGCACCGAAGGACGGCTCACCCCCAACTGCAGGGCCAGATCGCGTTCCGCGGGCAAACGCGAGCCAGGCGCGAATTCACCGGACACCATCAGTTGCCGAAGTTGCTCGGCAATCTGGCGGTACAGGCGATGCGGTGCGACGGTTTGCAGGGGCATTAGGGCATCAGGGATAACGTGAATTGGACAATTGGTCAGACCAATTGTAGAATCATCACATGACCCATCAGCCCTGCCACTCCGCACAAACCCGCATGCTGTGTGTCGCAAAAATGACGGCCTGCATCGGCTGATGACCGCATGCTTCACATCCTTTTGTCCATGCCCTGCTTGCAGGGTTTCGCGGGTTCCGCGCTTTAACCCTTTATGCCCCACGTCACCATTGACCGCGTGAGCTTGCGGCAAGTCAACTTGCCGCCCAAGGTCTTGCGCACCGACGCCATTCAGTCGTTCGTGACGCAAGAAACGATTTTGCTCACGCTGCACTGCAGTGATGGCATCGACGCCACCGGCTATGCCTACACCATTGGCACAGGCGGATCATCGGTCCTCGCCTTGCTCAAAGACCACTTGGCACCGCGCCTCATTGGGCGAAACCCTGTCTTGGTCGAAGCCATCTGGAAGGATTTGTTTTTTCACACCCACGCCACCGCTGTGGGGGCCATGACCAGTTTGGCACTCGCCTGCGTGGACACGGCCCTGTGGGACTGGCGGGCGCAAAGCCAGGGCCTGCCGTTGTGGCAGTTGTTGGGCGGGGCGCAAGCGCGTGTGCCGCTCTACACCACCGAAGGCGGCTGGCTGCACCTGTCGCCCGAAGCGCTGGTGGACCAGACGCTGGAGGCGCAAGCCCAAGGTTTCAAAGGGGCCAAAATCAAGATCGGCCGCCCCCATGTGAGCGAAGACGTGGCGCGCCTGAGTGCCGTGCGCGAGGCGGTGGGGCCGGGCTTTGAGTTGATGACCGATGCCAACCAGGGCTTCAACCGTGCCGAGGTGGTGCGCCGTGCGCGCGCTTTTGATGGGTTGGGTCTGGCCTGGATCGAAGAGCCCATGCCCGCCGAAGACGTGTCGGGCCACCGCCAGTTGCGCGAGCACACCACCATCCCTGTGGCGGTGGGTGAGTCGATGTACCACCCGATGCAGTTTCGCGAATACCTGGAGCAGGGCGCGTGCTCGATCGTGCAGCCCGATGTGGCGCGCATTGGCGGCATCACACCCTGGATCAAAACCGCACACCTGGCCGAAACTTTTGACGTGGCGGTGTGCCCGCACTTCTTGATGGAGTTGCATGTGAGCCTGTGCGCGGCCGTGCCCAACGCCACCTGGGTGGAGTACATCCCGCAGCTCGACGACATCACCACTTCGCGCATGAAGGTGGCAGACGGGTTTGCCCTGCCACCCGAAACAACCGGTTTGGGCATTGCCTGGGACTGGCATGCCATCACCGCAAGACAAATCACCCAACTGGAGATCAAAGCACCATGAGACTCAAAGGAAAAATTGCGCTTGTCACCGCAGCCGGACAGGGCATTGGCCAAGCGGCGGCGCTGGCCATGGCGGCCGAAGGCGCCACGGTCTATGCGACCGATGTGGATGCCGAATTGCTCAAGAGCTACCAAGGCGTGGCGAATGTGCACACCGCCGTCCTGAACGTGCTTGACAAGCAAGCAATTGCAGCCCAAGTGGCCAGCCTGCCGCGCATCGACATCATCTTCAACTGCGCAGGCTTTGTGCACAACGGCAACATCGAACTGGCCACCGACGAAGACTGGGAATTTGCCTTCAACCTGAACGCGCGCTCGCAGTTCTGGATGATCCAGGCGGCCATTCCCAAAATGCTGGCGCAATTCGAAAAAGATGGTCATGGCGGCAGCATCATCAACATGGCCAGCGTGTGCTCCAGCGTGCGCGGCCTGCCCAACCGTTTCATCTACGGTGCGAGCAAAGCGGCCGTGATTGGCCTGACCAAAAGCGTGGCGGCCGATTACGTGCGCAAGGGCATTCGCTGCAATTGCATTTGCCCCGGCACCGTGGACACGCCTTCGCTGCAAGACCGCATCAACAGCTATGCCGACCCGGTGCAGGCGCGGCAGGACTTCATCAACCGCCAACCCATGGGGCGTTTGGCACAGGCGCACGAGATTGCGCCCATCGTCACCTTCCTCGCATCGGACGAATCCATTTTCGCCACAGGCAATGCCTATATGGTGGACGGTGGCATGACCATTTAATGACTGAAAGACACACATGAACTTGTTGGACATGAAAGGCCGCCATGCGGTCATCACCGGTGCGGCCACCGGTTTGGGCTTTGCGATTGCGCAGCGTATGCTCGCCTCCGGTGCACGGGTCACCATTTGGGATCGTGATGTGGCGGGCATGACCCAGGCGGCCGAGCAACTGCGCAAGGGTCAAATGGGTGCGGTGGTCAACACCGTGCAGGTCGATGTGGCCAGCCACGATTCGGTGGTGCAAGCCACTGCGCAGACGACGGCCCTTGCGGGAGTGGATGTGCTCGTCAACAGCGCGGGCATCACCGGCCCCAACGTCAAGGTGTGGGATTACCCGGTCGATGCCTGGAAGCAGGTGTTCGATGTGAACGTGCACGGTCTGTTTTATTGCTGCCGCGAACTCAGTGCCCACATGAAGTCGCGCAACTACGGGCGCATCGTCAACATCGCCTCGGTCGCGGGCAAAGACGGCAACCCCAATGCCAGCGCTTACAGCGCGAGCAAAGCTGCCGTGATCGGCCTGACCAAATCGTTGGGCAAAGAACTGGCCGACACGGGCGTGCGCGTCAACTGTGTCACCCCGGCGGCTGTGAAGACGGCGATTTTTGATCAAATGACGCCCGAGCACATCCAGTTCATGCTCTCCAAAATTCCGATGGCCCGGTTTGGTGAGCCCGAAGAAGTCGCCGCCATGGTGACTTGGCTGAGCACCGAAGAATGTTCCTTCTCCACTGGCGCGGTCTTTGACCTGTCGGGTGGCCGTTCCACTTATTGATTTTTTAAACACTGAAAGGCAACTATGAAACTCGTTCGCTATGGCCAAGTTGGCAAAGAAAAACCCGGTCTGATCGACGCCGATGGCCGCTTGCGCGACCTGAGCGGTGTGGTCAAGGACATCTCGCCCGACCAGCTGAACGACAAAGCTTTGGCCAAGCTGGCCAAGGTCAAGACCGACAAGCTGCCCCTGGTGCGTGGCAAAAAACGCTTCGGTACGCCCATCTCCTACACCAGCAAGTTCATCGCCATCGGCCTGAACTACGCCGACCACGCAGCCGAGTCGAACATGCCCATCCCGGCCGAGCCGATCGTGTTCACCAAAACCATCTCCTGCATTCAGGGTGCTGATGACGACGTGATGCTGCCCAAAGGCTCCAAGAAAACCGACTGGGAAGTCGAGCTGGGCATCGTCATTGGCACACGCACCCGCTATGTCACGCAAAAAGACGCCTTGAACCATGTGGCCGGTTACTGCGTGGTCAACGACGTGAGCGAGCGTGAATACCAGCTTGAGCGCGGCGCCACCTGGGACAAGGGCAAGGGCTGCGACACTTTCGGCCCCGTGGGTCCTTGGCTGGTCACGCGCGACGAAGTGCCCAACCCGCAAGCCCTGAGCATGTGGTTGGATGTGAACGGCGTGCGCTATCAAACCGGCAACACCAAGACCATGATCTTTGGCGTGGCCAAGCTGGTGAGCTACGTGAGCCAGTTCATGACGCTCGAACCCGGCGACATCATCACCACCGGTACCCCGCCCGGCGTGGGCATGGGCGTCAAGAAGGACGGCAAGCCTGCGCCCGTGTTCTTGAAGCGCGGCGATGTGATGCGTTTGGGCATCGAAGGCTTGGGTGAGCAAACCCAAAAGGTCGTGGCTTTTAAGGCCTGAAGCTAAGCCATTGAATCAGCCCCGACGTCATGGGTCCTACCGATTTACCCTTGTTGGCCAGGGTCCTTGTGGATTCGCTCGGTTTTTGGTGCAGAATAGAACGATCGTTCTTTTTTGCCAGCCATGACCGACCGCCAACCACCCTCCAACGTCGAAAGCCTGCCGCCTCCTGAGCCGGGTCGGCGCGTGCTCATCAAAGGTCAGCAAACCAAGGCCATCATCATCGATGCGGCCTTGGGCTTGGCCTCCCAAATCGGCCTGGAAGGCCTGTCCATTGGTGCCGTGGCTGAAGTCTCTGGCATGAGCAAGTCGGGTGTGTTCGCGCACTTTGGCTCGCGTGAAGAGCTGCAGATTTCGGTCATCCGCGAATACCACGACCGCTTTGAATCCAGCGTCTTTTATGCGGCCATGCAAAAGAGCCGTGGCTTGCCCCGCCTGCACGCCATGTTTGACAACTGGATGGTGCAAACTTCGGCCGAGATCGACTCCGGCTGCATTTACATCAGCGGCGCCGTTGAGTTTGATGACCGCAGCGGCCCAGTGCGCGATGCCTTGGCGTCTTCTGTGGCCACCTGGCAAACGGCTTTGCGCCGTGCCGTCGAGCTGGCACAGGCCGAAGGCCAGCTCAGCCAAGAGGCGGATGCCCACCAAATCGCATTCGAAATCCACGGCCTGATCTTGGCGCTGCACTACGAAGCCCGCTTTTTGCGCAACCCCAGCGCCACCGAACGGGCGCGCCGGGGCTTTTTGCACATCCTGGCCCGTTACGGCGGCCCCGCATTGCCACCTTCGGCCGCACCCGCTGCGGGCGCCAAGGCAGCCAAATTGGTGGCCGTGCCCAAGACCCGCCGCAAGCCTGCCGAACACTGATTTTTCACCCATTCAAGGAACCCACGATGCCCGTCTACACCCCCCCACTTCGCGACATGCAGTTTGTTTTGCACGAGTTGCTCAATGTGAGTGCCGAACTCAAGGCCCTGCCCAAGCATGCCGACACCGATGCCGACACCATCAATGCGGTGCTCGAGGAAGGTGGCAAATTTGCGGCCGAGGTGGTGTTCCCCATCAACATCTCGGGCGACACGCAAGGCTGCCAGCTCAACCGCGACACGCACGAGGTCAAAGCGCCCGACGGCTTCAAAGAAGCCTATGCGCAGTACGTGGCCGGTGGCTGGCCTGCGCTCAGCTGCGACCCCGAGTTCGGCGGTCAGGGCTTGCCCTTTGTGGTCAACCAGTGCTTTTACGAAATGCTCAACTCGTCCAACCAGGCCTGGACCATGTACCCGGGCTTGAGCCATGGTGCGTACGAGTGCCTGCACGCCCACGGCACGCCCGAGCAAAAAGCCCTGTATTTGCCCAAGCTGACCAGTGGCGAGTGGACCGGCACCATGTGCCTGACCGAGCCGCATTGCGGCACCGATCTGGGCATGCTGCGCACCAAGGCCGAGCCTCAAATCGACGGCACCTACAAGCTCAGTGGTCAAAAGATTTTCATCAGCGCAGGCGAGCACGATCTGGCCTCCAACATCGTGCACTTGGTCTTGGCCCGTCTGCCCGATGCGCCTCCCGGCAGCAAAGGCATCAGCCTCTTCATCGTGCCCAAGTTCAACGTGGCGGCCGACGGCAGCATGGGCGCGCGCAACGGCATCTATTGCGGCGGCTTGGAGCACAAAATGGGCATCCACGGCAACGCCACTTGCCAGATGGTTTTGGACGAAGCGGTGGGTACCTTGGTGGGCCAACCCAACAAAGGTTTGGCCGCGATGTTTGTGATGATGAATGCCGCCCGCCTGGGCGTGGGCAACCAATCCTTGGGCCTGACCGAAGTGGCCTACCAAAATGCATTGGCCTACGCCAAAGACCGCGTGCAAATGCGCTCGCTCACGGGCGTCAAGGCGCCCGGCAAACCGGCCGATCCGATCATCGTGCACCCCGATGTGCGTCGCATGCTCATGACCGCCAAGGCCTACGCCGAAGGCGGCCGCGCCTTGGCTTGCTATTGCGCCTTGTTGCTCGACAAAGAACTCAACCACCCCGACGAAGCCGTGCGGGCCGAAGCCGCCGAGGTTGTGGCTCTTCTCACGCCCATCGTCAAGGCCTTCACCACCGACAACGCTTGGGAGGCGACATCCGCCTGCCAGCAAGTCTTTGGTGGCCACGGTTACATCAAAGAGTGGGGCATGGAGCAGTACGTGCGCGATGCCCGCATCAACATGATCTATGAAGGCACCAACACCATCCAGTCGCTCGACTTGCTGGGCCGCAAAGTGCTGGGCAACCAAGGCGCGACGCTCAAGAAGTTCGGCAAATTGGTCGAGCAATTGGTCAAGGCCGAAATGGCCAACGAGGCCATGGGCGAGTTCATCAAGCCGCTGGCCGACTTGGGCCAAAAGCTCACGCAGTTGACGGGCGAAGTCGGCATGAAAGCCATGAGCAATGCCGACGAAGTGGGCGCTGCCGCTGTCGACTATCTGCGTGTGGTGGGTCACCTGGTGCTGGGTTACTTCTGGGCCCGTTCGGCACAAATTGCCTTGGCCAAATTGGCCGAGGCCGAAGAAGAAGCCCAGCGCCCCGATCCGTTCTATCAGGCCAAACTGCAAACGGCGCGTTTTTACTTCACCCGCCTGATGCCCGAAACCTCCAGCCTGATGCGCCGCATCCGCGCGGGCAGCGAGGTGCTGATGGACACCGACGCGGCCTTGGCATAACACGCCAGGGACATCTCACCCCTGAAACCCGGAGGACACCCCATGATCAAAACCGCTTTGACCCTCAGCATCGGTTTGGGCATTGGCCTGCTGAGTCTGGCCGCCCACGCCCAAATGAGCCCGGTGGGCCTGTGGCGCAGCATCGACGACGCCACCCAACAGCCCAAAGCCGAAATCCGGATCACCCAAAAAGCCAGTGGCGGCTTGTCGGGCGTGGTTGAGCGTTCTTTGGCCACCACCCCCAGCCCCGAACCCAACTGCAACCTGTGCACCGACGACCGCAAGGGCCGGCCCAAGATCGGCATGGAAATCATCCGGGGCGGTCAACAAAGTGACGGCAAAGCGGTGTGGGAGGGTGGGAAAATCCTCGATCCCGAGAACGGCAAAAACTACAGCCTGCGTTTGACCCCGATCGACGGCGGCAAAAAACTCGAAGTCCGTGGCTTCATCGGTGCGCCCCTGCTGGGTCGCACCCAAACCTGGATTCGGGTTCAGTGAGCCTTCTTACCCCTACGACACACCACAAGGACCTCCATGTCTGACATCCTGACCCACATCGACGCAGGGGTGATGACCATCACCTTCAACCGCCTGGACAAGAAAAATTCCATCACCTCGTCCATGTACGCGGCCATGGCCGATGCGGTGGCGCAGGCGGCGGCCGACCCCGCCGTTCGGGTCGTGGTGTTTCAGGGGCACGAAAGCATCTTCAGTGCGGGCAACGACATTGGCGACTTTTTGAACCAGCCGCCCACCACAAAAGAGTCGCCCGTGTTCCGTTTCTTGCGCGGCATCGCCACCTTCGAAAAGCCGCTGCTCGCCGCCGTGGCCGGGCCTGCGGTGGGCATCGGCACCACCCTGCTGTTCCATTGCGACCTGGTCTATGCCGGTGACAACGCCGCTTTTTCCATGCCGTTCGTCAACCTCGGCCTGTGCCCTGAGGCGGCATCCAGCCTGCTGGCCCCGCGCATGTTTGGTTACCACCGTGCGGCTGAGGCCCTGCTCATGGGCGAGCCCTTTTTTGCCGAAGCTGCGCAAGAAGTTGGCCTGGTCAACCGCGTCGTGCCGCCCACCGAAGTCAATGGTTATGCGCAGGCCCAAGCTCGAAAATTGGCCGCCAAACCTTTGACTTCACTGATCGCCACCAAGCGCCTCATGAAGGGCGACACCCAAGCCGTGCTGCAAAAGATGGACGAAGAAGGCCAAGACTTTGGCCGCATGTTGCGCGAGCCCGCCGCCAAAGAAGCCTTTGGCGCCTTCATGGAAAAACGCAAGCCCGACTTCAGCAAGGTCTGACCGTCAGGGAAGGGGCTAGTTGGCAGGGAGAGCAGGGGGCCAGTTCAGCTCGCTGCGCCCAGCCGCCACAGTGAAGTGACTTCGGCCGATCGGGCCGCATGCAAGGGGTCGGTGCTGTCTTGTGCTTTGGCATGCACAGGCTTCGCGTCCAGCCGCCCCAGCACCACCAGCCCCGCATCGGCGATCCAGCCCAGCAATGCCTCGCGGCTGCGCAGGCCCAAATGCTCGGCCAAGTCCGACAAAATCAGCCAGCCCTCGCCGCCCTCACACAAGTGTTCGCCCAGGCCCGCCAAAAAGCCTTTGAGCATCTGGCTGCCCTCGTCGTACACGGCTTGGTCGAGCAAACCCACCGGGCGTGCGGGCAACCAAGGCGGGTTGCACACCACCAAAGGCGCTTGCCCCGGCGGGAACAAATGGGTGTGCAGCAAAGTCACTTGGTTTTGCAGGCCCAAGCGCTGCAAATTGTCTCGCGCGCAGGCCACAGCCCGCTCAGACAGGTCAGTGGCCACCACCTGCTTTACGCCTCGGCGGGCCAGCACCGCCGACAACACGCCCGTGCCCACCCCCACATCAAAAGCCAGCGACTGCGCCATCAGCGCTTGTGGCAGTGGGGCCTGGGCCACCAAATCCACATACTCGCCCCGCACCGGAGAAAACACGCCGTAATGCGGGTAAATGCGCAGCGCCTCGCCCATGGCGGGCACTTCCACGCCGTTTTTGCGCCACTCAAAAGCGCCCACCGCGCCTTGCAAACTGCGCAACGAAATCACTGAGGCCTGCCCCTGCGCCGGGCCAAACGCCTGCACACAGGCTTGGCGCACATCGGGCGCTCGGCGCAAGCCCAGCCCATAGTCACCATCGAGCTCGATCAAGATCGAATTGAGCACCCGGTTGCGCTGCGACTGCGCCAGCCGGTGTGCATGAAAAGCCGCGCCTGGGGAAGGAGCAGGGCCTGCTTCGGCGGCGGCCTTTTTGGCGCGGGTCTTTTTGGGTTTGTCCATGCGCCGGGCCATGGCCTGCAGCAGCTGCCGCGCATTCTGAAAATCACTGCGCCACAGCAAACCTGTGCCCGCACACGCCAGCCGATAAGCCGTGTCGGCCGTCAGCGTGTCATCGGCCAGCACCACCGTCTTGGGCATCACCGCCCCAGAATCCATGCGCCACAAAGCCGAACGGGCCTCGCCGTTTTCTGTCCAATGCAACTCGCTCAGCCCTGTCATGGCATTCCGCCCAAGGGCGCCTGTGTAAAAAAAAGAGGGCCTGCGGCTCGGTGCGGGCTATTGTCTCAGCTGAGCGGGTCGTTCAACCAGAACGGTCATCAGAGCGGCACAGCCACCACCATCCCCACCCGCAAGTTTTGGCGTTTGTTGGCCCGCTGGTCTTGGCCGTCAGACAACTCGGTGTAGGCCAATTCGGGCGTCAGGCGCATGCCCATCCACGCATACACCTGGCTGGCGCTCACGCCCCACAGGTCGCCACGCGGGGCACTCACACGCGGGTCATAAGCCCCCAAGCTGGTGTGCACTTTGCCCGCATGCACCTTGACCATGCGTTGGCGTGCCGCATCCATCCAGCCCACGGTCAACACCTCCGAGCCCGAACCCTGTGCAGAGCCAGCCCAGCGACCGCCCTGCGTGTAGCCCTGGCTGTACACGCCATTCACATAGCCCGGAAACCTTTCTTTGGTGTCCCACGGCAAGCTGTAAGCGTTGGTGTTGGCCCATTCGGCAAACACCCGGTACTGCCCCTGGCCATAGGTGCTCTCCACGCCCCACAGGCTCATGAACTTGAAGGGCAAAGGTATGGCGCTGCCCGCCGCGTCCTCGCCCATCCACTGGGTGTAAGCGGCACAAGACCCTATCACCCCAGACCAGGACTTCGGGCAACGCACCCGCACGTCATAGCCAGCAATCTGCCCACTGCTGTCGGTGAACGGGTCCTCCGGGTTTTTATTCACCTCTTGCCCAAAAAATGACTTGGCAAAGTTCAGGGCACCGCCTGGCCGACCGGCACCGCCGGTCTGCAGACCACGGCTCAGGCCCAGCTCCAACCAGGGCTGTGGCTTCATGGTCAGCCGCATGCCCGAAAACAAAAAACCCTGCGGCTGCTTGTCCACCACCCGGGGGTCTTGCGCTTTGGCCACAAACACATCCAAGTTCCAAGGGCCCATCCAGCTCAACCAAGCGCTGTCAGAGGGGGCAACACTGGCCCGTTGAATGCCCGCACCCGTCCAAGACGGATTGTTGTGCCCACTCACCAGACTGCTCTGCCATCCTGGGCCCCACCACTGGCGGTGCGAAAACGCCTGCAGGTTCCAGCCCCCAAAGCCCAGCACCGCCGCGCTGCCATCGGGCCGCGCCTGAAACTCGCCCTCTGTACCCAAGCCACTGAACTGCGACTGCAGCGAATTGGGGCTGGCCTCCACCCGCACGCCTAGGCGGCCCGCCACCGACACATCGCCCCATGAGCGGCGCAACTCGGCCGAGCTCAGTTGCGCACTGCTGCCCGGGGTGTAGTTGTCGCCATAACCATTGAGCCCTTCAGACTCCGAGCGCAAATGCAACTGCGCACGCCCTTGGTTCTGGGCCATGTCCAGCTCCTTGAGCACAAAGTCGCGGGCGGCCTGCAACTGCGCGTCGCCTGCTGCCGGGGCCATCCGGTCCAGTGCCTGCCTGACCGCCGCAGCGGGTAAGGGCCAATGGCTGCCCGTCAAGGGCAAGGCCGCATGGTCGCCCAGCCACTGCAAATGATGCCGCGCTGTCCAACTCGGGGTGTAAGGCACGCTGGCCCCGGTTGCTGCGGTTGACTGGGCTTGCACCCCACCTGCACCCAAAGACAAAGCCACCCAACACGGCAAAACAAACCAGTGACGCATAAAAACCTCAAAAAATGAATTGCAGAATTATCACAGTTCGGCCTCAGCATGCCAGCAGACCGTAAAATCGCACATCTATTTAAGAAGCTTCCATGACGACGAGCACGCCAAGCCCAGACCCCCTCTGGGTGGCCCCATCCCTCACTGACCGCTGGTACCTGGCCTACACCAAGCCCCGCCAGGAATCCATTGCCCAGGTCAATCTGGCGCAACAAGCCTTCGACGTCTATTTGCCGCTCTACAAAAAATTCAAAAAAACCGAGCAAGGCCCCGTGGCGCTGTTTGAGCCCATGTTCCCCCGCTACATCCTGCTCAAGCCCAGCAAGCCCGAGCAAAGCATCTCTGCCGTGCGCAGCACCAAAGGCGTCACCACCTTGGTGCGCTTCGGGTTTGAGCCGGCGCAAATTCACGACGAACTGGTGCAGCGCATTCGCCAACTCGAACAAGACCGCAATCAAGCCACCTTGCAAGAGCTCAGCAACCTCAAGGCCGGCCAGACCGTGCGACTCAAACACACCGCCCTGGACGGCATCGAAGGCCTGATACAAAGCGTGTCCAGCAAACGGGTCGCGGTCTTGCTCGAAATCCTCGGACGCCCTACTGTGGTGCAGGTCGAGCACCACCAGATCGACCTCACCCACTGACCAGTCCAGACCTAGCCCGCACGCAATTGACGGCAGCCTACACCCTTGTCCAACACTCACGCCCCTGCCAAACTGCCCCAGCACATTGCCATCATCATGGACGGCAACCGCCGCTGGGCCAAAAACAAATTCATGCCAGCGACCGTGGGGCACGCCGCTGGTGCCAAACACGTGCGCGACATCGTCAAAGCCTGCGCAGACATGGGTGTGCCCCACTTGAGCATCTTTGCCTTCAGCACCGAAAACTGGAAACGCCCGGCCGAGGAAGTCTCCAGCCTCATGAACCTGTTCATGACCTATTTGCAAAAAGAGGTCGACAACATGAACCAAAACGGCGTGCGTCTGAAGGTTGTGGGTGACACAAGTCGTTTTGCATCCCCGCTTCAAGAACTCATTGTGCGGGCCGAAGCGCTAACCGCCAGCAACACCCGTATCACCCTGACGGTGTGCGCCAACTACGGCGGCCGCTGGGACATGATCCAAGCCACCCAGGCCTGGCAACAGGCCCATCCAGGCCAAAACCTGCAGAGCCTCACCGAAGAAGCCTTGGCCCCCTACCTCAGCACCGCCTATGCCCCCGAGGTGGACCTGCTCATCCGCACGGGCGGCGAGTCACGCGTGAGCAACTTCATGCTCTGGCAAGCGGCCTATGCCGAGCTGTTTTTCACCGACGACCTGTGGCCCGACTTCTCGCCTGCCCGCCTGCAAGAAGCCATCGTCTGGTTTGCCGGACGCGACCGGCGATTTGGTTCCTCTGCACCGCTGTAACCACAGGTCCAAACGGTGGGTTAAAGAAGAGGGCTAAATCAGCGCCCAAAGTTTGGGCCCCAATATCCAGCCCCCCACCGCCAACGCGCCCAGGCTGCACACCAACACCCCGGCGGCGGCCACATCCTTGGCGTCGCGTGCCACAGCATGCCACTCGGGCTGGGCCAAATCCACTGCCAGCTCAATGCCCGTGTTGAGCGCCTCAGCGCCTATCACCAAGGCAATGGCCAAAGACACCACAGCCCACTCCAAAGGGCTCAAGCCCAACCACGCCCCCAGCACCACCACCAGCACCGCCGCCACCGCGTGCACCCGGGCATTGCGCTGGCTCATCAGCACACGCAAGCCTCTGAAGGCATGGCCAAAAGACCGCAGCATAGAGTTAAGTGCGCCCATGCCGGCCAACATCACCAGCCCCGCTGCCAAAACACCGCCAGCCCGCGCGAGGACGGCAACACACTCATCTGCCCGCCCTGAATCGGCTCGGCCCACCAGGTGGCCGCGCCCCAGCCCAACAAAGCCCCCGCCGCCACATCGCGCCAATAGTGTTGGTCGGCCTCGACCCGGGCCACCCCGGTCAGGCCCGCCGCTGCATACAGCCAAGGCCTGTAAGGCGCCACCTGGCTGGCATAACGCTTGTCCATGAACCGCACCGCTGCAAAAGCCACCGCCGTGTGGCCCGACGGAAAGCTCTTGTCATCCGAGCCATCGGGCCGGGTGGCCTTGACGGTGCGCTTGAGCAACTCTGCCGCCCCCACGGTTGACGCCAAGGTCAGCGTCAGCTGCTTCATGCCCTCGGTGTCTTGCTGCCCCCGGGCCGCCCCGGCGGCCAAGGCTGGCAAACCCACCGCCAGCAAATCCGAGCCGTTCTTCCAGTTCAGGCCGTTGTCTGCCCAAGCCGACACCATGAAACAAGCAGCCAGCCCAGAACCCATGGCGGTTCGCAAAATTTGAATGAAACGTTGAACCAAGATGCAATCCCCAAAATGTAAAAACCATTTTATAAAAGCACAAACGGCGGCATCAAAAGGATAACGGGCTGCACTTGAGAAAGCCGAAAGATTCGGCGTTTACAATCGAACATAACAAAAGTTATACGCACTCTGGTTTACCCGAGTGTTGATTTGTGTTCGCTGCGCATTTGCAGCGAACACTGCGGT
This sequence comes from Limnohabitans sp., assembly GCF_040400975.1. Classification (GTDB taxonomy): domain Bacteria; phylum Pseudomonadota; class Gammaproteobacteria; order Burkholderiales; family Burkholderiaceae_C; genus Limnohabitans_A. The sequence continues at coordinate 6,888 of NZ_JBBAPF010000014.1, read as the reverse complement.
AGCCTGCTCGGGGCTCACTCACTTCAGTCACCTATGCCGAACACCCCTTCCTCATTTGCCCGCCAATCTGTCAATGCTTTGCTGGTTGCCGGCCTGACCTTTGGGTCTTGGCTGGCACACGCCCAAACACTGCCAACGGGCATTCTCCCTCCCGACTCCACACCACTGGGCACCACAGCAGCAGGTGCCACAGCAGCAGGCGCCACACCATCTATGGCACTGCCCGTACAGCCGCCCTTGGGCCTGGTGCCATCGCCGCTCATGCCCCAGCGCCCAGACATCGGCGCCGCAGATGCCCAGCGCACCCCTTTGGTGCAGTTTCGCCCTGCCAAGCCTCAGGCGCCCAGCCAGTTTCAGCGTTTTGTTCAAGAAAGCACGGGCAAATTGCTGCCGCATTTCGGCAGCAATTTGTTTGAAAACCCCCTGGCCTATGCCGCAGACACGGCAGCGCCCGCCCCGGCTGAATACGTCTTGGGCCCCGGCGACGAAGTACGCATCCAGATCTGGGGCGGTGTCGACTTTGCAGGCAGCCAAACCCTGGACCGCAATGGCCAGATCAACCTGCCCAAAATCGGCACCATCAACCTGAGCGGCGTGCGTGTCAAAGACCTCGAAGACACCTTGCGCAAACGCATCGCCACCGTGTTCAACACCGTGCAGGTCAATGCCGCATTGGGCAAACTGCGCGGCATCACCGTGTTTGTGGTGGGCCAAGCCCAGCAGCCCGGCACCTACAACCTCAGCGGCCTGTCCACCTTGGTCAACGCCGTGTTTGCCAGTGGCGGCCCTGGTGTCAACGGCAGCATGCGCGCCATCGAACTCAAGCGCAACGGCCAGACCGTGACCACGCTCGACCTGTACGACTTCATCGCGCGAGGCGACAAATCCAAAGACGCCACTTTGCAGCCCGGCGACGTCATCATGATCCCGCCCGCAGGCCCACGCATCGCCTTGACTGGCGTCACAGACCACGCTGCCATTTATGAAATCAAACCCGGCAGCACAGTGCAAAACATCTTGGCATTGGGGGGTGGTCTTTCCAGCTTGGCCAGCACCCAAAAAGCCCTGCTCGAAAGCATTGCCACCGCCCCTGGCAACGCCAAACGGCAAGTCAAAAACCTTCAGCTCAACGCGGCCGGGCTGGCCCATACCCTGCAAGACGGCGACGTGCTCACCCTCTTGCCCATCAGCCCTGCCTTTGCCAACGCCGTCACCTTGCAAGGCACCGTGGCCCAGCCCCTGCGCAACACCTGGTTTCCAGGCATGCGCGTGCAAGATTTGATCCCCGACCGCGAAGCCCTCATCACCCCCGAATACTACAAACGCAAAAACCAGCTGGTGCAAAACCGCTTGGCGAACCTCAAGGCCCAAGGCCTCACCCCTGCCCAAATCCAGGCCATCGAAAAAGCCCAGCAAATGCCCGAAGACCTGGCCCTGACCACCGAAGCCATCACCCAAACCAAGCCTCTCGAAACCGAAACCGCCCGTGCTGGTACCACGGTCACCGATCGGGTGCGAGGCATGTTTGACCAAATCAATTGGGACTATGCCGTCATCGAGCGCCTGAACAAAAACGAGCTGCGCACCCAACTCATCCCCTTCAACCTGGGCAGGGCCATCGTCCAGAAAGACCCGGCGCACAACCTCGAATTGCAGGCTGGCGACGTGGTCACCATCATGAGCAGTGCCGACCTGCGTCTGCCCATTGAGCGCCAATCCCGCCTGGTGCGCATCGAAGGAGAAGTCGCTTCGCCCGGCATCTACCAGGCCCTGCCTGGCGAAACATTGCCCCAACTGGTCACGCGCGTCGGTGGCCTCACGTCACAGGCCTATCTGTTTGGTGCCGAATTCACCCGCGAATCGGTGCGCAAGCAGCAGCAGCAAAACCTCGACCAAGTGGTCCGCCGCCTGGAGTCGCAGCTCTCCAGCGCTGGCGCCACCCTCACCGCCAACCTCACGGGTGACCGCGCCGCCCAAGCTGCCAACCTGCAGCAGCAACAGCAAGCGCAAATGCGTTCGCAGATCGACCGGCTCAAGACCATGGCCAGCAAAGGCCGCGTTGCCTTGGAGCTGGACCCGCTCAAAAGCGTGGTCAGCACCGGCACCGGCACCAACCCTGCACAACTGGTGCAAAGCCTGCCTGACTTGCCTCTGGAAGATGGTGACGCGTTTCTGGTGCCCAGCCAGCCTGCCTTTGTCGCCGCCATCGGCAGTGTCAACAACGAAAACGTCATGGTCTACAAACCCAACAAAACCGTGGGCGAACTCATCCGCCTGGCCGGCCTGACCGAAGACGCCAACCCCAAAACCGTGTTTGTGTTGCGTGCAGATGGCTCGATCTTGGGCCGCCAAAGCGCCGGTTTCTTCAGCAGCTTCGAAAGCACACGCCTCATGCCCGGCGACACCCTCATCGTGCCGGCCAAAGTCGACCGCGAAACCCAGTACAACTTTGTGGTCCGCGCCCTGCGTGACTGGACGCAAATCTTCAGCAACCTCGGCATCGGCGCAGCCGCCATCCGCACCCTGCGCAACTGATCCCCCATGCGCCTGACCCCCGCCCAAATCGACACCATCCCCATGCACGTTATCAAGGCGATGAAGCTTCATTTTCAATCCTTGACGGATCAGTTCTATCTGGCGGCATACCCTTGAGCCGCGTTCGCCTGGTGCAGGCCTGGATTGAAATTCACAGGGATGATTTGATGGCGGATTGGACATTGGCTGTCAACGGCGAAGCGCCGTTTCAAATTGATCCCCTGCGTTAAAGTTATCTGAACTAAGGAGACACCATGGAAGTCGTCACCCAAGTTGAACCCCTCAGCAACCACTGCTTGAAAATTTCTTTCAATACCGGCGACGTCAAAGTTTTTGATGTCAAGCCGTACTTGAACAAAGGCATTTTTGGAAAGTTAAGAGACCCTGCTTTGTTCAATCAGGCCTATGTGGCCTATGACACCGTCTGTTGGCCAGGCAATCTGGACATCGCGCCGGAAACACTTTTTATCCGGGGAATTTCGGCGAAATAGCCTGTTGCCACTCTTTGATCATGTCGGGGCTAAAGCCACCGACCTACCCATCGCCAACTAATGACCCCGTAGGTCGGCGGCTTCAGCCCCGACAAATGCACCCACACCCCGCATGACCGACAATACACACATCCCCGACACCGCAGAAGACGACGAAATCAGCCTGCTCGACCTGCTGCAAACCATCGTCGACAACCTGCGCCTGCTGATCATCGGCCCGCTGGTGGTGGGCCTGGCCGCACTGGGCTTCAGCTTTACGATCCCCCCCACCTTCACGGCCACGGTCAAGTTCTTGCCGCCCCAGCAACAGCAAAGCGCTGCCGCCAGCATGTTGGCCAGCCTGGGTGGGCTGGGTGGTTTGGCCGGGGCGGCTGCGGGCCTCAAAAACCCGGCTGACCAATACCTCGCCTTCATGAAAAGCAACAGCGTGCAAGACGAACTGATCGAACGCTTCAAGCTGCAAGAGCGCTATGAAGCCAAATTCAAAGACGACACCCGCAAAGAACTGACACAAAATGCCCGCGCCACCAGCGGCAAAGACGGCATCATCAGCATTCAGGTTGACGACAAAGACCCGAAGTTTGCCGCCGACCTGGCCAACGCCCATGTGGACGAGCTGCAAAAACTGCTGGCCCGGCTGGCCGTGACCGAAGCACAGCAACGACGCGCCTTCTTTGAAAAGCAATTGAGCCAAGTCAAAGAAAAATTCACCGAGGCCGAGCAAGCCTTGCGCGCCACGGGCGTGAGCAGCAGCGTGCTCAAATCCAACCCCACGTCTGCCCTGGCCGCTGTGGCGGGCCTCAAGGCGCAAGTCACGGCCCAAGAAGTCAAAGTGGGCGCCATGCGCGGTTATTTGGCCGACACGGCCCCTGACTTCAAACAAGCCATGACCGAGCTGGTCAACCTGCGCGCCCAACTGGCCAAACAAGAAAAAGACGAACCCGCCGCCGCAGCAGGGCAGGGCGACTATGTCGCCAAGTTCCGCGAATTCAAATACCAAGAAACCTTGTTTGAACTCTTTGCCCGCCAGTTTGAAATGGCCAAGGTCGACGAATCGCGCGAAGGCGCCGTCATCCAAGTGCTTGACGCCGCCCAACCGCCCGAGCGCAAGAGCAAACCCAAAAAAGCCCTCATCGCCATCATCGCCACCCTAGCTGCTGGCTTTGCGCTGCTGCTTTTCGTCTTCATCCGCCAAGCCTTGCGCAACGCCAGCCAAGACGGCGAATCCGCTCAAAAGCTAGCCGCCCTCAAAGCCAGCTGGCGCAAAGCGATCGGAAAAGTCAGCTGACCCTAACCCGTAGGTCGGAGCTTCAGCGCCGACAAGCTCCCCCAAGTCGGGGCTGAAGCCGCCGACCTACAAGTTGAACTGAATAATGTCATTCCTGCCGACACTGGCCTCTGTGGACGAACAACTTGGCGCGTAGTAGGATTCAATCCTTCTTGATCAAAGGGTGTACCCATGCGAACCACACAACAAATGAGCATCACGCTGCCCAATGACATGGCCGACGCAGTCAAGGCCAGAGTCCGGATTGGCGATTACGCCAGTGAAAGTGAAGTCATTCGAGAAGGTTTGCGGGCGCTTATGGCCCGTGAGCGAGCACTAGAAGGCTGGTTGCATCAGCAAGTTGGCCCAGCTTTCGACGCCATGCAGGCAGATGCAACTCTTGGCCTCAGTGCAGATCAAGTCCGTGCGCATCTGGCCAACCGTTTCAACAAGCCAGCGTGACCCACAAAGTTGTTTTCAGCCCAGAAGCACAGCAGCAACTGAGTGACTTGCTTGACTACATTGCCTACCGTGCATCACCAGCCATTGCCATGGCTTACACCGATGGCATCATCAGTTACTGTGAAAGTTTGTCCACATTTCCGCACCGGGGTACTCAACGCGATGACGTTCGTCCAGGCTTGCGAATCACAAATTACAAGAAAAGGGCGGTGATCGCATTTGCAGTCACCACTGAACAGGTCTTCATCTTGGGTGTTTTTTACGGTGGTCAAGATTATGAAACTTTGTTGCAAGACGACACTGACAACAACACCGCACACTGACGCACGCACTTAACCCGTCATTGCGAGCGAAGCGAAGCAATCCACATGAACACCCTCCACGCCCTCCAAGGCGTCTTCCAATCCCCCGCACTGCAGGCCGCAGCCTGGGGCTTTGTCAGCACATTTGCGCTGTGCGTGCTCATGGTCATCACCAAGCGCTGGCATGGCGCTTTGACCATGGACTTTACTGACGGCGTGCAAAAGTTCCACACCGCGCCCACACCCCGCGTGGGCGGCATCCCCATCGTGTTAGGTCTGGTCGTGGCTTGGGGCAAGGCGCCCGCAGACATGCAAGCCATGCTCACCCCCATCTTGTTTGCTGGTTTGCCCGCCTTCATCTTCGGCGTGGCCGAAGACATCACCAAGCGCGTGGGCGTCATGCAGCGCCTGCTGGCCACCATGGCGTCGGGCTTGTTGGCCTGGTGGATCACCGACTATTCGCTCAGCCGGGTCGACATTTGGGGCGTTGACTGGCTGTTGACCTTCACCCTGGCCTCGGTCATCTTCACCGCCTTTGCGGTAGGGGGTGTGGCCAACAGCATCAACATCATCGACGGCTTCAACGGCTTGGCCAGCACCATGTCCACCTTGGCCTTTGTGGGTTACGCCATGATCGCCTGGCAGGTGGGTGACAACACCTTGGCTGGCGTGTCATTGGTGTTGGCTGCTTGTGTGTGGGGCTTCTTCTGGGTCAACTGGCCATTTGGCAAACTGTTTTTGGGCGACGGCGGCTCTTACTTCATTGGCTTTGCACTGGCCTGGGTTGCGGTGCTGCTCATTGAGCGCAACCCCAGTGTGTCCGCCTTTGCCGCCCTCATGGTGTGTGTGCACCCAGTGACCGAAGTGCTCTTCAGCATCTACCGCCGCCGCATCAAGCAACTGCACCCCGGCCACCCCGATCGGCTGCATTTTCATAGCTTGGTCAAACAGCGTTATGTCCGTCGCTGGTTCCCCAGTCTGCCTAGTGCAGTACGCAACTCCATCACCGGCGTACTCATCGGGGGCATGACCCTCACCGCCGCCGTGGCTGCTGCCCTGGTGCACAGCAGCCCCTGGTTGTCTGCCGCTGTATTTGCGGCCCTTGCCTTGGGCTATGTGGCTGTCTACGCCCGAATGGTCCGCCACCACTGGTGCTCACCCCTGCAGTTCCTGCTGGTCAAACCCGCAGCTAAACCGGTGAGAGCCTGATCCACATACTGGCTTCTCAAAACTTCGAGGCCCCGTAGTGAAAACTACGGGGCCTCGAAGTTTTCACGCTCCCTCAAAAAGCTCCGAAAACAACGGAACGGCAAAAATATTGAGCTGACATGATCCCGGCCTGTTCTTGTTGCTGGCCTTTGCAGCCTGTCTGGGCTTTCCCTTCGCGACACTGGTTGCACAGTCCAGTATTTACGCGGTGGGGCTATTAACCTCTTCAGCATCGCCAAAGCAGCATTGCGGCAGTAAACGTCACGCTCGTCCCCATCAACCGCATCGAGATCCTCAACTCCCGCGACCGCAACATGAAGGTCTTTGAGGAGATCGTGGACAACATCCGCGCCATCGGCCTCAAAAAACCCATCACCGTGGCCGAACGCCCGGGTGACGATGGCGACCCGCGCTACGTGCTGGTTTGCGGCGAAGGGCGGCTCAACGCCTTTCGCATCCTGGGCGAGACCCATATCCCCGCCCTGGTGGTGGACGTGACCGATGAAGACGCCTTCATCATGAGCCTGGCCGAGAACATCGCCCGGCGCGGCTACCGCCCGCTGGAGATCCTGGCCGACATCGAGGTGCTGCGCAAACGCGGCTACAGCGCCGAGATCATCAT
>NZ_JBBAPF010000013.1:0-97508 GCF_040400975.1 Limnohabitans sp. | reverse complement strand
AGATCGAGAGGCTCTTTACCGACTTGTCTGCCACTTGGCCGAAATTCGATGGTTTTGTCCACGCGATTGGCTACGCACCACGCGAGGCGATTGCCGGAGACTTTTTGGACGGCTTGTCACGCGAAGGCTTCAAGATCGCCCACGACATCAGTGCTTACAGTTTTCCGGCCATGGCCAAGACAGCCCTGCCCTACCTGAACGACAAGTCGGCTGTGCTGACCCTGACTTACTTGGGTGCCATCCGGACAGTGCCCAACTACAACACCATGGGCCTCGCCAAAGCCAGTTTGGAAGCTTCGGTCCGCTACTTGGCCGAATCATTGGGCAGCCAAAACCGGGGCCTGCGCGCCAACGGCATTTCAGCCGGTCCTATCAAGACGCTGGCGGCCAGTGGCATCAAGGGTTTCGGCAAGATTTTGTCGGTGGTGGCCGAGGCCTCGCCCATTCGCCGTAACGTGACCATTGAAGACGTTGGGAATGTGGCTGCCTTCATGCTGAGCGACTTGGCAGCGGGCGTGACGGCCGAGATCACCTATGTGGACGGCGGTTTCAGCCAGGTGGTGGGCGGCATTGCCGAGCCCTCGAACACCGCGCCCTGAAAACCAGGGTTTGGCACGCCACGATCTGTTCAAACCCAAACCCTCGGTTGGCCTTTGGGCGACAGCTTGAACCGCCGAGGGTCTGGATAATCCATCTATGTCTGAAACAGCTCCGCTCAACGCACCCCGTTCAAAAACAGATTTGTTCTTGTCCTTCACCGTGCTGGCGCTGCAAGGTTTCGGTGGGGTTTTGGTGGTTGTCCAGCGTGAATTGGTGGAAAAAAAGCGCTGGATGACGCAGGCCCAGTTTGTGGAGGACTGGGCGGTTGCTCAAATCATGCCGGGCCCCAATGTGGTCAATTTCTGCCTGATCATCGGCGGACGTCACTTTGGTTTGGGCGGTGCGCTGGCTTCTTTGGCGGGCTTGTTGTTGGCACCTTTGGCTGTGGTGTTGATCTTGGCATCGGTGTTCGGTGGCGTGTCCGATGCACCGTGGGCGCAAGGGGCCTTGCGCGGAATGGGAGCGGTTGCAGCCGGAATGATTGCGGCCACGGGCATCAAGCTGATCAGTGCTTTGAAGCTCAACCCGATGGGCATGTTGGCCTGTTTTTCGGTGATGCTGAGCACCTTTGTGTGCGTGGGTTTGTTGCGTTGGCCCTTGCTTTGGGTGTTGCTGGGCATTGGCTCCTTGGCCTGTGCATGGGCTTACATGCAATTGAGCAAATTGGCCGCCAGTGAGGCGTCATCATGAACCTCAGTTTGCAATTGAGCTTGAGTGATTGGGTGGCCTTTTTTAACCACTTTTTGTCGCTTTCGCTTTTGGCGATCGGCGGTGCCATCATCACGGCGCCCGACATGCACCGATTTTTGGTGGACCAAAACGAGTGGCTAACAGAGCAACAGTTCAGCTCTTCCATTGCATTGGCCCAAGCATCCCCCGGACCCAACGTCCTTTTTGTGGCGGTGATGGGCTGGAACGTGGGGCTGAACGCCGGAGCCGGTCTCGGGGGGGGCTCGATGAGCGTAGCTTTGTCGGGCTTGGGTGTTTTCCTGAGCCTTTTGGGCATCATGCTGCCCTCTTCTGTGTTGACCTACACCACTACCCGATGGGCCCACCGTCACCGTGACAAGCGCGGCATCAAAGCCTTCAAATTGGGCATGGCCCCGGTGGTGATTGCTTTGTTGGTGTCTACGGGGTGGCTCTTGACAGCCAGCCATAACAACCCCGCCAAAGACTGGCCTTTGTGGCTGTTGACCCTGGTCTCAATGTTGCTGGTTTGGCGTACCCGAATTCACCTGCTGTGGCTGATTGGGGCGGGTGCCGTGATCGGGGCTTTGGGGTGGATCTGATGGCGAGTCGCCGAGTTCAGCGTGGGCTTTCGAAAAAGACCGTGTTCGAGTAATCGCTGACCTCGAAATAGACCTTTTTCTCGCCAGGGTCGACCACCATGTTGAAGTTCTCATCCAGCACCCCATAGCCATAACGGTAAGCCCTTGGCTGTTTGTCATCGGTGCCCAAAGCGGTGCTGACTTTGTCCACCTGGATGAAGCGACGAACCAGTTTGTCACCTGCGTAAACCTCCATCACGCCATTGGTGCCCGTCCAGTTTTGAATGCCTCTGCTGAATTTGTTTTGCTGCTCTTGCGTGCATGCGGACAAAAGGACCGTCAAAACGGACAGCAGACTCAAGGAAAAGAAGCTTGGACGGGACATGGCAGGTTGAAAAAAAATTGAAAAGAGGAAAACGTTCAGCTGCGTTGCCGCAGTGCTTCATAGAGGCACACACCACTGGCCACCGACACGTTCAAACTTTCGACGGCACCGCGCATGGGGATGCTGACCAGTTCGTCGCAGTTTTTGCGGGTCAACTGCCGCATGCCACTCCCTTCAGCGCCCAAGACCAAAGCGGTGGGGACTTTCAGGTCGGCTTGGTAAATGTGGCGCGTGGCATCGTCACTGGTGCCAATGACCCAAATGTTGCGCTCTTTGAGCTCGCCCAGCGTTCGGGCCAAATTGGTGACCATGAAATAAGGCATGGTTTCGGCCGCGCCACTGGCCACTTTGGCCACCGTGGCATTGATGCCAGCGGCATGGTCTTTGGGAGCAATCACGGCATGCGCCCCAGCGCCATCGGCCACCCGCAAACAAGCACCCAGGTTGTGCGGGTCGGTCACGCCATCCAACACCAAGAGCAAAGGCGGGCCTTCAACAGAATCCAGCAAATCATCTAAGGAGTGGTTTTGCGGGATCGGGGCTACCAAAGCGACCACGCCCTGGTGACCATGACCACCGGCCAGTTTGGCCAAGCGCTCTGCGTCCGATTCGATCATTTTCATGCCCGAATCACGGGCCTTGTCGATGAACTGGCGCATGCGGGCGTCTCGGCGTGTGACCTCGAAATGGATTTCAACAACGGATTGGGGGGCGATCTTGAGGCGAACGCCCACGGCATGAAAGCCGAACAGCACTTTGTGGGATGACATGCCCAGATTATCCTTGTTCCTCAAAGCGACCCCACTTGGCCACCGGAATGGTTTATCCCAGCTTAGAGGATGACTCGCTCAAACGTCCCGCTTGTATAGACAAGATACGTTCGCACTTGGCCGCAAGCTGGCGGTCGTGCGTGACCAGAACCAAAGTCGTGCCCTGCTCGCGGTTGAGCGCGAACATCAAGTCCATGATGGCCTCACCTGTCGCATGGTCCAAGCTGCCTGTCGGTTCGTCGGCCAACAACACATCGGGTTGAACCACAAAAGCCCTGGCCAGGGCCACACGCTGCTGTTCCCCGCCCGATAAAACCTTGGGCAAGTGCTGGAGTCGTTCGCTCAAACCCACGCGCTGCAGCATGGCTGTTGCGGTTTTGCGGGCATCGGGCAGATCGGCCAACTCAAGCGGTAACATCACGTTTTCCAGCGCCGTCAGGTTGGGCATGAGCTGAAAGCTCTGGAACACGAAGCCGACGTGCTGGGCCCGCAAGGCGGCTCGCTCATCCTCTGACAAATCGAACAAGGATTGCCCTGCCAACACCACCTGCCCGCCGCTGGGCGTATCCAATCCCGCCAGGATGGCCAGCAGCGTGCTTTTGCCCGAACCAGAAGCACCGACAATAGCGGCTGTTTCCCCTGCGTTCAATGAGAAATCGATATCGCGCAAAATGTCCAGCCGACCGCTGGCATCCTGCACGCTTTTGGAGATGCCACGCACGGCAATGATGGATTCAGGCATGCACAAACCTTTGTTAAGACGACGCCACTTTAACTGCGCCTTGCTGGCCCTGATCGGCTGGGGCTTTGTGGCGGCTGCGCAAGGCACTTCGGGTCAGCGCGTCTTGGTGGTGGGCGACTCGCTGAGCGCCGAGTATGGCCTCGCCAGAGGCACCGGTTGGGTCGCCTTGCTGCAAAAGCAATTGGCGCAAGAAAAGCCTGGCGTGGAAGTTATCAACGCCAGCATCAGCGGCGACACCACCTCGGGCGGGCGCTCCCGCCTGCCCGCTTTGCTCCAACGACACCAACCCAGCCATGTGGTCATCGAGCTGGGTGGGAATGACGCCCTGCGCGGATTGCCGATGGCCATGACGCAAGACAATTTGCTGGTCATGACAAAGCAAGCCCAAGCGGCCGGGGCCAAGGTGCTGCTTTTGGGCATGCAAATGCCCCCCAATTACGGCCCCGAGATGGCGCGTCAGTTTGAAGCCGCCTTTGCCCATGTGGCCAAAAGCCAAAAAGCGGCACTCGTACCTTTCTTTTTGAAAGGCGTAGGCGACGACGCCGAGCCGCTCAAATGGTTTCAGGCGGACCGCATTCACCCCAACGAAGCCGCTCAACCACGCATGCTGGCCAACGTCTGGCCCACCCTGAAGAAACAACTGAAATGAGCCTTCACCTGATCTCGGCCGCTGATGCGATGGCCCATCTGAACCAGTTTGATGCCATTTTGGATGCGCGCTCCGAAGGCGAACACGCGGAGGATCACCTGCCTGGCGCCCTGAGCTGGCCGTCGCTCAACAACGAAGAGCGCATCCAAGTGGGCACGCTGTACAAACAGGTCAACCCTTTTGAGGCGCAAAAAGTAGGAGCCGCGCTGGTGGCCAAAAACATCGCCCGTCACATCGAAAACCAGGTGATGGACAAGCCCAAAAACTGGCATCCGCTGGTGTACTGCTGGCGCGGGGGCAAGCGCAGCAACTCGCTGGCGCTGATCCTGGGACAAATCGGCTTCAAGGTGCACCTGATCGAAGGCGGCTACAAGGCCTTTCGCAAAGAGGTGATGGAAGACACCCCGCGCCAAGCCCAACGCCTGCAGTTCATAGTCCTTTGCGGACCGACCGGCTCGGGCAAGACCCGTTTGCTGCAAGCCCTCGCGCAACAAGGGGCACAGGTGCTGGATCTTGAAGCCATTGCCTGTCATCGCAGCTCGGTGTTGGGCTTGATTCCGGGCACGCCGCAGCCGACGCAAAAAGCCTTTGACACGCAGGTCTGGGATGCATTGCGAACTTTCAGTGCGGACAAGACGGTGTTTGTGGAGGCCGAAAGCAAAAAGGTGGGAAATTTGGCGGTGCCCGACGCGCTGATGGCTGCCATGCGATCCAGCCCTTGCCTGCGGGTGGAACTGTCGCTGGAAAATCGGGTGAATTTGCTGCTGGAAGACTATGCGTTCTTCACAGAGGACCGCGACTTGTTTGTGGACCGGCTGGAACGCCTGACGGCCTTACGGGGCAAGGCCGTGGTGCAAGCATGGCAAGAACGCATTGAGCGGGGTGAAATGCGTGAGGTGGTGACCGAATTGCTCTCAGGCCACTATGACCCGGGCTATGAAACATCGACAGGCAACAACTTTGTGCATTACGCCCAAGCCCCGCTGGTCACGCCAAAGAGTCACAGCATGGCAGACATGTTGGTTTTGGCGCGTGAGCTGGTGCAAGCCCCTTAAGCGGTAAAAACAGCTGCCTCAGGCTGCTGATGCAGGTGGAACCACCGTGCCCGGCGCTGCATTGTCAACATCGCCCTCTCCGCCCACGATTTCAGAGCCGTCTTCCGCCAACAAGCCCGACTTGCGATCGGACTTGGCCTTGAGCTTTTCTTCTTTTTTGCGTTTCTTGGCCAATTCTTTCTGGCGTTTTTCGAATCCGTAGTTGGGTGTGGCCAAGATGGCTCCTTTAATTTGAGCTGCCCAATGTAACAGCTTCTTCAGGGCTTTCTTCCCAATCGACACTGCCCCGGTACGCATGCCAGCTGGCGTGACCCAGCCATGGCCCCACAACGATGATGCCCAATGCCCAAGGCCACAAGGCTGCGAGCACCAACACGCTCAGCAGCAGGCCCCAAAGCAGCATCACGGCCGGGTGCGAAAAAACCACCCTCATGCTGGTGATCACCGCCGAGATGGCATCGGTGTCACGGTCCAAGATCATGGGAATTGACACCACAGACAGGCCATAAACCATAGCCGCAAACACACCACCGACGGTCAGGTAAACCATCAGAAATTCGATGTTTTGCGGGTTGAAAACCGCCTCGATCACCCCCGTGGTGGAGGGCATGCCGGTGTTGAAGAACACTGCAAACACCACCAGCGACGCCCTGCCCCACAGCAACTCCAGCACCATCAGAACCAACACCAACATGGCCATGCTGCGGATGTGCTGGTCCCAGCACATCAATGAACTGGCCATGTCCGGCAATTCGCCCCGTTCGCGTTTTCGACTGACCTCGTACAAACCCATCGCTAAGAACGGCCCCACCAGCAAGCAACCAGAAACCAATGTCAAGGTGTACTCGGGCTTGTGCTTGAACACCAAGGCCAACACCTGAGCCATGCCCCAAAAACACAGGCCATAGAACAGCGCAATGCCCGGGTGCTGGCGCATGTCTTTCAGGCCCCGTGCCAGCCATGAAAAAGGGGCTGCATAACCCAAGGGGCGCATGTTTGCGAGCGGCCCCACGGGCAGCGGCGGCACATAAGGCGTGGCCATGGTGGGCAGGTTGGCATCATGCTCAATGGACTTGTCTGCGTTCATGACCATGTGGTGCTCCCAAAAATGAGGTGTTCAGGGTAAGGCCACTGGCAGAGTTTGAACAGTGATGAATGAGACCAACCAAGGGCTGAATGCCAATAAATCGCAAGTCGGCCAGCTCAAGCGGTCAGGCGATGGGCAAATGCGCCTGAACGGCTTGATGCAGGTCAAGAATCAGGTCGTGTGCAGACTCCAGACCCGTTGAAAAACGCACCAGGGTGCCAGGCCTCAAATGGCTGGGCCACGTGGAGCGCATCGAAGCGATGTCGTAGGGCACCACCAAACTCACGGGTCCGCCCCAGCTGTAACCAATTTTGAAAAGTTTCAGTCCATCACAAAACGCGTCAACTTGGGCTTGACTGAAACGCGCGTCAATCATGACGCTGAACAAGCCAGCCGCCAGTCCTTGGCCCGTATTGCGATCGCACAAGGCTTGCCAATGGGCATGACCTGGCGAGCCCTCAAAGGCTGGATGCATGAGTTGCGAGCATTGTGATTGGGTTTGCCACCATGCGGCCAACGCACGGGCCGTTTGGTCATGGGCCTTGTAACGGAGGTCCATGCTGGGCAAGGAGCGCAAAACAGTTTCAGCGTCATTGGCGGCCACGCCCAGCCCCAGACGCATGTGGCAAAGTTTGATTTTCAAATGCAATGCCGCATCCCGTGTGATGACGCTGCCCATGAGCACATCACCTCCGCCACTGGGGTATTTGGTCAAAGCATGCGCACTGATGTCCACTGACAAACTGCCTTGGCTGCCAGACTCAGATGGGGTCAATGCCGCATCTTCCAACAAATCAAAGGGCTTGAAGGCCAATCCGGCCCCCCACGTATTGTCGAGCGCACATAAAACGCCATGCGCTCGGCAACGGCGGACCAACTCGGGCAAATTGGGAAATTCCATGCTCACCGAACCCGGAGCTTCTAGCCAAACCAAGCGCGTTTGCGGCGTGATGTGGCGCGACAGGTCCTCAGGGTCCATGGGGTCATAAAAGCGGTGCGAAATGCCAAAGTGACGCAACTCGCCTTGAGCCAATGCCTTGTTGGGACCGTAGGCATTGTCGGGTATGAGCACCTCATCGCCAGTGGTTAATACAGACAAAGCCACCAAAGCCAGTGCCGCCAGACCACTGGGCACCAAAACGCATTGCAGCCCCCCCTCTAAAGCACACAAGCGCTCTTCCAGCAAATAAGTGGTGGGAGTGCCATGCAAGCCGTAGGTGTAGGAGGACTTGTCCTTCCACTCACGCTGTCTCATGGCTGCTACCGATGGAAAGTAAACGGTCGACGCCTTGAAAACACCGGGTTGAGGTGCCTCAAAACCGCTTGGTGCAAGGTAGGGATGGTGGATCAGACCCGTCGACAGGTGGGGTAACAATGGTTTTTGGGGTTTGTCATGCATTCGCCAATCCTAATGCAAACAGCCTCCGAAAGGAGGCTGCATGCAGAGCAATGCGGGTAAATCTGAAGAGAATCACACGCTCCATTTTTCGAGCAGTTTTTCGGGACGGATGGCGTCGTAGGGCTCAAAAGGCTGGTGAATCCAGGGGTTGGTGGGCAAGTCCTCGATCGAATAATCGGGCTTGAATGTAGAAACACCCTTGGTCCAGATGACGGCAGTGCGCAGCTCGGTCACGGGCTTGTAATTGTTCTTGAGTTGGTCAACCACCGCACGCAAGGTGTGACCGGTATCGGCCAAGTCGTCCACCAACAAAACCTTGCCGGCAATCTCGCCTTTGGGCGTGGTGATGTAACGGGCGATGTCCAGGTGGCCTTGTACCGTGCCGGCTTCAGCCCGGTACGAGCTGGTGGACATGATGGCCAAGGGCTTGTCAAAGATGCGCGAAAGGATGTCACCTGGGCGCATGCCGCCACGGGCCAGACACAGGATGTTGTCAAATTGCCAGCCAGACTGGTGGATTTTGATGGCGAGTTTTTCGATGAGGTTGTGGTACTCGTCGTAGCTCACGTACAGGTGTTTGCCGTCTTCGGTCAACATGGGAGGAACTCCGTCAAAAGGTGGGGAAAAACAAGTCTACTGTCCGCTGGTTCAAGCTGCAAAGGGGTTGTGCAGCAAGATCGTGTGGTCACGGTCAGGGCTGGTGGACACCACGTGCACGGGCACGCCGGTCACTTCGGCAATGCGGTCCAGGTAATAACGGGCCGTAGCAGGCAGCTTGTCCATTTCGGTCACGCCCACGGTGGTCTCGGTCCAGCCGGGAATCACTTCGTAAATCGGTTTGCAGCGGGCGATCTCGTCCGCGCCCATGGGCAGGATGTCGATGATCTCTCCGTCGAGCTCGTAGCCGGTGCACAAAAACAATTCTTTCAAGCCGTCGAGTACATCGAGTTTGGTGATGCACAAACCACTCAAACCGTTGACCTGAGCACTGCGCTTGAGCAAAGCCGCATCAAACCAGCCGCAGCGACGTGAACGGCCGGTGGTCACGCCTTTTTCTGCACCCACGGTAGACATGTGGTGGCCGGGCGTGCCGGGGGTTTCCCAATCCAGCTCGGTGGGGAAAGGTCCGCCACCCACGCGGGTGCAGTACGCCTTGGTGATGCCCAAGATGTAGTGCAGCATGCCCGGGCCCACACCCGCACCTGCTGCGGCATTGCCCGCCACGCAGTTGCTGGACGTCACAAACGGGTAGGTGCCGTGGTCCACATCCAGCAAAGTGCCTTGCGCGCCTTCGAACAGCAAATTGGCTCCGGCTTTATGAGCATCGTTCAACTCACGCGAAACATCGGCCACCATGGGCAGCAGCTCTTTGGCGTAAGCCATGGCTTCGTTGTAAGTGGCGGCAAAGTCGACGGGCGAAGCGCCCAGAATGTTGACGAGAATTTCGTTGTGCAAAGCGAGGTTCTCGCGCAGTTTGGTGGCGAAACGCTCGGGGTATTTGAGGTCTTGCACACGCAATGCGCGGCGCGCCACTTTGTCTTCGTAAGCAGGCCCAATGCCGCGGCCAGTGGTGCCAATTTTGGCGGTACCGGCTTTTTCCTTGGCTGCTTCGCGGCCCACGTCCAATGCAACGTGGTAGGGCAGGATCAGTGGGCAGCCCTCGCTCACGCGCAAGCGCGAACGTACCTCAACCCCTGCCTTTTCAAGTCCCGCAATTTCTTCGAGCAATTTGGGCACCGACAGCACCACACCGTTGCCGATGTAGCACTTGACGCCCGGGCGCATGATGCCACTGGGAATCAGGTGCAAAGCGGTTTTGACGCCGTTGATGACCAGAGTGTGGCCAGCGTTGTGCCCGCCCTGGAAACGCACTACGCCTTGGGCGCTTTCGGTCAACCAGTCCACCAGTTTGCCTTTGCCCTCATCGCCCCATTGGGTGCCGACAACGACCACGTTACGGCCTTGCTTCATGTTCATGCTTGAAATGTTCTTTCTCAAAGAGCCTTTACCACCCATTGCCCAGCCGCTTCAACCAGTTCGCGGTCACAATGGAATTCGTCGATTTCACTTTCATGGCCTGGCAACACACAGACCACCGTCTCGCCACGGCTGCGCAACGAAGTAATGGCCGCGCGCAAAGAAGTGGATGAACCCCAAGGTGCACGGATGGCAGCGCGCAAAGGCAGTGGCTTGACTGCAGCCACCAACTCTTTCAAGTCCATACTGAAACCCACTGCCGGACGGTCGCGGTCGATTCGGTGACCGAAAACAGCACCTACACCGTCATAACGCCCACCCCGAGCCAAAGCATCAGATGCGTCTTGGGCATAAATGGCAAAGCGCATGCCGCTGTAATAAGCGTAACCGCGCGAATCGCCCAAATCAAAGCTCACGGCAACATCAGGAATTTGTGACGCTAACCAACGCATCTGCGCCAAAGCCTGCGAGATTTCAGGGTATGCCGGCAACCGTGAGGCGGCCAAGTCCAGCACACTCAAATCCCCATACAAGCCAAGCAAAGCCAGCAAACCATCGCGCGATTGAGAAGACAGTGCTTTGCAAAGGCTTGACAAGCCTGAAGCATCCTTACGAGCCAAGGCGGCGTGGATGTCGTGCCGAAGCTGATCACTCAAGACCTCATCGCGCAGCAAACGGTTGACGATGCGGGCATCGGCCAGATCGACCTGCAAACGACTTGCACGTCCGGCAGTCAGGCAGTCCAAAGCCAAGTGAAGGATTTCCAGGTCGGCCTCGGGGCCAGCATGACCGTAGATTTCAGCCCCAAGTTGCAAGGGCTCACGGCTTGCATGTGGACGCGCCGGACGGGTGTGCAAAACAGGGCCGCAATAACACAGACGGGTCAGCGCAGTCCGACCCAGCAAATGGGCATCGATTCGCGCCACTTGGGGTGTGGTATCAGCGCGCAAACCCAGAGTTCGCCCAGACAGTTGGTCGACCAGTTTGAAGGTTTGCAAGTCCAAGGCTTCTCCCGTGCCGGTCAGCAGGGATTCCAAATGTTCAAGAATCGGAGGAATAACCAACTCGTAGCCATAGCCACGGGCGGTATCCAACAGTTCGCGGCGGAGTTCTTCGATGTGACGAGCTTCTGAGGGCAAGACATCGGCAACGTGATCCGGGAGGACCCAAGCAGACATGAGGGGATGGGGGGAGACGGTTAAAAACGGGATTTTACCGGGTTGCCGGTGGGTTTTTCCGCAGAGGGGCCGTCAAAAGGTCCTGAATTGAAACAAAGGCGAAAAACGAGGACCGAAGCGTTAGATTCAGGACCTCAAGCGAGAAACCAAATCACGAACATGCCAGCCATCACCATCAGCATGCCGAAAAAGCGAATCTGGCCGTCTTCCATTTTGAGCATTTGCTCAAACAAGCTTTTCCAAAGGCGCGGCAAAACCATGGGCATCAGACCTTCCAGTATGAGCATCAAGCCCAAAGCCAAAAGGAAGGATGCCAACAAGCCTTACTTTCGAGCCGGTGCGCTGCCGGGTGTGCCCCGCATGCCTTTGAAAAACTCTGAACTGCCGGGGTCCAGAACCATGACATCGCCTTTGCTGTTGAAGCTGGACTTGTAAGCTTCCAAACTCCTGTAAAACTGAGCGAACTGGGGATCACGGCCGAAAGATTCGGCATACAAGCGGGCAGCCATGGCATCTCCCTCGCCTTTGATTTTCTGGGCATCGCGGTAGGCATTGGCCACAGTGACCTCACGCTGACGGTCTGCATCCGCACGGATTTTTTCACCCTCCGCAGCGCCCGTAGAGCGCAATTCATTGGCCACACGCTTGCGCTCGGCTTCCATACGACGATAAACAGATTCGGTGATCGTATCTACGTAATCGGCACGTGTGATGCGAACATCCACCACATCGACACCCCAAGGCTTGGCACCACGAACGACAGCGAGGACATCCTCTTTGACATCGTCCATCAACTCTTCACGTTTGAGGGACAACAAGTCTTTGACGGTACGCTTGTTGATTTGCTCTTGAAAAGCATTTCGAACCACACGGTTGAGTTGGCTGGTTCCTGCCTTCTCATCCAAACCCACATTTCGAATGTAGGCCTGAGGATCGGTGATGCGCCAGCGAACATACCAATCAATGACCACACGCTGTTTTTCAGCGGTGAGCATGGGTTCGTTGTCAGGGCTGTCCAAGGTCAGCAAACGTTTGTCAATGTAGTTGACGTTCTGCAGAGGTGGAGGCAACTTGAAATGCAAGCCTGGCTCTGTGATCACTTCCTTGATCTGACCCAGGGCATAGACAACACCAAACTGACGCTGGTCCACCACAAAAAGTGTTGAGCTCAAAAGCGCGAACAAAACCAGTGCGCTGGAAATCCACAATCCGATGCGATTCATTTTCTTAGTCCTTATCGTGGATCGCGGTCGCGCGAACGTTGTGAATCCCTGGAACGCGTTTCGGTCGAGACAGAACTCGCGTTGCCACTGGCAGCAGGGGCAACGTCCATGACAGGGGGGGTGACTTGGGACACCTGCTGCATGATTTTGTCAAGCGGGAGGTACAAGAGGTTGGAGCCCTGCTTGCTGTCCACCAAAACTTTGGTCACATTGGTGTAAATCTGCTGCATGGTGTCTGTGTACATGCGGTCACGCATGACTTGCGGCGATTTTTGGTACTCAGGCAAGATGGTCTTGAAGCGTTGCGCATCACCTTCCGCTTGGGCCACGATGCGTTCACGGTAGGCGTCGGCCTCTTCTTTCAGTCGAGATGCCGCACCCACGGCTCGGGGAACCACATCGTTGGCGTAAGCCTGTGCTTCGTTTTTCGCTCGCTCACGCTCTTGACCTGCCTTCAAAACATCGTCAAACGCAGACTGAACCTGCTCGGGAGGACGAACTCCGCCCTGTTGCAGGTTGATGCCAACCACTTCAATACCGACCTTGTACAAGTCAAGAATGGTCTGCATTTTTTCACGAACGCGAGGGGCGATCTGGTCGCGCTCCTCAGCCAAAGCCGAATCCATACGCATTTTGCCAACCACCTCGCGCACAGCGGTTTCAGCCGACTGGACCACCGCTTGAGTGGGGTCGCGGCTTTCAAAAAGGTATGCACGAGCATCGTTCAGTCGGTATTGAACTGCAAACTTGATTTCAACGATATTTTCGTCTTCGGTGAGCATGGCCGACTCACGCAGGCCAGTGGCCTTGATGATGTTGTCACGGCCAATGTCAACCGACCGGATTTGAGTCACAAACACCAACTCGTGACGCTGAACCGGGAAAGGCATACGCCAGTTGAAACCAGCGCTGACAGTGGAGTGGTATTTGCCAAACTGTGTGATCACAGCCTGCTGACCTTCTTGCACAATGAAAAAGCCTGTGGCCAACCAAACCAACAAAGCACCACCCAGAATCACCCCGATGCCTAGGTTTTTGATGAAGGCTGGAATTTCGGGTCCACCTGATCCACCACCAGACCCCCCTGGGCCTTGAGGACGTTGAGGTTCACCTTTGCCACCGAAAATTTGTCCCAATTTCCGGTTGAAATCACGCCACAACTCATCCAAATCCGGTGGACCGCTTTGTTGCTGTGGAGGGCGTCCAGGAGGCTGCTGCCACGCATCGGGCTTGGGCCCCGGTGGTGGCACATCGTTACCCGACTTGGCGCCCGATTCGTTGGACGACTTGTCATCGTCACGACCCCAGCGAGGGTCGTTCAAATTGAACATGCCTCTAATCTTTGCAGGCAGCAAGGACCATCGAAGGGGTGGAAGGTTGAAATTCATGGTTTTTATCTTTGTCAATGTGACGAAACAGCATTGTGCCGAAAATGAAGGCCTCTCAAGGCGTGCCGCCCAGATATTCCCGCCCAATGTCACGGGGATCGGGCTCCGAAGGTTCCAAGGAAGGATGCGCGGTTTTGACGATCTCAGACAAAACGGTCCGCAACCCCGGCAAGCCCAAACCGCTGTGAGCACTCAAAAACACACGTAAAACGGGCATGCCATTCAAATCGTACTGATCTTGTAGTTCCAAGGGGTAACGATCATTGTCCAGTGCATCAATTTTATTGAATACCAAGAGTTGGGACACTTGATCGGCACCAATATCAGACAAAACTTTTTGCACCTCGGCCATCTGTTCCGGAAAATCTGGGTTAGACGCATCCACCACGTGCAGCAACAAATCAGCCTCGGTGGCTTCTTGAAGTGTGGCTTGGAAAGCCTCCACCAAACCGTGTGGCAAATCACGGATGAAACCTACGGTATCGGACAAGGAAACAGATCGACCCGCTTCACCCAAGTAAAGCTGGCGGGTGGTGGTATCCAGCGTTGCAAAAAGTTGGTCGGCCGCATAAGCCCTGGCTTTGACCAAAGCGTTAAACAGAGTGGACTTGCCAGCGTTGGTGTAGCCCACCAAAGAGATATTGAAAGTGTCTCGCCGATCCCGTTGACGGCGCTGGGTGTTGCGCTGGCGCTTGACTTTGACCAAGCGCTCTTTGATGCGTTTGATCGAGTCTTGGATCATGCGCCTGTCGAGCTCAATCTGCGTCTCACCAGGACCGCCGCGCATGCCAATGCCACCGCTTTGTCGTTCAAGGTGTGACCAACGCCGAACCAAACGGGTGCTCAGGTACTGCTGACGGGCCAACTCGACTTGCAACTTGCCTTCGTGGCTGCGGGCTCTTTGACCAAAAATTTCCAAAATCAGCAATGTCCGGTCATTGACAGGCAGGCCAATGTGTCTTTCAAGATTGCGCTGCTGGGCAGGACTCAGGGCTTGGTCGAAAAGAATTTCAACTGCGCCATGAAGCAATGCCAAAGATTTTATTTCATCGGCTTTCCCGCTGCCGACAAAAAGTGCAGCGTCTGGCGCTTTGCGTTTGCAGGTCAAACTTGCGACAGGTTTTAGCCCCGCTGTTTTGGCCAATAGACCCAACTCGACCAAGTCGGCATCAAAGTGAGGCAAGCCAAAATCAACACCGATCAAAAGCGTCGGTGCTGTTTTTTTCGAGGATGAATCAGACAAATTCAGCGACCTTCGGTGGTCACAAAAACCACCCTCACCACGAGGGGCATGATCAGGCTGTGATTTCGCCAGTTTCAGGTGTACTGAAAGTGACAGAGCGGCCTGGAACGATGGTCGAAATGGCGTGTTTGTAAACCATCTGGGTCACCGTGTTCCGCAGCAACACGACGTATTGATCGAATGACTCAATCTGACCCTGCAACTTGATGCCGTTGACCAAATAAATGGACACAGGCACATGCTCTTTGCGCAGTGCATTCAGAAAGGGGTCTTGCAAAAGTTGACCTTTGTTGCTCACGATATTCTCCGTGTTCAGAAGTTTGAAAGTCTTGACCTTACCACAGGGCACAACACCGCCGAGCGAGAAAGACGGATTCCCTCGATACTCAACTGGCTTCCTTGCCTGCAAAAGGATTGGTTGATGTTTTCATTTCAATCCGAAGCGGGGTACCGGAAAGCTTGAACGCCTTGCGAAAGCGTCCCTCTAGAAAACGTTTGTAGGTGTCTGTGACATGCTCCAGTGAGTTGCCGTGCACCACGATCACAGGTGGATTCATCCCCCCTTGATGGGCATAACGCAGCTTGGGGCGGAACATGCCGCCGCGCTGGGGACTTTGAAACTGAACGGCCTCAAGCAATAGACGCGTCAAGATGGGCGTACTCATCTTGCACATGGCCGCTTTGTGAGCTTGAACGATCGATGCCCAAACTGGACCCAAACCCTGACGTTTTTTGGCAGAGATGAAATGCACGTTGGCAAAGCTTAAAAATGGCAAGCGCGTTTCAATTGAACGCTGCACCAATTGGCGCTGATATTCATCGACCGCGTCCCATTTGTTGACCGCCAAAACCATCGCACGACCACTCTCTAGGGCGTAACCAGCAATGTGGGCATCTTGGTCAGTGACGCCCTGCTCTGCGTCCAGCAGCAACAAGACCACGTTCGCTGACTCAATGGCCTGCAGGGTTTTTACAACAGAAAACTTTTCGATCGCCTCAAACACTTTGCCCTTACGGCGCAATCCAGCGGTGTCAATCAGCTCGAACTTTTGGCCTTGTTTTTCAAACGGCACCGATATCGCATCCCGGGTGGTGCCAGGCATGTCAAATGCAACCAATCGCTCTTCACCCAACCAGGTGTTGATCAGAGTGGACTTGCCCACATTGGGGCGCCCTGCCACGGCCAATTTGATGACCGAGGGGTCTTCTTCGGTCTCTTCAGGTTCGTCAGGTAAATGCAGGGACTCGAACGCCAGTTCCACCAAGCCGCGTGTGCCCTGACCGTGAGCAGCCGAGATGGCGATCACCTCGCCCAAACCCAGCTCGTAAAACTCGGTCAACTGGATGCCTTCGAGCATGCCTTCGGCCTTGTTGGCCACCAGCAAACAAGGTTTGCCGATCTTGCGCAGGTATTTGGCGATGTCGTGGTCTTGCGCTGAAAGCCCGCCACGGGCGTCCACCACAAAAATGACGATGTCAGCCTCGGCCACAGCCTGCTGAGTCTGCTTGGCCATTTCTTTGTAAATACCCGAGCTGGCGTCCGGCTCGAACCCCCCGGTGTCGATGACGATGAATTCTTGACGACCTTGTTTGCCATTGCCGTAATGACGGTCACGGGTCAGGCCTGCGAAATCAGCCACGATGGCATCCCGACTCTTTGTGAGGCGGTTGAACAGCGTGGATTTGCCCACATTGGGGCGGCCAACGAGGGCCAATACAGGTTTCACTTAAAAATTTTCCGATCCATCATTCAGGGCGAAATCCGAAAATGCCCCCGGTGCGTGTCACCACCACCAACATCTGTCCTGCCCAAATGGGCTTACCCGTGATGGCACTCCCATCAGTGGCCACGCGCTGCAAGGCCTTCCCGTCTTGTGGTGACAAGAAATGGACCCAGCCCTCTTGATCGCCCACCACCACGGCATTGTTCAACAGCAAAGGCAAGCTCAGACCACGGAAACGCAGGGCATCTTGTGACCAAAGAGGGTTTCCTGTGCTGCGTTGCCAAGCCAAAATTTTGCCATCTGACTCCACGCCCACAAGAGATTGTTCGTTGCCATCCAAACCTTGATGACCTTGGGCTGGGCGGGACCAGAGCATGCGGCCCGTCAGACCATCCAGACAAGCGACGGATGTTTGAAACGAGCGCACGCAAAGTGAATTTCCTTGCCGACTGGCACCAGCCACCAAATCGACCAAACGCTCGACTTCATTCGTCCCGCGTGTGACTCCCACCAAAGTCTCCCAGCGAACAGCACCTGTCAATGGGTTCAAGGAGGCCAAGCGACCGCCCCACCCCACCAAAAGGTTGTCCCCCAATGGCATCAACAAACCTGCCTGACGGAGAAGCAATGGATCGCTTGGACGCTGTTGGCCCCAAAGGCGTTGACCGGTATCGGCATCAAAAGCAGCCACGGCTCTGTCACCCGTCATCACGAACACACGATCGCCCGCTACCAAAGGAGGGGTGTAGGACAAAGCGGGCAAGACTTGACGCCACAACACCTGTCCGCCCTGCACGACAACCAATTCGTTGGCTTGGGTCACCACTGCAAAGCGACGGCCATCTCCTCCAACACCGGCTTGTATCGGCGTGTTCAGGTTGATCCGCCAAACATCACGCCCGCTGAGGACGTCAATCACAGCCAACTGCCCTTGCGCAGAAGCCAATGCAAGCTGCTGACCGTGCACCGAGGCGAGCAAATGATGAGAAGTGACTCCCACTTGAGATTTCCAAGCGGGCTGAACCTTGAAGCTGCCTGTGACCAAGGGCAATGGCGAGGCCTTGGGTTTTTCAGGAGCACTGGAACAAGCGCTTACGAGCAAAACAAAGCCCACGGCCAGAAGCCGCGAAACAACTGACAAGAATGGCTGGGTCACTTGGCGTTTCCTGATGGTGAGGTGGCTTGCGGGTCAACACCCAAGGCATTGAGCTTGGCCTCCACCAAACGACGGTAGTCAGGAATTTCGCTCAACTCATCCCAAGCTTTTTTGTAAGCAGTGAGCGCTTCTGACTTTTGATCTTTGGCGGTCAAAATGTCGCCCTTCAAATCCGAAGCCAAGCCCATCAAAGACGGAACCATGGGTTGGGCCAACTGAGCCAAGGCATCGTCCAAAGAGCCATCATCCAGCAAAAGTGCCGACAAACGCAGACGGGCAATGTCACGGTAAGCGGGCTCAGGCGCTGCGCCGACAACCCATTTAAGGGCAGCTTGCGCTTCCACGGATTTGCCTTGTGAGCTCAAGAATTTGGCCGCCAGCAAAGAAGCCTGGTGGGCGAACAAGGTGCCAGAGTATTTGTCTTTGATGTCCGCCAAGCTGCGCTGTACACGGGCCAAATCACCCGCAGTGGCCGACCTCTCCACCTCATCAAAGAGAATGGCTGCTTTGGCGGCCTGATCGCGCTGCCAGTATTGGTAGCCATTCCAAGCGGCATAAGCGCCCAAAATGACGATCAAAACCCAAGAGATCAGGTTGCCGTATTTCTTCCAATAGTGCTTGATCTGGTCAAGTTGTTCTTGTTCTTCGAGGTCGAGGGCTTTGGCCATGGTGTATGGATTATTTGGTAAAAATCAAGAGGGGGATTGTAGGCTGTGGGCCCAGTCTGCCACCCTGCCCAGAGACTCGGTGCGTTGGGCACCTTCGCCGTCGCGCAAGGATTTCACGGCCACCTGACCCAAGGCCAACTCTTCGGCCCCAAAAACCAAGGCAAAGCGGGCACCCGAACCGTCGGCTTTTTTGAATTGAGACTTCATACTGCCCATGCCCTCGCCGCTGCCTGCATGCATTTGGGCCGACAAGCCGCAGGCGCGCAGGGTTTGCAGCACCTGCATCGCCACGGGCAAGGCCGCAGTCTCGGGGATGATGGCATACACATCGGGTGTCATATCGGGTAAGGCCTCACCCTGCTCCTTGATGAGTTCGAGCACGCGCTCGACCCCCAAAGCCCAGCCCACAGCGGGTGCGGGCTTGCCGCCGACCTGCTCAATCAGATAGTCATAACGGCCACCGCCGCAAATGGTGCCTTGCGAGCCCAGGCTGGTGGTGATGAACTCGAACACCGTGAGGTTGTAGTAGTCCATACCCCGCACCAAACGCGGGTTGATGCTGTAGGTCACGCCGTTGGCGTCCAAAATCGCCTTGACCGCTTTGAAGTGGGCCAAAGAAGCCTCACCCAAAAAGTCGAGCAAACGGGGCGCGGATTCGACCACGCTTTGCATGGCTGGGTTTTTGGTGTCCAGAATCCTCAGCGGGTTGCTGTGCAGGCGGCGCTTGGCTTCTTCGTCGAGCACATCGCTGTGTTTTTCAAGATGGGCGATCAGCGAGGCGCGGTGCGCTTGGCGTTCAGCCGGCTGGCCCAGGCTGTTGAGTTCCAAGCGCACGTCTTTGAGGCCCAACACCTTCCAAAGGTCATTGGCCAGCAAGATCAGCTCGGCATCCACTTCAGCACCACCAAAACCCAGCACCTCAGCGCCAATCTGGTGGAATTGGCGGTAGCGGCCGCGCTGCGGGCGCTCGTGGCGGAACATGGGGCCCATGTAATACAGGCGCTTGCCACCTTCGTACAGCAGGTTGTGCTCGACCACCGAGCGCACCAGCCCTGCCGTGCCTTCGGGGCGCAGGGTCAGTTGCTCACCGTTCAAGCGGTCTTCAAAAGAGTACATCTCCTTTTCGACGATATCGGTCACCTCGCCCAAGCCTCGCACAAACAAAGGCGTGGGCTCAACGATGGGCAAACGCACATTGCGGTAGGCGTAGCGCGCCATCAAAGCGCGCACCTGGCTCTCCAGCCACTCCCAGCGCGCCGAGTCGGGCGGCAGGATGTCGTTCATGCCCTTGACACCCACCAACTTCTGGGCTTTGACTGTCTTGGCCGTGTTTTCTCTCAGCGCTTGGCTCATTTTTTATCAAAAGATCCGGAACCAAAACGGTTCTCAATGTAGTTTTCAACCAGCACCTGAAACTCTTGCGCAATGCCTTCACCGCGCAAAGTCAGCCGCTTTTCGCCATCGATGAACACTGGCGCAGCTGGCGCTTCGCCGGTGCCCGGCAAGCTGATGCCGATGTCGGCGTGCTTGCTCTCCCCCGGGCCATTCACGATACAACCCATGACCGCCACCTTGAGGTTTTCCACCCCGGGGAAACGCACACGCCAAACGGGCATTTGAGCACGCAAAAAATCGTCGATTTGCTTGGCCAGCTCTTGGAAGGTGCTGCTGGTGGTACGGCCGCAGCCTGGGCAAGCGGTCACGCTGGGCACAAAAATACGCAAGCCCAGTGACTGCAATATCTCGGACGCGATCACCACCTCTTGGGTGCGGGCTTCGCCCGGTTGGGGGGTGAGCGACACACGAATGGTGTCGCCTATGCCTTCTTGCAGGAGAACGGACAGCGCTGCCGCCGATGCCACCGTGCCCTTGGTGCCCATGCCCGCTTCGGTCAAACCCAAATGCAACACGTAGTCGGTTCTGCGGCCAAGCTCTCGGTAAACGGAGATCAAGTCCTGAACGCCAGACACTTTGCAGGACAGCGTGATTTGGTCGCCGGATAAACCCATTTCCTCCGCGCGCTGAGCGGAGGAAATGGCCGAAGCTATCAATGCCTCGTACATCACTTGCCGGGATTCCCAAGGCGCTGCACGCTGGCTGTTCACATCCATCAGGTCTGCCAAAAGATCTTGGTCAAGACTGCCCCAATTGACCCCGATGCGGATGGGCTTGTTCCAGCGCATGGCGGCTTCGATCATTTGACCAAATTGAAGGTCCCGCTTATCACCCTTGCCGACGTTGCCTGGGTTGATGCGGTACTTGGAAAGGGTTTCTGCACATGCGGGGTAGTCCGTCAACAAGCGATGGCCGTTGTAATGGAAGTCGCCGATCAAAGGCACATCGATGCCCATTTTGTCGAGTTGATCGCGAATGTGCGGCACCGCTTGAGCGGCCTCAGGGGTGTTGACGGTGATGCGGACCATCTCAGATCCTGCGATCGCCAGCTCTTTGACTTGAATGGCTGTGCCAATGACATCCACGGTGTCCGTGTTGGTCATGGATTGCACCCTGACAGGTGCTCCGCCACCCACGGTGACGACTTTGGAGCCCCAAACCACATTGGATTGCCGACTGACTCGCTTAAGAGGTTTGGCGATTTCAATCGGGCCCGTCAATTTCGAAGTCAAAACCGAAGACATGATTACTCCTTCACTTCAAACCGTGCCACGGTGACTTGGGTATGTGGCTTCAAATCAAAAGGCGCGCCGCGCAGGGTGACATTCACCGCTTGAGCACGGCCGACCACCACGCGGACTGGCAAGGAACTTTGAATTCTTGTGGTCTCGCCTGCCTTCAAAATACCGCTCCAAACCACAGTATTTTGAGCGTCTCTCAGTTCCAGCCAGCTCTCTGCAGAGGCCGAAAATACCCATGGTACAGAGTTTGCAGGGGTGGGCACCACCGCCACGCTGGGGTTGTTGTTGGTTGTGGGTTGATTTGGCAAGACAGGGGAAAGCACCGGGGGGGAAACCAAGGCGGCGGATGGTGGAACGACAGGCGTTGACAAAGAAGCCTCATTGGCAATCCGCTGAGATGGCAATACCTGGACTTCTTGGGTCACTTCTGCTGGCGATGGTGGGTTTACCCATGGCAGACTTAACTCATCCAACCATGTCCATTGAAGCGGCGAAGGCATCCAGACAAATGACAAAGTCAGTGCCAACAACAAGGCTCCTAAACTGACAACTTTCAAAGAAGAACGGGCTTGAAACGTCTCACTTTTACCCGATCTCACGTGCATGGGAGCTGTGGGTTGAAGCATTTGCTTGCTGACAACGAGCTGGCTTGATGGTCGCGGCAAAAGGGCCAAAACGGGTGCTGGGTCGAGATTCAGTTGCCTGCATACACTGGCGGCCAAACCACGGTAAAAAACTGGACCTTTGTCGCTATCGAACTCATTGGCTTCCAATGCTTCCAATTGCCGAACCGGCACTTTGAGGTTCACCGACAAAACCGCCACATGCACGCCCGCCTTGAGTCTGGCCTCGCGCAGCAGTTGACCGGCCGACAAGATCGGAGGGTTCTCGGACTCGGAATGGCTGGTCATGCGATCACTCCTGGTTGGCGCCTGATGGATAAAGCATCAAAGGCACAACACGCTGTTGGGCCATACGGAACTGAACTTGAGTGCGGTCCTTCACATCACCGGCCAACTGCCCACAAGCAGCGTCAATATCATCGCCCCGAGTTTTGCGCACCGTGGTGACAAGACCTGCGTCTTGAAGCTGTTTGGCAAAAGCCTGCACCCGGGCCTGGGGCGAGCGCAGCAAACCCGAAGCCGGGAATGGATTGAAAGGAATCAGATTGAATTTACAACGCAGTCCTTGGCGGGCGTGCTTTTGCACAAGATCGATCAATTGGCAGGCATGCTCGGCTTGGTCGTTGACACCGTCCAGCATGCAGTATTCAAAAGTGATGAAGTCTCTGGGGGCATGGGCCAAGTAGCCGATACACGCTTGCATCAGTTCATCGAGCGGGTATTTGCGGTTGAGCGGCACCAGGTTGTCACGCAACGCGTCGTTGGGAGCGTGCAAGGACACTGCCAAAGCCACCGGGCAATCGGCCGAAAGACGCTCAATCATGGGCACCACACCCGAGGTGGAGACCGTGACGCGGCGGCGCGACAGGCCATAACCGTGGTCATCAAGCATGGCGCGCAAAGCAGGCACCAAGACCGTGTAGTTTTGCAATGGCTCGCCCATGCCCATCATCACCACGTTGGAGATGACCCGATCGGATGTGTTCAGGTGCTTACGCAAAAAATGTTCAGCAAACCACAACTGCGCGAGGATCTCTCCCGTGGTCAGGTTGCGGCTGAAGCCCTGGTGGCCAGTGGAACAAAAACGGCAACCCACAGCACAACCGGCTTGAGAGGAGATACACAAGGTGCCCCGATCGTCTTCGGGAATGAAAACCGACTCGATGGCATTGCCATCGCCGACATCAAAAAGCCATTTGATCGTGCCGTCGGTCGAAATGTGTTGACTGATGACAGGCAGCGCCGAGATGTGCGCATGAACCTGGAGCTTTTGTCGCAGTGACTTGGCCAAGTCACTCATTTGATCAAAGTCTGCTGCGCCCCGCTGATGAATCCAGCGGAACAACTGGGTTGCCCTGAAACGCTTTTCGCCCAGCCCCTCACAAAAAACGGCCAAACCATCCAGATCAAATTCGAGAAGGTTGGCCGTCATGGGTTTTGGGGACGGGCTAGGGCCGCAACGCGATCAGCGTGCGTAGACGTTCAGACCAGCAAAGAAGAAAGCGATTTCTGCAGCAGCAGTTTCCGGTGCATCAGAGCCGTGGACAGCATTGGCATCAATGCTGTCAGCAAAGTCGGCGCGGATGGTGCCAGCATCAGCTTTCTTGGGGTCGGTAGCGCCCATCAGATCGCGGTTTTTAGCAATGGCATTTTCGCCCTCCAGGACTTGAATCATCACTGGGCCGGAAATCATGAAATCAACCAAATCTTTAAAGAAGGGGCGGGCCTTGTGAACGCCATAAAACTGTTCGGCTTCGGCGCGCGACAGGTGCACCATCTTGGCTGCGACCACTTTGAGGCCGGCAGCTTCAAATCGGGCGTAGATTTGGCCGATGACATTCTTGGCAACGGCGTCGGGCTTGATGATGGAGAGAGTGCGTTCGATGGCCATGATTTTTTCCTATTTCAAAAGTTTTATAAAGCAATTTTGCCTTGCAGCAAAGCCAGTTATTCTAACCTGAGCGGGGCTGATCACGACCTCAACCCCGCCAAAGCAAGGGTCTCAGCCCAAGCGGGCTCATTGGCCAGATTCAAGGGGAATCATCGGCTGGTTTTAGTGCCGCCCCGTCCGCCTCGCCCCGCACCACCTGGCGCTTTTTTCAAACGGTTGAAGCTTTCTGCACCGATGTACTTGGGTTCGTTTTTGGGGGCGTCGGCTTTGGCGTGCAGGCCAGATCCACCGGGCGCTTGATTGGGCTTGGCCGCGGGCTTGGCTCTTGGTAAGGCAGTTCCCGCACGCCCTTGTCCGCCGGTTCGAGGACGCCTGTCGTTGCGGTTGGTGCGTGATGCGGACTCAGTGACGGCGCGGGGACGCTCTGCGGTTCCAGCGGCGCGCATCAGGGATCGGATGTCGGCCTCGTCCAGTTCCAGCCATGCGCCTCGGCGCAAGCCGTGTGGCAAAACCATGGCGCCATAGCGGATACGGATCAGTCGGCTCACAGCATGGCCCACAGACTCCATCATGCGGCGCACCTCGCGGTTACGGCCTTCAGAGATGGTGACGCGGTACCAACAATTGGACCCCTCCCCGCCACCGTCCTCGATCGATCCGAACTGGGCTGGACCATCGTCCAGCATGACGCCATCCAACAAGCGGTTTTTTTCTTCTTTGCTCAGCGCACCCAGCACACGCACGGCGTACTCTCGCTCCAAACCAAAGCGGGGGTGCATGAGTTGATTGGCCAACTCACCAGAGCTGGTGAACAGCAAAAGCCCTTCAGTGTTGAGGTCCAAACGGCCCACAGACTGCCACTTGCCGTTTTGCAGACGAGGCAACTTGCGAAAAACAGATGGTCGATTTTGTGGATCATCGTGGCTGACGATCTCACCCGCGGGCTTGTGGTAAGCGATCACACGGGCAGGCGGCGGGTCAATTCGGATGCGAATGGGCTTGCCATCGACCTTGATCTGGTCGCCATACTGAACGCGTTGCCCCACGTGGGCAGGTTCATTGTTGACAGCAATTCGGCCTTCAGTGATCAGCTTTTCCATCTCAAGGCGCGAGCCCATACCCGCTTGAGCGAGCACCTTGTGCAACTTGGGAGAATCGGATTGAGGGGCCAAAACCCGCTTGCCCAAATCTACCGACAAAGACTCGAGACCTTCTTCTTCGTCAAATTGACCAGACACCACATCGGCCAAGGCGATGGGTTTGAAGGAAACCTGCAGGGCTTGCGTCATCGCACCCGGTTTGCGTTTGGCGTAAACGCCAGCATGCTGGTTTTGGTCTTGAGAATCTTGATCGTTCATGTGTTGGGGGTTTCGTCCCTGTTCAGGGCGGTTATTGAGGCCGCATCGGGCAAGGGAGAAAGGAGCTCTGATTCTGGAGGGTGATCGGCCAACACCTCGTCGAGCGACAGACTCGCTTGCAATGGCACCTCTTCGAGCATGCCGGCCAAAGCCGACATCTGGGGATCAACTTGCGACAAAAGAGGAAGCTGGTCCAGCGATTCCAAGCCCAAATCATCCAGAAATTGACGGGTAGTGGCAAACAGGCTGGGTCGGCCTACCGTCTCACGGTGACCAATCACTTCCACCCAACCACGGTCTTCCAATTGCTTGATGATTTGAGAGCCAATGGTGACACCGCGAATGTCTTCCATGTCGCCACGGGTAACAGGTTGGCGATAGGCGATGATGGCCAAGGTTTCGAGGACAGCTCGCGTGTATTTGGGAGGTTTTTCGGGATGTAAACGGTCCAAGTAGGAGCGCAGTTCTGGCCGGCTTTGGAAACGCCAACCGCTGGCCACATGGGTCAACTCCAAGCCTTTGTTGGCCCATTCAAGAGCAATTTCTTGCAGCAACAAACGCAGAGTGTCTGCCCCTAGCTCATCGTCGAACAAAACGCGCAGATCACGCAAGGACAAAGGCTGCCCGGCAGTGAGCAGCGCCGTTTCCAGGACACGCTTGGCTTGCACCATGTTCATGGTGTCGGTCTTTCGGAAAAAAAAACGCCTCACGGCGTCGTTAGGGAATCAGCTGCTGCCATGGTCAAACACTGGATCAAGACCGGGTTTGACATCAATAGCACGCACCAAGGCGTCTCACGCCGCTTGCATTCCAAGCCCCAGATTGTAGCTGAGGCCAAGTGGCATCAACGCCGCAGACATGTCTTGCGGCCAGTCGGTCTGAAAATCCATGTCAGCGCCAGTGATGGGGTGTACAAACGCTAAGCGCCAAGCATGCAGGGCTTGCCGAACCATGCCGCCTGCAGCCTCACCGCCATAGACAAGATCGCCGATGAGTGGGTGTCCAATGTGGGCCATATGGACCCGAATTTGGTGTGTGCGCCCTGTGTGCAGGGTGCATCGAACCAGACAGCAGCGTTCACCTTGTGCCAAGACATCGAGGGTGGTGGAGGCGGTTTTGCCCGACTGATGCGTCAAATCCACGACCGCCATGCGCAAGCGATTGCCCGAGTCCCTGCCAATGGCAGCATCAACGTGCTTTTGCAAAGGACCAGTCCAGCATTTATGGGCCATGGCCAGATATTGACGGTGCACCTCACGGGCTGCAATTTGATCGACCAGCGCGTCCATGGCCTGTCGAGTTCGGGCCACCACCATCAAACCACTGGTGTCTTTGTCCAAACGGTGAACAATGCCAGCGCGAGGGACTTCGCTGGCTTTAGGGTCCAGAGCCAACAGCCCATTGAGCAAAGTGCCTCCCCAATTGCCAGGCGCAGGGTGCACCACCAAACCAGCCGGTTTGTGAATCACACGCAGGTGCTCATCCTCGAAAATCACATCAATGGGCATGGCCTCTGGCACAAAGGCTTGCGACTGAGGGGTGGCACGCAGGGTGATTTGCAATTGATGCCCTAAACGAACCTTGGCCGAGACCTTGGTGGTCACTCGGCCGTCCACCAAGGCATCGCCTTGCTCAATCAACTGCTGCAAATAGCTGCGTGAAAACTCCGGGACCAATTGCGCAAACACCCGGTCCAAACGCTGACCGTGTAAAGGGGACGGCACCACAACTTGGCGCACCTCTTGGACAGCATCCGTCATGTGCTCGGCATCTTCGAGCGCCTGGTTCCGGTCATCCATTTCGGGGTCGGTCGATATAATCAAAGCGTTCAACAGTTCAAGGGGGTCACAGATGCAAAGCTCCAGATTATCGGCGGTTCCAGCCAGCCTCGTTTTGGCTGCGGGACTTATTCTGAGCGGCTGCGCCAACAACCCCAAAGACCCCACGGCGGGTTGGACCCCAGAAAAAATCTACAGCGAAGCCCGTGACGAGGTCAATGCGGGCGCTTGGGACAAAGCCATCGGATACTACGAAAAGCTCGAAGGACGCGCGGCCGGTACCGTTTTGGCCCAGCAGGCCCAAATTGATAAAGCCTACGCACAGTTCAAAACGGGCAGCAAAATTCAGGCTTTGGCTACGCTAGACCGCTTTATCCGTTTGCACCCCACCAGCCCAGCCTTGGACTACGCCTTGTACTTAAAAGGCGTCGTCAATTTCAACGACAACCTGGGTATGTTCTCCTTCCTGACCCGCCAAGATTTGTCAGAGCGCGACCAAAAGGCCGCCAAGGATTCCTACGAGTCTTTTCTTGAGTTGACCACTCGCTTTCCTGATTCCAAGTACAGCGTCGATGCACGCCAACGCATGACGCATGTGGTCAATTCCTTGGCCGCTTATGAAGTCCATGTGGCGCGTTACTACGCCAAACGCGGCGCACATGTGGCCGCCATCAACCGGGCCCAACAGGCCATTTCCGATTTCGAAGGTGTGCCGGCCATCGAAGAAGCCTTGGCCATTTTGGTCAAGTCCTATGACGCCATGGGCATGACTGCGCTGCGCGACGATACCCTGCGCGTATTGACAAAAAATTACCCTCAGTCGCTCTTCCTTCAGGGCAAGGCTCCAACCCGCACTAAGAGCTGGTGGCGTCCTTAGAGAGCTCAACTAACGCCGCCTCAAAGGCCTCTTGGTTCTCCAAACGACGCATTTCAGGCAGGCCTCGCACCAAGCGACGACCATAAGACATACCCACCAAGCGGCTGTCGCACACCACCAGAATACCCCGATCGGTCTCACTCCGTATCAGACGACCTGCTCCCTGTTTCAGAGACACAGCAGCCTCTGGCAATGCGTGATCGGCAAAAGCACTCTTGCCTTGTTGGGTAATCCGCTGGCTGCGGGCCCCAAATAAAGGGTCACCTGGAGGTGGGAACGGGAGTTTATCGATCACCACCAGTTGCAAAGCATCACCGGGTACGTCAAAGCCCTCCCAAAAAGAAGCGGAGGCGACCAACACACAACCGCTGCGGCCATGAGGATCGCCCTGCCCTCCACCCTCGCGAAAACGCTCCATCAGACGACGTTTGGGACTTTGACCTTGCACCAGCACTTCAACACGGCCATCGCCTTGGCTTTGCAGCAAATCACCAATGCTGCGCATGGCGTTCAAAGTGGTTGTCAACACCAAGGTTCGCCCCCCCAAAATGCTGAGAGCTTTCAGGACGAGGCTGGCCACTTCACCGGCATGACCGGTGTCACCCGGACGCGGCAAATGGGTCGGCACATACAGCGCCGCTTGACGCCCATAGTCAAAAGGGCTGCTGACCTGCATGACCTCGGCCGAACTCAAGCCACAAGGCTCGGTGAACCAACGCAAACTGGGCTCATCACCCAAAGTGGCCGAAGTGAAAATCCAGGCCCTTTGCCCCACACCACCGGGACGGCCATTCGAAGTGTCGGCGAGCCGCGGATCTCCCGCCATCAAAGCCTCCAGATCCTCCTCATCTGCGGTCAAGTGCTCGCTCTCGGGCGTTGCAGGTGACTTGGGCCGCGTCAAAGCCGAAAAAGCCTGTGCAATATCCAGCGGCGATTCAATCAGACGCAGCTGCGCGTTGACCTCCGCCCATCGCACGCCTTCAGGATTGGGGGTGTCAGCAAACACGACGGCGCGCTGCATCAGCTCGCGCGTGCGGTCACCCAGACGCTGAAAATCTGGTGCCAATTCGCTGACCATGTCCAAGCCATTTTTCAAATCAGCCAAAGCCTGTGTCACCGCCTGCAAACTGCTGTGCCATTCTTGAGGATCAACGCCCTCGGGGTGCTGACCGGTCCAGCGCAAGCGCACCGCACCCCGGTGCATGCCTGCTGCAAGACGCCAATCTCGGGCGGCTTTTTCCAAGCCTGCACTCAGGGCCTGCCAATCGACCAAACCCCGAGCCAATTGCAAACCCGTGGCCAACACGTCCCGCACCAACTCGTGCAATTGCAGCGTTGACAACTGCTGCCCCAGAAAATTGACCCCAATCTCATTGAGCTGGTGAGCCTCGTCGAAGACCGTCACGCGCACAGTGGGCAACAGCTCGGTCACCCCCGACTCTCGCACAGCCATGTCGGCAAAAAACAAATGGTGGTTGATGACGACGACATCGGCTGCCATGGCCTCTTTGCGGGTCAGATTGACATGGCAAGCTCGGTAACGCGGACAGCTGGAGCCCAAACAATTGTCGCGGGTCGATGTGACCAATGGCCACAAAGACGAACGTTCATCCAAACCCGTCAGTTCGGCCATATCGCCCGTCCGCGTGGACTGCGCCCAAGTCTCAATCTTGGCCAAGGCTTTTTGCGCGCCGGGTTGTGCCGCTTCTGGGCTGTGACGGGCCTGCTCCATTCTGTGCAAACACAGGTAATTGGATCGCCCTTTGAGCAAAGCCACGCGGATCGGCAAGCCCAAGACTTCCACCAGCCGGGGTATGTCACGAGAAAACAATTGGTCTTGCAGCGCCTTGGTGGCTGTGGACACCAGCGCACGCTGACCGCTAAGCAAAACCGGCACCAAATAGGCATAGGTTTTGCCTGTTCCAGTGCCCGCCTCGACCACCAATTGACCGCCGTCTTGGACCGTTCGACTGACCGCCAAAGCCATCTCGGTTTGTCCATCCCGTGGCTGAAAGCCAGGCACCGCTTGGGCCAAGACACCCTGGCTCGACAAAGTGTCGGCCACCCGCTGATCAAGCAAGTTCAAGCAGGCTCCTTCGGCGCCAAGCGCAACTGAAGTGCGGCAATTTGGTCCCGCAGCGCCAAACGCCGCTTTTTCATGCGGCGCATACGCAGCTCGTCATGGGGGGTGACGGTGGCTGAGGCTTGGTCAATCAACGCGTTGAGATCGGCATGTTCCATCTGCCACTCGATCAACTGGCGCTGTGGAGAGTGCAACTCCAACCCCGACGAGGCTGGCCCATCCAAAAGCGGGGAGTCGCTCATGGCACAGCTTGGGTTTCGGGTTGTTTGCCGAGCAAACGCTGCTCTCGCTGGGCAGAGCGCCACTCACGCTCTTGTGCGTTCAAGACCAGATCTTGCTGAGCCAAAGGATCGAGGGCTTGCCTGCGAATGCGGCGGGTCTCGATCAAACAAGCATTGACCGCAAATTTTTGCCAGCATGCGGCCTGTCGCTGCTCATCTGACTTCAAAATGGCCTCGCGCACGGCGGCCACAGCTTGCCTTTGGCGGGCAATTTCCGCGGGTACATCCAAACTTGGGGGACTGGCTGGCAAGGCTGGGGGTCCAGTTTGCACGGCGGCCTCTTGGGGGTTCTGCGCGAATGCACTGCAAACGAGACCCCAAGCCGCCAAAGAAATCACCAGGCTAGACAGGCGTACTGGGCTCATGTGAGGTTCGTGTCCACAGTGCGGTGCTCCAGCGCCAGGAATTCACTCGATTGCATTTCATGAAGGCGCGACACCGTTCGAGGAAACTCATGGGACATGGGGCCGGAGGTGTAAAGGCCTTCGGGCGGCACAGCAGCCGACATGATGAGCTTGACCCGGCGGTCATACAGCACGTCGATCAACCAAGTGAACCGCCGCGCCTCGGATGCCATGCTCACCGGCATGTGCGGCACGTTGCTCAGCAGCACTGTGTGGTACTGCGTGGCAATTTCAAGGTAGTCGTTTTGAGAACGCGGACCGCCGCAAATGGACCGGAAGTCAAACCACACCACATCCCCGGCTCGGCGTTTGGCGTTGATTTCGCGGGCTTCAATGTTCAACACCGGGTCTTCGTCCGGCCCTGTGGCCAAGCGGTTAAAGGCTTCATTCATCTCGTGGTCGGCCTGCTCGCCCAAAGGCGAGTGGTAGAGCTTGACCATCTCCAGCGTGCGGCGGCGATAATCCGTCCCGTTGTCCACATTCAAAACCTGCATGCGCTCGTTCAGCAATGCAATCGCGGGCAAGATGCGGTCGCGGTGCAGGCCGTCGGGGTAAAGCCCGTTGGGCTCAAAATTGGACGTGGTGACAAAGCCTACCCCATTGTCAAACAATGCCACCAGCAAGCGGTGCAAGATCATGGCGTCGGTGATGTCGGCCACATGAAATTCATCAAAGCAAATCAGCTGATATCGCTTGGCCATGCGTTTGCCCAGCTCGTCCAAGGGGTTCACCGTGCCTTGGATGGCCGTCAATTCGCGGTGCACCTCGCGCATGAATTCGTGAAAGTGCAAACGGGTTTTACGCTCAACCGGGACAGCTGCAAAAAAGCAGTCCATCAAAAAGCTCTTGCCCCGCCCTACACCGCCAAACATATAGACCCCTTTGGGAATCTCAGGGCGAGCAAACAACTTGCCGAACAAGCCGGATCGCTTGGATTTGTAGGCCGTCCATTCAGCAGAACAACGCTCCAAAGCTTGAATGGCTCTGAGCTGTGCGGGATCGCTTTGGTAATCACGCTTGAGCAACTCGGCTTCGTAAACTTCACGAACGGACATGGGCAGTGGACTCTTCAATTCAAATGAGAAAAACCCGGGTGGAGCCCGGGTTTTCAGGGTGACTGAACTTTAACCCAACTCACCCCAAACCAGAGGATAAGGGGGTCAAGGGCTCAGAAGTTCAGGGTCCGCTTGTCCACAGCCAAGGCCGCTTCTTTGGTCGCCTCGCTCAAAGATGGGTGCGCATGGCAGATGCGAGCAATGTCTTCCGACGAAGCCTTGAACTCCATGGCTACCACGGCTTCGGCGATCAACTCAGAGGCTTGGGGGCCCACAATGTGCACGCCCAAGATTTCATCGGTCTTGGCGTCGGCCAGCATCTTCACCATGCCGGTGGTGTCGCCCAAGGCCCGTGCACGGCCGTTCGCGAGGAACGGGAAGGAGCCGGCTTTGTACGCCACACCATCGGCCTTGAGCTGCTGCTCGGTACGGCCGACCCAAGCGATCTCGGGGCTGGTGTAGATGACCCAAGGGATGGTGTTGAAGTTGACGTGACCGTGTTGGCCTGCGATGCGCTCGGCCACCGCCACGCCCTCTTCTTCTGCTTTGTGCGCCAGCATGGGGCCGCGCACCACGTCACCCACAGCCCACACGCCGGGCAAGTTGGTTTTGCAGTCGCCGTCCACGACGATCGCGCCGCGCTCGTCGAGCTGCAAGCCCACGGCTTCGGTGTTCAAGCCGATGGTGTTGGGCACACGGCCAATTGAGACGATCAGTTTGTCGGCGTCCAGCTTGACGGCTTCGCCTTTGGCGTTGGTGTAGTTGACGGTCACGCCCTTCTTGCCGTTGACAATCTCGCCGACCTTCACACCCAGCTCAATCTTCAAGCCTTGCTTGTCGAAAGCCTTCTTGGCTTCTTTGGCGATTTGCTCGTCCACCGCGCCCAAGAAGGTGGGCAGGCCTTCGAGGATGGTCACCTCAGCGCCCAAACGGCGCCAGACCGAACCCATCTCCAAACCGATCACACCCGAGCCGATGACGGCGAGCCTCTTGGGCACAGCGCCCACGCGCAAAGCGCCGTCGTTCGACAACACATTGACCTCGTCAAACGGTGTACCGGGCAAGGCGCGGGCATTGGAGCCAGTGGCGATGATGACTTGCTTGGCGGTGATGTCCTCTTCGGTCTTGCCAGCCACATGGATCGTGTAGCCGCCGTCAGCCTTGCCAGCAAAGCTGCCGCGACCGTGGAAAAACGTAACCTTGTTCTTTTTCAGCAAGTACAAGATGCCATCGTTGTTTTGCTTCACAACGGTGTCTTTGCGCGCCAACATCTTGGCCACATCCATCTTCACGCCCGTGGCGCTGATGCCGTGCTCGGCAAAGTGGTGATTGGCGTGGTCAAAGTGCTCGCTGGACTGCAGCAGCGCCTTGGAGGGGATGCAACCCACGTTGGTGCAGGTGCCGCCTGGCGCGGGGCCACCGGCCGCGTTTTTCCATTCGTCGATACAGGCGACCTGGAAACCGAGTTGCGCGGCACGGATGGCCGCGATGTAGCCACCGGGGCCACCGCCAATGACGACGACGTCGAATTGTTTGCTCATGAGGAATGCCTTCAGGATAAAAAACGCCCCCTGGGCAAGGGGGCATTCAAAACAAGGGGTTTAAATGTCGAACAGCAAGCGAGCCGGATCTTCCAGCGCTTCCTTCATGGCGACCAAGCCCAACACAGCTTCGCGACCATCGATGATGCGGTGGTCGTAGGACATGGCGAAGTAGTTCATGGGACGAACCACGACCTGGCCGTTTTCCACCATGGCGCGGTCTTTGGTCGCGTGCACGCCCAAAATCGCCGACTGGGGTGGGTTGATGATGGGAGTCGACATCATCGATCCAAAGGTGCCGCCGTTCGAGATCGAGAAGGTGCCACCAGTCATCTCTTCGATGCCCAGCTTGCCGTCTTTGGCTTTCTGGCCAAACTCAGCGATCTTCTTTTCGATGTCAGCAAAACTCATCTGGTCGGCGTTGCGCAAAATAGGCACCACCAAACCACGGGGCGAGCCCACCGCGATACCGATGTCGAAGTAGCCGTGGTAAACGATGTCGTTTCCATCCACCGAAGCGTTCAGCACCGGGAACTTCTTCAGAGCGTGCACTGCAGCCTTGACGAAGAAGCTCATGAAGCCCAGCTTGCAACCGTGTTCCTTCTCAAAACGCTCTTGCATGCGTTTGCGCATCTCCATAACCGGAGCCATGTTGATTTCGTTGAAGGTGGTCAGGATGGCGTTGGTCGACTGCGATTGCAGCAGACGCTCGGCCACACGGGCGCGCAAACGGGTCATGGGCACGCGCTGCTCAGGACGGTCACCCAGGTTCACAACAGGCGCTGCCACTTGAGCCAGTGTTTTGGTGGGCACGCCTGTAGGAATCACCGCAGCGGTCGACTTGACACCACCGGCCACAGCCGAGAGCACATCGCCTTTGGTCACGCGGCCATCTTTGCCCGTGCCAGGGACCGAACCAGCGGCCAGGCTGTTGTCGGCCATCAGCTTGGCAGCTGCGGGCATGGCCACGCCGGCCATGCTGGTGCTGGAAACTGCAGGTGCAGGTGCAGTGACAGCTGCTGGGGCAGCTGCTGCGGCAGGAGCTGCTGCAGCAGGTGCGACTGCGGCCACTTTGCCGTCGGTGTCGATGCGTGCAATCAGCTGCTCGGCCGTGACAGTTCCACCATCGCCCACCAAGATTTCAGACAAAACACCAGCCGATGGAGCAGGCACTTCCAGCACCACCTTATCGGTTTCAATCTCGATCAGGATCTCATCCGCCGAAACGGTGTCACCGACTTTTTTCTTCCACTGCAGCATGGTGGCTTCTGCCACGGACTCGGACAGTTGGGGAACTTTGACTTCTACGATAGCCATGTTGATTTCTCTTTAAAGGTTAAACGCCAGTTTGTTTTTGGGATCACTTGCTCAACACAAAGCCCTTGAGCTTTGAGAAGGCCGCTTCGATCAATGCTTTTTGCTGGTCCTGATGCAGGTGCGAGTAACCCACGGCAGGCGATGCCGAAGCTGCACGTCCGGCATAACCGAGACGCTGACCACTCAGCATGTTTTCGTGGATGTTGTGCTGAATGAAGAACCAGGCGCCCTGGTTCTGTGGCTCATCCTGACACCACACCACATCGGTGGCGTTCGGGTACTTCTTGAGTTCTGCAGCAAAGGCCTTGTGCGGGAAGGGGTACAGCTGCTCCACACGAACAATGGCAACGTCGTCAGCACCTTTGGTCTCCCGGTTTTTGACCAAGTCGTAATAGACCTTGCCCGAGCAAGCGATCACACGCTTGACCTTGTCGGCTTTGATGTCCTTGGTCTCGCCAATGACTGTCTGGAAACTGCCTTTGGTGAACTCGGACACGGGCGATGTGGCGTCTTTGTTGCGCAGCAGCGACTTGGGCGTGAAGATCACCAGTGGCTTGCGCAAATCGCGCACCATCTGGCGGCGCAGCACATGGAAGATCTGGCTGGCGGTGGTGGGCTGAACCAACTGCATGTTGGTATCGGCTGCCAACTGCATGAAACGCTCCACGCGGGCCGAACTGTGCTCCGGCCCTTGGCCTTCGTAGCCGTGCGGCAGCATCAAGGTGATGCCGTTGACACGGCCCCACTTGACTTCACCTGATGCGATGAACTGGTCAATCACCACTTGCGCGCCGTTGGCAAAATCACCGAACTGGGCTTCCCAAACCACCAAGGTATTGGGATCGTTGGAGGCATAACCATATTCATAGGCCAGAACGGCTTCCTCGGACAAGATCGAATCAATGACCACGAATGGAGCTTGCTTGTCCGACACATTTTGCAGGGCCACGTAGGAACCGGTGTCCCACTTTTCACGTTTTTGGTCGTGAATGACCGCATGGCGGTGTGTGAAGGTGCCGCGGCCGCAGTCCTCACCCGACAGGCGCACCGGGTAACCGCTGGCCACGAGTGAGGCGAAAGCCATGTGCTCACCCATGCCCCAGTCAACAGGAATGTCCCCGCGGCCCATGGCGGCACGGTCTTCATAGACTTTTTTAACCAACTGGTGTGGCGTGACGGAATCTGGAATGGTCGAAATTTTCGCGGCCAGGCGCTTCCAGTCGGCCAACGGGATCGAGGTGTCGCCTGCATCGGTCCACTTTTTGCCCATGAAGGGTGCCCAGTCCACAGTGAACTTGGTTTTGAAGTTGGTCAACACAGGTTCGGTCGTGTTTTTGCCCGCGTCCAATGCAGCGCGGTAGGCCTTGGCCATGTCGTCACCCAGGGTGTCCCCTAAGCCTTGCGCCGTGAGTTTGTCTGCAAACAGCTTGCGTGTGCCGGGGTGCGCCGCGATTTTTTTGTACATCAGCGGCTGTGTCAACGCGGGGGTGTCCTGCTCGTTGTGGCCCAGTTTGCGGAAACACACCACGTCCAGCACCACATCCTTGCGGAAGGTCATGCGGTATTCCAGCGCGAGCTGTGTGGCCATGACCACGGCTTCCGGATCGTCACCATTGACGTGCAACACCGGGGCTTCGACCATCTTGACGATGTCGGTGCAAAACACGCTTGAACGCATGTCACGCGGGTCAGACGTGGTGAAACCAATCTGGTTGTTGATGATGATGTGCACTGTGCCGCCAGTGGAATAACCCCGGGTTTGGGCCAGAGCAAATGTTTCCTGATTGACACCTTGGCCGCCAAAGGCCGCGTCACCATGCACCAAGACTGGCAAAACTTGCTTGCCCAGCGGATCGCCACGGCGGTCCATGCGGGCGCGCACTGAGCCTTCGACCACCGGGTTCACGATTTCCAGATGCGAAGGGTTGAACGCCAAAGACAAGTGCACAGGGCCGCCGGCCGTGTTCACGTCAGAGCTGAAGCCCTGGTGGTACTTCACGTCACCCGCAGGCAACTCCTCGGGGGCGGTGTGGTCGAATTCTGCAAACAAGTCAGCGGGCAGCTTGCCCATGGTGTTGACCAGAACATTCAGGCGGCCACGGTGGGCCATGCCGATCACGACTTCTTGCACGCCCTGAGCGCCAGCCGACTGGATCAACTCGTCCATGGCCGCAATGAAGCTCTCGCCGCCTTCAAGCGAAAAGCGCTTTTGGCCGACGTACTTGGTGTGCAGGTAACGCTCTAAGCCCTCGGCAGCGGTCAAGCGGTCCAAGATTTGTTTTTTCTTTTCGGCCGTGAAGTTGGGCTTGCTGCGGATGCTTTCGAGCTTTTGTTGCCACCAGCGCTTTTCAGCCTGTTCGGTGGTGTACATATACTCAGCGCCCAGCGTGCCGCAATAGGTCTCGCGCAGCGCATTCAGCAGCTCGCGCAAAGACATGTTGTTTTTGCCGAAAAAGGTGTTACTGGTGTCGAAAACGGTTTCCTGGTCGGCATCCGAAAAGCCATAGAAAGCCGGATCGAGGTCGGGAATGTGAGGGCGCTCGGTGCGCTTCAAGGGGTCCAGATCAGCCCAGCGCTGACCCACGTTGCGGTAAGCAGCAATGAGCTGCTGCACGGCAGTGCGCTTGCGTCCCATCTCAACGTTTTCGCTGGCCATGACCACTTTGGTCCCACCGGATTTGGCACGTTCTGCAAAAGCATTGATGACGGGCAAATGGGGCACGTCTTTGGCATTGGAGCCATCAAGAGCGGGTACGTGCTGCAGGGCGTCAAAATACTCTCGCCAGGAGTCAGGCACGCTGCCTGGATTGGCCAGGTAGTTCTCGTACATCTCTTCGACGTAAGGGCCGTTGCCTCCGAAAAGGTGGGTGTTGCCTGAATAGGCAGCGTAGACGGAATTAGTCTCGCTCATATTTCGCTGACCTCCGTTCCCCTCAGGGAAACATTAGTTGGTTAAGAATTACCTTCCGCGACACGGCTGAACCGGTTGGCGGATGCGACTGTGGCATGGGAAGGGCCTGAGTACAGCGTATATTGTGCCATGCCTTGTCCAAACGCCAACTTACAGACCGAACGAAAGGGAATGGTCTTCCATACAAAAAACCCCGCCAAGGCGGGGTCCTGTTTTAAAGAGCCGCCATCAGCCCCTGATCTGGTCAACGATTTGCTGCAAAGCTGCAGGGTCGTCCATGGTGGTCAGGTCACCCGGATCGCGGCCTTCGGCCACGGCCTGAATGGCGCGACGCAACAACTTGCCGCTGCGGGTCTTGGGCAAAGCCGAGACAAAAAACACCCGTGAAGGACGCGCCACTGCGCCCAACTGACTGTCCACGACTTTCATGACTTCGCCTTCGAGCTTGAGGCGCGCTGCCGCATCGGTCAGACCCGAGGTGTCCTTGGCAATGGCAAAGGCCATGGCCACCTGCCCTTTGAGCTGATCAGCCACACCCACCACCGCCACTTCGGCCACATTGGGATGGCTGGAGATACTCTCT
Source organism: Limnohabitans sp. (assembly GCF_040400975.1). Lineage (GTDB taxonomy): Bacteria > Pseudomonadota > Gammaproteobacteria > Burkholderiales > Burkholderiaceae_C > Limnohabitans_A. Next base: position 59,658 of record NZ_JBBAPF010000013.1, on the reverse strand, counting down.
TCGATCTCCCGGGTACCCAAGCGGTGTCCAGCCACGTTGATCACGTCGTCGGTGCGGCCCAAGATGAAGTAATAACCGTCTTCGTCGCGCACTGCCCAATCAAAGGTGCTGTAGACCAACTTATTGGGGACCGTCTTCCAATATGTTTTGACAAAACGCGCGTCGTCGCCCCAGATGGTTTGCAGGTTGCCGGGTGGCAAAGGGCCTTCGATGGTCAACACGCCCTTTTGGTTGGCACCCGTCAGTTCTTCACCCGTCTGGTCATCGACCAGCTTGACGTTGTAACCGTAAATGGCTTTGCCGGGCGAGCCAAACTTGCTGTGCGCTTTTTCTACCCCATTGCAAATGCTCAGAATCGGCCAGCCGGTTTCGGTTTGCCAATAGTTGTCGATGATGGCCTTGCCGTTGAGGCCTTCTGAAATCCATTTGGCCGTGGGCTCGTCAAGTGGCTCGCCAGCCAAGAACAAGGCTTGCAAGCTGGACAGGTCGTACTTGGTGAGCAACGCAGGGTCTTGTTTTTTGAGCACGCGGATAGCCGTGGGCGCGCTGAACATGACGTTGACTTTGTACTTTTCGACCAGACTCCACCAAATGCCGCCATCGGGACGGATGGGCAGACCTTCGTAGAGGATGGTGGCCATGCCACCAATCAGTGGGCCATAAATGATGTAACTGTGGCCCACCACCCAGCCAATGTCGCTGGTGCAAAAGAAGGTGCCGCCCGGCTTGCCTTCAAACACATGAGGCATGCTGGCAGCCAAGGCCACGGTGTAACCCCCGGTGTCACGTTGCACGCCCTTGGGCTTGCCGGTGGTGCCCGAGGTGTAGAGCGTGTAGCTGGGGTGGGTGGACTCGACCCACTCGCAGGGGACCAAGGCATCCATGTGCTTGGCACGTTCGTTGGCGTAGTCCACATCGCGGCCAGTCACGGGAGAAAAAGCCGCTAACTTGCGGTCTACCATGATGACGTTGGCGGGCTTATGGGCCGAGAGCTGGATGGCCTCGTCCAGCAGTGGCTTGTAAGGCACCACCTTGCCACCACGCGAACCCGCGTCGGCGCTGATGATGACTTTGGGCGAAGCATCTTCGATGCGGCTGGCCAGCGAGTGCGAGGCAAACCCGCCAAACACCACCGAGTGGATGGCGCCCAGACGGACACAGGCCAACATGGCGAAAGCAGCTTCGGCGATCATGGGCATATATATCAGCACACGATCGCCCTTGACCACGCCCAGACTTTGCAAAATGGCCGCCATGCGTTGCACTTCGGCATGCAGGTCACGGTAGGTATAGGTTTTTTCTTGATCGGTTTCGGTCGAAACAAAGATCAATGCGGGCTGGTCGGCCCGCTCGGCCAAGTGGCGGTCCACCGCGTTGTGGCACAGATTGGTCTCACCACCCACGAACCATTTGGCAAATGGAGGGTTGCTGTAGTCACATATTTGCTTCGGCGGGACTTTCCAGTCCACCCATTTGGCTTGCTCGGCCCAAAAAGCATCGCGGTCTTGGATCGAACGCGCGTGAAACTCAGCAAAATTGCCCATAAAAATCTCCTCTATTTCCGGCCAAGTCAAAACGGATGAAAGGTCGCTTGCGTCAGCCGCCCTTCTTCTGAATTCATAATTATGAACAAAGGACTTGCTAGAAGCTGACTCAAAGACTCATTTAAAAAGGGTTTGCAGCAGTTTGAATTCCGGGTGCTCGGCCGAACGAACCCATTCAAAAGCGACCATTTCCGCTGTCACCAATTCAGCCCCCGCCCCAGCCAAACGGTCGTAAGCGGCATCTCGGTTGCGCTCGGTGCGCGAACTGCATGCATCTGTGACCACCCAGACCTCAAATTCATCTTCCAACAAATCCAGTGCCGTTTGCAACAAGCAAACATGGGCTTCACAGCCCCCCAACACAATGGTTTGACGCTCTTGGGCGGCAGGCTGTGTTTTTTGCAAATGGCGCGGCAGACTGCGCGCGTTGCCGCGAGGGGCCTGAGGTGTCTCGGGCTTCAACCACTCCCCAAGGCCTTCCTCAACCGCACTGAAATGCATTTTGGCCAACACCTGACGGCAGTGGCTTCGAATTTCGGGGGGCATCTCACCCAGGCGGGACGGGTTTTGCTCGGTGCCCCAGATGGGCAACTGCATAGCCTTGGCCAAGGTGGCCAGACGAGCCGCATTGGCCCAAACCGCTTCGGCATCCAGCATGGCGGGCTTCAATCGGGCTTGAAAATCCACCAACACCAACTGACTCTCATCCGCTTGCATCAACATCGTTTGTCCTCAAAAAGAATGAATGGATTGTCGCAGCACTCCCCAGCGTCTGAGCAGCGCCTTGTACACCCCCGTCCAAGGCTGGCCAAAGCCAAGCATCCAGATCCGTTATGCTCGCCGACTATGCGATGGAAGTTCCTGTTCTTGCTGAGCTTGTTTATAAGCACCCCGTCATGGACGGCCCCTTCTGATGAAGCGGTGGTCAATGCCCCGGTGGACAAACGCTTGGTGTCGCAGATAACAGGTCAATTGACTTTGGCCAAAGACAAAGCCAGTGACCAGGCCACAGGCATGGTTGTTCAGGCCATGGGTCTTTTGGGCGTGCCTTACCGACGTGGCGGCAACACCGAAAGCACAGGATTTGACTGCAGTGGTTTTGTGCGTCACTTGTATGAAAAATCAGTTGGCCGCCTCTTGCCGCGTCGTGCCGAAGAGCAGGCCCGAGCGACCCAAGTGATTGACAAAGAAGAACTCAAGCCCGGTGACTTGGTGTTCTTCAACACCATGCGCAGGGCCTTCAGCCATGTGGGCATTTATGTGGGCGATGGCCAATTCATTCACTCGCCCCGTGCCGGCAAAACGGTACAGGTCGAAGACATGCGCAGCGCATATTGGCAAAAACGCTTCAACGGCGCACGCCGCGTACCTCTGGACAGCGAAAACGCCAAACCATGAAAACCCAAATTGACCACCTTGTGGTGGTGGCCTCTTCATTGGAAGTGGGCGTGCAATGGTGCGAAGCCACCTTGGGCATCACCCCGTCTGCGGGTGGCGAACACGAAAAATACGGCACCCACAACCGCTTGTTCAAAATTGCCACGCCCCAATACCCTCTGGCCTATTTTGAGATCATCGCCATCAACCCAGAGGCCGTGATTCCAAAACGTCTGCAGGTCACGCGCTGGTTTGACATGGACGACATGGCCTTGCATAAAGCCATCGCCCAAGAACCTCGCTTGGTGCACTTTGTCAGCAGCACCGACGACATCAAGGCGGCCCGTCACGCATTGCGCACCCAGGGCATTGAACGCGGGCAAATCGTGCATGCCAGCCGAAAGTCGAGCAAGGGCATGCTCCACTGGCAAATCACCGTGCGTGAAGACGGCGAGCGCCTGTTCAACGGCTGTTTGCCCACTTTGATTCAATGGGGCAAGCCCGAGGCCGCTGAACCCTTGCGATTGCACCCGCGCAACAGCTTGCCCCGCTCGGGTGTGAGCTTACAAAGCCTGACCGTTCACCACCCCAGCAGCGCCAAACTGCAGAACGCTTTGGATGCCGTGGGCCTGACCGGTGTTGAAGTTGTGAATGGGCCCGCCAACTTGGTCGCCACCTTGCAGACCCCAAAAGGCCTGGTGCAATTGCAAAGCTTGGGGATTTAGGTCTCTTTGGGCAATGCCAATAGCAGCGCCATGCCCACAACCATCACCCCGGCTGTCAGCCACAAAGCGCCTTTGAAACTTCCCGTAGCCTGGGCCATGGCCCCGGCCACCACTGGCGCCAGCATTTGCGCGGCACCGTAGCTCAAGGTCAAGCGGGCCATGGCCTTGCCGGGGTTTTGGGGCGCACGCCTTCCCACCAAGGCCAAGGTCAGGCTCACGATGCCGATGAAGGTGGCGCCATAACCCACGGCACCGACCAGCGCTGCCGCCAGTGAACCCGACAAAGCTGGCAGCACGATGGACACCGTCTGCAGACCAAAAGCCAGCAGCAAGGCCGGAATGTCGCCCAACTTTCGAGCCACACGGTCCCATAAAAACACGGCCGGCATGGCCGCCAGACCGACCAGCGTCCAAGCCAAAGCGCCCTGCCCGGCCAAAGCCGGTTCGCGCTCCACAATGGCCACGGTGAAAGTGGCGCTGATGACAAAACCCCAGCCCGCCGTAAAATAGCTCAGCGCCATGGTCGCCATCCAGCGGCGCGAGACCAGCGGCTGTACTTGGGCGACCGCTGCAGCGGTGGGCAGGGGCGGCACAGGCGGACGCCATAACCAAGCCGGCACAAAAAACACCACGCCCAGTGCGGCAAAGGCCAGCCATTGGTCCGACCACAGCGTCCAGATGCCCGACAAGACCCAAGCGCCCAGCGCAGACACCACAATGCCCAGCCCCAGGCCGATGAACAACACACCCAGCTCGGGCCTGCGTCCTTGGCGCATCAACCAGCCCAGCACCAAGCCTGATCCGAGCAACATGCCCGTGGCCCCGCACAAACCGCCCAGAAAACGCCACAGCCCCCAGGCCGGCAACCAACTCGACAAAGCCATTGCCGCTGTGGTGAGCAAGGCCATCCACAGGCCAGCACTGTAAAAACGGTGACGCCAACGCACATCGTCCATCCAGGCTGTTACCAAGGCACCAACGATGTAGCCCGCGTAATTGACTGCCGCCAAGCCCCCGGCAGCGGCATCGTTCAAACCGGTTTGTGCCTGCAAGGCGGGCAGCAAGGGCGTATATGCAAAGCGGGCCAGACCAATGGTCAGCACCAAACCGCAAATGCCCCCGACCATGACCTGCCAAGCTTGTAACGAACGAGAGGTGGAAGTGTCTTGCATAGCAGCGCCAAGTATCCACGCATTTGTACCGACCATGGGCGCACGGAACACGCGCACTGACGCATGGGCAACCGCTCGGCGCGTCTCGGACATGACACCCAGCCCCCTGCAACAAAGGGTTTTCACCATCCCGGCCAGACTTGCAGCCCCCTAAAGTGAAACGCTCATAAGGAGTTGTTCATGCCCACACGTTCTGCCGCACCCTCTGCACTGCCCACGACTCGGTCTGCTCGCCGCATTGCCAACCCACTTCGACGCAGCCTTGGCTTGCTGGTGCTCAGTTTGGGCGCTTTGTGTGCCACAGGCGCTGCAGCGCAAGCCTTTCCCAACAAACCCTTGCGCTTGGTGGTCACATTTCCGCCTGGGGGTGCGCCGGATATTTTGGCGCGGCTGTTCAGCGAAAAAGCGCAGCTGGGATTTCCTGTGGTCATCGACAACCGACCTGGCGCAGGCGGCAACATCGGCGCGGACAACGTTGCGAAGTCGCCCGGCGATGGGCACACCATCGTCATGGGGACCGTGGGTACGCACTCCATCAACGGGGCGCTGTACGAAAAAATGCCCTACGACATGGTCAAGGACTTCAGCCCCATTTCCTTGATCGCCTCGGCACCCAATTTGCTGGTGGTCAACAACGCCTTGCCCGTCAAAAACGTGCCCGAACTCATCGCCTACATGAAGGCCAACCCCAACAAGTTGTCGTTTGGCTCCCCCGGCATTGGCACCTCGGTGCACGTCTCGGGTGAATTGTTCAAGTCCCTCACAGGCACCAGCATGACGCACGTGCCCTACAAAGGCCGTCAGTTTGCCATCCCCGACCTGGTTGGCGGCAGCATCCAGGTCATGTTTGACAACATGCCATCGGCCTTGCCCATGGCAAAAGAAGGCAAAATTCGCGCCTTGGCTCAAACCACGGCCAGACGGTCACCCGCTGCGCCCGATGTGCCCACAGTGGCCGAATCCGTGCCCGGCTTTGAAGCCACCACTTGGTTTGCCATGTTCGCACCCGCCAACGTGCCTCGGCCCGTGATCGACCGCTTGAACGTGGAGGTGCTGCGCGTGTTCAGACTGCCCGATGTGCAAGAACGCCTGAAAACACTGGGCCTGGATGCGATCTTGTCCAGCCCCGATGAACTGGCGCGCTATCAAGCCACCGAAATCACCAAGTGGGCCAAGGTGGTGAAAGACTCGGGTGCCAAGGCCGAGTGATCATGCCTCAAGGCCGCAGGTGCAAAGCCAGCAACAGCACTTGACTGGCCCCTTGCTCGCGCATCAGCGCTGACGCCACCGTGGCCGTCCAGCGGGTGCGCACATCGCAAGCCACCAGCAGCACCGGCCCGGCGGGCAAAGCGGCATTCGGTGCCAAACCGATGGCCAACTCCAGATGCGCCACCACCGGAGTGGAGGCCGCGTCACCCGGCGCAGGCCCACCTGTCCAACTGAACACGTCGTGCAAAGGCAAGCGGCCCTTTTGGGCAATGTATTCGGCCATGCGTCGGTTCGATGCCATGTCGAGCGAAGGCATGGGCACCACACACACAGGCCGCGCGGGCCATGTCTTGGCCCAGCGCCCGAGCAAGGTCACAGCCCCCGCCAAAATTTCAACAGGCACATCCCCTGGCGCGGCGGTGCGCAAAGCCTGCAATTCGGCCACCCAAGCCGGATCGTCGGCAAAAGCCACGGCACGCCCCGCGTCAAAACCGCGAACCGCGCCCTTGCGCCCCACCCCAGCGGGCCAGCGTTTGCGCGGCTCGATGTCCACATCCATACCGCGCAAAAAGTTGCGCGCTGCGATCAGTTTTTGGGGTGATGGCGCAAGGCCGGGAAACGGCAAATGCCCAGTACACACCGAGCAGCGCCAGCACGGCGCGGGCGACGGGTCGTCCAGCGCGGTTTGCAAATAGGCCATCAAGCACCCCGCACCTTGGGCATACTGACGCATGATGCCCGCCTCTTGCTGGCGCACCTGCGCAAGCGCTCTCCATTTGGCCGTGTCGTGCACATAAGGCACACCCGTGGCGCGCCAAGTGGAGCCGTCTTTGTCCAACACGCCTTCAACTGCCAAAATTTTGAGCAGCGCTTCCAACCGCCCCCGGCGCACGCCCGTGTCGGCTTCAATCTCCAGCAAACTGCGCCCATCCTTGCCCACGCTGCTCAACACCTTGGCGGCCGTGGTCGCGTCAGGGATTGACGCGGTGGCGAAGTAATCCCAGATGCGTTCGTCGGCATCGGACGGCAGCAACACCCCTTCGGCATGCGCCACCGCCCTGCCCGCCCGGCCCACCTGCTGGTAATAGGCCACCGGGGTCGAGGGTGAGCCCACATGCACACAAAAGCCCAAGTCGGGCTTGTCGTAACCCATGCCCAGCGCCGACGTGGCCACCACCGCCTTGACTTGGTTGTGGCGTAAACGCTCTTCCACTTTCAGGCGCGTGTCGGCGTCGGTCTGTCCGCTGTAGGCGTCCACCGCATGGCCACAGCTGCGCAAAAAGGCCGTCAACCGTTCGGCCTCGGCCACGGTGAGCACGTACACAATGCCCGAGCCGGGCAATTGCTCCAGCGCATCGGCGATCCAGGCATAGCGCTGCAAGGGCGACAAACCCGGCACCACCGACAGCGTGAGCGATGTGCGGGCCAATGTGCCGCGAAAAGTCACGGTGGACTCTCCCAACTGCTTGCCAATGTCCAGCGTGACCCGCTCGTTTGCCGTGGCCGTGGTGGCCAACACACTGGCCGTGGGCGTGGACAACAGCGCCCGCGCCAGCCGTTGGTAATCGGGCCGAAAGTCAAAACCCCAATCGCTGATGCAATGCGCCTCGTCGATCACGATCAGACCCACCCGGGCCAGCAAAGCGCCCAGACGCGCCGCAAAACGCGGGTTGCCCAAGCGCTCGGGCGAGACCAGCAGCACGTCGATGGCGTCATCATCCAGCCGCTGGAACACCTCGTCCCAGTCATCGATGTTGGTGGAATTCACCGTGGCCGCCTTCAAGCCCGCCCGCTCGGCAGCGCTGACTTGGTCGCGCATCAGCGCCAGCAAAGGCGACACCACCAACGTGGGGCCAGCGCCCGTGCTGCGGATCGCGTGTGTGGCCGCCCAGTACACCGCCGACTTGCCCCAGCCCGTGGCCTGCACCACCAACACGCGTGATGCGGGTTGCAGCACCGCATGCACCGCGTCCACCTGGTCGGTACGGGGCAAAGCGCCCGGCCCTGCCAGGCGGGCCAGGATGGTGTGCATGTGCGTTTGAGCAAAGTCACGGACTTGAGCTTGGCTGGTGTTCATGACTTTTCCCTGAGATCTTGTTGCTGTCATTTTGAGGCCAAGTTCGAGCCCTGAGAACTCGACGACAATCAGATTTTTTTGACATCTCGTCTTCTGCGGCTTTTATGGCAATTCAATGGTTTCCCGGACACATGCACCTCACGCGCAAGGCGATCGGGGAGCGCATCAAAGACATTGACGTCGTCATTGAGATGCTGGACGCGCGACTGCCGGGCTCCAGTGCCAACCCGATGCTGGCCGAGCTGATCGAAGGCAAACCGGCCCTCAAAATCCTGAGCAAGCAAGACTTGGCCGACCCGGTGCAAACCACGGCATGGCTGGCGCACTACAACGCCCTGCCCGGCGTGAGCGCTTTGGGCATGGACACCAGCGTGGTGTCACCCGCCAAGGCCTTGATCGATGCCAGCCGCCAGTTGGCCCCCAACCGGGGCTGCATGGTCAAACCCATGCGGGTGCTGATTTGCGGTATTCCCAATGTGGGCAAGTCGACGCTGATCAACACCCTCAAAGGCAAACGCGCCGCCAAAACCGGCGACGAAGCGGGCGTGACCAAGCTGGAGCAGCGCATCGCACTGGCCGATGATTTTTATTTGTACGACACGCCCGGTGTGCTGTGGCCGCGCATCATCGTGGCGCAAAGCGGCTACAACCTGGCCGCCAGTGGCGCGATTGGCGTGAACGCATTTGACGAAGAAGTGGTGGCCCTGGAGCTGCTCAACTACCTGATTCCGCATTACCCGCAAGCCATCACCGAGCGCTACAAAGTGCACAACGTGGCCAGCCACACCGACGAGACACTGCTCGAAGCCATTGCACGCTACCGGGGTGCCATCCAAAGCGGCGGCCGGGTCAACACCATCAAAGCCGCTGAAATCGTGATCCACGACTTCCGGTCTGCAGCTTTGGGGCGTCTGACGCTGGAGACACCTGAAGAATTTGCCATCTGGCTGGCCGAAGGAAAAAAAGCCGATGCCGAGCGGGCGGAGCGAAAAGGGGGCCGTCAAAAAGCCAAGAAGGCCATGAAAGACTGATCCCACCATGAACGCCCAAAAACCGATCCCCGACAAAGAGGCCATCGCTTTACTGCCCGAATTTAAGCGTTTGGGGCTCGACCGCATCACCTTGGTGTGTACCGGGGCTAAAGCCCGTGAAGCGCAAGAACACCTTGGCAAAGCTCAGGCATGGGGATTTGACACCGAGTCCAAACCGACCTTCAAGGTGGGTGAGCAATCCGATGGACCGCACATCTTGCAACTGTCCACGCCAGAACGGGCTTGGGTGTTCCAGCTGCATGAACCCGAGTGCCGCCGCGTGGCGGGTGAGTTGCTGGCTTTAGAAGGCGTGGCCAAGGCCGGGTTTGGCTTGGGCGACGACCGCAAACGCATCGTGCACAAATTGGGCATCGAGCCCAAGGGCATCTTGGAGCTCAACACCATCTTTCGCGAACGCGGTTACCGCAAAGACATGGGCGTCAAAGGCGCGGTGGCGGTGCTGTTCAACCAACGCTTCATCAAATCCAAAAAAGCCGCCACCAGCAATTGGGCCAACGCCCGCCTGAGCGAGGCGCAATTGGTTTACGCAGCCAACGATGCCTATGCGGCCATTCGAGTTTGGCAAGCACTTGACTTGTGATGCGCCCAGCCCAGCCGACGGTCGTTCGGCTGAGTTGGTCGCATCACCGCTAGGGGACTTCAGCCGCCAAAGGGCAAAGAAGAGTGGTGCACCACGATGCGCAGCTTGCCTGCAGTGTCTTTCACATACGTCCAAGTTTTGTCGACGGTGGTGACCTTGCCTGCTTTGTCGGTGATCATCACATTGCCCATGCTGCTGGCCGAGTTGCCAGCGATGAAAATGGCCGCGTTTTTGGACTCACAAGCTGTCCAGCTGTTGAGCGCAAAACCTTTGTCTTTTGGAAAGTTGGTGTCACCGCCCACAAAGTAAGCCAGTGCGCCCGCGCGGTTGGTGCGGAATGTCTGTGGCGCAACTGTCAAAGTGGGCTTGAACAAAACTGCGCCCATTTGGTAGCCATAAGCGGCGTCAATCACTTGTTCAGCCAAAGCTTTGGCTGCTGCTTGGCCCTTGCTGGCACCGGTTTGGCTGATGTCGACCAAGGCTTTGCACCAAGCGGTTTGAGCGCTACGCACTTCGGCCTCTGTGATCCCTTGGTTGATGACCACGGTGGCCGATGCGGCGCTGGACAGACCCACAAGCGCCAATGAGGCTGCGATCAAGCTGAGAGATTTCATGGAAATTTTCCGATCATGGAGGGTTTAAAAAGGTTTTACGACTATCCGAATGTATTTGGAAGTCGAAATGAATTAAAAATAATACAAATGAAGCCGGATTAAATTCCAAATGACGATCGCTTGCGCTTCGCATTAACAAGAGATGACACGCACCTGCATGGCAATGCGGACAGCGACAATACAAAAATGTTCAGAAAACAGCTCAGTTGGGTCCTTCTTTTTTTAGCCGCCTGCATTGTTTTACAGGGCATCGGTGCCGTCTTTGCATTGCGCGAAGCCGAACGCCAAGTGGTGCGAGGACGCATTGCCAGCGACATTCACCAAGGCTTTGTGCAACTGTCGGCCACCAAACAGCACCTGCGAGCTTGGGTGACCCAACACAAAATCGGCGCCGGAGGCGTTCCAGCAGCCCGAGAAGCTTTGCTGAACGACATGCAACAAAGCTTGACCGATTTGGCCACGCTCGCCGAAACAGCCTCCACTTTGGGCATGGAAGGCAGCGATGGCGAGGAACAAAAAGCGCGTCTGGAAGCCTTGGATGTTTTGGGCAAAAACGTCAAAACCCTGGGTGAAACGCTGGGACTGGTCAAAACCCTGCCCGCCGACATTCCGGCCCGTTTGGGCTGGGACACATTGACCGAGGTTTTCGAAAAGTCAGAAGGACGCGATTTGCGCCAGTTGATTGGCCAGAGCATCGTGCGTGAACGAGCGGCCATGCTCAGAGAGCGCCAAGCTGCTGATGCCACCTTGGCGCGAATCCGCTGGTTATGGATAGGCATGGCCTTGTCTTTGGCCCTGCTGGCATCGGGGGCGACGGTTTATTTTGCACGGGCCCTGCGCCGACCGATTGACGAACTGGCCAGAGGCGCACACAAACTTCGGCAAGGCAAATTGCAACACCGCATTCCGCTGGACGGACAAGATGAATTTTCAGATGTAGCCCGCAGCATGAACGCCATGGCCGCTGCCCTGGAAAAACACAGCCAACAAGAAACCGAACAACGCCAGCGCCTGGAGTCTGAGGTGCGCGAGCGCACAAGCGCTTTGCATGAAGCCAATAAATCGCTTCAGCAAACCGACACGCGACGCCGCCAGTTGCTGGCCGACATCAGCCACGAGCTGAGAACCCCCACCACGGCGATTCGTGGCGAAGCCGAAATCACCCTGCGCGGTGGCGAAAGAGCCGCCCCTGAATACCGAGAAGCTTTGCAACGCATAGTGGCCATTTCGCGCCAACTGGGCTCGGTGATCGACGACTTGTTGGCCATGGCCCGCAGCGACATGGAGACGCTGAGTATCGTGCACCAAACCGTGGACTTGTCTGAACCCTTGGCCGATGCGTTGTCGCAGGCCAGCGCCTTGGCGGGCGAAAAGGACATCCGGATTGACTGCCCCGAGATGCCCAAAGCCTCGGTCAAGGTCATGGGCGATTCGCAGCGCTTGAGCCAACTGCTTTTGCTTTTGCTGGACAACGCGGTGCGCTATTCGCACCCCAAAGGCACGGTCACGGTTCGCTGGCAACAAAGTCACGATTACCCAGCGATGCTGACGTTGCAAGTCACGGACCAAGGCATTGGGATACCTGCCGAAGAGTTGCACCAGGTGTTTGATCGCCACTTTCGAGGCAGTCTGGCCCGCGTGCACCGGGCTGCAGGCAGTGGCTTGGGGCTACCGATTGCCAAAGCATTGGTGCTGGCCCACAACGGAAATTTGACGCTGCAAAGCCCTGCCGATGAAACGCAGAGCACTGGCACTTGCGTGGTGCTGCAGTTGCCCCTGCTGACACGTCCTCACTTTGACCCCCCCACTGAAACTGCGCCATGAACATCATCCTGATCGAAGATGACCCGCGGATTGCCGACTTTTTGCAGCGTGGCTTGAGGGCCGAGGGCCTGATGGTTCAACGCGCTGCCACCGGACCTGAAGGCTTGGCTTTGGTGTTGGAAACAGCTCGGCAATCGAAGGCTGAAACCATCACCACCGTGGTGGTGCTTGATTTGATGCTGCCCGGCATGAACGGCATGGAGATTTGTCAAACCCTTCGGGCACAAGGCATCCCTTTTCCTGTGCTGATGCTGACGGCCTTGAATACCCTGGAAGAAAGGGTGGCGGGTTTGCGCATGGGCGCTGACGACTACCTGTGCAAGCCCTTTGAGTTTGAAGAATTGCTGGCCAGGTTGGAGGCCTTGGCACGCCGAGGGCAAGGCGTGCAAATCAGTCGACCTACCCAATTGCAAGTGGCCGATATTTTGCTGGACCGCGAATCCATGCGGGCCAGCCGCGCAGGAGAGGCCCTGAACATGACTGCGCGTGAACTGGCGCTGTTGGAGCTGCTGATGAGTGCGCCGGGGCGTTTGTTCAGCAGAGAGAGGATTTTGTCGAGCGTGTGGGGCCTGAACGAGGACCCTCTGACCAATGTGGTGGATGTCTACATCCGTCGCTTGCGCAGCAAAATTGACGATGGTCGACCCGTGCCCTTGATCCAGACGATGCGGGGTTTAGGTTACAGGTTGGAGGCGCCCACCGAAGCCCAAGTTTGATCGAAATCCGAAGACCGCTTGACATGCATGAAGCTGGCCGCGAAAGCCACCATGGTTTTGAAAAACTCAAATTGGCCCTGAACACGATCCTCAAAGAGGTGGCCCTATATCTGGAGGCCAAAATCAACCCTTGAAGGGCTGAATTTGGATGGCTCTAGTCTTGGATTGGCTTGGTGGTGTCGTACCGATGCAGCAAGTCGGCCAATGCACTTAATTTGATGGGCTTGGCCAAAAAATCATCCATCCCAGCCTCACGACAGCGCATTTGGTCTTCGGCAAAAGCATCGGCAGTCACAGCAATGATGGGCAGTGGTTGGTGCCCTTGAAGGGCCTCCCAGGCCCGAATCTGACGGGTCGCTTCATAGCCGTCCAAAACAGGCATTTGCACATCCATCAAGATGACCGCGATCCGTTCGGCCTCTGACAAAACCTTGTCCACTGCCTTTTGTCCGTTGTCGACCACGACCACGTCAACCCCCAGTTGCCGGATCATCGCGCCAATGACTTGCTGGTTGACGAGGTTGTCCTCCACCACCAAAACCATTCCTGACAAACTGTACCCGGCATCTTGTGAAAAGCCTTTGGCACCAAGGACATTGTCCAATTCCGATAAATCCAAGGCATCCGTCATGACGTCCAGACGCAAGCGAATCCAAAAGCGGGCACCCTCGCCTTCTTTGCTGTCCACACCGACTTCCCCATCCATCAAATGCGCCAAGCTTTTGACGATGGACAAACCCAAGCCCGTCCCGCCGAACTGGCGGGTACTGGAATCATCGACTTGGCTGAAGGGCTGAAACAACAAAGGCATTTTGTGGGTTGGAATGCCCATGCCAGAGTCTTGTACCGCCCATTCAACCCATGCAGACCCGTCCAATGCACTCAGCTCAGTGGCCTCAATGCGCACCTCTCCGACCGCTGTGAACTTGATCGCGTTGTTGGTCAAGTTGGTCAGCATTTGTTGTAACCGGTTGGCATCTCCCCTGTACCTGCGGCCATGAGGGCCATTCCACTGAACAGCCAGTTTCAGTCCTTTGCTGTGTGCGTTGTTGGCAAACAGCGACTGGGTGTTTCGCAGAAGCTCCACCGGGTTCACAATGGCCGTGTCCAGGGTCTGGGTACCGGACTCGATCTTTGACAAATCCAGTATGTCGTTGAGCAGAGCCAGCAGAGACTGACCAGAGTGAAGGATGGTGCGCGCATAGTCTTGGGTCTTGGCCGTATCGATCGGGCCAGACAAGAGCAACTGAGCCATGCCCAGCACCCCATTCATGGGCGTGCGCAGCTCATGCGACATGGTGGCCAGAAAGCGACTTTTGGCTTCGTTGGCAGATTTGGCAGCGGTCACCGCTTGTCTCAATTCTGCGGTCCGCTGCTCCACCATTTCTTCCAGGTGTTCTCGGTTACGCGCCAATTCATTGGTGCGGCTCTCCACGATTTGCATCATCCGGTCAAATGCTGCGGCAGTCCGTCCCACCTCGTCCTCGCCCACCACGGCAACGCGCTGAGAGTAATCACCGCTGTGCTCCACCTCGATGATCGTGTTGAGCAAACTCGTCAAGGGTCGGATCATGGAATTGATCAAGCGCACCAGCATCAAGCTGATCACCAGCAAAGTGACCGACACCACAATGGCCAGAATCATCTTGACTTGAGTAATCGTGCTGCTGGCGTCCGACAAGGCCTGGTTCATCAGCTGGCGTTGCCATTCTTTTTGTTCATTGATGTGGGACAGTTGCCGATTGCGCGCAGGCACCAAGTCGGTGGTCAACAAGGCATAAGCTGCTGCAACCTGACCGTTTTGGGCATGCACGGTCACCTGTTGCGAAAGACGCCAAAATACCGCATCGGCCTCGCGGATTTTTTTCATGATGTCCCGCCCAAACGAAGTCGACAAATTGGCCTCTGTTTCGTTGACCAGGTTCACAAGTTGTGATCGGTCTTTGGCGATCCTGTCGAGTGCCGCTTTGAGCTCGGCCGGATCATTGGCCGACAAGATCGCATGGCGGGCCTCCAGAGAAATTTTGACCATCAACAACTCGACCCGGGTCATGCGGTCAACCTGGGGCTCGTACATGTCAATGATCTGCTGAGCGCTGGATTGAACATGGTTCAGCGTCCACCAACTCACGGTCAGCACCCCCATCAACAAGCTGCCCAATAGCCCAAAGCCCAACAACAACCTGAAACGAATGGACAAGCGGGAAAAGAAGTTTTTCATATCCGAGTACAAATTGTGAAAGCTCAAACCATAGAAAATATAAATACTTAAATCTAGGGAAACCTTCATTGATGTCTAAAGAATATCGTATTTCAAGTCAAACTAAAGAATGCACCAGATCAATTTGTGGTTGATCTTTGGCTCTTGCGCAGGGCGTTTGCCACAGACGTGACAGGTTCGCAAGGGGCAAGTGCCTACAGTGCCAGTCAGATCCAAACCTCGAAAGATTTCCCATGCCGACCGCCCCAGCCACCCCAACATTCCCAACGGCTGACCCCAAAGATCCTGTATGGCAAGCCAAGGTGCACTTGGCGGCTGCTTTGCGTTTGGCGGTGTTGCACGATTTTGACGAGGGCATCGACAACCATTTCACGGTCGTCGTGCCAGGCCGTGAGGACCAATACCTGATTTCGCCCTTTGGCGTGCACTGGTCAGAAGCCCGTGCGAGCACCATGATGGTTTTCAATGAAGCGGGCGAAACACTGGAAGGAACGGGGGTGGTGGAACTCTCGGCGCAATCGATCCACGCCCCGGTGCACCGCCTGACGGGTGCCAAAGTGGTGCTGCACACGCATCAGCCCTGGGCCCTGGCTCTGAACATGCTCAAAGCCAACCGCTTGTTGCCTGCCACCCAAACTGCCGCTCTCTTTGACGGAGCCATTGCCTACGACGACCATTACACCGGCTTGGCAGCTGACTTGTCAGAGGGTGAGCGCTTGTCGCAACTCATGAGCGGTGGCAAAACCGTGCTCTTCATGAAAAACCATGGCGTGATGACGATTGGCGACACCGTGGCGCAAGCTTACCGACGCTTGTACAAACTCGAAAAAGCCTGCCGCACCCAAGTGCTGGCCATGGGCACAGGCCAGCCCCTGAACGTGCTGACCGAATCGGTGATCCAGCGCATCAAAACCCCCAGCCCGCAAGACCGCCACCCTCGCAGCGAACGTGAGCGGCTGTTTTTTGAAGCCATGATGCGGGTGGTCGACCGGGTGAATCCGGGCTACGCCGATTGAATCTGGGCAGCGACTGGCTGCCCAAGACGGCCAAAGGCCCCCCATCAAACGCTGACAAGGGTACGCGCCCGTTCACGCCACAAGGTGTACAAACCCGCGCCCACCACCAACAGCGCGCCCCACCACACATGCGACCCTGGCCACTCGTGCCAAAACACCCAACCAAACAAGGCTGCCCACAGCAGCTCGCTGTAATGGAACGGTGCCACCACGCCGACGGGCGCCAACCGCAAGGCCCGAAAAGTGCAGCGCTGGCCCAGCAACACCAAGAGGGCCATCAACGCGATGATCGGCCACATGCTTGGAGCCACCTCTAGGGGTACAAACATCAGCCCTGCCGCACCAGCCAAGCCCATCGCGAGGTTCTGCCAGACCAGCATCGACAGGTCGCTTTCGGTCGGCGACAGCCAACGCACACAGGTCATAGAGGCGGCATAAAAAAGCGATGCCAACACAGCCAGCCACGCACCCCAACCCAAATCGCCATCCAGAGCCTGCGGCCCAACGATCAGGCTCACCCCCAAAAAGCCTGCCAACAACGCCCCCCAGCGGTGCAGCCCGACACGCTCCCTCAGCAAAGGCACCGACAAGAGTGTCATGAACAGTGGCGCAGCAAAACTGATGGCAATCACCGTGGCCAGCGGCAACAAACGCAAGCTTTCAAAAAACGCCAGCATCGAACACACAGCGAACAAGCCGCGCACCCCATGAGCCCAAGGACGGCGCGTGCGCACGGCCGACCATCCCCCGCTGCGCAGCACCCACGGTCCCAGCAAAACCAGCACCATCGCCGAACGCGCCGCAATCAACACCGGAATCGACAACTGCGACACCGCATGTTTGGACAAGGCATCCAACACCGCCAGCAAAAACACCCCCACCACCATCCAAGCCATGCCTTGCAGTGGGTGATCGGCCCGCTTTGGGGCAACAGATAGCGAATTCATGGGTTCATACAAAGAGAGGTGCCTCTTAAAAAGGGCCAAAGCGTGCTTTTTTCAAAGCATTTGAAAATACATGCTGCAATTTACAGCGTCAGCCACAAGGGTGCAGTCACCTGCATTGCCCATGAAACTCAGCATGCCGAAGCCCTAAAATTGCCCAATGGCCCCTACATTGAACGCCCACGCACACCCTGCCCCTGACCGCTCGGTACTGAATTTTGCAAACCGCCAATGGCGCGTGCGCAGGCCCCGGCCCTTTGTGTTGGTGATTGAGGGTGAAGTGGGTCAAGAAGACACCGCCCCCAGTGACTACCTGCACGAGCAACTGCTCTTGCCGCAATCGCGCGAGGCGTTTTACCAATTGGTCGATGCAACGGGCTTGGTGGTGTGCCTGAATGTGAACACGCATCACCCCACCTACCGCGACGTGCGCGGTCGCTCTAGCAAAGGTCGATTGAGCCAAGGCGAGTATTACCACCATGACGGCTGCACGGGTCCTGCGAAACCGCGCTTGGTTGAAATCCGTTGCCCCATCCAAGCCCAAGCGCGTGGTGTAGCCACCGCCGTGGCACCCCACCATGAGGTGGTCAAAGCCATGGTGCAGGTCTTACCCGCCGAGTTGGCCGCCACACCTGCGCTGGCGGACATGGACATGAGCCTAGACGCCATCGGCCAGATGGACGGGGCCGCGCTTGACCACTTGCAAGGCCTCATCACACGCACCGTGCGCAAAAAGCTCACTGCCGAAGGCGCACGCAGCTACTTTCGCCAAGTGGATGCCGCCGCCAATGCCTACTTTGAGCCTTGGGCATTGGGCGAGAGCCGCTTTATTGCCAACGCCAACAGCGGCGTCACCATGCAACACCGCCGCGCCTACCAAGTCCCACACACCGGTGGCGTGGCCAATGGCCACTTGGTCAAACGTTGGACGAATGAAGAGCTGCTGCTACCCGGCCAGGTGGTAGACCAAGCTTTGATTGCTGCGCTGTGCAGCGAAGAGGACAGTGAACTGTCGGATGGGCAAGCTGGGGCAGTGTGTGCGCTCGCTGAAAACTTCAAGCCCTCTCACGCACCAACAAGCGCAAAGCCCACAAGCCCAACACCGGCCCCAGCGCCAATCCTGTGAGCAACCAGCTCAGCGGCACCCCATCGGTCAGCGCCACAAACAACAAGATGCTCAGTGTGCTGATGGCAAAGCCAATGCTGTTTGAAAGCGTCAACACACTGCCGACGGCCTGAGCCGGGGCGTTGCGGGCAGTGAGTGTGGAAAATTGAGGTGAATCGCCAGCCACAGCAATGCCCCACACCAGCAACCAAGCGTAGAACACCGCATCGGGTGCATCCCATAGCCAAGGCGCCAAAAGGCAGCACAGACCGCTGAGCGCCAAAAAATAGGCCGCCACCCGCGCACTGCCCCAGTGCTTGGCCGCATGACCGCCCAAAACACAGCCCACAGCCCCGCTGCCCATCACCACAAAAGCCATCCAGGACAAGTCCACGCCCGACAAACGGGTACCCAAAATCAGCGGCAGCAAAACCCAGAAGGTGTAGAGCTCCCACATGTGGCCAAAATAACCCAAGACCGAGCTGCGAATACGCGGATCGGTCCACAGCGTGGCCAGAGCCGACCATTGCCATGTGCTCACGCGCACCGGCGCATGGGGTGGTTCACCCAATGTAAGGATGAGCATCCCCCCTGCAACGGCCAAGGCTGACACGCCCAACATGATGCTTGGCCACGGCAAGGCATCGGCCACAGCACGCAGCCCATGCGCACTGGCAGAGCCCAACACCAAAGCCCCCACCAAGTAGCCCAGAGCGGCCCCCAAGCCCTGGCGATACCACTGCGATGCGATCTTCATGCCCACCGGGTAAATGCCCGCCAAGAAAAACCCCGTCGCAAAGCGCCAGACGAGCAAAGCCGTGAAGTCAGAAACCATGGCCCAAGCCCCCAAGGTGCAAGCAGCCCCAGCCAATGCGCAAAATAAAAAAACGCGTGTGGCGCGAAAGCGGTCAGCCAAAGCCAACAAAGCAAACACCAAGGTGCCCACAATGAAGCCCGTTTGCAAAGCCGAGGTGAGGCTGCCCACAGCGGTGATCGGCCAGCCCCATTCGAGTTGCAAGTCGGGCATGACGGCATTGACGGCGAACCACAGGGAAGTGCCAGCCAATTGGGCCAGCACCAACACGGGTAAAACATGAGGGGGAACAACATTCATGGGCGTGACTCATCGATGGCCAACAAACAAAAAGACCGAACCCAGCTCATGCCACGAGGCCTGTTGTTCGGATCACGTGTTTTTGCAGCACCGCGCGCGGATGTTCGTCGGCAGGAAACATGTGCTCTACCCGCATGGACGCCAGGGTGATGTCATGGGGAGAGCCCAAAGTGCTGAACATGCGAAAGAACGCCAGCTCGCCGTGACCCGTCAGGAACCGCAAAGTCAGCAAGGGGTTGATGAAGGTAGGGCCCTGGTTGTCGCCACTTGCTTGCAGCAGCGGCGCGAACATTTCCACAAAGGCATCGACTTTGGGGGCCAATTCCGGCTGATCAACCAAATCACGTCTGAGTTGTGCCCAAAAATCGGCAGCCGCTTCCTCTTTGTTGATCACATACCGCATCAAGCCTTGAGGGTGTAGCACCAAATCCAACATATTGGGTCTGAATGGCGCGGATGCAAACAACTCGGGCATGAGCGTTTCAGCCAACCATTGCGCGCCACGGTTGAGTTGCAGCAAATCCCACTGCGCGCCGATGACCAGCGCAGGTTGCGGGTCATGGCTTTGCAACAAATGCGAAAGCGCTGTGCGCGCTTGTTCCAAATGGGGATCCTGCAAAGGTCTAGCGCTGAACATCGGCGCAAAACCCGCCAACTGAAGCAGCGCATTGCACGTGGACATAGGCAGTGAAAGGGCTTCCAGCCACCTGATCAACAAAGGTCGGCTGGGTCGGGCCCGTCCAGTTTCGACAAAACTGATGTGCCTTTGAGAAACGCCCAAATGAAGTGACAAGGCCAATTGGCTCCAAGCTTGACGTTGTCGCGCCTGCTTCAATTGCTGGGCCAAAGATTCGCTGTTGATGCTCATCACAACATTGGATCACAGCCAAGCTGATTGACGATGACCTGAGAGGTAATTGAAAAGACGAACGGGTTGGGAGAAACTGCCACGACACCATTTAAAGGAGGATTCAAAACATGAACGCACCCGCCCTGCTCTTTCCAGCCGCTTCCCTCTTGCTGATAGGGTACTTGCTGTACCTCAACCAGCGAAAGCAAGACAAGAACGAAGCTGCCGCTCGCTGGAAGGCACCGGCCCTCTTGTCACTTCTGTTTGGCATGTTCTCGCTTTACACCGTCGCCACCGAGGGCCCACTGGGATTCATAGAGGAACACACACGAACCTTGTGGAGCAGCCAAATCTGGTTTGACCTCTTGCTGGGCGTTGCCGTCGCATTGTGGTGGATGGTGCCTCCAGCCAAAGCGGTTGGAATGCAGGTCTCCTATTGGCTGGCTCTGGTGGCGGTCACAGGCAACATCGGTCTCTTGGCCATGCTGTCGCGCTTGTGGTGGTTGCAAGCCCAAGCTGCAGGGCGAAAAGACTGAGGGGTGATATCTCGGGTGAAACGCCATGCTGGATTTTGGTCACGGCATCACCTCTGCCGTTGGCATCTCCCCATGCAGACAAAGTGCAAAGGATCAATCCCAACAAGGGTTTTCCCCAGGATTATTTGCACCATCCAACTGAGCGAAGAAAATCAAGGTTTCAACACTTCAGATTCTTTGAACATGCCAAGAGCTAAAAAAACTTGGAAAGACAAAATGGCGACCAAGCCACCGCACCATGTTGTTCTTGAAAAAGACTTCGCGGGCGTGAAAAGCGGCTCGAAACTGCACATCTCCAGCCCGCAGGAGATTGCCGATGAACTCAGAAAAATTCGGCCAGGTGAAACGGTATCTCTGCAGCAATTTCGACAAAAAATTGCCCAGGCACAAGCCTGTGATGCCACTTGCCCCGTCTCGACCTCCATATTCTTGCGAATTGTTGCGGAGTACGCTTGGGAGGAACACAACGAGAGAAATGTTTCGCTCGCCGATTTGCCACCGTTTTGGCGAGTCGTAGAGCCTGGAACCCCCTTGTCTAAAAAACTCAGTTTTAACCAGGCTTGGATCGCGTTGCAGCGGGAGCTGGAAAAAGACTTGCCTGGGGCATGAAAACCTGGAATGTCAAATTCACTCGTCTTCGTCCTCATCACCCTGGGGACGTTTGACAGATAAGCAGCTGAATTTTTGTCCAATTCAGCTGCTTCTGGTTTTACTTTCTCGCTGGAGGCACGTCCGTGCAAGACCCGTGCGCCACCTCTGCCGCCATGCCGATGCTTTCGCCCAGCGTGGGGTGTGGGTGAATGGTTTTGCCGATGTCCACTGCGTCGGCGCCCATCTCGATGGCCAGAGCGATCTCGCCAATCATGTCGCCCGCGTGCGTGCCGACCATGCCGCCGCCCAATATCTTGCCGTGGCCGTGGGCCTCGGGTGAATCGTCAAACAGCAGTTTGGTCACGCCTTCGTCGCGGCCGTTAGCAATGGCGCGGCCAGAAGCCGACCAAGGGAACAAGCCCTTCTTGACTTTGATGCCTTGCGCTTTGGCTTGGTCTTCGGTCAAGCCCACCCAGGCCACTTCGGGGTCGGTGTAGGCCACGCTGGGGATGACGCGGGCGTTGAACGCAGCGGCAGCCAGCTCTTTGTTGCCTTGCAGTTCGCCGGCAATCACTTCGGCCGCCACGTGAGCTTCGTGCACCGCCTTGTGCGCCAACATGGGCTGGCCCACGATGTCGCCAATGGCGAAGATGTGCGGCACGTTGGTGCGCATTTGAATGTCGACGTTGATGAAGCCGCGGTCGGTCACCGCCACGCCGGCTTTTTCAGCGGCGAGTTTTTTGCCGTTGGGCGTGCGGCCCACGGCTTGCAAGACCAGGTCGTACACCTGCGGCGCGGGGGCTGTGCCGCCCTCTTCAGCGGGTGCAAACGTGACTTCAATGCCTTCGGGCAAGGCGCGTGCGGACACGGTCTTGGTCTTGAGCATGATGTTGTCAAAGCGCTTGGCGTTCATCTTTTGCCAGACCTTGACCAAGTCGCGGTCAGCGCCTTGCATGAGGCCGTCCATCATTTCCACCACATCGAGGCGCGCGCCCAGCGTGCTGTAAACAGTGCCCATTTCCAGGCCAATGATGCCGCCGCCCAAAATCAGCATGCGCTTGGGCACTTCTTTGAGTTCCAAAGCACCGGTGCTGTCGACCACGCGTGGATCGTTGGGCATGAAAGGCAAGCGCACAGCTTGCGAGCCCGCAGCGATGATGGCCTTCTTGAAGGCGATCACTTTTTTGCTGCCGGTTTGCGCTTGGGCTGTACCGCTGGTCTCAGACACTTCGAGGTGGTTGGCACCCACGAATTGACCCAAGCCACGCACGGTGGTGACCTTGCGCATCTTGGCCATGGCCGCCAAGCCGCCTGTGAGTTTGCCGATGACTTTTTCTTTGTGACCGCGCAGCTTGTCGATGTTGACCACCGGCTTGCCAAAGTCCACGCCGAGGTCGGCCATGTGGCTGACTTCATCCATCACGGCTGCAACGTGCAGCAAGGCTTTGGAGGGAATGCAACCCACGTTGAGGCAAACGCCGCCCAAGGTGGCGTAGCGCTCAACGATGACGACGTTCAAGCCGAGATCAGCCGCACGGAACGCAGCCGAGTAACCGCCGGGGCCACCGCCCAAGACGAGCACATCGCACTCGATGTCCGCAGAGCCGCCGAAGGATGAGGCTGTTGGTGCAGGGGCTGCGGCCACAGGCGCGGAAGCAGCAGGCGCAACCGCTGGAGCTGGCGCAACAGCTGGAGCTGGCGCAACAGCTGAGGCCGCTGGAGCGCCCTCACCTTCCAGCACCAACACCACCGAGCCTTGCTTGACCTTGTCGCCGAGCTTGACCTTGAGTTCTTTGACCACGCCACCGTGGCTGCAAGGAATTTCCATGGAGGCTTTGTCGCTCTCCACTGTGATCAGACTTTGGTCAGATTTGACGGTGTCGCCCACCTTGACCATCAACTCGATCACGGTGACTTCGTCGAAGTCGCCAATGTCAGGGACTTGAATATCAATCAGTGCCATATCAAGTCCTTAGAGCAACACGCGACGGAAGTCGCTGAGGATTTGACCTAGGAACGCGTTGAAGCGTGCCGCTGCGGCACCGTCGATGACGCGGTGGTCCCATGTCAAAGACAGGGGCAGCATCAGTCGGGGCACAAACTGCTTGCCGTCCCACACGGGCTCCATGGTGCTCTTGCACACGCCCAAGATGGCCACTTCGGGCGCGTTGATGATGGGCGTGAAGTACTTGCCACCGATGCCGCCAAGGCTGGAGATGGTGAAGGTCGCGCCGGTCATTTCTGCGGGGCTGAGTTTGCCTTCTCGCGCTTTCTTGGCCAGCTCACCCATTTCTTGGCTGATCTGCAAGACGCCTTTTTTGTCGCAATCGCGGATGACTGGGACCATCAAACCGTTGGGCGTGTCGGCGGCAAAGCCGATGTGCCAATAGTTTTTGTAGACCAGCGCATCACCGTCCAGCGAACTGTTGAACTCGGGGTATTTCTTAAGCGCGGCCACGCAGGCCTTGATCAGGAAAGCCAGCATCGTGACTTTGACGCCCGACTTTTCGTTCTCTTTGTTGGTCGAGACGCGGAAGGCTTCGAGGTCGGTGATGTCGGCGTCGTCGTGGTTGGTGACGGCCGGGATCATGATGGCGTTGCGCAGCAAATTCGCACCGCTGATCTTCTTGATGCGGCCCATTTCTTTGCGCTCGATGGGGCCGAACTTGGCAAAGTCGACCTTGGGCCAGGGGATCAAGCCCAGCTCGGAGCCGCCACCACCCGAAGCCGCAGGAGCCTTGGCCGCTTGCGCCTTGGTTTGTGCAGCACCCGACATGACGGCCTGGGTGAAGGCTTGCACGTCAGCCTCGGTGATCCGACCTTTGAGACCCGAGCCTTTGACTTCTGCGAGCGGCACACCCAGCTCGCGTGCGAACTTGCGAACCGATGGTGACGCGTGGGGCAAGCCCACCGTGTTGCCGCCAGGGGCGTGGGCAGGGGCTGCCACGGCAGCGACGGCTGCGGCCACTGGGGTTGGCGCAGCAGCGAGTGACGAAGCCACAGCCGCAGAAGCTGCAGGGGCTGCAGCAACCGCCACCGCCACAGGCGCAGCAGCAGCCACGGTGCCTTCCAAAATGGCCAGCAGATCACCGATGTTGACCGTGTCGCCCACTTTGACTTTGAGCTCTTTGAGAACGCCCGCGTGTGAGGACGGGATTTCCATCGAGGCTTTGTCGGACTCGACGGTGATAAGCGATTGCTCCACCTTGATGGTGTCGCCGGGCTTGACCATGACTTCGATGACGGCCACGTCTTTGAAGTCACCGATGTCGGGCACATGCACTTGTACGGGGCCAGATGCCGTGGCAACTGGCGCAGGGGCTACGGGGGCAGCAACGGGTGCGGGTGCAGGTGCAGCCACGGCAGCAGCGGGAGCAGCAGCTGGGGCTGGGGCTGCAGCCGCACCAGCGGCTTCAACCACCAACACGATGGAGCCTTGCTTGACCTTGTCACCCAGGGCCACGCGCATTTCTTTCACAACGCCTGCAGTGCTCGACGGGATTTCCATCGAGGCTTTGTCGGACTCCACCGTGATGAGCGATTGCTCAGCTTTGACGGTGTCGCCCACTTTGACCATCAACTCAATGACGGTCACTTCATCGAAATCCCCGATGTCCGGAACTTGAACTTCTACCAATGCCATGTTTGTCTCCAGCTTTTATGCGTACAGCGGGTTGATCTTGTCGGTATTGATACCGTACTTTTTGATCGCCTCAGCCACTTGGCTGACGGGCACTGCGCCGTCTTCGCTCAAGGCTTTGAGGGCGGCCACGACGATGTAGTGGCGATTGACCTCGAAGTGCTCGCGCAGCTTGCTGCGGAAGTCGGATCGGCCAAAACCATCGGTGCCCAGCACTTTGTAGGTGCGGCCTTTTGGAATGAAAGGACGGATCTGCTCGGCATAGGCCTTCATGTAGTCGGTCGATGCGACCACTGGGCCACTGTGCTTGGCCAGCTGTTGGCCCACGAACGACACGCGGGGTGTTTCCATGGGGTGCAGCATGTTGTGGCGCTCGGCGTCCTGACCGTCGCGGGTCAATTCGTTGAAGCTTGGGCAGCTCCACACATCGGCCTGGATGCCCCAGTCGGTGGCCAGCAGGGTTTGCGCGGCGATGGATTCGCGCAGGATGGTGCCCGAACCCAGCAGCTGCACGCGCTTGTCTCCGGCCGCACCGGGCTTGCACATGTACATGCCCTTGATGATCTGCTCTTCGGTACCAGGAGTCAGGCCTGGCATGGCATAGTTTTCATTCAACAAAGTCAGGTAGTAGAAGACGTTGTCTTGCTTCTCGACCATGCGCTTGAGACCGTGGTGCAAGATGACACCGACTTCGTGGGCGAAGGTGGGGTCATACGACACGCAGTTGGGAATGGTGTTGGCCATGATGTGGCTGTGGCCGTCTTCGTGCTGCAAACCTTCGCCGTTCAAAGTGGTGCGCCCCGATGTACCGCCCAACAAAAAGCCACGCGCTTGCATATCGCCAGCCGCCCAGGCCAAATCGCCAATGCGTTGGAAACCGAACATCGAGTAGTACACGTAGAACGGCACCATGATGCGGTTGCTGGTGGAGTAGCTGGTGGCCGCAGCGATCCAGCTCGACATGCCGCCCGCTTCGTTGATGCCTTCTTGCAGGATTTGGCCGGCTTTGTCTTCCTTGTAGTACATGACCTGGTCTTTGTCGACCGGGGTGTACTGCTGGCCTGCGGGGTTGTAAATGCCGATCTGGCGGAACAGGCCTTCCATACCGAAAGTGCGGGCTTCGTCCACCAAAATGGGGACCACGCGTGGGCCCAAGGCCTGATCACGCAGCAACTGTGTCAAAAAGCGCACGTAGGCTTGTGTGGTGGAAATTTCGCGACCTTCGGCGGTGGGCTCCATCACGGCCTTGAAGGTGTCGAGCGAAGGCACGGTGAAGCTCTCATCGGCTTTCGCACGGCGCTTGGGCAAATAACCGCCCAAAGCTTGGCGGCGCTCATGCAAATAGCGCATTTCGGGCGTGTCGTCGGCGGGCTTGTAAAAAGGGATATTCGCCAACTCGCTGTCAGGGATCGGGATATTGAAGCGGTCGCGCATGTACTTGATGTCGTCGTCCGTCAGCTTCTTGGTCTGGTGAACCGTGTTCTTACCCTCGCCCGCCTTGCCCATGCCAAAGCCCTTGACGGTCTTGATCAGCAGCACGGTGGGCTGGCCCTTGTGGTTCACGGCCTGGTGGTAAGCGGCATAGACCTTTTGTGGGTCATGACCACCGCGCTTGAGGTTCCAAATGTCGTTGTCCGACAGGTGCGCCACCATTTCCAGCGTGCGCGGGTCGCGTCCAAAGAAATGCTTGCGCACATAAGCGCCGTCGTTGGCCTTGAAGGCTTGGTAATCGCCGTCCAAGGTGTCCATCATCAGCTTGCGCAAAGCGCCGTCCTTGTCGCGGGCCAGCAGACTGTCCCACTCGCTGCCCCAGAGCAGCTTGATGACGTTCCAGCCGGAGCCACGGAACTCGCCTTCGAGCTCCTGCACGATTTTGCCGTTGCCACGCACCGGACCATCAAGGCGCTGCAGGTTGCAGTTGACAACAAAAATCAGGTTGTCCAAGTTCTCGCGAGCCGCCAAGCCAATCGCGCCCAAGGATTCCACCTCGTCCATCTCGCCGTCGCCGCAGAAAACCCAAACTTTGCGGTTTTCGGTGTTGGCAATGCCACGGGCATGCAGGTATTTCAAAAAGCGGGCCTGGTATATGGCCATCAAAGGCCCAAGGCCCATGGACACGGTGGGGAACTGCCAGAACTCGGGCATGAGTTTGGGGTGCGGGTAGCTGGACAGACCCTTACCGTCCACCTCTTGTCGGAAGTTGAGTAATTGCTCTTCGGTCAGGCGGCCTTCCAAGTAGGCACGGGCATAAACACCGGGGGACACGTGACCCTGAATGTAGAGGCAGTCGCCGCCATGGTTTTCGTTCTCGGCGTGCCAAAAATGGTTGAAACCAGCACCAAACATATGGGCCAAGGAGGCAAACGAGCCGATGTGCCCCCCCAAATCGCCACCATCGGCAGGGTTGTGGCGGTTGGCCTTGACCACCATCGCCATCGCGTTCCAGCGCATGTAAGCACGCAGACGCTCTTCGATCTCGATGTTGCCGGGGCAACGTGCTTCTTCGGTGGACTCAATGGTGTTGACATAACCCGTCGTGGCCGAAAAAGGCAAATCAATGCTGTGCTGACGGGCTTCTTCCAGCAGGCCTTCAAGTAAAAAGTGGGCGCGCTCTGGCCCCGCTTTTTCGATCACAGCGGACAAAGCGTCCATCCACTCACGTGTTTCTTGGCTGTCTAGGTCTTGCACCGGTTGCTGGGGTGTTGCCGCTGTCATGTTTGTCTCCTGGTGGTCATGGTCTTTGAACTGGCTGGAATTTTCCCATATTTTTATATTTATTTCAAATTATGCTGATTCATTCTGCATAGTGAAATTTTATGGAAGTGAAGCACCTGAGCAAGATGGCTTGGACATGTCAGTCCTCTAAACTCGGGACATGGAATTGAACAAGACCACATCGGTTGTGAAAAATGTGAGCCCATGGACTTGGTGGTTGTCTTGGTGGCGTCGGCAATCGCCCAACCGTCAAGACCGTTTTGCCAACTTGGCTCCTGTAGCCGCGGTGGTGTTGTTTTTGGCTGCCATTGCCAGTGCATTCTGGTATCTGAGGGTTGAGGAAGTCGAACGGGAACAGGAAGCCATTAAACGAGATGTGGAATACGCCCAGCAACGCCTGAGGCTTCGCCTGCTGGAAAGGCAAGAACAGGTGATGCGCCTGGCCAGGGATGTGTCTAACCGTGAGATTCGGTACGAGCAATTCATGATGCGCTCTGAGTCATTGGTCCAGCAGTACCCGGAATTTTTGACACTGACATGGATCGATGACCGGCGCCGGATCGTGGCCAACCAAAGCATCTCCAGCATTTCCTCCAGCCAGCAGTTGCGCACTGGCAGCACATTGAAGACAGGCGACACAGAGAGCCTTTTCAGTTTGACCAGAGACCTGATGCAACCCATTTATGGACAAATCACCTTTGAAACCGACCGCGACTCAAGCATGAACGTGTTGCAGCTGCACTCACCGCTGAGCAATGACCAAGGTCGGTTCAATGGGGTCATCATGGCGCAGTACAGCATGGAAGGGCTGCTGCGGTATGGCATCCCCACAGAGGTTTTGGCCAAATATGCCGTCGCCCTGCAAGACGGGGAGGGACGCTTGCTGGCCGGTCAATCCATTGGTTCACGGGCGGTTATATGGTCTTTGTTGCCGGGCAGCGACAAGCCGCACAATGATTTTGAAATCCCGGTCTCCCCCGTTGGCAACGACTTGGTGTTGCGTGCGCAAACCTGGCGCACCTCCCAGGGTTTGGTGGGCAGTGGTCTGTTTTGGCTGGTCAGCGTTTTGAGCGCGATGACCGCCTGGATGCTGATCGCCAACTGGCGACACACCCGCAGACGACTGCAGGCTCAAAAGGCCTTGGTGGCCGAGACCAATTTTCGCCGCGCCATGGAAAACTCCTTGCTGACGGGCATGCGGGCGCTGGATCTGCGCGGTCGGATCACGTATGTGAACCCGGGTTTTTGCCATATGACCGGCTGGAGTGAATCCGACTTGGTGGGCGCCGTTGCGCCTTTTCCATACTGGCCTGAACAAGACCGTGAGCTGTTGATGCGGCGCTTGGAAGAAGAAATCAGCGGACAACATTCGGCCGGGGGATTTCAGGTACGTGTGAAGCGCAAAAATGGCCAATTGTTTGAAGCCCGGATGTACGTGTCCCCCTTGATCGACGCCACAGGCAAACAAACCGGGTGGATGACATCGATGACCGACATCACCGAACCCAACCGCATCCGGGAACAACTGGCGAACTCGCACGAACGCTTCACCATCGTGTTGGAGGCGCTGGACGCCTCGGTGTCTGTGGCGCCCTTGGGAAGCGAAGAACTTCTATTTGCCAACAAACTTTACCGTTTGTGGTTTGGGCAAGACACCGGAGGGCACCTTAGGCTGGTGCAACAGGCGGGGGCCTACAGCGGTGAGCGAGCGTCCGAAGATGTGGACGACATGGCCGGCCTGCCAACTGTGGGGCTTCCCGCCGCCGGATCCGAAAACGCAGAAATCTTCGTGCCTGAACTGGGCAAATGGCTGGAAGTCCGGTCCCGTTACATCAACTGGGCAGATGGCCGTCTGGCCCAAATGGTGATTGCCAGCGACATCACGCCACGACGCCAAGCAGAAGAACTGGCAGCGCAACAAGCCGAACGGGCCCAGACCGCCAGCAGCTTGATCACCATGGGCGAAATGGCGTCCAGTGTGGCGCACGAATTGAACCAACCCTTGACCGCCATCAGCAACTACTGCAGCGGCATGATCTCTCGCATCCAGGCCAAACAAGTCAAGGAAGAAGACCTGCTTTGGGCTTTGGAAAAAACAGCCCACCAAGCCCAACGGGCCGGGCAAATCATTTTGCGCATTCGCAGCTTTGTCAAACGCAGCGAACCCAACCGCACCCTGTCAGACGTTTCGGCCATGGTCAGCGAATCGCTGGAACTGGCCGAAATCGAGCTGCGCCGACGCCATGTTCGCCTGACCCACCACATCGCAGCCCGTTTGCCACAACTTTGGGTGGACCCGATCCTGATCGAGCAAGTTCTGGTGAATTTGATCAAAAATGCCGCCGAATCGATCGATAACGCCAACCGACCGCCTGAACATCGCCAGGTTGAATTGAGCATCCTGCCCAAGACCCTTGACAAGCAGTCGGTGGTGGAGTTTTCGGTCACCGACACGGGTGCAGGCCTGCCACCCGAGTCGATTGAACGGGTTTATGAAGCCTTTTTCTCGACCAAAGTTGAAGGCATGGGCATTGGCTTGAATTTGTGCCGAAGCATTGTGGAATCGCACCAGGGCAGGATCAAAGCCGAGAACATCTACAATGCCGACGAGGTCACAGGCTGCCGATTCTCCTTTTGGATACCGGTGGAAACTGATGAACCACATCACAACCCACTGGGGTAACCGAATGAGTTTGATACCAAAAAAAGGCACTGTCTACGTTGTCGATGATGACGAAGCCGTGCGTGATTCCTTGCAATGGTTGCTGGAAGGCAAGGACTACAGGGTGCGTTGCTTTGACAGCGCAGAGTCTTTCATCAGCCGCTACGACCCCCGCGAAGTGGCCTGTTTGATTGCCGATATCCGAATGGGCGGCATGAGCGGCATGGAGCTGCAGGACCGTTTGATCGAGCGACGCTCCCCCTTGCCCATCGTCTTCATCACCGGCCATGGCGACGTGCCCATGGCGGTCAACACCATGAAAAAAGGCGCGATGGATTTCATCCAGAAGCCTTTTAAAGAGGAAGAGCTGCTGGGCTTGGTGGAACGCATGCTGGACGAAGCACGCGACTCGTTTGCAGATTACCAGCAAGCCGCCAGCCGTGATGCCCTGCTCTCCAAACTCACAGGCCGCGAAGCCCAGGTGCTCGAGCGCATCGTGGCCGGACGCCTGAACAAACAAATCGCCGACGATCTGGGCATCAGCATCAAGACAGTCGAAGCCCACCGCGCCAACATCATGGAAAAGCTCAACGCCAACACCGTGGCCGACCTGCTCAAGATCGCGCTCGGGCAAAACGCACCCAAGGCCTGAACCGACCACCCCCGACCAAAACGCCCGCACCCGTCGGGCGTTTTGCATTTTTTCTCTGACTTTTCGAGTTTTCTCATATGACGGCCCAACTCATCGACGGCAACGAGCTTTCCAAACAACTGAGGACCGAGGTTGCCACCCGCGCCAAAGCCCTCAAAGCCAAAGGGGTCACGCCAGGCCTGGCCGTGTTGCTGGTGGGCGACAACCCGGCAAGCCAGGTCTATGTGCGCAACAAGGTCAAAGCCTGCGAAGACAGCGGCCTGCATTCAGTGCTCGAAAAGTACGACGCCACCCTGACCGAAGCCGATTTGCTGGCCCGCGTCACAGCGCTCAACAACGATCCGTCGATCCACGGCATTTTGGTGCAGTTGCCCTTGCCTGCCCACATCGACGCGCAAAAGGTGATTGAGGCCATCAGCCCCGCCAAAGACGTGGACGGGTTCCACATCGCCAGCGCTGGTGCCCTGATGACCGGCATGTCCGGTTTCTGGCCCTGCACGCCTTATGGCTGCATGAAGATGCTCGAAAGCATCGGCTACGACCTGCGCGGCAAACATGCTGTGGTCATTGGGCGCAGCACTATAGTGGGCAAACCCATGGCGCTGATGCTGCTGCAAAAAGACGCCACCGTGACGGTGGTGCACTCGCGCACCCAAAACCTCAAAGCGCTGACCTTGTTGGCCGACGTGATCGTGGCCGCTGTGGGCAAACGCAACGTGCTCACGGCCGACATGGTCAAGCCCGGCGCCGTGGTGCTGGACGTGGGCATGAACCGCAATGACGAAGGCAAGCTCTGCGGCGACGTGGACTTTGAAGGCGTCAAACAAGTCGCCAGCCACATCACCCCTGTGCCCGGCGGCGTCGGCCCCATGACCATCACCATGCTGCTGGTCAACACCCTTGAAGCAGCCGAACACGCCTCCAAGTAAGCGATTCACCCGGGGCTACCCCCCATTTTTTCTGTCATCACCGGATTCCCCATGACCAACCCCTTGCTCGACACCTCTGGCCTGCCCCTGTTTGACCGCATCGCCCCCGAGCATGTGGCCCCGGCCATGGATGAATTGCTGGCCGCTGCCGAAAAAGCATTGGACACCGTGACGACCAACGACTTTCCCGCTGAATGGCAAGCCATTGCCCAAACTCTGGACGTGAGCACCGAGCGCTTGGGCATGGCCTGGGGCGCGATCTCACACCTCAACAGCGTGGCCGACACGCCCGAGTTGCGCGCCGCCTACAACGCCGCCCTGCCCCGCGTGACCGAGTTTTGGACCCGCTTGGGCAGCGACGAGCGTTTGTACGCCAAATACAAGGCCATTGACGCGGCCAGTCTGAATACCGAGCAAACCCAAGCGCGCAAAAACGCCTTGCGCGGCTTTGTGCTGGGGGGGGCCGAATTGCAAGGCGCGGCCAAAGAGCGCTACACCGCCATCCAGGAGCGTTTGGCGGAAATCACGCAAAAGTTCAGTGAAAACACGCTGGACGCCACCGACAAGTTTGCCTTGTATGTCAGCGAAGACCAGCTCAAAGGCGTGCCCGCCGATGTGGTGCAAGCCACCCGAGATGCCGCGCAAAAAGAAGGCAAAGAGGGACACCGTCTGAGCTTGAAAATGCCAGTCTATTTGCCCGTCATGCAGTTCGCCGACAGCGGCGCACTGCGGGAGCAGCTCTACAAGGCGTATGTCACCCGCGCCTCAGACCAAGCCCCTGATGACGCCAAGCACTTCGACAACACCCCCTTGATGCAGGAAATTCTGGCGCTGCGCCAGGAAGAAGCCCATCTGCTGGGCTTTGACAACTACGCCCAAGTCTCAGTGGTGCCCAAGATGGCCGAGTCGCCCGAAAAAGTCACCACCTTCTTGCGTGACTTGGCGGCCAAAGCCCGGCCCTTTGCCGAAAAAGACCTGGCCGACCTGCGCGAATTTGCAAGCAAGGCGCTGGGCATCACCGGTCCCTTGAACGCCTGGGATGTGCCCTACTTGTCCGAAAAGCTCAAGGAAGCGCGTTACAGCTTCAGTGAGCAAGAGGTCAAGCAATACTTCACCGCGCCCAAGGTGATGGCCGGACTGTTCAAAATCATCGAAACCCTGTTCGAAGTCAGCATCCGCGCCGACCAGGCCCCGATCTGGCACCCGGCGGTGGCGTTTTACCGCATCGAGCGCAACGGTCAGTTGGTGGGCCAGTTCTACCTCGACCCCCCAGCACGCGCCGGCAAGCGTGGCGGCGCGTGGATGGACGATGTGCGCGGCCGCTGGCAACGCCCCGACACCGGCCTGCTGCAAACCCCGGTGGCGCATTTGGTCTGCAACTTTGCCGAAGGCGTCAATGGCCAACCCGCCTTGCTGACGCACGACGACGTCATCACCCTCTTCCACGAATTTGGCCACGGCCTGCACCACATGCTCACCCAAGTGAACGAACGCGATGTTTCGGGCATCAGCGGCGTGGAATGGGACGCGGTCGAGTTGCCCAGCCAATTCATGGAAAACTTCTGCTGGGAATGGTCGGTACTGCGCCACATGACAGCCCATGTAGAAACGGGCGAACCCCTGCCGCGGGCGCTGTTTGACAAGATGCTGGCCGCCAAAAACTTCCAGAGCGGCTTGCAAACCCTGCGCCAGATCGAGTTTTCGCTGTTTGACATGCTGGTGCACTCTGAACACGACCCGGCGCAAGACTTCATGCCGCTGCTGGGCCAAGTGCGTGACGAGGTGGCGGTGCTGCGCCCCCCCGCCTTCAACCGCATGGCCCACACCTTCAGTCACATCTTTGCCGGCGGTTACGCTGCGGGCTATTACAGCTATAAATGGGCCGAGGTGCTGAGCGCCGACGCCTACGCCGCGTTTGAGGAAACCGCTGCTGCCGATGGCACGCCCAGCGTGGAAACCGGCCGCCTTTACCGCCAAGCGATTTTGGAAGCGGGTGGCAGTCGCCCAGCGCTGGAATCTTTCAAGGCTTTCCGGGGCCGAGAGCCGAGCCTCGACGCCTTGCTGAGACACCAAGGCATGGTCACGGTTTGAAGCTCGGCCAGGATGAGGGTACCTTACAGACAGCCAGCGCCTCTGTAAATGCAGCTTGCTTACCCTAGATAACGTTGTTGCGCCACCTTCACGCGTCAAAGCTTCACCAACAACCGCGTTGGACCGGAGATGGAACCCTAGGTAGTTGATTTACTTAGGGTTTTTTAAATTTTCCTTTTATAAAAATACACTGAAAGATACACTTTTTCGGTATCTATTTCCTTAAAAAAATTTGGCAAATTTTACTAAATTAGCACTTGCAATTGACTTTGAGCAACAATCAATGACTAGGCATGTTGGAACAACATTAGGCCTAAAAAGTTATCTTTATATTTAAAAAAATTAAAAATTTGTTGACAGACACCGATGGCTGATTTTTAATATTCACACGTGAATAAGCCACAATTGACAAATAATAGATTCCAACATTTTTGATGAATTTCAGCAAAGTGATATTTCCATTAACTCTGGACTGTACAAACTCGTTTTCAATGCCAAGCGCGGCATGATGGTGGCCGTGGGCGAAGACGTGGCCTTTGACGGTGCGGGCGGCGCAAGCCGCACCCGCGCCACCCGCACAGCTCATGTGGGCCTGCCTCGCCCGCGCGCCCTGCCCTTATTCCTGGCAGCGGTGTTTGGCGGTTTCGCTGGCATGCCGCAGCAGGTGTGGGCGGTGCAGGGGGGGCAAGTGGTGCAGGGTGCAGCCACCATTCAATCGCAGGGCGCCAAAACCCAGATCAACCAGACCAGCCAAAACGCTGTCATCCAGTGGCAAAACTTCAACATTGGCGCGAGCCAATCGGTGAAGTTTGTTCAGCCCAACGCGTCTTCTGCTGTGCTCAACCGGGTGATGTCCAATGAGCCCAGCACCATTGCCGGGCAGCTCAGCGCCAACTGGCGGGTGTTCATCGTCAACCCCAACGGGGTGATCTTCAGCCAAGGCGCTCAGATCGATGTGGGCGCCCTGATCGCCTCGACCCTGAACATCGGCAACGCCGACTTCATGGCCGGGCGCTACCCATTCAAGGCCGACGGCCAAGCGCTGCAAGGCACCGTGGTCAACCAAGGCAACATCAAGGCCGTGCAAGCGGCGCTGCTGGGCGCGCAGGTCCGCAACAGCGGCACCATCGAGGCCAACACCGCTTTGGCGGCGGGCGAATCCATCACGCTGCAACTGGGCGCCAGCGACCTGCAAGTGGCCGTCGATGCGGCCGGGCTGCGTGCCTTGGTCGACAACCAAGGCCTCATCCGCGCTCCGGGTGGGCAGATCATCCTCACCGCCGCAGGCCGTGACAGCTTGCTGCGCGCAGCGGTCACCAACACCGGCACGCTGGACGCCAACAGCGTGAGCACCGAAGGCGGGCGCATTGTGCTCAAAGCCATCGGGGGTGATGCGCGCGTGGGCGGCAGCGTCAGCGCCGACAGTGCGGGGGCCCAAGGCGGCAGCGTGCAGGTCACGGGCCAAACGGTGCGCGTCACGGGCGATGCCCAGCTCAGCGCCAGTGGTGCCACGGGCGGCGGCGAAGTGCTGGTGGGCGGCGGCTGGCAGGGCCAAGACCAACGCCTGGCCAATGCCCAAAGCACCACCATCGAGTCTGGGGCCATTTTGCGCGCCGACGCCACAGTCAAGGGCCAAGGCGGCACCGTGGTGGCCTAGTCTGACGACCGCACCCAAGTGGCTGCCAGCCTGAGCGCATAAGGCGGTGCGCAAGGGGGTGACGGCGGCCGCATCGAGACGTCGGGCAAACACACACTGGACGTGACGGGCATCCGCGTGAATGCGGGTGCTGCACCAGGCCAAGGCGGGCAAGGTGGCGAATGGCTGCTGGACCCGACCAACATCACCATCACGCGCGGCAGCAACGACCAGGGCGCGGGTGCGCTGGCGGTCAGTGGCGAGAACTCCACCATCACCGACACCACCATCAACAACGTGCTCAACACGGGCACGAGCGTGACGCTGCAGACCGCCAGCAGCGCAGGCGCAGACGGTGACATCGTGATCAACGGCCGAGACGACATCGGGGGTGCGGCGCAGATCCTCAAGACCGCGGGGGGCGATGCCTCGCTGACCTTCAGGGCCGACCGCAACTTTGGCATGAACGGTGGCGCGTCGATCGTGTCGACCAGTGGCAAGCTCAATGTGCGGGTCATCACGCGGGCCTCGGATCTTGACCCGGACAAGGTCACCGGTGGCGTGGCCGTCTTCGGCAACAGCTACAACGGCACGCTGAACAAAAACCCCCTGCTAGACAATAACACCACCAATGAGTACCTCCTCTCGAGCTCCCTGTATGGCTACGCCAGCGTCACCATCAAGACCTTGGGCGGTGATTTTTCTGTGGGCGGGGGCAGTGCGGGCACGGGCGCGGCCTCAGGGGCGATGATCAACGGGCTGGACAACACCACGCCCAGCCTGATCGATTTGCGCAGCAACCCCAGCAGCCTGACCTCGCCTGCCGGGGCCTTCAGTATCAAAGCGGCCGATGGTGTGGAAAACGGGGTCACGCTCAAGCATGCGGTGTTGTAAATAGGCTTCGCCAGGGTGTATGCCGATGGCATCGTGCTCAGCGCAACCAAGACGGCTGCAAGCCCCGATATGCTCAACTCCACCATTGGGCGCATAGCGTTTGCCCTCATGTTGGGGCGACCCCATTCTTATCTTCCCACGGGTTGGTCCCCCGACAGAAACATTGGCACCTGGTTGTACAACACCGGCGCCAAGGACATCAGCATCTCGAGTACCCTCGGCTTGGGGAACTTCGATGCAGGCGTCAACGCTACCTGGATGAACGGCGCCTCGATTCGCCAATACGGCAGCGGCAACTTGGCCGTTTCGGGGCGCTTTGTCGGCCTCTCAGATGCCAGCGCAAGTGTCGGTTCCCTCTTCAACTCCAACGGCCCCAACAATGCCCCATTGGACATCCGGGGGGGCTCCGATATCCAAACCTTGGGGGGCGGCAGCATCACCCTCAGGGGCGAAAACGACTTGGCCATTGGCATCCCCTGGCTGCGTCCCAGCGTGCTTCTGGAGGCCAATTTCAACAGCACTTACTCCTCTCCGACCGTAGAAGGCATCAATCCTCCTTCGACGGGCAACATCAACAGCAACACGATGTTTTCGACGGGTGATATCACCATTGTCGGCACCTACAAGCTCAGCTCCAGTGCCGTTGGCAACGGCACCAACACAGAGAATCCGCGTTCAACCCCAGGGGGCATCGGCATCAACGGCTGGAAGTTGATCGCCAACAATGCCGTTAACCTGCAGTCGACCTTGACCGACGCCAATGGCGTCGTCCGTGGGGGTGGGGTGCAAATTGGCGGCGATGTCGGTGTGTATGGCGGTGGCCCCTTGGTCAGCGCCCCGCAACTCAACATCACGGCCAATCAGGTGTGGGGCAGCACCACCGTGCCCGCACGTGGCCAGATCTTGGCCAATGCCGTGAATCTGACCACCTTGGGCGGTACCATCAGTGGCGATGCGCTGCAGGTGGGTGGGGCTTCGAGCTCCTTGTACGCAACCTCGGTCATCTCCGATACCTTCTTGAGAAACATCGGTGATGCGGCTTTCACCCTCAACGCCAGCAGCCTGACCCATGGGGTGAGTTTGCAAACCAATGCACTGCCCAATCTGGGCAGCTTCACCCTCCATGCAGGGGCCAACACCATCACCATCGACAGGCCCTTGGCCGCGCAAAGCCTGAGCTTGAGCACCACCGGCAATGTGGTGCAAAACACCAGTCTGACGGGCCGCACCGGGGTCAGCGTGCAAGCGGCCAACCTCACGCAAAACAACGGCGCACTGATCACCAGCGCGTTGGGCAATGTGGACTTGACCCTGACGAACACAGCCACCTTGTCGGACAACCAGCTGCAAACCGCCCAAGCCCCCTTGGGGCGGGTACAGGTTGTCCAGGCCAGTGGCACCCAAAGCGTGGGTACAGCGGCCACACCCGCTGGCCCTGCGCACACCACCGCCTCGCTGCTGGCCTTAACGGCCAGCCAAGCGGCGGCGCTCGGGGCTGACAGCTTGCCCGTGTGGCGCACGCTCAGCCCGGCGCAGCTGGCTTCGCTCAGCCCCACCGTGTTGGCGGCGGTGCCGCAGGCCATTTTGTCCAGCTTGCTCCCATCCCAGCTGTCGGCCCTGACGCCCGCGCAAGCTGCAGCCTTGCCTGCGGGCAACTGGGCGAGCTTGCAAGTGGTGCAACTGCAGCTGGTGCCTGCCGCCGCTGCGGCGGCCATGCCTTTGGCGGCCTGGCAAATGCTCAGCGCCACCCAAGTCGAGGCCCTGCCCTCCACGGTGCTGCTGCTCATGTCCAGCAGCACCTTGGCCGGCTTGACGCCCGATGTCGTGGCCAAGATCACGCAGCGGCAATGGCAACACCTGACAGCGGCGCAAGCGGCGCTTTTGCCGGACCGCTTTTTCTTGGGTTTGAGCGCCATCCAGTTGGCGGGCTTGAACGCCGACGTCATTTCGGGGCTCTCGCCGACCGTGGCCGGGCAGTTGTCGACCAGCTTGACGCTGGGCCAGATCTATGCCCTGCCAGTGGCCCCCAAGGCTTCTGCCTAAGTGGTGGTGCCCGGCACCACCGACCTGGGCACGCTGACGCCCGGCCAGTTGTCGCTGGTGGCCCCTGCTGAAATGGCCAAGGTGCTGGAGAACGCTGCGGGCATTCAAAAACTGACGCAGGTTTTGACCTACGCCCTGACGCCTGCCCAAATTGCGGCGCTGCAGCCTGCGGCTTTGCAATGGCTGGCCAGCAACCGCTTTTTGACCCCCCTGCAAATTGTCGCCATCACCCCCAGCCAAATGACGGCCATCAGCGGGAGCACCTCCAACATATTGTTGAATTGGCAGCCGGTGCAGTTGGCGGCCTTGTCGACGACCCAATTGGCCGCCATGGCTGCGATCAATATCAGTGGCGATGCTGCGGCTGCCTTGAGCCCTGCGCAGTTATCGGCCTTGACGGTCAGCGCCATAGGGACGTTTCGGCGCAACAGCATCACGGTGGTGTCGCGGATCACGCCCTTGGCGCTGTCAGCCTTGTCGGCTGCGCAGCTCAATGCGCTGATGGCGCAGGCCGGTGCGGCGGCTGCGTTCACTGGCGCTCAGCTGGGGGTGATCGCGCCCGATGTGTTCAACCAACTGACCCCCAGCACGGTGGCCGGGCTGAGCAACACGCAATTGGCCAGCTTGCCGGTCACCACGGTGCAGGCGCTCGCGCCTGCGCAGCGTACGGCGCTCAGCGCGGCGCAATTGGCCTTGTTGGCCCAGGCCCCTGCGGCCGTGGCTTTGCAAAGGGTCAATGCCAGCACCGACCTCAGCGGTTTGAGTGCAGCCCAAATCGCGGCCATCGCCCCGGCCGACATGCTGACCTTGACCACGGCCCAGTTGTCGGGCCTCACGCCCGCGCAAACTGCCGGTTTGACCGCCGCGCAGCTGGGGGTGTTGTCCCGCACGCAGCTGGCCAGCCTGAGCGCGGCTCAGCTCGGTACCATGTCAGCCTCATCGGTGCAGGCCTTGAATGCAGACGTGCTCAACAGCTTGACCCCAGCACAGTTCAATGCCTTGCCCGCCAACTGGTTGCAAAGCCTGAGCACCGCCCAGTTGGCTCTGTTGAGCAGAAATCAGGTGGTCAACCTCAGTGCCAACACCCTCAACCAATTGAGCAGCACTCAGCTGCAAAGTTTCAGCCAGCTCATGATCGGTCGCTTGAGTGCCGACGCCATCAATGGCTTGTCGACCAGCCAGCTGCAGGCCTTGAGCGGCAGTTTTGCGAATGTGCTGGCTAATGTCGTGGTCAATCTGAGCGCGCAGACCTTGAACCGACTGAGCGCGACGCAATTGGGACAGCTCGACCTCAAAGCCGTAGGGTCTATTCCCTCCGCTACGCTGGCACAGTTGTCAGCCACCACCTTCTCCGCCTTCAGTACAACGGCCTTGGCGGCTTTCTCACCGCAAGGCCTGTCGAAGGTGCCTGCGGCCACGCTGGACAGCTTGAGCACCTCGAGCGCTACGGCTTTGCGGGCCTTGCCGATCAACCGATTGCCTGATGCCACCGTGCAAAGCCTGGCGCCCGCGACCCTGGCCAACTTGAGCACCACCCAGGTGGGAACTTTGCGGGCCACGGTCGTGCCAGGTTTGAGCAGTCAGCAGCTGCAAGCTCTGACCACCGCACAAGTCGCCGCTTTGCCCGCAGCGGCGGTGGCGGCCTTGAGCACCAGCCAGGTGAGTGCACTCAGTACCGCCCAGCAGGGCGCGTTGACCGATGCTCAAGTGGCCGTGCTGTCGTCCACACAGTTGGCGGAATTGACCCCGGCGTCATCGGTCCCGGCCAATTTGAGCTCGGGTTTGACGGCTTCACAACGCGCAACACTGACGGTCAATCAGATCCAAGCGCTCAGCAGTGCACAGTTGGCCACCTTGACGACAGCGGCCTCGGTGGCCGCTTTCACGCCCAGCCAAATTGCAGCGCTGAGCACCACACAGTGGGGCCAACTGCCCGCAGCGGCCGCGGCCGCTTTGACAGCCAGCCAATTGAGCGCGGTGTCCCCCACCACAGTGTCAGGCTTGTCGGGGGCGGTGATTGGTTCGCTGGCAGCCAAAGTGGCGGTCCTGCCCGTG
Organism: Limnohabitans sp.; assembly: GCF_040400975.1. Taxonomy (GTDB): domain Bacteria; phylum Pseudomonadota; class Gammaproteobacteria; order Burkholderiales; family Burkholderiaceae_C; genus Limnohabitans_A. Next base: position 19,074 of record NZ_JBBAPF010000013.1, on the reverse strand, counting down.
TCGAGTTTGAAAGACTTGCCCGCCAGTTTCTTCAATGGGCTGACCACCGCCCAGATCGCGGCCCTGAGCCCGACCTTGCTGGCCGTCTTGCCCTCCAGCACACTGACAGGCCTGACGGCCACCACCCTGAACAACTTGTCTGCATCGGCCGTGGGCGGCCTCACGCCCACTCAGGTCGCTGCGATCACCACCACCCAGCTGGGTACGGTGACGACTGCTTTTGTGGGGGGGATGACGTCCGTGCAACTGGCGTCCATGTCGGCGGCGCAGCTTCAGGCCTTGCCTGCAAACACCCTCAGTGTTTTGCCCGCAGCGGCTTTGGCCGGTTTGTCGTCCAGCAATCTGGGCGCCATGTCGGTGGCGCAGGTGCAGGCCCTGTCGGCCACGCAACTGGCCGCCTTGACGGCGGTGCAGTTGGGCGGCATGACCGCCGACCAGCTGCGGGGTATGAGCGATACCCAATTGCAGGCTTTGACGGCCGTGCAGTTGGCCGGCTTGTCGTCCACACAAGTGGCAGCACTGAGCGACACCCAGCTGACCAAACTGACCACCAGCCAGGTCAGCGCCCTGTCGGGTACGCAGCTGGGTAATTTGGATGCAGCGCGATTGAGCGTGCTGTCACCTGCGCAACTGGCCGTGCTGAGCAGCAGTGCCAGTACGGTGGTGGCCGCCAGTGTGGTCCCCTTGACCACCAGCACAGACATCACCACATTGACCGCCGGTCAGGTGGCCCGATTGTCAACGGCACAAATCTCGGCGCTCACCACCGCGCAACTGACGGCCTTGAGTGGGACCCAGTTGCTGGGCCTGACGGCCGCCCAGCTGGGCGCTTTGACGAGCACCCAACTGGGCAATTTGACGGCCGCGCAGGTGGCCAATTTCACCAGCAGCCAGTTGGCCACGCTCGGCACCAGCGCCTTGCAAGCCTTGAACCTGAGCAGCTTGGCGGCTTCCGCGCTGCCTGCCGCGCAGATGGCCAATTTGTCCGCAGCACAGGTGCAGGCCTTGACGACCACGCAGATCGGCAATCTGACAGCAGCCCAAGTGGGGGCCTTGACCTCTGCACAAACCACGGCGCTGAGCACGCCGCAGCTGCAGGCTCTGTCTGCCGGCAGCATCGGGGGCTTGAGCGCCAATGCGCTGTCCGGATTGAGTGCGGCCCAGCTGGGCGCATTGAGCACCACACAAGCCGCGGCACTGACGCCTGTTCAGTTGGCTTCGCTGTCACAGGCGCAACTGGGCGGCTTGTTGGCGGCGCAGATCACGGCCCTGCCGGTCAACAGCGTGGCCGCGCTGACACCGAGCCAGCTTGCGGCTTTGACCACCACCCAGTTGGCCGGCTTGAGCGCCACGCAAATGGCGGCCTTGACCTCGGCCCAGGTGGCGGGGATGAGCACCGATCAGATTGCCAGTTTGAGCACTGCGCAATTGAATGCCTTGACCAACATCGCCGCACTCACCTCCACACAGGCGCAGGCCTTGACGGCGGCGCAGGTCTCGGGCATGAACACCACGCAGCTGGCCTTGCTGAGCAGCACGGCACGGGCGGCCTTGCCTGCACCGTCGGTCAGCAACACCACCGATGTGACCACACTCACGGCGGCCCAAGTGGCCACCATGACGACGGCCCAGATGCAGGCGCTGACCTCCACCCAGTTGCAGGCGCTGTCGAACACGCAGCTGGCCGCCCTCAGCGGCAGCCAGATCGCGGCGCTGAGCGCCACCCAGTTGGGCAACTTGTCAGCCGCCCAAGTGGCCAATTTGTCAGGCACTGCTTTGGCAGCGGCATCAGCGAGCCTGACTTCCTCGCAGTTGCAAGCCTTGGCCACAGGCAGCATGACCGCCGCGCAGGTCACCGCCTTGGGCAATGCCGTGGCCAATTTGAGCAACGCCCAGTTGGCGGCGATCACAGGCACCCAGGCGCCTGCGCTGACCGCGGCGCAGCTGGCCAGTTTGTCGGCCGCCCAGACGGCCCAGCTGAGCAACGCTGCCATCACCGCTTTGAGCCCGACGGCCGTGCCCTCGCTCAATGTCGGCAGTATGACCGCGGGGCAATTGGGTGCACTCTCGGCCGCTGGGCTGGCGGCCTTGAGCGCCACGCAGCTCAATGCCCTGACCGCAACGCAGCTGCAGGCCTTGGCTGTAGCCTCCTTGACCCCGGCGCAAGTTGGCGGTCTGAGCGCCACCCAAGTCGGCAACCTGTCTGCAGCGCAGCAAGGCGCACTGACCGTCGCGCAGTTGGCGCTCATGTCGGACACCAATCGTGCCGCCTTGACGCCGCCCACCATCAGCAGCTCGACGGCCATGTCCGGCCTGACGCTGGCCCAGGTGGCCACGCTGACGCCCACCCAAATCGGGGCATTGACCACAGCCCAACTCCAAGCGCTGACCACAGCGCAGCTGGGGGCCTTGAGCGCCACACAGGTGGCCAGCTTGAGCCCAACGGGCCTGTCGTCTTTGAGTGCCACCCAGGCACAGGCTTTGCCCGTGGCAGGCTTGACCGCCGCGCAACTGACCGCCTTGGGCAGCAATTTGGCCAACTTGACCAACACCCAATTGGCTGCGCTGACCAGCACACAGTTGGCGGGGGTGACCCCGTCGCAGGCGGCTGCGTTGTCAGCATCACAGCTCGGGCAGTTGAGTCCTTCTGCTTTGCAGGCCTTGCCTGCTGCATCGTTGGCCAATTTGAGCGCTGCACAGACCGCGGCGCTGAGCGCAGCACAAGTCGGTGCGCTGACGACGACGCAGGTAGCGGCCATGAGCGCTACGCAGCTCAATGCGTTCGATTCAACGCAGCTGCAGGCCTTGGCTGTGGCCTCCTTGACCCCGGCGCAAGTTGGCGGCATGAGCATTAGCCAAATCGGCAACTTCTCTGCGGCGCAGCAAGGCGCATTCACCATCGCACAGTTGACGGTCATGTCGGACGACAAGCGTGCCGCCTTGGCGCGGCCCACCATCAGCAGCTCGACGGCCATATCTGCCCTGACGCTGGCCCAGGTGGCCTCGCTGTCGCCCTCACAAATCGAGGCATTCACCGGGACTCAGGCGCAAGCGCTGACCACAGCGCAGCTGGGGGCCTTCAACCCCTCGCAGGTGGCTGTCTTGACCCTAACGAGCCTGTCGTCTATCAGCGCCACACAGGTACAGGCTTTGTCCGTGGCAGGCTTGACCGCAGCGCAACTGACCGGCTTGGGCAGCAATTTGGCCAACTTGACCAACACCCAATTGGCCGCGCTGACCAGCGCACAGTTGGCGGGGGTGACCCCGTCCCAGGCAGCCGCTTTGTCCACATCACAGCTGGGGCAGTTGAATGCTTCTGCTTTGCAGGCCTTGCCTGCTGCCTCGTTGGCGAATTTGAGTGTGACGCAGATCACAGCGCTGACTCCGGCCAAAGTTGCTGCCCTGAGCGCAGCGCAAGTCGCGGCGCTGACAACGGCGCAGTTGGCGGGCATGGGCACGGCTCAGATCGCGGCCTTGACCACAACGCAGGTAGCGGGCATGGGCACGGCTCAGATCGCAGCCTTGGCCTCGGCCCAACTCCAGGTGCTGACCACAGCGCAGCTGGGGGCCTTGAGCGCCACACAGGTGGCTGGCTTGAGCCCAGCGGGTCTGTCGTCTTTGAGCGCCACCCAGGCACAGGCCTTGCCCGTGGCAGGCTTGACCGCCGCGCAACTGACCGGTTTGGGTAGCAATTTGACCAACTTGACCAACACCCAATTGGCCGCGCTCACCGGCGCACAGCTGGCGGGGGTGACCCCGTCGCAGGCGGCCGCGTTATCGTCATCGCAGCTGGGGCAGTTGAGTGCCTCTGCTTTGCAGGCCTTGCCTGCTGCCTCGTTGGCGAATTTGAGTGTGGCGCAGATCACTGCGCTGACTCCGGCCAAAGTTGCTGCCCTGAGCGCAGCGCAAGTCGCTGCGCTGACACCGGCGCAGTTGGCGGGCATGAGCACGGCTCAGATCGCGGCCTTGACCGTGGAGCAGGCCTCGGCAATGTCTTCGGCGCAAGCCTTGGCATTCACCGATGCGCAGGTTCAGACCATGTCAGATGCAGTAAGCAGTGCCATGCCCGCCACTCTGGGCCTGAGGACCAGGCAAGGCAATTTGGCCAGTGCGATTCAGCCTAATCCACCGCAGATAACGCCTGTTGTTGAGCCTGCTAATTTGCAACAACGCCTTGAGCTGGCGAATAAGTCGCGCAACACCTTGTCCCTGGAAGAAAGCAAATGAACAAGAAGACAGCCATGAATTTTTTGAAGCGTGACCCTATGAAAACAACACTCATTGCATTGGCCTGCTTGGCTTTCGCGGGATACGGGCAGCGCGCGGCAGCGCAGGACGTGGCGGGCGAGCGCGTGATTCGGCAAGTGCAGGTGCAGGGCAATGCCTTGGTGGAGGATGCGGCGATCCAAGACGCATTGAAGCCCTGGCTGGGAAAGATGGGGTTTGACACCACGCACCTGAACGCGATGCGCCAGGCGGTGAGTGACTTGTACCGCGCGCGTGGCTTGGGGCTGACGATCGTGCAGATACCGCCGCAAGACGTGACGCAAGGCACGCTCAAGCTGGTGATCACGGAGACGCGGCTGGCGACGGTGACGGTGGAGAACAGCTCGCAGGTGAACCTGGACAGTTACAGCCGAAGCCTGCGCGCACTGGAGGGGCAGCCCGCGGACACGGACCGGCTTGAGCGCGTGGTGGCCATCATCAAAGCGACGCCGGGTGTGACGCAGGTGGAGCCGGTGCTGACTGCGGCAGCGCAGCCGGGGCAGACGCAGCTGAAGATGAAGGTGCAAGGACAAAACTCCCAGCGCTGGGAGTTGGCGCTGGACAACCACGGCGCGAAGACCACGGGCAAGAACAGGGTGACGGCGTCGGGTGACTTTTCCAACCCGGCCGGATGGGGTGACAGGCTCAGCGTGAGCCTGACGGACTCGCCTGGCGCGCTGCAAAGCGACAAAGACGCTGGCGGAGTCACGTCTGGGCAGGTGCGCTACGACGTGCCCGTGGGCAGCGACGGCTGGCGCGTGGGGGCAGCCATCAGCAAATTCACCTACGCCTTGGGCAATACGCTGGCGGGGGGCAACTTTGGAGAGGGGCAAACCGGATCGGTGTTTGCCAGTTACCCACTGAGTATGGCGGCCAAAGGGCAAAGCCATATCACGCTGGGGCTCGATGAAGCGCGAGTCAACGACGCACAGCTGTCGAGGGCCACGCGCCGCACGATCATGTCGCCCAAGCTGGGCGTGGGGGGCTATGCCCTGCACGCTGTGGGGGGCAAGGCTGCGCAGCTGAACTACCAAGTGGACATGAAGGCGGGGCGCTTGAGCTATCAGGATGCTGCGCAAGCGGTGTTCAACAGCAGCACTCTGGGGCAGTTTGCGAAGGTCAATGTCTTGCTGCAAGAGACTGTGCAACTGAGCTCCACGGTGCGGGCAAGCCTAAGGGCCAACGGGCAGCTGACCAGCAAGAACCTGGACAGCTCGGAGAAGATGGCCCTGGCGGGCGCGCAGGCGGTGCGGGGCTACCCCACGGGGATGCAGTCGGTGGACGAAGGCGCGGTGGTGACGGCAGACGTCAGGTACCAAGTGGAGCCGCTAAAGATGACGCTGTCGGCGTTCTACGACCATGGTCAGGGGCAGATCAGGCGCCATCCCTTTTCGGGCAGTGGCCTCAATAATGTCAAACTCAGCAGCGCGGGCGTGGGGGTGGCGTGGAGCTTGGACCAAAAGTACACGGTGCAGGCGCAGTGGGCCAAGCCGCTGAGCGGCAACACAAGAGAGGCGAAGAAGGCGACATCGGGGCAGCTGTGGGTGTCGGTGTCGGCGGTGTTTTGAGGGTACAAGAGCGCCTGAAGAGGGAAGTTCTGATGGCGCAAACTGAAAGAGGCAAGGGACGGGTACTGGCTGGCCGAGGCGCACATCCGCAGAGAAATGGCGTCTTGGCGCTTTCAAACCATTTCATCGACTTTGAGATCATGGCAAATGCCACGCAAGACCCGAGAAACCGGAGTTTCAAAGTCAATCATTGCCAAGTCTTTCGAATAGGGCACTGTGAAATGCCTAGGTTGAAAAACCCGTTTCGCTGCGGTGACTTATCTCTGAAAACTACCAAATTTGGTAGGCGCGACTAGATTCGAACTAGCGACCCCCACCATGTCAAGGTGGTGCTCTAACCAACTGAGCTACGCGCCTGCTAAGCCGCAAATTATAGCGTCAAAAACCGCTTTTTTAAAACTGCTTATTGAGGTTGACGAGTTCAGCGCCTGCGGGCGGCCCTGACGCCTTTGACGCCACGAACGGTGACCAAGACCCGGTTGAGACTCATGGCGTCGCCAATTTCCACCGTGAAGGTCATCCAGGCCATGCCTTTGACAGACTGGGTTTGCACACCGATCACATTCATTTTTTCTTTGGCAAACACTTCTGATATGTCCCGCAGCAAGCCTTGGCGGTCGATGGCCTCAACCGAGACATCGACCGGATAGACCGAGCCTTCCGAGGCTTTGCCCTCACCCCAACGGACATCGATCACGCGCTCGCCATGACGCGAAGCCAGCTCGCGGAAGTTGCTGCAATCTTGGCGGTGAATGCTCACGCCCTTGCCGCGTGTCACAAAACCGCCAATCGCATCGGGTGGTGCGGGTTTGCAGCAACGCGACAGCTGGGTCAACAGCGAATCCACCCCCACCACCAAGACACCAGACGGGGATTTGCGGGCCACTGCGCCTTTGAACTTCTTTTGAAAGTACTCATCGGGCTCCAGTGCAGGCTCGGGGGGGTTGAGCAAGACCTCGATGTTGCGCAGTGAGTATTCGTCTTTGCCCACCACCTCAAACAAGCCGTCTGCCGACTTGAAGCCCAATTGGCTGGCCAAATCTTCGAGGCGAATGGCGGTGCGGCCCAAGCGCTGCAGGGATTTTTCGACCGCTTCCCGACCCTTGGCGATGGTTTCTTCACTGACCTGCGCGTTGAACCAAGCTCGCACCTTGGCCCGCGCACGCGGACTGGCCAAAAAGCCCAACTCGGGGTTGAGCCAATCGCGTGAAGGCCCGCCCTCTTTGATCGCCGTGATTTCCACCGTCTGACCGTTGGCCAGTTGGGTGTTCAGGGGCACCATCGCCCCGTCGACCTTGGCGCCCCGACAGCGGTGACCCAAATTGGTGTGAACGGTGTAGGCAAAGTCAATGGCGGTAGCGCCTTGCGGCAACTCCACCACCGCCGCATCCGGCGTCAACACATAAATGCGGTCCTCAAACAAGCCGCTGCCTTGCCCGTGGGCCTGCGCGGCCCCAGACAAATCGCGCTCCCAAGCCAACAACTGGCGCAGCACCGCGATCTTGGTGTCGTATTCGCTGCTGGCAGAAACCCCGGCATAGCCCTTGGCGCCAGCTTCTTTGTAGGCCCAGTGTGCAGCCACACCGTGCTCTGCGTGCTCGTGCATGGCCTGGGTGCGGATTTGTACCTCAATGGGGCCACTATCGACATCGCGCACCACGGTGTGCAAAGACTGATAGCCGTTGGCTTTGGGCTTGGCAATGTAGTCGTCGAACTCTTCGGCAATGGGCACAAAGTGCTCGTGCACCCAACTGAGCACCTGGTAGCAGTCAGCCACATTGGGCACCACCACGCGCAGCGCCCGGATGTCGAACACGCGTTCAAAAGGCAGCGCCTTGCCACGCATCTTCTTGACGATGCTGTAAATGTGTTTGGGCCGCCCCTCCACAATGGCCTCAATGCCTTGGGTGGCCAATGCTTGCTGCAGCCGTTCTCGCAGCGCCAACATGTAACGTTCACGCTCAGCGCGTTTTTCGTCCAGCAGCCGGGCAATGTCCTTGTAGGTCGTGGGTTCCAGAAAGCGAAAGGACAAGTCTTCCAGTTCCCATTTGATCTGCCAAATGCCCAAGCGGTTAGCCAGTGGTGCAAACACCTGCAAGGACTCGCTGGACAACGCTGAGGGCACCGGCAATTTGGTGGCGGCGTAATGGCGCAGCGTTTGCAAACGCGAAGCCAGTCGCAGCATGACCACCCGCAAATCGCGGCTGAAAGCCAACAGCATCTTGCGCACGTTTTCTGTCTGGATGCGCGGGCTCAAAGGTGTGTTGTCAGGCCCCTGAGCACTGGTCTCAGCAGCGCGGGACAAGCGCTGAACATGCACCAACTGGTTGGTTTGCAGGGCCAGCTTGGCCAAATGCAAGCCAAAGGCCTTGCCCATCACTTCCTCTGGCTTGTTCAGGTGCGGACAGGCATAGACCAAATAAATGGCCGCTTGCATGGCCACCGAGCCCCCCATGTCCGCCAAAATCGTGGCCACCGCGTCGGCGTGCGCCAAAATGTTTTCACCGGTGTCCAGCGATTCGCCCGCAATCAAAGGCTCGGCAAATGCGCGGGCTTTGGCCAACAGTTCGGCATCTGCAGGCAGGCTCTGGCCGTCGGCCGTGGCCAGCATGACGGGGGGCAAATGAGGCGCGTGCAAGCGCCCTGAAGGCGCCATGGGGCTTGCAGAATGGCTAGAACTTGGGCCAACCATGGCTTCAAGCGCCCAGCACAAACTGACTCACCACCGCGATTTGGTTCTCAGCGGTCAAGGTGGGTGCATGACCACAGTCTGGCCACGTCTCCAACTGGGCTCTCGGCCCACGCTGCGTCATGGCCAAGGCGGTATCGAGCGTCAACAAATCGGATTGCCCGCCACGGATGAGCAAGGTTTGGGCTTGAATTTGGTCGTACAAAGCCCACAAACTGGCCTCGCCAGCGGTGGCTGCCTCAGGCGTCAATGCACGCAAGGGAACCCCAATGGCCGGATCGTAGTGCAGGGTCAAGGCGCCATCGATTCCCGGACGCGTCATGTGCGCCGACATCTCGCGCCAAACCTCGGGCAAGACTGGGCCAAAGCCTTGGGACAAGGTCCACAGCGCTGCTGCGGCTTCATCGAGATCGCGAAATTGGCCGTATTGCCCCACATAGGCTTGCATGCGCTGCACCGACGCCCAGGTGATGGCCGGACCCACATCGTTCAGTACCAATCGGCGAATGGGGCAAGGCAAAGGCAGGCCCGGCTGTCCGGCCAGCACCATGCCAATCAAGCCACCCATGCTGGTGCCCACCCAGTCCAGCGTTTGCAGAGGCTTGTCTGTCCCAAGCTGCAGCTGAATCTGTCCCAACATGGCCAACATGTCGCTCGCATACTGCGGTATTTGGTAAAGCGAGGCATGGCTCAGCCATTCACTGCGCCCTCGTCCCGCCACATCGGGGCAAATCACTTGAAGGGGTTCGGGGCTTCGCGCCATCAAAGCCTGAGCCAAACGGTCGAAATCGCGGCCTTGGCGGGTCAGGCCATGCACGCACACCACCACACGGCGGGCATTCACGTCGCCCCAGCGCCAAAAGGCCATACGGTGCTGACCTTCGGGGTGGGGGCAGGTCACCCATTCGAGCTGGGGCGATGCGTTGGCGGGCTTGGGCGTGAGGGTCATGGCAATTGGCAAGAATCTGGAGAGTTCACCCATCAAACCGGGCTTGGGCAGCGCCATAATGGACTTTTGAACATCCTAATTCATCTTTCTCATCTTTCGGAGTCATCCTCATGTTGCAAGGTAAAACAGCGTTGGTCACGGGTTCCACCAGCGGTATCGGTCTGGGCATTGCCAAAGCTTTGGCCAAGCAAGGCGCCAACATCGTCCTCAATGGTTTCGGTGATGTCGAAGGCCCCAAGGCCGAGATGGCCGCCTTGGGTGTCAAAGTCGCTTACCACGGTGCCGACATGAGCAAAGCCAACGAGATCGAAGCCATGATGAAGTTTGCTGCCGACACCTTTGGGCGCGTGGACATTCTGGTCAACAACGCCGGTATCCAGCATGTGGCCAAGGTCGAGGACTTTCCGGTCGAACGCTGGGACGCCATCATCGCCATCAATCTGACGAGCGCCTTCCACGCCACACGGCTGGCTCTGCCCGCCATGAAAGCGGCCAACTGGGGCCGCATCATCAACGTGGCCTCCATCCACGGTTTGGTAGGTTCTGCCGAAAAATCAGCCTATGTGGCCGCCAAGCACGGTGTGGTGGGCCTGACCAAGGTCACCGCACTTGAAAACGCCACCACAGGCGTGACTTGCAACGCCATTTGCCCCGGCTGGGTGCTGACCCCACTGGTGCAAAAACAAGTGGATGCCAAAGCAGTGGCCATGGGCCTGTCCAACGAAGAAGCCAAAAAGCAGCTGCTGCGAGAAAAAGAGCCTTCAATGCAGTTCACCACCCCCGAAGAATTGGGTGAGCTGGCCGTATTCTTCTGCTCGGCTGCGGGCAACAACGTGCGCGGCGTGGCCTGGAACATGGATGGCGGCTGGACCGCTCAATAATCGAGCACCCGGCCATGAACAGCTTCAACCGCTTGGACAAAGTTGTCATCGTGGACGATGACGCACGCATCCGTGATTTACTGCGGCGCTTTCTGTCGCAAGAAGGCTTGGATGTTTTGTTGGCCGAAGATGGCCGGGCCTTGGACCGCATCATGCAGCGCGAAACCATCGACTTGGTCGTGCTTGACCTGATGCTGCCTGGTGAAGACGGGATGAGCATCTGCAAGCGGATGCGCGCGGCTGGCAACAAAACACCCGTGATCATGCTCACAGCCAAGGTCGAAGATACCGACCGCATCGCGGGCCTGGACATGGGTGCCGATGACTACCTGGGCAAGCCCTTTAACCCAAGGGAGTTGTTGGCCCGAATTCACGCCGTCTTGCGACGCAGACCAGCACCCGAAGTCCCCGGTGCACCGTCGATTGCAGACAACGAAGTCATTGTCTTTGGTGCCTTCACGCTCGATTTGGGGACACGCTCATTGAGCCGCTTAGGCGAAAACATGCCGCTGACCAGCGGCGAGTTTTCCATGCTCAAAGCCTTGGCCCGGCATCCTAAGCAAGCCCTTTCGCGGGAAAAACTGGCCCAACTGGCCCGTGGTCGGGATTTCGAGCCTTTTGACCGCAGCTTGGATGTTCAAATTTCTCGCCTGCGGAAAATGATCGAACAAGACCCTGCCGCACCCAAAGTCATTCAAACGGTTTGGGGCATTGGTTATGTGTTTGTGCCCGATGGCCAAACGTGAGCCCCACTCAAGTCGCAAACCCAGAGCCGAGCGTGGCCTACAAACCCGCTCGAAAGCTCAAGCTCAGCCTGTTTTGGCGCACTTTCATTTTGCTGGCCTTGCTGATTTTGTTCAGCAGCATGGCTTGGCTCCAAATGTTTCGTACCCAAGAGTACGAGCCCCGCATTTTGCGCAACGCCCACCAAATTGCCACAGTGGTCAATTTGACCAAGAACGCGTTGGTGCACACCGATGCGATCGCACGGGTGTCGCTGCTCAAAACACTGGCCGACGAAGAAGATGTCAGCATCCAAATTCGAGAACCTGGCGACCAAATCCAGGCCTTTGGGACTTCAGGACTGGAGCGCCGATTGGTCAAGGAGATGGTCAAACGTCTGGGGCCGGACACGCTGATCGCCTCCCAGGTGAACCAAGTCGACGGCCTGTGGATCGGCTTCAAGATCGAGCGTGACAGTTATTGGCTGCAAATGGACCCCGAACGGCTCAGGCCGCTGGGCGGTTCGGCATGGCTGACTTGGCTGGGCTTGACGCTTGTGCTCTCATTGGGAGGCGCGGCCTTGATGGCTGGTCTGATCAACCGGCCTTTGAAGCGCCTGTCTTTGGCCGCCAGCCAAGTGCGCGATGGACATTTCAACAGCGCCAACTTGGACGAGGATGCAGCCACCAGCGAAATCCGCGAAGTCAACATCGGCTTCAACCGCATGGCCGAACGCTTGGCCAAGATCGAGCAAGAACGGGCCGTGATGCTGGCGGGCATTTCTCACGATCTGCGCACGCCCTTGGCCCGTTTGCGCCTGGAAACCGAGCTGAGCGTGGCCGACCTCGAAACCCGCCATTTGATGGCCGCCGACATCGCCCAGCTCGACGCCATCATCGACAAGTTCCTCGACTACGCCCGGCCAGAGCCCACGAATTTAGGGCCGGTTTTGCTGTCGGGCGTCATCAGCCGAAGCATTGCGCCATGGCGCAACGACACCCGCTTTGAAATCAGCGTGGATGTCGCCGAAGATCTGCAGGTCTATGCCGAGCAAGTCGAACTGGTGAGGGTCCTGTCCAACTTGCTGGAAAATGCCCGCCGTTACGGCCAGAGTCCCAGCGACGGCATCACACGGGTCGAAATTGTGGCCCGCTTGCACGAAGGCTGGGTCTTGCTTCGCGTGCGCGACCAAGGTCCAGGCGTCTCTGAAGAAGCCTTGAAAAACCTGACCCAACCGTTTTTCAGAGGGGACAGCGCCAGAACCGACGCGACGGGTTCAGGCTTGGGATTGGCCATTGTCGAAAAGTCGGTGCAGCGCATGGGTGGCACGTTCTCGGTTTTCAACAACAGCGCCGGGGGGCTGATGGCGCTGATGAAATTCAGGCAGGTGACGCCGTCTTGAGGGTCAGCAAGGCCACTGCACGGGCTTCCATGCTTTGGCCCATGCCCACGGGCCCCAGCTTTTCTGCCGTCTTGGCCTTCACATTGACCTGATCCAAGGCCACGCCCAGCGCTTGCGCTACGCCTGCGTTGATGGCTGCCATGTGCGGGGCCAGCTTGGGGGCTTGGGCCACAATGGTGCTGTCCACGTTCACCAGCTCCCATCCTTTTTCGCGCACACGCCGCATGGCTTCTTGCAGCAGCACACACGAATTCGCCCCCTTGAACTGTGCATCCGTGTCCGGAAAATGCCGACCGATGTCGCCCAAACCAGCTGCGCCCAGCACCGCATCGGTGATGACATGCAGCAGCACATCGGCGTCCGAGTGGCCCAGCAACCCCGATGAATGGTGGATTTCCACCCCACCCAAAACCAGTTTGCGCCCTGGTACCAGGGCATGCACGTCCCAGCCTTCACCGATTCTGAAACTCATGCCCTGCTCCCCAAAATGGCTTCAGCCAACGCGAAGTCGGCCGGGTAAGTGACTTTGAAATTTTGCGCCGAGCCTTCCACCAAGCGCGGCTTGAGGCCCAGTCGCTCCATCGCACTGGCCTCATCGGTGATGCCCGCAAAACCACTGGCCGCCACCGCAGCCAGAGCATCGTGCAAGGCCTGCAGGCGAAACATCTGCGGTGTCTGCGCTAACCATTTGTGTTCACGCGGCACCGTGGCCAAAACGCGTCCGCCCTCTTCGCTTTTGAGCGTGTCGGGCAAGGGCAGCGCCAAGAGCCCACCTACCTCATCGTGTTGGCAGGTGTCGATCAGGCGGGTCACCGACTCGGGCGACACCAAACAACGTGCCGCATCGTGCACCAGCACCCAATCCATCGGGTCAAGGCCTACCGCCAACATGGCTTGGAGGCCATTGAACACGCTCTCGGCACGGCTGACGCCGCCGCAGGACAGGCGCTGGAAATGCGCGGGCCAGCCCTGCTCGGGCCAAGCATGCCCATCGTCGGGCGACAAAATCACCCAGCCACTGGTCAATCGAGGCACCTGCGCCAAAGCTTGCAAAGTGTGCATGACCATGGGCTGACCAGCCACCTGCTGGTATTGCTTCGGTTGCAGCGTGCCCGCACGGTTGCCCGTGCCCGCGCAAGGGATCAGGGCGTGAAAGCGGTACGTGGGCTTGGGCTCATTCATATCGTGACATTGTAGTTTTGCAGGTCGGCGGCTTCAGCCTCTAAAATCATGCCATCTTGACCTTTTCACACCCCCCTCCTTCTTGGCGGGGGGTGTTTTGCATTTTCTTTTCGCCATTGCCCCTCGCCACCATGCAACTGCCCAGCCTGATTTCCGGCAAACGTTTCACCCTGCCCCGCCCTGCCGGATCGGCCGATGCCGTATTGCTGGCCCAGCTGGCTGAGCGTGAGAAAAAAGCGGGGAAGATCACCGCCGTCGTCACCGCTGACGCCGCCGATGCCCAGCGCCTCATGGACGAAATGGTTTTTTTCTCTCCCGATCTGCGCTGCGTGATGTTCCCAGACTGGGAAACCTTGCCTTATGACACTTTCTCGCCGCACCAAGACCTGATTTCAGAGCGCTTGGCCACGCTGTGGCGCATCAAGCAGCGCAACTACCTTGAAAGTGCCGACGTGGTGCTGGTGCCCGCCACCACGGCGCTGTACCGGCTGGCACCACCTTCCTTTTTGGCGGGCTACACCTTTGAGTTCAAGGTCAAACAAAAGCTGGACGAAGCGCAACTCAAGGCCCAGCTCACGCTGGCAGGCTACTCACACGTCAGCCAAGTGGTCAGCCCCGGCGAATACGCGGTGCGCGGCGGCTTGATCGACCTCTTCCCCATGGGCTCGCTGGTGCCTTACCGGGTGGATTTGTTTGACGACGAGGTCGACAGCATCCGCACTTTTGACCCCGACAGCCAGCGCAGCCTCTACCCCGTGCCCGAAGTGCGGCTGCTGCCCGGGCGCGAGTTCCCCATGGACGAGGCGGCGCGTGCGCGTTTCAGAAGCCGTTGGCGCGAACTGCTCGAAGGCGACCCGACCAAAAGCCGCATCTACAAAGACATGGGCAACGGCGTGGCCACGGCGGGCATCGAGTACTACCTGCCGCTTTTCTTTGAAGAGACCGCCACGGTGTTTGATTACCTGGGCGCGGGACAAGCAGATGCGGCCACCATGGTGCTGCATGGCGATCTGGAACCCGCTTTTCAGCGCTTTTGGCAAGACACCCGCGACCGCTACCGCCTGGTCCAAGGCGATCCCGAGCGGCCCGTGCTGCCGCCCGATGCGCTGTTTTTGAGTGCGGAGCAGTTTTACACGCTGACCAACGGTCATGCCCAACTGGCTTTGCGCCCCAGCGCGCAGGATGTGGCCGAGAACCCCCTCGCCCAGCCCCTGCCCGAGCTGACGGTGGTGCGCGGCGCAGAAGACCCGCTGGCCAGGTTGCAAGCGCACATCCGCAGCGGCAAGAGTCGCGTGCTGATCCTGGCCGAAAGCGATGGCCGCCGCGAAAGCCTGCTCGACTTCGTGCGCTCCAGCGGTCTGACGCCGCCTGTGTTCGACAGCTTGCAAGCGTTTTTGGCCAGCGACGAAAAAGTCGGCATGGCCACCGCGGCATTGGTCAGCGGATTTCATTGGTTTGAGCACAACATCGACCTGGTCACCGAAACCGAACTTTTCTCCGCAGGGTCCGTCACGCGCCGCCGCAAAAAGCAGGAACAGGTCAGCGACGTGGAAGCGCTGATCAAAGACCTGAGCGAGCTGAATGTGGGCGACCCGGTGGTGCACAGTGCCCACGGCATCGGCCGCTACCGGGGTCTGGTCAACCTGGACATGGGCCAGAAAAACGAAGACGGCACGCCCACCCTGCAAGAGTTTTTACACCTTGAATACGCCGACAAGGCCACGCTGTATGTGCCCGTGAGCCAGTTGCAGCTGATTGGCCGCTACACGGGCGTGAGCGCCGACGAAGCGCCCCTGCACAAGCTGGGCTCTGGCCAATGGGAAAAGGCCAAACGCAAGGCGGCTGAGCAGGTGCGCGACGCCGCCGCCGAGTTGCTCAACATCTATGCCCGCCGCGCCGCACGAGAGGGCCATCCTTTCCGCTACAGCCCGCAAGACTACGAAACCTTTGCCAACGACTTCGGCTTTGAAGAAACCGCTGACCAAAAGGCCGCCATCCACTGCGTGATTCAAGACATGATCAGCCCCCGCCCCATGGACCGACTGGTCTGTGGCGATGTGGGCTTTGGCAAGACCGAGGTCGCACTGCGGGCCGCCTTTGTGGCCGTGACCGGTGGCAAGCAAGTCGCCCTGCTGGCCCCCACTACGCTGCTGGCCGAACAGCATTACCAGACGCTCAAAGACCGGTTTGCCAAATGGCCGGTCAAGGTGGCCGAGGTGTCACGCTTCAGGTCCGGCAAGGAGGTCACCGCAGCACTCAAAGGCATTGCCGATGGTACGGTGGACATCGTGGTCGGCACGCACAAACTGCTGAGCGAATCCACCAAATTCCATGACCTGGGCCTGCTCATCATCGACGAAGAACACCGCTTTGGCGTGCGCCACAAAGAGGCCATGAAAGCACTGCGCGCCGAGGTGGATGTGCTCACCCTCACCGCCACCCCCATCCCACGCACCATGGGCATGGCACTCGAAGGCCTGCGCGACCTGAGCGTGATTGCCACCGCGCCGCAACGCCGCTTGGCCATCAAGACCTTTGTGCGCAACGAAGGCACGGGCGTGATCCGCGAGGCGGTGCTGCGCGAACTCAAGCGCGGCGGTCAGTGCTACTTTTTGCACAACGAGGTCGAGACCATCGAAAACCGCAAGCAAAAGCTCGAAGAGATCCTGCCCGAAGCCCGCATCGCCGTGGCCCACGGCCAGATGCCCGAGCGCGAGCTCGAGCGCGTGATGCGCGACTTTGTGGCCCAGCGCTACAACATCTTGCTGTGCTCGACCATCATCGAAACAGGTATCGACGTGCCCACGGCCAACACCATCGTGATCTCGCGCGCCGACAAGTTCGGTCTGGCCCAGCTGCACCAGCTGCGCGGACGCGTGGGCCGCTCTCACCACCAAGCCTATGCCTATTTGATGGTGCCCGAGATCGAAGGCCTGACCAAACAAGCGGCGCAGCGGCTCGATGCCATCCAGCAAATGGAAGAGTTGGGCAGCGGCTTTTATCTGGCCATGCACGACTTGGAGATTCGCGGCGCGGGCGAGGTGCTGGGCGAAAACCAAAGCGGCAACATGCTCGAAGTGGGTTTTCAGCTGTACAACGAAATGTTGTCCGAAGCAGTGCGCTGCTTGAAAGCAGGCAAAGAACCCGATTTGCTCAGCCCCCTGTCGGTGACCACCGACATCAACCTGCACGCCCCCGCCCTGCTGCCGGGCGACTACTGCGGCGACGTGCATTTGCGCTTGTCGTTTTACAAAAAGCTGGCCACTGCCAAAACAAGCGACCAGATCGACGCCCTGCTTGAAGAACTGGTGGACCGCTTTGGCAAACTGCCCCCGCAAGCGCAAACGCTGGTGGACGTGCACCGCCTGCGCGTGCTGACCCAGCCCTATGGCGTCATCAAGGTAGATGCCGCCCCGGGCGTCATCCAGATCACATTCAAACCCAACCCGCCCGTGGACCCCATGGCCATCATTGGCCTGATCCAGAAAAACAAACACATCAAGCTGGCGGGCAACGACAAAATCCGCATCGAGCGCGAACTGCCCGACCCCAAAGCGCGGGCGCAGATGGTGCGGGATGTGCTCAGGAGTTTGGGGTCATCCAAGACAGAAGCATCGATGGCATAGACAATCACCTCGAGTCGACTAAATCACATAGCTTTATGATTTGGTCGCAACTTTTTAATAATGTTATTTCGTTTGGTCGTAAAATGGCCGAATGAAACGTTACCTCGATGACCGTGTGCAGGCCGACTTGGCCAAAAAAATGGTGTTCCTGACTGGCCCGCGCCAGGTCGGAAAAACCACGCTCAGCCGCCATCTCATCGCCCAGCAAGGCGGTCAATACCTCAACTACGATGTGCCCGCAGACCGGGCCATCATCCTGCACCAGCGCTGGAACCCACTGGCGCCGCTGCTGGTGCTCGATGAAATTCACAAAATGCCCGACTGGAAAGCCTGGCTCAAAGGCGTAGTCGACGGCAAACTCGCCACCCAACAACTGCTGGTGACCGGCAGCGCCCGAATGGACACCTTTCGGCAAAGCGGCGAATCGTTGGCTGGGCGCTTTTTTGGCTTGCGGCTGCATCCTGTCTCGGTGCGCGAATGGTGCGAACAAACCGGGGCCGAACCCGATGCGGCGCTGACGCATTTGCTGGAGCGCGGCGGCTTTCCCGAGCCCTGCCTGGCCCCGGACAACGAACAGGCCGAACGCTGGCGCAGACAATACTTTGACGGCCTGGTGCGCAACGACGTGCTGGAGTTTTCGCGGATCCAAGAGGTCAACGCCATTCGCCTGTTTGCCGAGCTGCTGCGCTCGCGCGTGGGATCGCCCCTGTCGTTGGCCAGCATTGGGCGCGACCTGGCCGTTTCGCCCGTCACATTGAAAAAATACCTCGATATTCTGGAGGCGCTCTACATCGTCTTTGTGGTGCGCCCTTTTCACGACAACATTGCACGCGCCGTGCTGCAAACGCCCAAGGTCTACTTTTACGACACAGGCCTGGTTGTGGGCGATGACGGGCTGCGTTTTGAAAACCTGGTGGCCACCGCATTGCATAAACATGTGCAGTGGCAGCACGACGTGCAAGGCCAAGAAACCGGGCTGCACTACATCCGCACCAAAGACGGGGCCGAGGTGGACTTTGCACTGAGCCTCCAAGGCCAGCTCACCCACTTGGTGGAATGCAAACTGTCAGACCCTAAACCCCACCGCGCCCTGCTGCGGTTTGCCCGCGAACAGCCCCAAGCCCAAGCGGTACAGGTGGTGCGTCACTTGCCGCACAGCCATGCACTGGGCGAGATACAGATCACGAGGGCGGATGAATACTTGAAGAGATTGGCGGCTTGAAAATCGAGTCACGATGGCTGCGCTGTCCAGCGCAGAGGTGAGGCAGGGGAATGAATGCCCCAGCCGCGATAATGTCGACCATGACCACCGCCACCCTCACCGAGTTTGCCCCCGGCCTCGCCATTCAGGGCTTCACCGCCCCGCTGTCTTTGTCTCAGTTCAAGCTGATCGCGTTTGACATGGACTCCACGCTCATCAGCATCGAATGCATCGACGAGATTGCCGACGCCGTGGGCCGCAAGGCCGAGGTCGCTGCCATCACCGAAGCGGCCATGCGCGGCGAGATCACCGACTTCAAAGACAGCCTGCGCCGCCGCTTGGCCCTGCTCAAGGGCGTGACGCTGGCTGACATGGAGCGCGTCTACACCGAGCGCCTGAAGATCAACCCCGGTGCGGCCGAATTGATTGACGCTTGCCATAAGGCGGGCATGAAGGTGCTGCTGGTCTCGGGCGGGTTCACCTTCTTTGCCGACCGCGTCAAAGGGCGCCTGAACATCGACTTCGCCCGTTCCAATCGTCTCGAGGTGGTCAACGGCGAACTCACGGGCGGCCTGGTGATGCAAAGC
>NZ_JBBAPF010000012.1:0-98620 GCF_040400975.1 Limnohabitans sp. | reverse complement strand
AGTACGCCAGATGACCGGCCGGCAGCCACTCCTGCAAGGCACAGGGCAAGAGCTGCTGCTGTTCTGGCACGTAGGGGATGTAACTTGTACTCATACCCCTTAAACGCACCGACCCATCATCGGTTGCTGGGGTCAACCCTGGTTTCTGCCGCCCAGACTCCTAGGCGGTCAGTCCAAACACAATGCTCATGGGCCTGCTGCCCTGGTGCGACTGGTAGCGCACCCGGCCGTGGTACGTGAAGGGTGCGGCCTTGCCGACAGCCAGCTTGGTGTCGCGCACAAAGAGATGGATGTCGATGCCTAAAGCGGCGTGGCGGATGATTTCGTCGCCGCGTTTACTGGCCGGGTCGGTGGCGTTCTGGCTTTGCCAATGAAAGTGCGTGTCATCGATCCAGTGGTCCATGTACTTGTGCTCGTCAGCCCGGCCTTGTTTGTTGAGCGTGACCAGCAGGATGTGCGCCTTTTTCTGGGCCAGCACCACATGGCCGACATTCCAATTGCCGGGGTTGTAAGCCTCGCCAAACAGCGCCGGAATGTCTTCGCGCATGAAAGGCTCACCGAGCGCCAGATCCAGTGGATCGATGATGTTGCGCAGGCGAGCGAGCGTGCGCATGTCGTCGGTGGCCGTCAGGTCTTCGTAGTCCGGGTTGTTGGCTTTCAGAATGTATTGGCCATCGCGGCCCTTGGTGACTACCCGCAGCAGGTATTGGTTGTCGCCGCTGTCGTCTTGCCGCTCGATGTCCACCACGTTGCCCGTGATCGAGCCTGCACGACGGAGAGTGATCAACTCCTTTGATCAAAATGGAGAGTCCCGCTTCAGACTAGAGTAGATACGATGACGGCTATGTGGTACGTCAGTTTCACTAGCGGACTCCCTAAACTCCTGCATATAGCGGCGAGCAGGTATCGGAAAACCGCCATCTCTGCAATCTGATTTCTTTGATCATTACGTAATTATCCGGTTTCGGTATTTTCGTGCTGGACGTCAATGTTTGCCGTGTACATGTCTTTATCAGTTTCGTACTATGAGAAAAAGCCTATTTCTGGCCGGTTCAGGTCCCCGATCAGCATGCCTCGATCCAGTAGCCGATTCTGCATCTCACATGAGGTCTCAGGTAACAGACCACATGAATGGCATGCTGCAAGGTTGCAGTTGTCAGGTCCTTGGCCAGTGCTCTCGATGCAGACAGGATCACTTGAACACCAGCGAGCCCGATCGAGTGCCCGGGCAATGGTGCGGTCGAGTTGTTCTGGCTCACCCATTCGAACGAGTCCGCCCATTGTGCCTTCCGAATCTCCTGCGGCGGTGTAAATCAGAATCCCCGTCATTTGCGGTTCAGTATCAGAGAAGTAAATTCGTTCACGAAGCGAGGATGAGCCATATCCGCAGTCAAACACTAGCTGGCTGATCAGCACATGTGCAAATGTGTGCATCAGAACGAGAACAGGAGATGCATCGTCGACGTGTATCTGTCGTCTTGATGCCTGTGCCTGCAGGTTCCGATTGACTTGGCGTAGCCGCTCCCTGTGCAGCGCTCCGAATTCTCTGTCCCACTGGGCAAGTCGCTCTTGGTCAAACCTGAGAAAGATGCCCTCGCCGCGAACGACAGCGGCAGGAAGCCAGTTGCGTTGAGTCCTAGAGATGAGCTTCCAGCGCTGAGCAGGCGGTATGTTCGAGCTGGCGTAGATCCTGCTGAAACCGACAAAGGCCCGGGTTTCCCGCAGCTTGTCGAGCAGCGCAATACGGGAGAAGTTTCTGCGCACTAGGTCGCTGTAATTTTCAATGGCCTTACTTCGCACCAGCAGATTTACTTTTGGCACACCATCTTGGCCATCCCGGCAGAAGGCGCGATATTCTTCTGCGCGATAAGTGTTGTCCGAGACGTCCTCAGTAAGTTGTGGATCGCCTTCCGAATCAAAACCTTCACGGCGCTTGAGCCAGGTGGTCACGGATTCCACCAGTAGTTCCGGATCGATGGACCAGTCTGGATTAGCGGTCCGAATGATATCGGAGAGAATCTTGGAAGAAACCTTTCCGTCAGCTGCTGCCTTGACCTTTTGCACCAAGGCACTGGCAGTTAGTCGTGGGTGGGTCAGTATCTCGTGCAGGATGTGCGTGTTGACCGCCGTAGCGAGCACCTCCGGCTTCACATCAGACTCAGGATGGCGTCGACGCAAGATAACGCCGGCTGCCTTTGGCCCCAGAGTTCCGTTTTCTGCTGCCAGTGCTCCGTTGAGGAGTTCTTGCTTGAATGTGTGATCGTCGAGTAGATCAAGCACCGGCTGGGGTAGACCGTTGTCTTCAATATCCGGAACATAGATTGAGCTTCGGACATCGCCGAAGTAGAGGTTGCTTGCTCCCCGAAGCACCGCCCTCAGGTTCTGACCGCAGGGGTCGGTAGGGTCGTCGCCGCCATCGCCAAGGCCGAGCGCAGGGTTCTGACCATCGCACATGATCTTCATGGAGGTGAGGGCCGTCGTCCCATTGGGTTCGACGCTGAACGCGCCGGCGAGCGACTTGCGAGCTACTTCGATAATTCCTGTGCCGTCCTGTCGCTCGGCAACGATCACCACGCCAGCAATTGACGCAGAACCAGTAGAAATGAGACGCAGCCAGCGGTCAGTCCTGATCCCGTCCCACTCAGAGCGATCAAGGCCCAGCCACTCGATCCAAGGGAAATCACGCAGGTGACCCGACTGGCAGGCACTGACAAAACGAACTTGGATAGTTCGCCTCTTAGAGTGAGTCCGGCCTTTTTCTGCCCCGCTTCCAATGGGTCCCTGACACTCCGGAGCGGATCGGTGGTGATACTTTGCCTCGAACATGCGACCGCAGCGAGGACACGAGTGCCACAGCGGGAATCGAAGGAAAGGTAGCTTTAGCCCAAGGTTGACGGCGCTTCCCGTGCCGCCACCTTCGACCTGCCGATAGTCTGGAGGCTGGACGAAAAAATCGACACCAAGGCGTTTGGCGAGTCTTGGCTCATCGTCCACACGGAATTCACGATGGTCCGGGTTCCTATCATCGAAGGGCCATGCGTCCAGGCCAGCATGGATCAGGGAGACAGGCCCTGGGAAGTCCACCATGGCCCCTACACCGAACGGTGACACGGCCTGCGATCGTCTGATGGGGCGGGTCATGGATTTCCCCCTGGAATATTGTTGTACTGCATCGTTAGATCTGCCTCGCAGCTCGCATCGACATTGCGGAGTGAAGACATCGTTGCCCAGCTGCGCCCATCCCACTGGGCAAGTTCCGTTCTGCCTGCAGGATGCATCAGCGGCGGGTGTTCTGGCGATCTTGCGAAATCCCCATACTCGGCCGGATTCCAGGCCTTCCACTGGTCTAGTCGAAGTCTGAGCCTGTCCATCACGGACATCTCCTCATCAGGTGCGACGGTTTTTACACGATCGCGGATGATCTCCTCGATTCGAAGTCTAAGCTCAGTGCCAGGCGCGAGCGGAAAGGGGTCCGGTGTATCTGCCTCGCGTCCCCGGTGACCGAGCTGCCGAACCAATGCAACGACCAGTCCATGCAGAGCCCGGTCGACCGCCGGCGGACTGAACGGGGTGACGCTGGTCGGCTCGACTTGGGCGTAGAGCCGCTGGTGGTATGACCGAAAGCGTTCGTAGTGGCTTCGGTCCCTAGGTTTCGTCTGGCCATAGATCACGACCACCATTCCAGGGCGCTCCAGATCCCGGCCGACGCGACTGGAGACTTGGATGTACTGAGAGGTTGTCTTGGGCTGCCCCACGATCGCCATTAGAGACAGCCTCGGGACGTCCACGCCCACTTCGATGATGTTGGACGCTAGGCACGCATCAATGGGTGCCGGGCTGGGGACTGACGCGCCTTTCCCTTCGCGGACCGTGACGGATACTTCTAGGCGCTCCAACAGGCGTGGAATGTGATCGCCGCGGATACGGCTGGTTAATTCCTCGACGTGAAATAGCTGGCGGATTCTTGAGTAATCGAGACCATGGCGGTTCAGGATTACCTTGAGATATTCACGTGTGTCAGCGGTGAAAAGGGTGGCAGCACCACCCAGTTCCCGCAATGAGTTGAAGAATACGAGCAGGGTCCACCATGGATCAAGATCGCGAGCATCCCCCTCTAGAAGGGAAGCATGTTGCATCAGGGTTGCGAAAACTCTGGCTTCTGACGTTTGGAGTGATGTGTGTGCGGGGGCAAGCACTCCTGCATAGAGTCTTCCGGGTTTAGGCCTTCCTTGTTCATCGCATGCTTCACGCGCAAAGAATGAATCGGCAGCATCGAGCCCTGAGGGCGGGAAAAGCATGACCCCTGACCGCGCATACAGACCGACAATTTGTTCGCGGGCACGGCTGATAGTTGCAG
The DNA here is from genome assembly GCF_040400975.1 of Limnohabitans sp. Classification (GTDB taxonomy): domain Bacteria; phylum Pseudomonadota; class Gammaproteobacteria; order Burkholderiales; family Burkholderiaceae_C; genus Limnohabitans_A. The sequence goes on along the minus strand of NZ_JBBAPF010000012.1, from coordinate 94,263 downwards.
TCGATGCAACTATCTTGGGAAGGATCATTCCGCCGAGCGGATCAATGCACAGAGCTTCTATGACGGTTTCATAGGCACCCACCATCGAACCCAGCGGACCAGAGATCAGGTGCAACTCGTCCTGGATGATCAAGGTTGGCGGGACACCACGATGGCGGCCCGATTCATCCAGCCCGAAGATGCTCCGTGCCGCAGGTGACCAAGCCAGCATCGCGAACTTGTCCACTGTCCCGATAAGGAGATTGGGTGGCGAATCGAGCAGATCCTCGTCAATGACAACAATCGGCAGTGGGGGATTTCCAGGTCCGGCCAGGCCACCGAACTCACAGTCGGCATCGTGGCATCGGAATACGACAGTGTCTCCGGAAGGGCCGCGTTCCCTCTTATACCCATACACTTGGACACCTGCTGCCTGCCGACCACCTCTGCCTCTCCCGCGCTGAGCTGCGGAGGGAGTGTCTTCGTGAGGACCAAACTTTGCTGCGCACCACGGGCATCTGAGAAGGACGTAGGGATTTTCTGCGTCGGGATCTCGCCCGAGTTTCTGTAGCTTGGCAACTGCGTCATCGCGCTTGTTTGGCGTGGCGGAACTGCCCACCCACAGCCCGATGCGGAAAGGCCGATCTCCCAAGGCTACTGCATCCCCGCGCCTCAATTGTTCCATCGCGCAGAAGAGTGTTGCAGCACGTTGGAACTGTTGTGCGGTTAGCAGTCGCAGCGTGTAACGCATAAGCACATCGACACCGCCGTTGGAAACTCCGGTTAGCGCATTGAAAAAGACCGTAAAGGCGGTTAGTCCCAGATATGCTTCGGTCTTACCCCCGCCAGTCGGAAACCAGATGAGGTCGACTTCAGTCCGGTCGCGGTGAGAAGGGTCACAGATTCCCCGCAACGACATGAGCAGGAAGGCAATCTGAAACGGCCGCCAATAGCCCTGCCTCTCGTTCGGTACCGATGGGTCCAGCTCCGCAACTGGACGTGACCAAGTCAGCTTCCCACTAGTGTCGTGCCCAGGCAGTCTCAATTCCTGTCGGGCTCTTAGCTGGGCTACCAGCATGGCCTGATTTGCCAGCCTAAAAGCCTTGCGTGCAACATCTCCAAGGGAGTCAGACTGCCGCAGAATCGACAGCCCATCCGCAATCCGATCGGCGCATTGGCGGCATTTGTCTATGAGTTCAGTTGCAGTGGGCCGATACAGCTCTGCTATCGTCGCAACCTTTGAGTCAAGTGAGGCAATCCAGTCGTGATACTCCTTCAGCAGGTGGTCGACGTCGGCCAATCCGTCGTCATTGGGCTGTAGGCCCGCCAGCAATCGCATGCTGACGCGCAGGGGCTGCAGTCTGCCTTCTGGACCTCTGATTTGTAGATCGGCGCTTGTTGCCGGCGTCTCGAAAACCGGCAGCACATCCGACCACACTGCATCGACCCGTTTCGGGCGCCCGCTTATCCAATCAGCACCGCAGCCGTGGCCGATAGCAAAGGTCCGGTTCTCCCTGTAAAGGACACGGTTGACGTTCTCATCCGCCATCGGATCCGAACTATGGAAATCGGCGACTAGACTGTCTGGATATGGATCGATCCATTGTCTGCTGCTCTGACCGCTGACCCGGATTCCAGCCTGGAAGAGACACTGAGTTTCAAACTCGGCTTCATTTGCCTGCTTCTTGTTGGCAACCGAAATGGTCAGTAGCCTGTGCATACTGCTCGGCGCTGAATGCCAAGTGCGTGAAACGACGACCAGTTCCAGACCGAGTGCTGCAGGCCCGATCAAGCACCGCAACGGATGACGTGCGTTGAGCAAATCTGCTGTCGCCAAGTGAATGACTGGCACCTTGCCATGGTCGTCAACCACCGCCTTTCGCAGCCAAACCTTGCGCGCTATCGATTGCTTGCCAATACTCCCGCCCAGCTGGATAGTCAATGGCGCATATACGCCGCATGGTTGTTCGATGGTTTTCTCAAGCCCGACCCGACCGACGTTCACAAGCTCGATGGAGATCCCTGCGGTTTCTGAGGCTAAGTCGGCCAAGAAGCTGACGCCGATGGCAGAAGGACGGAACGCATTGGCCAGAGTGACGTCTTCCTCTTCCTGATCGTCGGCCGTTGATCCGAATGACGATGCATGCTCCCATGCCGATGGCACTTGGTCGGTCAGCAGGCCCGGGAGGGGCACTTCCGGCACATTGTCAGGTATTGACTCCTCGCCCTCTGTCGCGTTGACCACAGTCTCTTCAGTGGCGCCAAGTGGGAAAAGAATGCCTGCACCAAATCGCTTGGTTGGAGGATCCTGCCAAACTATTTCCTGTCCGTCCGCCTGCACCCGTGGAATCCGGTACTCTTCCCAGGTCATGGTCTGTTTGTCAACCAGCGAGACTGGCTTGCCGGAGGGATCCGGCCCCACGACCTCAGCCCGAAGGCGAGTGAGCATCTGCTCTCTGTTGGCAAGGTTCGTGTCGAGTGATGACATCAGTGATTCCTTTTGAGTGCGGCTTTGAGGCCAGCATCTACCATTGCGTCGTATCCTGAGCGCAGGCGCTCATGCATGAAAACATGGAGCCGAACCCTTGCTCGAGACATGCCGACGTAGAGCAGTGCCTTGGCTTGCTCGTCATCGACGCCTTCTATGTCCGTCAGAACTATGGCTGGTGCTTCCAGTCCCTTGAACGCATGGACACTGGCGTATCGGACCGAAGCCCCGCCCTCGGGCATTTCGCGATAGGAATTGAATTGCCAGCTGTCTTGTTCTCGATCGAGTCGGGAGACGCATGAAGAGGCGTCGGAACGCATTGATAGGACGACAATCTCTGCCGGAGCAAAGGATTTCAGGAGCTTTGCGATGGTCGCGAGCAGGACTTCTGCCTGATGGGTGGTGCTACGGTAGAAGACTGGTTCGACATCTGCTGAATCTGTGGTGCTGAGGATCCTGCTGTAGCCAGGCGATAACCCGCAGGTGATCGTTACAGCCTCCGCGATCCTCGTGGCATTCCGGCAATTGATGCGCAACCGGTACGTTGAAATGCTGTCAGCGGTGCGACTCTGCAGTCGCTCAAGTCCGGTGTTCGCTCTGTTGTCGGCATAGATAGCCTGTCTTTCGAAGTCGCCGAACATCGCCCAGCGTCCGCTTGCAAGACCGCCGCTAAGCAGCAGCTCCATGACGTCAAGAAACGGGTCGGATAGCAGGTCCTGCGCTTCATCCACGAGCAGCAGATCGAAGGTCGGTGTTTCGCGACTGTCGTCCAGCAATGTTTCGACGGCACGCTCTGGCAGCTCAATTTCCCAGAACCTACTGTCGGCAGTTGCCGGTACATCGGCACCAGCAACTTGGCGCATGAGCCCTGAAAGGTTCCCAGTAAAAAAGGGGATGGATCGCTCCTCTGCCTCATCTCTAATCGCGGCAGTCTCTCGCCTCAGCCACGCACCCAGCAGACCGTTGAAACACAACAGGGCGACGCTGCGACCATCGAGCACGGCTCGTCGTGCAGCCTCGATCGCGAGGAACGTCTTGCCAGTGCCGGCTGGACCCTTGAAGATGACTCTACGGTTGTCCTCGAGGTGATCCAGTGCGTCGAACTGCTCCTCCGTGAACCTGCGTATTGCTTCCTCGGCGAGTTCCACGTTATTGCGGGTGGATGCAATGTATTCGAAGTCGGGTCGAAGGAGCCGGAGCATGGATTCAAGCTGCCGGGCGGTGGGGCGGCTCTGGTTGCCGTACCAAGTCGGGATCGGCCTGCGGGCCCGACACTGGGAATGAGCAGCTTCGAGTGCTCGGGTGACGACTGTTGAGATTGGCTGTCGGAAAAAGTCAGTTCTTCCGATGATCTGCCAAGGCTCCCACTCGAGCGACTTGTCTGCAAAGTCGATTTCCGTGAAGAGAACGGCGGAGTGGAAAAGGATGGAACCGAGCGAAGGATCCTTGTGCGATAGGTACTGCCGAATCGAGTGCGCAGCCTGACTCGCTTGACGGAATGGGCCAACGGTGGTTGTCTTCGGTGGGTCATAGGAGTACTTCCAGAGCCCTCCCTCTCTGACAACATTGCAGCCCTTGACTTCGATGCAGAGAACGCCCAGGCCAGGCGCAATGATCAGCATGTCGGCTTCACCTTCAGCCCTAACTACATGGCGACGTATGTCGAAGGAGTGAAGTACCAGCCAATCCCTGGTCATGGGATCATCCCGCAACTTGGAAAACAGCTGCCTTTCGCCCCTGGGTGCATCAGCGGCTACCTGAGGGGGAATCATCCTTGCCATGGAGTCACCTTTACCTTGGCCAGATGGAACAATGTCGACGTCGGAACCCGTCTTGTCTTGGTGTCGATGGCGGCCACTCGAAGCAGTCCCATCCGGCCGGCTGCTGCGCCCGGCAATTCAATCGACTCGACCGTCTCTATGTGACGACGCTCAGCAACGAGTTCACGGACCCGGGCGAGCAATGCCGCGCGTATGACAGCCCCTGCTTTGTGATGGTATGCCTTCAGGCGCTCCATCTCATCCCACCGTGCATTTGCATAGATTTCGGATACATCATCAACGCCCAAGCCCTCCAACTGCCAAGTGGTGGCAATCAGATGCAGGAATGTCTGACGATCATGAGGTGCCATCACGGCATCCCCCGCCCATTCCCAAAGGTACTGTGGTGATCGGAGCCTGACGCCGAGACCTCGCATGTTCATTGCCACCACACCTTCCCCATGGCGCTTGATTGCCTGCTTAAGCCGTTCCTTCCATTGGAGGGCACTTCGGCGCAATCCTGCTTCGCCGGCCTGCCGCATCAGGGTATCAACAACATCGTCTAAATAGTCGCCGCTTCCAGACAGCCTGAGCATTACGAGGTCGCCCTCATTCAGATCTCTAACCGGGGTTCGGGGAAGCTTGTCTTCCGTGATATCGAATTTGTCGCCCGTTTCGAACAGATCCGAGACCTCCACGACTCGTCCATATGCAGGGAGAAAAGTGCCGCTGCCGTCCGCGAACAGGACGAACTTTGCATCTACTGTGACATCGCTGTCCGAGATCGGGGTCAGGTCACCGTGCTGGGCGTTGATGGACGCCCAGAGCGATTCGTGGGCCCATTTGTCGTCGGCCTGGGCACCTTCGCTAAGCTCTTCTGGCTCCTGCGTCTGTCGAGAATTCCCAGTAGTTAGCTGGAAGCAGTGGTTCTTTGGAAGTTCCTTTGGGACAGGCAAAGAAGGGTGTTCTGATCGATAGCCGACCACGACAACATCCGACGTCCGTCCACCATAAAGCAGGTCGAAGAGAAGGCTCCTCGGCGCGAACCAGGGATTTCCGGGGATGATCAATCGTGCGTACAGTGAATCCCTTGTCTGGCGCCTCCGTCTGATGAGCTTCAACGCCGCAAGACCGAAGTCTGATTCCGGATCAATGGATGCTGGCCACCCAGGAGTCGGTGAGCCGCAGACGTTGGCGAGAACAGCCAGAGGAAGGTCGCTGCGCATTGACTCGTGAAGCAGTGTAAGCAGGGCGTCCCGTTTCGGATTGGCTGCTCCCGAAACTAGCTGCCCGACCGCTCTGGCCAAGTCATCCACTGCAGTGCGGATGCCCGGGATGCTCACGGACGCGTGCTGTAGCCTGTCTAGGAGCTCGTCCACTCCCAAGCGTGGATCATCGAATGGCAGTGCTGTGAGCGCGAGCGAAGACTTCACCAGCCATGCGTCTCGTGCCGCTTCGCGTTGAAGTGGATCTTCTCGGTCAACACTTGAGAATATCGATGAGCAGACCCTGGCAATGTGCTGCATCGGCTGAAATTCGATGACCACCTTCCTCGGTCTGGATCCGGCCACATTTGCATGGCAAGCGGACACCAGATCCAGGACAGACACCGGTGCGACGGCAGCACAAGGCACGTCCGACTCCGTCTGGTATGGTCGAATTAGCTGGTTGCCGTTCGCATTCATGGGGCGCGTCATGTGGTTAACCCAGCTTGCAGTTGCAGACCGAAGATGAAGGGTTGAACGCCGTCGGGAGGGGTCATGACCCCTCCCGACGGCGGGTGGATGCCAGCATCGACGGCATGGTCCAAGTAGGTCTGGAGCAGCTGCTCTACTTCCTCGTCGTATTCCGCCTGATCAAGCAGGACCACGACGCTCCTAGCGGTGGTATCGCTCATGCGCCGCACTGCGGCGGCACCGTCGAGAATTGTCAGCCCCCCCCCGGGCTCATCGAGGACACCATCGCTCCGGGCGGGAGCCACCCTTGTCTTGCCATGTGTCCTCCCCCCCGGGTCGGCTATTGCCAGAATGTCCGAGCATTCGGCCTCGGCTGTTTCAGCAACGCGGATGACCAGACCTTCAAGATCTCCCAGAAAGGATGTTCTCTCCGTGATGACAGTGCATTCGATTGTGGGCGACCGATGCCAGCCCTTGGGTGCGTCTTTCAGTGCCGCCTCGAAGACACGCTCCGCACCAGTCAGTCGGGTATCAGTGGTGGCGCTCACCGAACCGAGGGTTATTCCATGGGACAGTGCTGCAGACTTGGCGAAAAGGCGGTTGCCCTGATGAGCCTTCCTCTTTCCCTCCATGACAACTTCCAGAAAGTCGCCCCCTGCGATCTGTCTAACGCCGACGACAGACCCTGACCAACGCATGGGCTTGCCCGACGCATATTCCCGCCAGAATACCTTGCAGCCGGGTGCGAGATTTTTCAACCCTTCCCAGTCGAGAGAGTCGTCATAGAGCCGTGCTGATGCGAAGGCGGAGCCCAAGGCCGTGAATGCAGCGGAGAGCCTTCTATTCGGCAAGCGCACGACGGCAATTCGCCGGCCTTCAAGAGTGCTCTGGATCCTCATCCACTGACCAAGCCAGACAAGCCAGTCGGCCCAGGGCGGGGGTGCAATTGGTCCCTTGCCATCTGAGAGGCTCAAGTCTTCGCGCTTTAGGGCGTGAATGACTACATCGATGTCAGTGCACACAGTACAACCTCTCCTCTGTTTTATTCTATTATTGATGAATTATCGTGGGACTTAGTTCCTGCTAAACCGGACATGCTAGTTTTTCGAATGAATCGCTTCTGGCAACGTCGACATACATGGAGAGGTAGAGATGGAAGAGAACTTGGCATCATTCCGTGATGGAGTAATTAAGCGTTCGATAGAAGAATTCGGCGGCCGAGACCCCGAGGCTGGATTCGGCGTTGTTGCGGGAGAATTGTTGGAAGATGCTGAGGAACTGACTGATTTCGTGGCCAGTCCATACCGTGGCATGGGAACTAGGCGCAGGAGTCTCGGAATAGACGGATATGCCTTCGATGAGGTGGATGGCTCCTTACGACTGGTCATTGTCGAGTTCAAAGGGGACAAGCTTCCGGTCACTCTTACGCAGACGATGGCAAAGACCATCTTTGGGAGGGTTATTGCATTTGTCGACGAAGCATTGTCAGGTAACGATGATCACCTTCCAGCAGACGAAGATCCCGCCACAGATCTGTCAGCTCTAATGCATCTACATAGGGCAAATATCACGAGGTTACGGATCTATCTGGCGACTGATGCGCTCATGAGCGACCATATCCGAAGCTGGCCAGAAGAGCCTATCGGTGGAATCCCTGCCGAGTTCCATATCTGGGACATTGCCCGTTTCCATGACGCATTCACATCGAGTTCAGGGCGTGAGGTCTTGACCGTCAACTTCAAAAGCCTCGTCGATGATGGTATCCCGTGTCTTAAAGCCAGCCTGAATCAGTCTGAATACAACGGCTATCTTTGTGTTCTTCCCGGCGATGCCCTTGCTCGCATGTACGAGGAATATGGTAGCCGTCTTCTTGAAGGAAATGTCAGAAGTTTCTTAGGGAAGGCGGTGAAGGTGAACAAGGCTATTCGTGAGACCACCCTGCGTAGCCCCGAGATGTTCTTTGCCTTCAACAACGGAATCGCAGCTACTGCCACTTCGGTCGAAACCATGCTCACGCCTGATGGCATGAGGCTTATTTCTGCAACTGACCTGCAAATCGTGAATGGCGGCCAGACCACTGCATCTTTGGCACATGCACGTCGAAAAGACGGAGCAGAGCTTGGTGGGATCTTTGTCCCAATGAAGCTTTCTGTTGTAGATGCATCAAGATCAGATGAGATGATTCCCAAAATCGCTGAGTTTGCAAACAGGCAAACCAAGGTGGCCGACTCGGACCTCTTCTCTAATCACGCTTTTCATCGAAAGATGGAAGAGTTGTCGAGACGGATCAAGGCGCCACCAAAGGCGGGATCCCAGAGGCCAACGACTTGGTTCTACGAACGCGCAAAAGGCCAGTATCGCATCGAGACGACAAAGATGAGTCCGTCTGAAAAGCTTCGATTTGAAGCCGATAATCCTAGACGCCAGCTCATCACAAAGACAGATTTGGCCAAAATTGAAAATTCTTGGCGACAGCTGCCACATGAGGTCAGTAAAGGTGCACAGAAGAACTTTGATATCTACAGCCGATTTATTGTTGCTGAATGGCTTAGCAATCAACTCCAGTTCAACGATGAGTTTTTCAAGGCAGTAGTTGCACATGCGATTGTTTTCCGCGATCTGGAGCAACTCATTCCAACACAGACTGATTGGTACGACGGTGGCTACCGGGCAAACATCATTACATTCACTATTGCGAAGCTGGTCCAAGTTATATCAGAGCAGGGGGCGGGAAGGGTTTTGAACCTTCAATCCATCTGGCGGGCGCAGGCAATTTCACCAGCACTAACCGACCAGCTGAAAGTGATTGCGAAAACCATGTATGAAGTGATTACATCCCCTGAACATGGGATTGAAAATATCACGGAATGGTGCAAGAAAGAACTGGCTTGGCAGCGTGCACAGCAGAAGCCGGCTCAGCTGCAGCCGGCGTTTGCAGCAGAGCTTGTGTCTCTGATAGAGGTGCAACATCGCTTGGAGGACGCCGTTGGGGTTGCACGTATTGACACTGACATTGCAGCAATCACTGAGGTGGTTAACTACAAATACTCGAATTGGCGAAAGCTTCGAGATTGGGGAATTAAGTGCAAGGAGCTGACCCCAAAGGAAGACCAACTTTTGATGCTGGCTGGCACATCAGGTCGGGTTCCAACTTCCAAGCAAGCAGTGGCAATTCTCCTGATTCGCAAACGTCTAGAGCAGGCGGGCTACCAGGGTAGTTAGCCGCGCATGTCTCAGGCAATGGTCGCACTTGGCACTTGTGCAAATTGAGTTCTAGATGCTGATTTAGACGCTAAGCGCTGAGTGTCGCTTCGTTCAACATTCTTTAGTTACGTGTCTGAAACTATCAAGTTAACAACATGAGCAATCTGGTTGGCAAGTAACGACGGCACGGCATTGCCTACTTGGTGGTATTGCTGTGTACGATTTCCTTGGAAGAAATAGTTGTCTGGGAATGTCTGCAGTCTTGCCGCCTCTCTCACCGTGAGGCTGCGACATTGACGGGGATCAGGGTGGATAAAGTAGTGGCCGTCTTTAGCGATATGACTAGTCACTGTGGTGCTCGGTGCATTAAGGAGCTGCACCCGAAATCGGTCAGCGAACTTGCCTGATTCCCAGTTGGCATGTTCAGGTGCTAGACCTTTAAGTGAAAACTCATGATGGCCCTTGGGTGAACGGTTGAAAGTTTGGCCGTAAACAGCGGTGAAATAGTAGCGGGCAAGGTCACTGGACATGTGTGACCGTGTCTCGTGGTTTAACCAAACGTTGAGCCTAGGATCTTGCACCCACTTGTGGAATGGAGTTTGCCCATGTGAAGAGTATTTGCGGCCAAATCTAAGTGCACCTGTTTCCATACTCCCATTCATTCGGATCATGCATGCTTTGAGTTCCTCCGCCAGCGTACCCTTTCCGTTTTCCTTGGCATCTCTGAAGAGAGTGTTGGCGTGACCAAGTATTGCTTCGTGCCACTTTGTATCGGTATCGCCCGTGCTTAGTTTGCTTCGTAATAGCGGCATGCCCTTAAATGCATCCTCAACAAACAGTGGCTCGGATTCACGCAGTAATTTTCTTCCGTCGTAGGCAAGGTCCTCACGGACGCCAAGCAGTATCACGCGGTGCCTAGCCTGTGGGATTCCAAACTTTTCTGCTTTGATGATGAATTCACTTGCATCCAGCTCTTCGGGGTTGTCCCCTGGCGCGAACTTCACGCGTGAAACAAGTGAGTGAATGGTGTAACGAGCGCCGCTTCTTTTGCCTAGTGCTTTGCCGGGATCAGTAAGGTCGCGGAGGATGTCGTGAAATACCAGTTTGCCCCCCACTTGCGCTGAAAGAATCCCCTTCACGTTTTCCATCACGAAAACAGCTGGACGGCTGCGATGCAAGATCCGCAGATATTCTTTGTAGAGAAAGTGTCGGTGATCGTTTTCCGCAACATAGTCTTGTTTGCCCATGTTGCGGGCGCGCCCTACAAGCGAGTAAGCCTGACAGGGGGGGCCGCCAATCAGTACAGTTTCATCTTCATGCAGCTTTGATTGATTTAGAAGTTCATCCAGTTGCTTGTTGTGACCGGGATCGCCCAGAGTCAGCTGATGTGCTTCTGCTTGCGCGGCTTTCCACGCAAGTGGAAAAAGCTCACCAGGGTGGGGTGAATCTGCTGACTCGCAGAAACTGTAATAAGCATTTAGCGCTTTCTGATCCCCACGTATTTTGCGAAAGAAGCTGCGCAAGGTGAGTGTTTTGTAAGCACTGGATTCCATTTCAGCGGACAGTGCAATGTCAAAAATGGATCCATTCTTGTAGGCTGCAAAGCCCTCCCCGAGACCGCCGGGCCCTGCAAAGAGATCGATGATTTTGTATGTCATTTTTTGGATATGGCCCCGTACGTCCACTTATGTTGAGGTTGTCAGACTGGTTGCACTCCGTCCCGTGGAGGAGTGCAACTGCCACTTGTGTCTGAGGCCTTCTGTCAAGAGGATCAGTTTTGGGGTTCGGTCATTATCTGACTGGAAGTGGTGAGTGAAGATTTTCCGGCCAATCGGCAGCATGTCGCTGTCTTCGTGGCCGCGAAATGCCTGCAACTTTTAGAGTATGCAGGCAGCAACGTGAGTAATTTCACGCTACACAGGTTTTTTTAGTGGAAGCCAGCTTGCTTGACTTCCATGGTCTTCTGGAAATATTCGAGAGCTACTTCGTAAACCAAATCACCATGGCACTCGAATAGGAGTTGAATGCCTTCACGTAATGTTTGGCACTCAAAGGGAGTAAAGACCTTTTCGCCAGTGGCAATTGAAACAATGTCCTCAGGCTGATCATCAGGATGAAATATCAGGCCCTCCAGATGTAACTTGTTGAACCAGCGCTCCAAAGCGAAGCGGCTTTTGCCCGGGATTGCAGGGATGCGATTTGGCTTGTTCATGCTATCTCCAATGATCTTTTGAGTTGTGCAGCAGTTTCGTGTTGTATCCGCAGTCGCTGCGTACACCGATTTGCGAATTAGTTCATCTATTGTGTATAAAAATACAGTACATGTATATAAATACAGTAAAATTATGAGTATCTTTTAATAGGGAGTTGCGCATGAGCTACACGGATCAATCAGCAGTTGCTGGCGCGCATGTTTTTGAGCGCGGCGGACTAACAAGCGTCAACAAATTTGATGCAACAACAGCGGTTGCACGATTTGATTTTTGCGAGCACTGCGATATCGAAGTTCCAGTCGATGCTGCAGAGTTGTGTACGTACTGTTTTCACCCTGTCCCCGAAGACGAGGACGAATAAGCTTTCGGTACTCTGATTGCTACAACCTCGACCAACAGGACCTTATTGGCATAATATGCCAATCCTGTTTCAACAAAAAGCCCTCCCATGCCTACCCGAAATGTCGTGCTGACTGATCACCAAGCTGCGTTGGTCGAGCAGCTGGTCCAAAGTGGCCGCTATCAAAATGCCAGCGAAGTTCTGCGTGAGGGGCTGCGCATGGTGGAGCAGAGAGACGCTGAGGACGCTTATCGACTTGCGGCTTTGCGAAAAGCAGCCCAAGAGGGCATTGCCGATATTGACGCGGGGCGTTTCAAGACTTTTGAATCCAAGCAAGGCTTGCGCGATCACATGCAGGGCATTGCAGCCAAAGTGCGCACTGTCCAATGAGTGCGGTATGGGCAGTTCGGTTGGCAGAAAAGGCCGAGCACGATTTGCTTGACGCGCTTGTTTGGACAACCGATCAGTTCGGTGCACTTCAGGCGGATGACTATCTTGAGACGCTGACGCTTGCATTGGAGGCGCTGACCGATGGCCCCAACATTGTGGGCAGCAAAGTGCGCGACGATATCGAGCTGGGTATCCGTACACTGCATGTCGCACGACTGGGCAGAAAAGGCCGCCATTTGGTGGTTTTCAGGTTTGCGGACGGACAAGTTATCGATGTCATCCGCTTGCTGCATGACAGCATGGATTTGGCCAAGCATTTGCCGGATTGAATGGCGACTGTTGATGTCGGGTGACGATCAATCCAGCCCATCCACCGCCATCACCCCCCGCAGTCCCACCCCAAAGCTCTGAAACCCTTGCCCGTCCCAGTGGGCGCTGCTGTCGATGTTGTCGTGCTGGTGGCCGTGCACCGTCATGCGCACGCCCATGCGGCGGGCCAGGGTGTCCAGTTCTTTGAATCCGTGGTCGTGGTAGCCGGGCGCTTCGTGCGTGATGAGGATGTCGGCTTGCAGCGAGGCCAGTTGTTCCAGTTCGTCGGGGTAGATGGTGGACCAGTGTTTGAGGTGCACGCCACCTTGCCAGCGGTCTTGGCGCGGCGTCACTCGGGCGTGCGCTTCGCGGTTGCGAAACTTGGGCGCTTGCTGGTCTTTGGGGTACCACACCGCACCGCGAAACACACCGCCCAGCCCGGCGATGCGCGTGCCGCAGGGCAGCTTGACGACGCGGCCGTGCAGGCTGCGCTCGCTCACTTCGTCGTGCCACACGTTGCCAAAGATGCCCGCATGGTCGGTGTCGTGGTTGCCGTGGATGAACCAGACCCGCTCCCAAATCGCTTCCAGCTCGATGTGCAGCGGACGTGCAGGCTCCAAGTCGCCGAGCAAGATCACGGCGCGGGCGTGGGTTTGCTCGGCAGCATCAATGATGTGCTGCCACTGGCCGTGCGGGTCGCCGCAGAAGAGGATGGGGCCGGTCATGTGTGCGCAGCTTGGGGCGGTCAGTATTGAGCTGTTCAGGAGTTGATCAAGTCCAGTTTTCAAGCTGCAGACCCGCGACTTGCACAAAGGCTTTGTCGCTGCTCACCAACGTGGCTTGGGCATGCAGTGCATGGGATGCAATTTGGGTGTCCAGCGCTGCCAATGGTGTGCCCATGCTTTGCAACTGTGCGCGAACGGTGCCGTAGGTGTGGGCCACGGCGGCATCCCAAGGTAGCACTTCGACACGACGCAAAAACTCTGTGACAGCTGCTTTCAAGGCCACGGCCTCGGGGCGCTTGGCCAGACCAAATGACAATTCGCCCGCCGTGATGGCCGAGATGCAAACGGTGTGCATGGGCACAGCCAGCAAGCGCTGGATGACTTGAGGGTGTCGTTTGATGATGTGGCTGACGGTGTTGGTGTCCAGCATGTAGCGCGGTGACATGGGCGTGCTCGCTGGTCAGTGATTGAGTGAAGGGGGCATGTCTTCAAACGGATCTCGCTCCGGGGCTGGCGTGTGGCCTTGTGCTTGGCGTTCTTCGCTGCCCAAAAAGTCATCGGGCACTTGGGCTGCTTGAGCGGCGGTTAAAAAACCTTGCCAGTCTTCAGGCCGCCGAGACAAGATCACATCGCCCGTGGCGGGGTCTTGTCGGATGAAGACTTCTTGGGTGTCAAACCGAAATGCGGCTGGCAGGCGCACAGCCTGGCTTCGGCCGTTGGCAAAAAGTTTGGCAGTTTGTGACATGGGGGCCTCCTTGGGCGCGGACATATACCAAAGTATATGACGCATTTTGATTGGGCGCTACCCAAGGGGCACATCCAACGCCATGCCCACCCGCAGCCCCTCCCAAAAATTCTAAAAGCCTTCCGCGTCACAGTGGGCGCTGCTGTCAATGTTGTCGTGTTGGAGGCCGTGCAGGTCGGTACAGAAGAGGAGGGGGTCGGGGCGCATGGGCGAAGTCCGTGCCTTGTGGTTCAGTTGGGGTTGAGCAATTCGAGCATGCCTTGCAAGCCAATGGCCTGTGCGCCTTGTCGCAGGCTGAAACGCTCGTTACCCGGGTAGACCACGAAGCGCTGGGTGATGCCCAGATCATCACACGCTTGTTTGAACCCTCGCTCGGGGGATGGCGCACTGGATCGTTTGACCTCGATCGCGATGTCGGGTTGCCCGCCGCGTTCAAACAGCAGGTCAATTTCAGCACCATCGTGGGTGCGATAAAAGTAGGGTTTGAGCGATGGGCCTGCTTGCGTGATCAGTGTTTCCAACACAAAGCCCTCGTAGCTGGCTCCTGCAACGGGGTGACCCAGCACGTCGTTTTCGTTTTTCAGGCCCAGCAAAGCATGCACCAAGCCGCTGTCGCGCACAAACACTTTGGGTGTCTTGACCAAGCGCTTGCCCACATTGGCAAACCAGGGCTGAAGTCGGCGCACCAAGTGCAGGTCGGTGAGCAGGTCGATGTAGCGGCCTACGGTCGGGGCACTGACACCCAGGCTGGCTGCCAATTGCGCTTGATTGATTTGGCTGCCTTGTTGGTGCGCCAGCATGGTCCACAGGCGGCCCAATGTTTCGGCAGGCATCCGGGGGGGGGCAAACATGGGCACGTCACGTTCTAAATAAGAGCGTATGAAGTCTTGCCGCCATGCCATGCTGTGTGCATCGTCTTGCGCCAGCAAACTGTCTGGAAAGCCGCCGCGGTTCCACAAAACAGATTCAGTCAGGCCTGCAGGGATGGCTTCGCTCAAGTTGATGGCATGCATGTCCAGATAGGCCACTCGACCGGCCAGGGTTTCGGAAGATTGCTGCATCAGCTCCATAGCGGCCGAGCCCAAGAGCAAAAAATGGCCGTAACGCTGACCAGCTGCACGCCTTTCGTCAATGAGCCCGCGAAGGACGGCAAAAAGTTCTGGCACGCGGTGGATTTCATCGATGACGACGAGTTTGGGGGCTTGTGCCCTCAAATAGGTTTCGGGGTCTTCCAAGCGGCGGCGATCTGAGGGAAGTTCCAGATCCAGGTACACCGCGCCCTGGGGCCAATCGGCCGCAAGTTGACGCGCAAGCGTGGTTTTCCCCACCTGACGGGGCCCGAGCAATACCGCAGCGGGCACGCCGGAGCTGAGCCTTTGGTGGACAATGGAGGCGATTTGTCGATTAATCATTCCCGTAAATCATACATCAGATGTTTGATTTACGGGGTTAATTTATTTTGGCGATGGCGTGAGACACGCTAGCTTTGATCCAAACACCTGTATTTCTACCCATGAACCCCATCGCCATCATCGACTTCGAAACCACAGGCATCTCGCCCAATATGGGCGACCGCGCCACCGAGGTGGCCATCGTCATGCTCGAAGGCGGGCAGGTGGTGGACCGCTACCAAAGCCTGATGAACGCCGGGGTGCGGGTGAACCCTTTCATCACCCAGCTCACGGGCATCACCAACGAGATGGTGCAGGCCGCGCCAGCTGCTGAGCAGGTGATGCGCGAGGCGGCCCGCTTTGTGGGCGGGCGGCCCATGGTGGCGCACAACGCGGCCTTTGACAAAAAGTTTTGGCAGGCCGAGCTGGCCCGCTGCGGGCAAGAAGGCTCGCACGCCTTCGCCTGCACTTTGCTGCTGTCGCGCCGCTTGTACCCGCAAGCGCCCAACCACAAGCTGGGCACGCTGGCGGCGCTGCACCATTTGCCTTCTTCAGGCCGCGCCCACCGGGCGCTGGCCGATGCCGAGATGGCCGCGCATTTGCTGGCGCAGATGCAGCACGACCTGAAAACCCGCTACGGCTGCCAGCATGCCGACCACGCTTTGCTGATGGGCCTGCAACGCACCAGCCGCCACATGGTGGGGCCGTATTTGAAGCAGCGGGCGCAAGCCTGAATAAAAGCGCATTTCAAGTCGCATTTGAACTCGCATTTAAAGTCGCAAAAAGATCGAGGAAACCCTTGAAAAATCCATATGCGACAAAGACTTGGGTGAATTCTCAAAGTCGCAAAAATACCCGCAAAAATTGGCGCACATTTCACCCCAAACCCAGCGGCAGCGCCGTTTTGTAGCGCACCTGCTTGAGCGCAAAGCTGGAGCGGATTTTTTCCACCCCCGGGATCGGTGAGAGCTGCTCCAGAATGAAGCGCTCCAGCGCCGCCATGTCGCGCACGGCCACGCGCAGCAAATAGTCGCTGTCGCCGGTCATCAAATAGCACTCCATCACTTCGTCGTGCCGGGCGATGTGCGCCTCAAAGTCGGCCAGGGTTTCCTTGCTTTGGGTCTTGAGGCTGATGGAGATGAACACCGTGAGGCCCAAGCCCAGCGCTGCCGCGCTGGCCAGCGCCACGTAGCGCTGGATCACGCCGCCAGACTCCAGTGCCTTGACGCGGGCCAAGCACGGCGAGGGCGACAGGCCAATGCGTTTGGCCAGGGTCACGTTGGACAGCGAGCCGTCGCGCTGCAGTTCGTCCAGTATCTTCAAATCCACGTTGTCAAGAATCATGTGCTGAATTCCTTAAAATTTC
This sequence comes from Limnohabitans sp., assembly GCF_040400975.1. GTDB lineage: Bacteria > Pseudomonadota > Gammaproteobacteria > Burkholderiales > Burkholderiaceae_C > Limnohabitans_A. The sequence continues at coordinate 77,677 of NZ_JBBAPF010000012.1, read as the reverse complement.
AGCATATTGTGCTTTAAAAGGCGAATAAGTTGGTTCAAATACGCAGCACATGCGCCGCATGCCTCTGTAAAGTTAAGCGCATGAACGCACCCATCGAACCCCATTTGCAAGCGATGTTGAACGCCCAAGACATCGACCCCGAAGAAACCGCCGAGTGGCGCGATGCTTTGCTGGCGCTGATCGGCACCCAAGGCCCAGCGCGTGCCCGCCAAATTTTGGATGAGCTGGCCGTCGTGGCACGCCAGCAGCGCACCGGCTGGCAGCCCGAGCTGAACACGCCTTACATGAACACCATTGCGGTGCAAGACCAGCCCGACTTCCCCGGCGACTTGGCCACCGAAGAGCGGCTGGTGGCCATCATGCGTTGGAACGCGTTGGCCATGGTGGTGCGCGCCAACCAAGCCTATGGCGAGTTGGGCGGGCACATCGCCAGTTACGCCAGCGTGGCCGATTTGTTCGAGACCGGCTTCCACCATTTCTTTCATGCGCGCACCGAGCAACACAAAGGCGACTTGGTGTTCTTTCAGCCGCACAGTGCTCCCGGGGTGTATGCCCGCGCTTTTCTGGAAGGCCGCTTGAGCGAGGCGGACCTGATGCACTACCGCCAAGAGATCACCGCACCCGACAGCGGTGCACGCGGTTTGTCGAGCTACCCGCACCCTTGGCTGATGCCCGACTTTTGGCAGTTCCCCACCGGTTCCATGGGCTTGGGGCCGATCAGCTCGATCTACCACGCGCGCTTCATGCGCTACCTGACGCACCGCCAGCTGCAAGACTGCAGCGCCCGCAAGGTGTGGGGCGTGTTTGGCGACGGCGAGATGGACGAGCCCGAGAGCATGAGCGCCCTGACCTTGGCCGCACGCGAAAAACTCGACAACCTGGTGTGGGTGGTCAACTGCAATTTGCAGCGCCTGGACGGCCCAGTGCGCGGCAACGGCCGCATCATCGACGAGCTGGAAAAGCTGTTTGCCGGCGCGGGCTGGAACGTGATCAAGCTGGTCTGGGGCAGCGACTGGGACGGCCTGCTGGCACGCGACACCTCGGGCGCTTTGCTGCGGGCCTTCGCCAACACGGTGGACGGCCAAATGCAGACCTTTGCGGCCAAGGACGGGCGCTACAACCGCGACAACTTCTTCGGCCAAAACGAAGAACTGGCGCGGCTGGCGCAGGGCATGACCGACGAGCAGATCGACCGGCTCAAACGCGGTGGGCACGACATCGTGAAAATCCACGCCGCTTATGCCGCCGCCGCAGCGCACCGTGGCCAGCCCACGGTGATCCTGGCGCACACCAAAAAAGGCTTTGGCATGGGCAGCGCGGGGCAGGGCAAGATGACCACGCACAGCCAAAAGAAGTTCGACGAACAAGACCTGATCGACTACCGCAACCGCTTTGACCTGCCGCTGAGCGACGAGCAGGCCAAGGGCTTGGCGTTTTACAAACCTGCCGGCGACAGCGCCGAGATGCGCTACCTGCGCGAGCACCGCGCCCGCTTGGGTGGCAGCTTGCCCAAGCGCGAGACGACTTGCGACCGCTTGCCTGTGCCTGCCCTCACCAGTTACGGACAGTTTGCGTTGCAGGCCGACGGCAAAGAGATGAGCACCACCATGGCCTTTGTACGCATGCTGGGCAACCTGCTCAAAGACAGCACCTTGGGCCCGCGCATCGTGCCCATCGTGGCCGACGAGGCGCGTACCTTTGGCATGGCCAACCTGTTCAAACAGGTGGGCATTTACAGCAGCGTCGGCCAGCGCTACGCGCCCGAAGACATCGGCTCGGTGCTGAGCTACCGCGAAGCCACCGACGGCCAGATCTTGGAAGAAGGCATCAGCGAAGCCGGCGCGATCGCCAGCTGGACAGCCGCGGCCACCAGCTACAGCGTGCACGGCCTGGCCATGCTGCCTTTCTACATTTACTACTCGATGTTCGGCTTTCAGCGTGTGGGTGACGCCATCTGGGCTGCTGCCGACCAGCGGGCGCGGGGCTTTTTGCTGGGTGCGACATCCGGGCGCACCACCTTGGGCGGCGAGGGCTTGCAACACCAGGACGGCAGCAGCCATTTGGTGGCGGCCACCATCCCCAACTGCAAGGCCTACGATCCGGCCTTTGCGGGCGAGCTGGCGGTGATTCTGGACGCGGGCACGCGCGAGATGGTCGAGCAGCAGGCCGATGTTTTTTATTACGTGACCCTGATGAACGAGAACTACGCCCAGCCCGACTTGCCTGCGGGCGTGGAGGCCGATGTGCTGCGCGGGGGCTACCGATTTGGCGTGTACGGCCCGAGCGATGCCTCCCAGCGCGTGACCTTGCTCGGCTCCGGCGCGATCCTGACCGAAGTGGTCAAAGCCGCGCAGCAACTGGCCGCACAAGGCGTGGGCGTGGAGGTGTTGAGCATCACCAGCTGGAGCGAACTGGCGCGCGATGGCATGGCGCAAGAAGCTAGTGGCGTTGTGGGCGCTGGGCACCTGGCGCAACTGCTGAACGCCACCCAAGGCCCCGTGATCGCCGCCACCGACTATGTGCGCGCCGTGCCCGAGAGCGTGCGCGCCTTCGTACCCAAAGGCCGCCGCTACCGCACGCTGGGCACCGATGGCTTCGGCCGAAGCGACACCCGCGCCGCGCTGCGCCGCTTCTTTGCGGTGGACGCGGACAGCATCGCGCAAGCGGCGCTGCGGGCGCTGAAGTGAAGGCTTAACGCGGTGCGCTGAGGGTGACGCGCAAGCCACCTTGCGCTCGGTTGGCCAAGACCAAGCGCCCGCCCAAGGCGGTCATCAGGTTCAGCGCGATCGACAAACCCAAGCCCGTGCCGCCGGTTTGTCGGTTGCGCGAGCTTTCTTGGCGCACAAACGGTTGCAACACCGTTTGCAAGTCGGGCTCGGGCAGGCCTGGCCCCTCGTCCTCCACCACGATGCACCAGTGATCGGGCTGGCTGGGGTCTTTGCACAACAAGGTGACCGTGGCGCGGTGGCCGTAGGTGATGGCGTTGTGCACCACATTGCCCAACACCCGGCGCAGGGCGGCCACATCGGTGTTGACCAAACAATCGCTGTCAGCGCCCTGTATTTGCACCGCCCAGCCCAGGTCTTCCCATTCGTTGAGCTGGGTTTGCAACAGCTGGTTCAGGTGCACCGGCTGGCGCTGTGGCTGGGCATGCCAGCTGCGGGCCAGCGCCAAGCCGTCTTGCACCAAATCTTGCATTTCGCTCAGGTCGGCTTGCATGCGTTGGCGCAGCGCCTCATCGCTGACCCATTCGGTTTTCAGGCGCAAGCGCGTCAGCGGTGTTTGCAAGTCGTGGGCGATCGCCGCGAGCACCTGGGTTTGCTGCGCCATGTGCCGCTGCAATTGGGCTTGCATGTGGTTGAAGGCCTGCGCGGCTTGGCGCACCTCCAAGGGTCCGTCTTCGGGCAATGGGGCTTGGTTGGGGTGATCGGCCAAGTCCTTGGCAGCTTGTGTCATGCGCTTGAGCGGGCGCGTGGCGTACACCACCGCCAGCCAAGTCAACAGCGCCAGACCCACCAGCACGGTCAGCGCCACCAAGCCCCAGTGCGTGTCGCTGCCAAAGCCTGGCCTGCCCATGGCCCCATGTGGGGGGTAAGTTGCGGGCAATCGGACATAAACCTGTGCGCCATCGGCCAACAGCAGCGACACCCAGGTTTGTCCGCGCGAACGTTCTGGGTGGTGGCCATCAGCATCGCCATGTCTTTGTCTATCGTGCAGTGGCGTGAAGTGCTGCACAAGTGGCTGGCGCGGCGCCAATTCGCTGGCCAAATAAATCGCCAAAGGTCGAATATGGGGCGGCAGTGGGTTGGCGTTTGGTGACCACGCCTTGGGTGGTTCAAGACGCCAACGCTCGCGGCGCTTGCCCTGATCCTTGTCTTCTAGCCACTGTTCTCGTTGGCCAGGGCTCAAGGTGTCGAGCCAATCGGCCGATGCGGCCAGCTCTTGCGTGAGCTTCGCATGCAACACGACTTGTCCACGAGTCGTGCGTTCGTCCAGCGCGAGCCAAGCTGCCGCAGCCAGCACCAGAGTCAAACCCATCAGCCACACCCACAACAAGCGGGCAAACAGGCTTTGCGGCCAGATTTTTTTCAGCACCGCCATCATTCGACGTGCACCTCGGTGGCCAGCACATACCCTTCGCTGCGTACAGTTTTGATCAAGCCCAATCTGCGTGCGGGCTCGCCCAAGCGCAAGCGGAGGCGGCTGATGAGCAGGTCGATGGAGCGGTCAAACGCATCGCCCGATCGCCCTTGGGTCAGTTCAAGCAGCTGCTCTCGAGACAGCACCTTGTTGGCATGGTTGAGCAAGACGTGCAACACACGGTATTCGCCCGAAGTCAGCACCAACAAAATCCCATCGGGGTTGCGCACCTGGCGTGACAAGGCATCGAGTGTGTAACCCGAAAAACGCCATCGGTTGGGGCTGTTAGTGGTTTGTAAATTGGCGGGTAAAGCGCGCGAGCGACGCAAGATGGCACGAATGCGAGCCAACAATTCGCGCGGGACAAACGGCTTGCCCAAGTAATCGTCGGCGCCCATTTCCAAGCCCAAAATGCGGTCGGCGTCGTCGGTGCGTGCAGTGAGCATGAGGATGGGCAGCTGTGCATATGCGCTGCCGTCGGCGCGCAAGTTGCGGCAAATCGTCAGGCCGTCTTCGCCGGGCATCATCACATCGAGGACCAACAGATCCACACGCTGCATCTGCAGCATGCGGCGCATCTCATGGCTGTTGGCCGCGGTGCTGCACTGGATGCTGTTTTGCTCCAGGTATTTCGCTGTCAATTGCCGGATTTCGGGGTCGTCATCAACCAGCAAAACATGGTCTGGGGTGGGTGTCATGTGGTCATGATACGGGCGCCCTGAAGGTTTTTTGTATCAAAAGATGTCTGGAGACCTCGCAGACACATGCGCTTGCAAAATGTTGTGCCTGAGACATTTCTTTGGGGTCCAAACGCCTTTCAATACACCGATCTGACGTTCGTCAGAGACCGCCAAGAGCGGATTCACACCTTCAAGGAGTTTGAAATGAAAAAGCAATGGATCTGGATTTTGTCGGCTGCGCTGCTCGGCGGCGCCAGCATGACGGCCATGGCCTCTCACCACGGCATGGACAAACACCATGAGCACCGCAGCCTTGGCAAACGCTCAGGTGGCCATCACCTCGAGGCCCGATTGGCCAAGCTAGAAGGGGCTTTGAAATTAGAGGATGCACAGCGCCCCGCTTGGAACGCCTTTGCCAATGGCATGAAAGAATTGTCCGAGGCTCGTGCGAAGCAGCGCGGCGCAATGCACGATGCCATGAGAAAAGCCAAGGACGATAAGACCATGGGTGCGACCGAGCGCATGGAGGCGATGGGTCAAATGATGCAGGTCCAACAAGCGCAATTGGCCAAAATGAAACAGATCACACAAACCCTGTTGCCTCAGCTCAACACGGCGCAACAAACCGTTTTCAATGCCGAGTGGTCAGACGCGGTCGGACACTACGGCCGTCAACACCATGGCCATGCCGGCAAAAGAGACCAGCGAGAAGCCTGCAAAAGCTGAGTTCTTCAGCTTGTGGCCTGTACCACTGCCAAGTAGGCCTGCCGCGTTTCGGGGCTGACAGCGTCGAGCGCTTGCTCGTATCGTGTTTGGTGCTGGGCCAGCATGCGGGCCGAGGCGATGGTTTTGGAGCGGCAAAACCAGTGGCAGCTGTGCTGCATCAAAAACATCTCGCCCATCATGCGAAATGAGCGCGCCTTGTCGGACAGGCCTTCACGGTTGTCCACGGCGCGCTCGATGCCTTGTGCGTGCACCTCGAGCAGGCGGCGCATGTCAAAACAGACCTTGGGCGAGAGCTGGTCAATGAAAGGCAGGGCCAGCTTGAGACCGCGCGACACAGGGGCGGGCAGTTTGGCAAATTCGCGGGCCAAGAGCAGAAAATCAGCGGCCAATTGTTGTTCGGCTTGTTCTTGCAGTTGAAAAATGTGCCGTTGGCGCTCTGGGTCGCTTTCTCCCAAGGCCCGCATATAGGCGGTGGTCAGCTGCGACATGAGCTTTTCAATCTGGAAGGGACGCAGCTGTTCGGCCAACAAAGCGGTGCGTTTGCGCTGACTCTGCAGATTGAGCCAGTGAATGCCCATGGCCGAAATGAACAAAAGACTGATGAATTCCATAAAGATAAAAAAGTTGTCGGCCTGATTTGCTGGAGCGCCAAGTGTAGTGAGTGGATGCGCCCACAGTGGCAATGGCCCTGCGCAAGAGATGGCTCAGGGCTGAGGCCTGACTTTCTGCGACTTGGAACAACCATTTGTCCAATTGGAGAGCGGACTCTAAAGAGCGGGTTTTCCCTTGCTCTGGTCTCTGGGTGGTGTTCAAATTGCTGCATTGCAACAAAACCTTTCAAGGAACACACCATGAACTTCAACGTCGATCAATTCGCCGCCACACAAAAAGCCAACATCGCTGCCGCTGCAGACCTGTCGCAAACCGCATTTGCCGGTTTCGAGCGTTTGGTTGAACTGAACATGGCCGCTGGCAAAGCCGCTGTGGGTGAGTCTTTCGCCAACATGCAAGCCCTGATGGCTGCCAAGAGCCCACAAGACCTGATGGCTGTGCAAGCTGCTTTGGTTCAGCCCGCCATCGAAAAGTCGGTGTCTTATGGCCGTCACATCGCTGACATCGCCAACAGCACCAGCGCCGTGTTCACCAAAGCCGTCGAAGGCAAGATGGCCGAGTCCGAAAAGGCTGTCAAAAGCTTGGTCGAGAACAGCCTGAAGAACGCACCTGCTGGCTCCGACGCCGCTGTAGCCGCCATCAAGACTGCTTTCGAAGCCAGCCAGACGGCTGCTGAAACCCTGAAAAAAGTGGCCAAGCAAGCCGCCGACAGCGCTGAGTCCAGCATCAAAGCCGCTCAAGCCCAAGCCGAAGCTTCGGTCAAGGCTGCCATGTCCAAGGCCAAAGCCAAGGCCTGATCCGCCGCTTAAACCTCCGCTCAAACAGCGGGCGCTGGTCGCCTGCTTCCTACAATCAGGGTGTCTTCGGACACCCTTTTTGTTTTGGACGCCCCCCATGCACGCAGCATTTGCCCAGCCTTCGGTCCCCGTTTTGCACACCGAAGGCGGTGTGGCCACCATCACCTTGAACCGCCCGGCCCAGCGCAACCGCTTGGAAAATGCCGACCTCAAGGCTTTGTTGCTGCACTTTGACACCGTCAACCGCGATCCCGAGGTGCGCGTGTTGGTGTTGACCGCCAACACGGCGGGCCAGCCCAAGCCGGTGTTTTGCTCGGGTTATGACATTGGGGGCTTTGACGAGCCGGGCCACGGGTCCACTTTTTTCGAAGAAATTCCGGATACGCTGGCGGCCCTGCGCCCGGTGACCATTGGCGCATTGAACGGCAGTGTGTATGGCGGGGCCACCGATGTGGTGCTGGCGTGTGACTTGCGTATGGGCTTGCAGGGCATCGAGTGGCGCATGCCCGCCACAGCCCTGGGCCTGCATTACTACCCGAGTGGTTTGCAGCGCTATGTGAGCAGATTTGGCTTGGCCGGTGCCAAAAGGGCTTTTCTGACGGCGCGGCCTTTCACAGCCCAGCAACTCGATGCCATGGGCTTGTTGGAGGCGCTGGTGGGGCCCGAAGACTGGGCGCCAACACTGCAGACGCTGGTCGACGATGTGTTGGCCTTGGCCCCTGTGGCGGTGCAAGAGACCAAAAAGTCTTTGCGCGAAATCGAAGCCGGGCAGGCCGACGAGACCGTTTTACGCGAACGCGAGCAAACCAGCAGCCAAAGCCTGGACTTTGCCGAGGGCCGCGCGGCATTTGCCCAGCGCCGCCAGCCTGTTTTTGTGGGGCGCTGACCCGCTATCAAGTCAAGCCCACTGCTGCCGATACTGTTGGTGGATGCTTCTTTCTTGGAATGGGTGCGCAATGGGTGCAAGTCGTTGGTATGGGGTGCTGCTGAGCCTGTGGCTCGCGCCTGTGGCGTGGGCGGGTCAATATGTGCTGGTGGCTGGCCAGGCCAACACCGTGCCCGTGTCAGCGCGGGTGCTCAATGGCGAGCAGGTGTGCAACCTGGAAATCACCGTCCCCGGTCAGCCCCCTTTTGAGCGTGTCGTGCGTGCGCCCTTTTTTGACACCCGCATCGCGATCACACCCGGCAATGAAACCTCTGTGCTTGTTCAATGGCGTGGCCTGTCGCGTCGAACGCCAGAAGGGGTGATCAACGCCTGCCCCACACAAGGTGATTTGGCTTTCAAGGTGGTCCGTGACAATGCCTTGACGCAGGCCGTGTGGTCGGCCATGTTGGCCCAGCTGTCGCCCGCCAAAGCCGAGTGCGTGCGCGTGGGCATGGCCCATGAAAAAGTGCGTCCTGAGTGGTTTGACTTCAATGACGCCAGACCCAGCGCGGAAGACCTTCGGATTCAGCAGGTGTTCAGCCAATGCGATGCCTTCTTGGCCCGACCCAAAGCTTGGGGGGCGCAGAACCCTGCGGGTCATGCTTGCACATTGGCTGGCGGCATCCAAACCCGTTGCGAGGGTTTCTTCAGCGCACAGATCAACGGCAAGACCCAAGTCATTACCCAAGAGGTGGCCATTCAAAGACAAATGAGCAACCAGCCTTGGACAACGGGTGTGCGAGAGATCGCGGGCGCCAAAAACAAGCGCATCCAACTGGAGAAAGAGCGGGTGGCGCGCTTGGAAGCCGAAGAGGCGGCTAAGATCAAAGCCATTGAAGACGCGCGCCTGTTGGCAGAAAAGCAGGCCGAAGAGGCCAAGTTGGCCGAGCAGCGCGCCATCCAAGACAAGATCGACGCGCTGAAGGCGCAAATTGCGGAAGAAAAAATCCGCAAAGAGAAAGAGCGGATTGAAAACCGCAATTGGTTGCTCAAACAGGTGGACAAGCTGACGGGCAAAAACCAACCCGCACCCACCGAAGAAGCCAAGCCAAGCCCACCCGCGGGTGCTGCAGCGCCCGCCGTGGCACCTGCAGCCGCGCCTGCAGCCGCGCCTGCAGCCGCGCCTGCAGCCGCGCCTGTCGTGGCGCCTGTCGCAGTCCCTGTCCCGACCCCGGTACCGGCGCCTGCTCCTACCAGTGCCGCTGCTGCCGCTCCGGCTCCGGCCCCTGCGACCGCACCAACGAAGTAAGGCCTCGGTCAAGCCTTGGGTGATCAGGGCTTGGTGCGTCCTGCTGACCAAGCCGTGCCCATCGAGGCCGCCATGACGAGTGCAATGGCCAGCCCTTGAGACAGGCTCAGGTGTTCGGCCAACACCAGCCAGCCCGCCAGCGCCCCGACAGCGGGCTCCAGGCTGAGCAGGATGCTGAAGGTGTTTTTGGGCAGGTGGTTGAGCGAGAACATTTCCAGCGCATAAGGAATGGCGCTGGACAGCAAGGCCACGGCCAAGCCTGCCACCAGCCATTGCGGGTCCAGCATGGCTGTGCCCGCATGGAAAACACCGATGGGGGCCACCACGATGGCGGCGGCCAGCATGCCCATGGGGGTCGCCATGCTGCCATAGCGCAGTGCCACGCGTTGGCCAAACACGATGTAAAGCGCCCAGCAAATGCCCGCCGTGAAGGCGAAAAACATGCCCATGGGGTCGAGCGCTGTGGCTGCATCGCCCCCGGGCAGGGGCAGCAGCAAGGCCAGGCCCGCGATGGCCAGCGCCACCCAGAGCCAGTCGCTGGCTTTTTTGGAGGTCCAGACCGCCACGGCCAAGGGCCCGGTGAATTCGATGGCAATGGCCACGCCAAAGGGAATGGTCTTGATCGCGCTGTAAAACAGCAGGTTCATCACACCCAGCGTGACGCCATAAAGGCCCAGTGGCAAGGCATCGGCCCAGACCCATTTTCTGCGCCAAGGTCGGAACACCGCCATCAGGATCAACGTGGCAAACACGATGCGGTAGGCGGTGGTGCCCTCAGCGCCCAAGGCCGGGAACAAGCTCTTGGCAAACGAAGTGCCAAATGCCAAGGACAACAAACTGCCCATCAAGGCCAGCATGGCCCACAAACGAAGATTCAAACAAGGCCTCTTTATTCGGCGTTCAGAACGATGGGCTGGCCATGCGGCGTGCGCTTGGCTGCCGCTTCCCAGGCGTGTTCCAAATCATGGATTTCATCGGGCGTGCCCAGTTGGCGCTCGATGACCAGTTGCTCCAGCGCGTTGAGCCAGTGGGTGTAGTAGAGGCTGCCGTCGCTGGCTTCGCCGCGGGTTTGGCCCGCGCGGATCTCGCGGGTCAGGGCATCGGCCCACTGCGGCCAAGTGAAGACGCCTTTTTCGTGCAACTGCAAGGTCATGGCAAAGGCGTGGGCCTGCCAGGGTTCTTCAAACACCGCGCCGTTGTTGGCGGTGGCGGGCATGGGAAAGCCGTCGCCGCAAGCCCGGGCCAGGTCGTTCAGGTCTTGGATGGCGTTGTTCATGGGGGCGGCGATCACGAGGGGACTGCTTCCAGATAAGACTCCCAGGCGTCCACGCTCACTTGGTGCCCGGCCTCGGCTTGCTGACCCCACAGTTCGGTGCCGTCAAACACCACGGTGTAGAGGTGCTCGGCTGTTCCGTCAAAAGGCGGCAGCATCTGGTTCACATGCTGATCGGGCAAGACGTGGCTGCCGTGGTGCAGCACCACCGTGCCCACATGGCCACGCACATACCGCGGCAGCCGGGTGTGGCCTTGGGGGTTGAGGTTCAGGGCGCGCACGCGCTGGCCCACGGCAAAGCGGGGGGCTTGGGTGCTGGGACGGTCTGCCGGGCTGCCTTTGGCCAGTGCCGCATCGACCTCGGCGGCTTGGAGCACCCGCACGCCCGCCAAAGTCGGCGTGATCGGTTGGCCCTGGGTCAGTTCTTGTTCAGTGATCAGGCCGCGCTCGACCAACAACTTTTGCAGCGCCTTGATCCAGATGGCGTAGTAAGGACCTTGCACATAGTCCAGCGGGGGCAAAGATTCGCGGGCCGAGCGGGCCAGGTCGATGTTCCACAGGCCGCTGGCGCCCATGGCCACCGTCACGCCCAAGGCTCTGCGCTCCCACTCCCCATGGAACAGCGGCTCGTTGGCCTCAATCTGAACCGGGCCGAAGCCTTGCAGGCCGCCCATGTCGTGCAGGCCGTTCATGCCAGTTCCTTTGGGTTTAAGGCCAGGCCGGTGCCGATCATGGCGTCGCGGGTCACCAGTTGGGCCAGTTGTTCTTCGCTCCAGCCCTCGGTGCCTGCGGGGCGCTCCGGCAGCACCAAGTAGCGCACTTCGGCGGTGGAGTCCCAGACACGGATGTTTTGGCCCGGCGGCAGGGTGACGCCAAAGTCGGCCAGAACGGCACGCGGCTCGATCACGGCGCGCGAACGGTAAGCGGCGCTTTTGTACCAAACTGGGGGCAGGCCCAACACGGGCCAGGGGTAGCAGCTGCACAGGGTGCAGACCACCATGTTGTGCGTTTCGGGGGTGTTGGGCACGGCCACCATGTGCTCGCCTTGGCGGCCGGTGTAGTCCATCGAGGCGATGGCGGCGGTGGCGTCTTGGAGCAGCCAGTCTCTAAAACTGGGGTCAGCCCAAGCGCGGGCCACCACTTTGGCGCCGTTGTGCGGACCCACATGCACCTCGTAGGTTTCGATGATGCGGTCCACGGCGGCCGGGTCCAAGTAGCCTTTTTGCGTCAGCAGGGTCTCCAGGGCCCGCACCCGCAGGTCCATTTCGCCCAAGGTGCTGTGCGCGTGGTCATGTGAGTGACCGTGGGGGTGGCCTGGCTGGGGCTCGGGCGAATGTCCGTGAGCGGGTTGCATGCGTGTCTCCTGGCTGATTTGAGCCGCACTCATGGGCTGGCTTCAGCGGTCTTTGAAGGGCTGGCCCTGTGTGGGCCGGGCTTTTAGAGGTGATCATAGCGCCGCATACAATGGCGGCTTCGCCTGCGGCAGACGCTGGCGACAACTGTTTCAAACCGAATTTGATTTTTGGAGACCCCATGTTCATCTCTTCAGCTTTTGCCCAAACTGCTCCTGCCGCCGCCTCGGGTGGTGACTTTCAGTCCACTTTGATGAGCATGCTGCCTTTGTTGCTGATGTTTGTGGTCCTTTACTTCGTCATGATCCGCCCCCAGATGAAGAAGCAAAAAGAACACCGCGCCATGATCGATGCCTTGGCCAAGGGCGATGAGGTGGTGACTGCGGGTGGTTTGCTGGGCAAAGTCAGCAAGATCGGTGATGCCTACATCGGCATCGAGATGGCCACTGGCGTTGAAGTGCAAATGCAGCGCAGCGCCGTGATTCAAGTGCTGCCCAAAGGCACGATCAAGTAATCTGCCTTCCCACTGATACCCTGCCTGCACGCGAGTCACCATGAACCGTTACCCGATCTGGAAGTACGCGATCCTTGTGATTGCCTTGTTGTTGGGGACGGTGTACACGCTGCCCAACTTTTTTGGTGAGGCCCCTGCGGTGCAGGTGTCTTCGGGCAAGGCCACGGTCAAGGTGGACAACACCACTTTGCAGCGCGTCGAAGAGGCCCTCAAGACGGCAGGCCTGAGCCCGCAGACCTTGGCGCTGGATGGTGCCTCGATCCGCGCCCGCTTTGACACCACCGACAACCAGATCAAGGCCAAAGACGCGATTGAAAAGGCCTTGATTCCAGACGCGAGCAACCCTTCTTTTGTGGTGGCTTTGAACCTGGTGACAAGGTCCCCGGCTTGGTTGACTTCGCTGGGTGCGGCGCCCATGTATTTGGGCCTGGACTTGCGTGGTGGCGTGCACTTCATGCTGCAAGTGGACATGCAGGCGGCTTTGACCCAGCGTGTCGAAGCCTTGGTGGGTGACTTGCGCACCACCTTCCGTGAGAAAGACTTGCGCCATGGCGGCATGAGCCGAAGCGGCCAAACCATCGAGATGCGTTTGCGCGACGCCAAGCAGTTGCAGGCAGCCCAAGACCTGATCGCCGCTCAGTTTGCAGACTTGCAAATCAATTCAGTGGCCGATGGCAATGAGTTCCGTTTGACGGCCACCATCAAACCCGAGGCGGCTCGCTTGGTGCAGGCGCAGGCCCTCAAGCAAAACATCACCACCTTGCACAACCGCATCAACGAGTTGGGTGTGGCCGAGCCGGTGATTCAGCAGCAAGGCCTGGACCGCATTGTGGTGCAGCTGCCCGGCGTGCAAGACACGGCCAAGGCCAAAGACATTTTGGGCCGTACCGCCACCCTAGAGGTGCGCATGGTGGACGAAAGCACCGAAGCCCGTGCTGCCGAACAAGGCGGCATGGTGCCTTTTGGTGCTGAGCGCTATCTGGAGCGCGATGGCCGCCCTTTGATTGTCAAAAAGCAAGTGGTGCTCACGGGTGACAACCTGACCGATGCCCAGCCTGGATTTGACAGTCAGACGCAAGAGCCCGTGGTCAATCTGACCTTGGACGGTAAGGGCGCCCGCATCTTCAAGGATGTGACGCGTGACAACGTGGGCAAGCGCATGGCCATCATCTTGTTCGAAAAGGGCAAGGGCGAAGTGGTCACTGCCCCCGTGATCCGTGCCGAAATCGGTGGCGGTCGGGTGCAGATTTCGGGCCGCATGACCACGGCCGAAGCCAACGACACCGCGCTGCTGTTGCGTGCAGGCTCGCTGGCAGCGCCGATGGAGATCATCGAAGAGCGCACCATTGGCCCGAGCCTGGGTGCAGAGAACATCGCCAAGGGCTTCAACAGCGTGACCTGGGGCTTTGTGGTGATCGTGGCTTTCATGGCGATTTATTACGCCATGTTCGGCGTGTTCTCCGGCATCGCACTGGGGGTCAACTTGCTGTTGTTGGTGGCCGTGCTGTCCTTGCTGCAAGCCACGCTCACTTTGCCCGGCATGGCCGCCATGGCACTGGCTTTGGGCATGGCGATTGACTCGAACGTGCTGATCAATGAGCGTGTGCGCGAAGAGCTGCGCAACGGCGCCAGCCCGCAAGCGGCCATCCACGCGGGCTATGACCGCGCCTGGTCCACGATTTTGGACTCCAACATCACCACCTTGATCGCGGGCGTGGCCTTGCTGGCCTTTGGTTCTGGTCCGGTGCGTGGTTTTGCCGTGGTGCATTGCATCGGCATTTTGACGAGCATGTTTTCAGCGGTTCTCTTTTCGCGCGGCTTGGTCAATCTTTGGTATGGCGGCAAGAAGAAACTCAAATCGGTGTCCATTGGTACCGTTTGGCGCCCAGAGGCTGGCACTGCGGTGAAAGCCGACTAAGGGGAAAAGACCATGGAATTGTTCAAAATCAGAAAAGATATCCCCTTCATGCGCCATGCCTTGGTGCTGAACGCGGTGTCATTCATCACGTTCTTCTTGGCCGTGTTCTTTTTGTTCAGCAGGGGCTTGCATTTGTCGGTGGAATTCACCGGCGGCACCCTGATGGAAGTGAGTTACAGCCAACCGGCTGATTTGCCCAAAGTGCGCGGCGTGATTTCAGGCTTGGGTTATGCCGAGGTGCAGGTGCAGAACTTTGGCTCGGCGCGTGAAGTGCTGATCCGCCTGCCGGTGCAAAAAGGCGTGACCACCGCCCAGCAAAGCGAGACCGTGCTCAACGCCCTGAAAGCGGCCAACCCCGATGTGACCCTGCGCCGCACCGAGTTTGTGGGCCCGCAGGTGGGGGATGAGCTGGTCAAGGACGGGCTGATGGCGCTGGCCTTTGTGGTGGGCGGCATCATGATTTATTTGGCCATCCGTTTCGAGTGGAAGTTTGCCGTCTCGGCCATCATTGCCAACTTGCACGATGTGATCATCATCTTGGGTTTTTTTGCGTTCTTCCAGTGGGAGTTTTCGCTGGCGGTGTTGGCCGCGGTGTTGGCGGTGCTGGGTTATTCGGTGAACGAGTCGGTGGTGATCTTTGACCGGATTCGCGAGAATTTCCGCCGTTACCGCAAGATGAACACGGTAGAGATCATCGACAACGCAATCACCTCGACCATCAGCCGCACCATCATCACCCACGGCTCGACGCAGATCATGGTGCTGTCCATGCTGCTGTTTGGGGGTGAGACGCTGTACTACTTTGCCTTGGCGCTGACGATTGGCATTTGCTTTGGCATTTACTCGTCGGTGTTTGTGGGTGCTGCCGTGGCCATGTGGCTGGGCATCAGCCGCGAAGACATGGTCAAGCCGGTCAAGAAAGACCACGACCCGAACGACGAAAATTCGGGCGCCGTGGTCTGACAGATCACCAGGCTTGGTTGTTGCACAAGGGCACCTTCGGGTGCCCTTTGCTTTGAGGTTGACACTTGGTTGTAGGCCACCGCTTTGGCGTTGGCCTAAGCTGAACCGATGCGCTGGAACAGCCCGCCCGGCAAACGACTCACTTGCCCCATCAGCTCCAGCTCCAGCAGTTGGGCCTGGAGTTGTGCTGTGGGCCAACCGCAGCGCGCTTGCAGGGCGTCCAAGCCCACAGGGTCGTGCCCCAGGGCGCGCAGCAAGGCCCGCTCTGGATCGTCCTCTTGGCCTGTTGGCGGCTTGCTGTCTGCATTCGTGTCGGTCGACAGGTCCAGCGCCTGTTGCGTCATCGCGGAAGGCATGCGCAGTTCTTCGAGCACATCCTGCGCCGACTCCACCAGTTTGGCCCCCTGTTTGATGAGCGCGTGACAGCCCTTGGATTGGGTGGCGTGGATCGAGCCGGGAATGGCCATCACATCACGGCCTTGTTCAAGGGCTTGCTTGGCGGTGATGAGGGAGCCCGATTGCAAGGCGGCTTCGACCACCAGCGTGGCCTGCGACAGGCCTGAGATCAGGCGGTTGCGGCGCGGGAAGTTGGGGGCCAAGGGCGGTGTGCCCAGCGGGTACTCGCTCAGGATCAAACCGTTTTGGGTGATTCGGTGCGCCAAGTCGCGGTGCTGGCGTGGATACACCCGGTCCAGTCCGGTGCCCACGATGGCGATGGTGGCCAGGCCTTTTCCGGCGTGGCCCAGCAAGGCGCCTTCATGCGCCGCACCGTCCACACCCAGGGCCAGGCCTGAGACGATCGTGAGCCCATTGGCCGCCAGACTGCGGGCAAATTCACGCGCATTGTCTGCGCCTTGGGGTGTGGGGTTGCGGCTGCCCACGATGGCCAAGGCTTGTTCGGCTTGCTGTGTCGCCAAGTGCGCTGTTTGCCCCATGGCGTAGAGCATCAGCGGTGGGTCGGGAATGTCCAGCAAGGGGGCTGGGTAATCACTGTCCCCGAGGGTGAGCACGCAGCAACCCATCGGGGCATGGGCTTGCAGCCAGTCCAAGGTCTCTTGCGTGAGGGCGGCGCAGCCATCGGGCTCAGAGCCCAGCGCGCGTGCTTGGTTGGCACTGACCACTTGGCTCAAGGCGGTTTCGGTTTGCGCAAAAATGGCTTGGGGCTCGCCAAAGGCCGCGAGCAGTCGCCGGGCGCTTTCGGGGCCAACGCCGGGTGTGAGGCTCAGGCGCAACCAAGCGCCCAATTCGTGGGGTGTGTGTGTCATGCGGTCTCCCTGTGCAGCCTTGATGGCTGTCGATGGCTTGTTGCTTGGCATTGTGGTTGAAAGCCAAGAAGACGCCAAGTCCATAAAATCACCCCATGACGTTCTTCATTCAAGAGCCAACCGCGCACATGCACCTGTGCATCCTCGAAAACGACGACTTGGATCCCCCCTTGGTGCCGCAATACACGCGGGTGGCGACGATGTTTGAGCGGCTTTTTGCACAGGTGGGTTACGAGGGGCGGATCGACACCTTCAGTGCCCGGCACGGGGAATACCCGGCCACTTTTGAGGGCTACGACGCGGTGCTCTTGACCGGCAGCCGGGCCGATTCTTTTTCGGATGAGCCGTGGGTGGTGGCCTTGCGTGAGTGCGTCACGCGTTTGCTGCAGGACCAACACAAGTTGCTGGGGGTTTGCTTTGGCCACCAGTTGATCGCGCATTGTTTGGGTGCGCCCGTGCAGCGGGCACCCCGAGGGTGGCGGGTCGGACGGCAGGCCTATGACTGGCTGGGTCAGTCCGAGCACTTGGGGCTGGCGCCAGGCCAGGCCGTCCGCATGGCCTTGCTGGCCAGCCACCAGGACCAGGTGTTGGCTTTGCCGCATGGCGCGTCCTTGTTGGCGACACAGCCCGATTGTCCGGTGGCAGCCTATGCGCTGGGTGACCAGGTGTTTTGCATTCAGCCCCATCCGGAGTTCACGCCCGAGGTGTCGGCCTTTTTGTTGAGCAAGCGCAGGGCCTTGATGGGGGAGCCGCTTTACGAGCAAAGCATGGGCAGTTTGGCTGAGCCCCACGATGGCTTGGCCTTGGCACGGTTCATGATCCGTTTTGTGCAATACGGTCTCTCGGGCCAAGCCGCGCAAGCTTCGGGCCGAAATGACAGAAAATACCCGCATTCCATTTGAGTTTGAGAACCATGGCCCTGCTTCCCATCCTTTGCTACCCCGACCCTCGCCTGCACAAAGTGGCCAAGCCTGTGCAAGCGGTGGACGCCCGCATCCACGCCCTGATCGATGACATGGTCGAAACCATGTACGAGGCCGGTGGCATTGGCCTGGCGGCCACGCAAATCGATGTGCACGAGCGCTTGGTGGTGATCGACACCTCAGAAGAGCGCAACCAGCCCATGGTGCTGATCAACCCCGAAATCAACTGGATGGGCGATGAGCGGGTCAAGGGCGAAGAGGGTTGTTTGTCGGTGCCCGGCATCTACGACGGTGTGGAGCGCGCGACCAAAGTGAAGGTCACTGCGTTGGACCGCGATGGCCAAAGTCGCAGCATCGAGGCCGAGGGCATGTTGGCCATTTGCATCCAGCATGAGATGGACCACCTGATGGGCAAGGTATTTGTCGAATACCTGTCCCCTCTCAAACAAGGCCGCATCAAGACCAAACTGGTCAAAGCCCAAAAAGCTGAGCGCTGAAGCGCTTTTGAAATCTCCCCCATGCGTCTGATTTTTGCGGGCACGCCCGAATTTGCCCAGGTGGCCCTGGCGGCCCTGCACGCCGCTGGCCATGACGTGGTGTTGGTCCTGACCCAACCCGACCGCCCTGCTGGTCGTGGCATGAAACTCCAGGCGTCGCCCGTCAAGCAGTGGGCTTTGGACCATGCGGTCCCAGTGGCCCAGCCGCGCAGTTTGCGACTCGACGGCAAATACCCCGAAGACGCAGCCGCTGCCCGCCAGACCCTCATGGACGCAAATGCCGACGCCATGATCGTGGCCGCTTACGGCCTGATCCTGCCGCAATGGGTGCTGGACTTGCCGCCCAAAGGGTGCCTCAACATCCACGCTTCTTTGTTGCCACGCTGGCGCGGGGCAGCGCCGATCCACCGCGCCATCGAGGCGGGCGATGCGCAAACCGGCATCACCATCATGCAGATGGACGCAGGCTTGGACACCGGCGACATGTTGCTGGTCTTGCCCTGCGCCATTGCGCCCAGTGACACCACCGCCGTTCTGCACGACCGCTTGGCCGAGCTGGGCGGACAGGCCATCGTGCAGGCGCTGGCCAAACTCGATGCCTTGCCGCACCAGCCCCAGCCCGCCGAAGGCGTGACCTACGCGCACAAGATCGACAAAGCCGAGGCCGCACTGGACTGGGCCTTGAGCGCGGAAGTGCTGGCGCGGCGTATTCGGGCCTTTGACCCCTTTCCGGGCATGACCGCGCCGCTGGCCACCGCCACGGGTGTGGAAAGCTTGAAGATCTGGCAAGCGGCGGTCGAACCTGCGGCACACGATGCTCAAGCCACCGCGCCGGGCACCGTGATCAGCGCCGATGCGACGGGCGTGCGCGTGGCCTGTGGTGAGGGCCTGCTGTGCCTGACGCAATTGCAGCGCCCTGGTGGCAAACGCTTGACGGCAGCCGACTTTTTGCGCGGCTGCCCCTTGCAGCCCGGTCAACGGCTGGTGGCCTGATGTTTTTTCGGCCCACGCTTTACCGGCATGCCGAGTTTTGGCAAGGCCTGCGCGACCTGGCCCCGCAAGCACCGGGCGTGGCCGCTTGGGGCCTGATGACGGGTGTGGCCATGGTCAAGTCGGGCATGAGTGTGTTCGAGGCGGTGGCCATGACCCTGCTGGTGTTTGCGGGCAGCTCGCAGCTGGCGGCCATTCCGCTGTTGGTCGCAGGCGCTCCGGCTTGGGTGATTTTGGCCACCGGTTTTTGCGTGAACCTGCGTTTTGTGGTGTTCAGCCTGCATTTGCGGCCTTATCTCATGCACTTGCCGCGCTGGCAGCGCATGTGCCACGGCTACTTCACCGCTGACATCAGCTATGTGTTGTTCACCCGGCGCTACGCGCAGCCCGGTGACACCGACGCCGAGCGCACAGCGCAAGAGGCTTATTTGGCGGGCAACTACTTTTTGAACTGGAGCAGTTGGATCGTGGCCAGCCTGTTGGGTGTTGGCTTGGCCAACCTGATCCCACCCGAATGGGGCTTGGGCTTTGCGGGTATTTTGTGTCTGCTGGGCATCCAATGTTCGCTGGCCAGTTCGCGCATGCGCATTTTGTCAGCGGCGGTGGCAGGTGTAGCGGCGGTGGTGGCCTACCACTTGCCTTTGAAACTCAACATCGTGGTGGCGATCGCCGTGGCGGTGATCCTGTGCTTGACGGTCGAAAAAATCCGACCAACACCCAAGGCGGCGGCATGAACGAAACCGACCTGTGGACCTTGGCTGTCATCGTGGGTTTGGCCGTGGTGACGGTGGTGGCTCGAAGTTTCTTTTTCATCTCCAGCCAGTCTTGGCAATTGCCCAACTGGGCGCAACGCGGTTTGCAGTACGCCCCGATTGCAGCGCTCTCGGCGGTGGTCATTCCCGAAGTCATCACCGTCCAAGGTGAGTTGGTCAGTACTTGGCAAGATGCCCGGTTGTACGCGGCTGTGGTGGGTGTGGCTGCTTACTTTTGGCGGCGTGATGTGCTGATCACCATCCTCGCAGGCATGGCGGTGTACCTGCCATTGCGTTTGGGCCTTGGCTGGTAGGCCGCCATCAAATGCTTTGCACATGCTTTTGGATGTCTGCGATTGCCGCTGGCGGCGGCGCTGTCAGTCCTTGTCAGGCGCTGCTTTTAAAATGTCTCCCGAATTAACAGGTAGAGGTCAAGTTTTCCCATGAATGTCATTCGTTTTTCAGATCTGTGCGCCAGAGGTCAAGTGGCTGGACAACGTGTGTTCATTCGCGCCGATCTGAATGTGCCGCAAGCCCATGACGGCAGCATCACCGAAGACACGCGCATTCGTGCCAGCGTTCCTTGCATTCAGATGGCCTTGGAGGCGGGCGCGGCGGTGATGGTCACCTCGCATTTGGGTCGCCCGATCGAGGGGGCCTTCAGAGCCGAAGATTCTTTGGCCCCAGTGGCCCAACGTCTGGGCGAGTTGCTGGGCCGTGATGTGCCGCTGTTGTCCAACTGGGTTGATGGCGTGAAGGTCGAACCCGGTCAGGTCGTCTTGCTGGAAAACTGTCGCGTCAACAAGGGTGAGAAGAAAAACAACGAGGCGCTGGCTCGCAAAATGGCCGCCTTGTGCGACATCTACGTGAACGATGCCTTTGGCACCGCGCACCGCGCTGAGGGCACGACCTATGGCATCGCCCAGTTCGCGCCCATTGCCTGTGCAGGCCCCTTGTTGGCCGCAGAAATTGACGCGATTGGCCAAGCCCTGGAGGCCCCGCAAAGGCCCTTGGTGGCCATCGTGGCGGGCTCCAAGGTCAGCACGAAACTGACCATTTTGAAGAGTCTGTCGCAAAACGTGGACCAGTTGATCGTGGGTGGCGGTATCGCCAACACCTTCATGCTGGCGGCGGGCCTGAAGATCGGCAAGAGCCTGGCCGAAGCCGACTTGGTGGACGAGGCCAAAGCCGTGATCGACGCCATGAAGGCGCGTGGCGCAGAAGTGCCGATCCCCACCGATGTGGTGACCGCCAAAACCTTTGCCGCCGACGCGCTGGCGACGGTGAAGAAAGCCACCGAAGTTGCCGATGACGATTTGATTTTGGACATTGGCCCTGAGACCGCCGCCAAGCTGGCTCAGCAACTCAAACAGGCAGGCACCATCGTGTGGAATGGGCCCGTGGGCGTTTTTGAGTTTGCGGCTTTTGAACATGGCACCCAGGTGATTGCGCACGCGATTGCCGAGTCCAAGGCATTCAGCATCGCAGGCGGGGGCGACACCTTGGCCGCAATTGCCAAGTACGGCATCGAAAAGCAAGTGGGTTACATCTCTACGGGCGGCGGTGCATTTCTTGAAATTTTGGAGGGCAAGACCTTGCCCGCCTTCGAGATCCTGGCCAAGCGCGCTGCCGGTTGACGCATTCCCACCCACAAAAAAACCCCGCATGGCGGGGTTTTTTTGTGGTTTCGGGCCAAGTCCCGATCAGGCTTGTGCGGCAGGGGGCAGATTGCCACGGACCGGACTCGTCATGTTGCCCTGAAAGTCGGTCCAGCATTCACGGCCAAAGTCGTACATCTTGCAGTTTTTGGCGGTTTCAAAGTACCACTTCCAGCTGAAGGCTTGGACGATGATGCGGCCCGGCAGCATTTCTTCGAGTTTGGCTTGCGCCTGCTTCAATCGGTACAGCGGGATGCTCATGTCCACATGGTGGGCCGTGTGTTCCATGATGTGGTGCATCATGCCGCCGATGTTGAACGGAAAAGTCAGGTGGACGGTGGTTGAAACAAAGGGTGCCGCTTTGGTCCAAGCTGCCTTGTTGTCATGCCAAGAGACCTTCACATGGGTATGGTGCACGTAGACCACGAATCCGATCATGGTGTTCCAGCAAAAGAAGGGGATCAAAACACCCATCAGCAAGGACAACCAAACCGACTGACCCGTATAAGCCGCGGCTGCGGCGACGGTTGCCAGCCAAAAAACACCAAACAGACTCACCAGCAGGCTGTCTTTGAAGAAGATGGGGCGGCGGGTAGGCATGTGGGTTTTGTTCGGGAAGAGTTCGCGCTTCCACCAAATTTCGATCATGTAATAAAGACCGGGCGCCCAGCCGCTGCGGTAGGCGCGTTGAAGCAAGCGCTCCACAGGGCTCAGCGCGGCAAATTCTTCGGCCGTCAAAGGTGTCCAGACAAAGTCCACGCCTTTGAGATTGGTGTAGCCGTGGTGCACCACGTTGTGGCCGGTGTCCCACAGGCTGTAGGGGGTCAGGGAAGGCAAGAACGCGATGCGGCCCAGCACCTTGTTCAGTTCGCGGTGGGGGGTGAGGCTTTGGTGGCAGGCATCGTGGCCGATCACAAACAGGCGGCCAATCACGAAGCCTGCAATGGCGCCACACAGCAATTTGAGCCAGATGGCCTCGAAAGCCACAGTGGCGGCGATCAATGCAAAAAACAAGGCGTAGTCAAAGGCCAGCAGCACCAAGGCTCGCATGGTGCTGCGCTGTGACAAAGGGACCAGCCACTCGCGTAAAGTCTTACGGTGAGGCAAGGCTTGGTCCAGGGCAATGGGTTGATCGACGGGCGGGGTGTGTAAGGCAGTCATGACGCTCAAAAGTAAATCGGTCGACATGGAGTTTAGTGGCAAGCTGTTTCAGTGGCCTGACTGAGATCAATTCAAGGGCTTTGCTTGGGGGTAAGCTGCCGCAGTCGCGCAAACCTACGAAAGTGTCAGAGTGATCACTTTTTCGTGTGAGAATTGAAAACTTACAAATGGAGATCGCTGAATGTCCCGTCGCGCCACCAAGATTGTTGCCACTTTAGGCCCTGCTTCCAGTGACCCTGCGCTGCTTGAGGCCATGATTCGGGCTGGCGTGAATGTGGTTCGCCTCAATTTCAGCCATGGCAAGGCACAAGACCACGTGGACCGTGCGCGCTTGGTGCGCGAGGCTTCGCAACGTGCGGGCCGGGAGGTGGCGATCATGGCCGATCTGCAGGGTCCCAAGATCCGCGTGGGCAAGTTTGCAGAAGGCAAAGTGATGCTGGAGTCTGGTGCTGCTTTTGTGCTGGATGCCTCACGCGCCGAACCCGGTGATTTGCAAGGTGTGGGTCTCGATTACAAGGAATTGCCTCGCGATGTGAAAGCCGGTGACGTCCTGCTCCTCAACGATGGTCTGATTGTGCTCAATGTGGTGTCCGTCAAAGGTGAGCAAGTGCACACCACCGTCAAGCTGGGTGGCGAGTTGTCCAACAACAAAGGCATCAACAAGCAAGGCGGCGGCCTCACGGCACCCGCCTTGACCGCCAAGGACATGGAAGACATCAAAACCGCCATGAGCCTGCGTGCAGACTATGTGGCGGTGAGCTTTCCGAAAAATGCCACCGACATGGAAATGGCCCGCCAACTGTGCAATGTGGCGGGTGCCGAGTTCGGTCATAAGCCAGGCCTGATTGCCAAGATCGAGCGCGCTGAGGCCATTCCACACCTTGAGAGCATCCTGATCGCCAGCGACGGCATCATGGTGGCTCGGGGTGATTTGGCTGTCGAAGTCGGTAACGCCGCCGTGCCCGCTCTGCAAAAACGCATGATCAAGCTGGCCAAAGTGCACGACAAGGTCGTCATCACAGCCACCCAGATGATGGAAAGCATGATCACCAACCCGGTGCCCACCCGCGCCGAGGTCTCGGACGTGGCCAATGCCGTGCTGGACGGCACCGATGCGGTCATGCTCAGTGCGGAGACGGCTGCAGGCAAATACCCGCTGGAGACGGTAGAAGAGATGGCCAAGATTTGTTTGGCCGCTGAGGGTGCTGAAGACGTGGAAATCGATGCCGACTTCAAAGGTCAGACCTTCAGCCGCATCGACCAGTCGATTGCCATGGGGGCTTTGTTTACAGCCAGCCATTTGGGTGCCAAAGCCATTGTGGCCATGACCGAATCGGGATCCACAGCCCTGTGGATGAGCCGTCGCCGTGTCCACATTCCGATCTATGCGTTGACCACCAAGCTGTCCTCTCAGCGCAAGATGGCTTTGTTTCGCAACGTGCGCCCATTGTTGATGGACACCAGTGCTGACCGCGACACGGCTTTGGTCGAGGCTGAAAACCACCTGAAAAACCGCGGTATTGTGAGTTCAGGCGATGTGTACGCCATCACCTGCGGCGAGCCCATGGGTTCGCCCGGTGGCACCAATATGCTGAAAATTTGCAAAGTGGTCTGAGAAAGACGCATGCTTATGTTGGAACCTGCCACCCGATTCAGGAGGTGGTACAGGACCGTGACGAACTGAAACCTATAAAATCTGGGTCGATCTTTGGCCGGGCGACCTCCCGGTGCATTCATATTTTCAAACTTCCCGGGACATCACCACCATGGCACTCGTTTCTATGCGCGAGCTGCTGGATCACGCAGCCGTCAACGGTTACGGCATTCCAGCTTTCAACGTCAACAACCTCGAGCAAGTCCAAGCCGTCATGACGGCGGCCGACGAAGTCGGTGCCCCGGTCATCCTCCAGGCCAGCGCAGGTGCCCGTAAATATGCGGGTGAGCCGTTCATCAAGCACCTGATCCAGGCAGCCACCGAGCAATGGCCACACATACCGCTGGTCATGCACCAGGACCACGGCCAAAGCCCTGCCATCTGCCAAGGCGCGATCAACCTGGGTTTCTCGTCGGTGATGATGGACGGCTCCTTGCTCGAAGACGGCAAGACCCCGGCCGACTTTGCTTACAACGTCGACGTGACACGCCGGGTGGTGGACATGGCCCACAAGTTGGGCGTCTCGGTGGAAGGTGAATTGGGGTGCCTTGGCAACTTGGAAACCGGCGAAGCCGGTGAAGAAGACGGCATTGGCGCCGAAGGCAAGCTGGACCACAGCCAAATGCTGACCGACCCCGAAGAAGCCGCCCAGTTCGTCAAAGCCACGGGCCTGGACGCACTGGCCATTGCGATTGGCACCAGCCACGGCGCTTACAAGTTCAGCCGCAAGCCCACGGGCGATATTTTGGCCATCAGCCGCGTCAAGGAAATCCACCAGCGCATTCCCAACACCCATTTGGTGATGCACGGCTCGTCCAGCGTGCCGCAAGAGCTGCTGGCCATGATCAACCAGTACGGCGGCAAGATGAAAGAAACTTACGGCGTGCCGGTCGAAGAAATCCAGGAAGCCATTCAGCACGGCGTACGCAAGATCAACATCGACACGGACATCCGCCTGGCCATGACAGCGGCGGTGCGCAAATTTTTGTTTGAAAACCCTGACAAGTTCGACGCCCGCGAATGGCTCAAGCCCGCCCGCGAAGCGGCCAAACAAATCTGCAAGCAGCGCTACCTGGAGTTCGGTTGCGAAGGCCAAGCGCCCAAGATCAAGGGCGACAACCTGCAGGTGGTGGCCGCCCGTTATGCCCGGGGTGAATTGGCGCAAGTGGTGAACTGAAGTTCTTCGAGTCTATTCCACTGAAAACCGCCTTTGATGGCGGTTTTTTGTTTTAATACACGGTCATTCAATTTTCCGGTGAACACTGCATTGAGCCATGGTCAAAAAGATCGACAAACCCGGGAAAAAGGAACAAGTGGCAGCTGACTCGCCCATCCTCAACAGCCCCTACGATGCCCCCCGCCATCACTACGCTACAACTGTAGAGGGTGAACTCAATTACAACGATGTTCGACCAGGGCGTCGCATCTTTTCACCGCAAACCCCGCAAGTGCCTTTGGGGCAGCAAGCCCAAACCAGTCTTTATGACCTGAACGACCATGCGGCCAATTACCAAACTCTTTTGGTTAATTTGCTGCGCGATCAAGTATCACTGTGGCGGCAGTCTGGTTACCCCGATGTCACCAGTCGCGTCACCAGAGACTTGTTGCAGTTTTGGTTTTTGAACCCTGAGCGCCCCGACTGGAAGCGTTTGTTCTTTGCGCAGCAAGAGGCGGTGGAAACCGCCATTTGGCTCAATGAGGTGGCATACAAATCCAATGTGGGCACCCATGTGCTGGACCAACTGCGTTTGGCCAATGAAAGCGTGGAAGACCCTGCCAGCGTGCTGCCGCGCATCGCCTTCAAAATGGCCACAGGCACAGGCAAGACGGTGGTCATGGCTTGTTTGATCCTGTATCACTATTTGAACCGCAGCCAATACCGAAACGATCCGCGCTACGTGGACTATTTTCTTTTGGTGGCACCTGGCATAACCATTCGCGACCGTTTGAACGTTTTGCGAGTCGACACCCACGCGCAAAGCGACAACGAAGCACAGGACTACTACCGCGAACGTCAATTGGTGCCTGCAGCCTATGCGGGCTTATTGGCCGGATTGAACGCTAAGCTGAGCATCACCAACTTCCATGCGTTTGAACCTCGGCTCATTGGTGGCAACAAGCGAAGCCCCTTGGACGGCAAAATCGGTGCAGACGGTCAAAAAGTGCAGGCTCGAGAGGATGTCTCGCAAATGCTCAAACGGGTGCTGAGCCACTTCAAACCCGGAAGGCGCATGGCCGTCATCAACGACGAAGCGCACCACTGTTACTTGCCCAGAGCCAAAGGCAAAGACACCGAAGAGGACAACAGCGCCACCGAAAACGAGCGTGCGGCAGTATGGTTCAGCGGCTTGCGTGAAATGGCCAAACGTTGGCAACTTGGCGCGGTCTATGACTTGTCTGCAACGCCTTATTACCTGTCTGGCTCTGGCTGGCCAGCGTATTCCTATTTCCCCTGGGTGGTCAGCGACTTTGGCTTGATCGAAGCCATTGAGGCAGGCTTGGTCAAAATTCCGTTTTTGCCTGTGGATGACACCTCGCAAGAGTTGGACGAACCCAAGCTGCGTAATCTTTACGACCACTGCAAAGACGAACTCTTCAAGAAGGGTCAACGTGGGCAACGCAAGAGCGACAAAGCCGAAGGTGTGGGTAAATCAGGCACCAAAGACAACGCAGCCTTGGAGCGCCCGCCTGAGTTACCTGGCTTGCTCAAAACCGCCCTGCGGCAGTTTTATGAGCATTACGAAAAGTACGAGCAAGGCCTGCGCGAATCCGGTGAGCGTGGCAAAGACCTGCTGACGTCGCCGCCCGTGTTCATTGTGGTGTGCAGCAACACGACCGTGTCCAAGGAGGTTTACAAACACATCGCGGGTTATGAAACCGTGGACGATGAGGGCAACCCCTTTGCGGTGGAAGGCTTGTTGCCTTTGTTTTCGAACTACGAACCCCATACCCGTCAGCGCCGCCGCAAGCCCCCGACCTTGCTGATCGACTCCGAGGCCCTGGAAAATTCAGGCCAGGTCAATGACGAATTCAAACGGGTGTTCGCCCCTGAAATCGATGCCTTCAAACGGGAGTACCGCTTGAGCTACCCGGACAAATCGGTGGAAGCGCTGACCGATGGGGACTTGTTGCGAGAAGTCGTCAACACCGTGGGGCGTCCCGGCAAGCTGGGTGAGCACATCCGCTGTGTGGTCAGTGTGGGCATGCTCACCGAGGGCTGGGATGCCAACACCGTCACGCACATCGTGGGTGTGCGTGCCTTTGGATCGCAACTGTTGTGCGAACAAGTGGCCGGGCGTGCCCTGCGGCGCAGGCAGTATTTTCTGGACCCCAAAACAGGCAAATTTCCGCCCGAATACGCCCACATCATCGGCGTGCCCTTCAAGTTCTTCAAAGGCGGTGAAACCACCCCGCCTACCCCGCAAGACATCCAGCAACTGCGCGCCATGCCCGAGCGCGCCGAGCTGGCCATCGAGTTCCCCAACCTGCTTGGCTACAAAATCAGCCACGATCTAGAAGGCGTGCGCGCCGATTTTTCGAGCACACCCCTGCACGTACTCAACCTCAACGAGCGCCCGACCCAAACCACCATGGGCAGTGCCTTTTCGTCTGAAGAACAAGAGCTGATCACCGATGTAGACAGCATGCGCGACCAAGAGGTGGTGTACTGGATTGCCAAAGAAGTCATGAGCCGCTACTACCGCGATGACCAAGGCCGCCCCCAGCTCGAAAAATTCACCGACATCCGCCGAATTGCGCAGCAGTGGTTTGACCACAAGATCGAGCTGGTGGGGGAAACCGACACGCGCTACAAGCGCCTGATCCGTGTGGAAGACCCCAAGGCCGTGGCCCGTTCCGTGTATTTGGGCGTTGAAGCGGCAGCCCTGCAAAAACACCTGGACGCTGGAGCCGAGCGTGCACCGCAAATTTTGCCCCTGCTCAACCACTACAACCCACGCTCCAGCTCGGCCTATGTGCACGGTGCCACCACCAAGCCGGTTTACCCGACTAAGAAAAGTCATGTGAACTTTGTCGTGGCCGACACCGACAGCTGGGAGCAAATTGCCGCCAAGACCTTTGAGCAAATGTCCGAGGTGCAAAGCTACGTGAAGAACGCCTTTTTGGGTTTTGCCATACCGTATGTGGACAAACAAGGCATTGAGCGTCAATACCACCCTGATTTTTTGTGCCGCGTGCAAACCCCTGAAGGTGAGCAGTACAACCTGATCGTCGAAATCACCGGCTTTGCCAAAGACAAAGAACTCAAGCGCTACTTCACCATCCAGCGCTGGCTGCCCGCCGTCAACGCGCAGCGCGCCCAACTGGGCTTGGCCGGTGGCTTGCCTTGGTACTTTTGCGAAATCACCGACATCGAGCGCATCAAAAATACGCTGACTGAAGAAATCACCCGCATCAGCACCGAAGTTGATGCAGCTGCAGAGCGACAGTTTTTTATGAACGCACAAATGCGAAGCCTTCAAGGCATTTGGGACAACGAAGAAGATGAGATTTGGAATGACCTCTAAACCAACATTCAACGTGGGAGATGTGGTGATGATAGTGTTCCCTTACACCGATTTGAGCAGCAATAAACTGCGTCCCGCTGTGCTCATGACGCACCCTGATCGTGATGGTGATTTCATCGCTGCCGCTGTGACCAGCCAAGCGGGACACAAGAGCAGTTTGCCGCTGTCCAATGCCGATATGGTTGCAGGCACTCTGAAGAAAGACAGTTTCATTCGCGCCGACAAACTGTTTACCTTTCACACAAGCATCGTCAAGCGCAACATCGGCCAAGTCAAACCCGACATCGTACGCAACACGCTGGGTGTGTTGTGCCCTGTCCTGAACTGCTGCTGACCCATCACCGTTACACATGGCCACCAAAAAAACACCCCCCAAATCGCAAGCGGGCGACACCGCCAAAGGCAGCCTCAAACCCGTGGCCGCCATCGAGCACGCCTTTGACGCCCAAGACGCGGCCAGCCCCAAACGCATGTTCATCCCCAGCCGCGAAGAAGCAGGCCTGGAGGCCGACGCCGTGCAAGGACTGCCCACCATCAAAGCCGTGCCCCTGAACCCCGTGACGCACCGGGGCCAAGACCCCGAGTTGTATTGGCTGCACAAATATGGCGAGTCCGATCAGCAAAGCGCGCTGAACGTGGACATCCGCAGCCTGTACCGGCATGAACACATTGCGCCCGAAAAAATCATTGCCCGGCTCTACAGCTTCAAAAGCCGAGACGACGCGCAAAACGAACTCTTCACCAACGAGTTGCATGGCAACCCCTTGGCCATGGACGAGCTGGACAAGCCGGGGGCCTATTACCGCCACCCCGACAAGTGGCAAAACCGCTTGATCCAGGGTGACAGCCTGCTGACCATGACCAGCTTGTTGGAGCGCGAGGGTATGGCCGGTCAGGTGCAATGCATCTACATGGACCCACCCTACGGCATCAAGTACGGCAGCAACTGGCAAATGCGCCTGAACGACCGCAACGTGAAAGACGGCGCCGACGACCACCTGAGCGGCGAGCCCGAAGTGATCAAGGCCTTTCGCGATACCTGGGAGCTGGGCATCCACAGTTACCTGAGCTACCTGCGCGACCGCCTGCTGGTGGCCAAGGAGCTGCTGAGCAATTCAGGTTCGTGCTTTGTGCAGATCAGCGACGAGAACGTGCACCTGGTTCGGTGTTTGATGGACGAGGTGTTTGGGAGTGAGAATTTTGTTAGTCAGATCACTTACAGCACAACCAGTGGCCTGACCTCCAAATACATGAACTCGGCATGTGACTACCTGCTGTGGTACGCCAAAGCAAAAGAGCAACTCAAGTACCGAGACCTGTACAAAGCCAAAGAAGACCCACGACGAGATGAATCGTCCAAATACGATCAAGTGGAGTTGCCAGACGGCACGCGTCGAGCCATGACGTTGGATGAAAAACGAGGTGTCTTGCCTTTGCCAGCGCACGCCAGAATTTTTCGAGTTGGCGATATTTCCAGTCAAGATCCACCTAAAGAGCCAACACCCTTTGAGTTCGAAGGTACTGTCTATCATCCGCCCAAAGGCCGCCACTGGACCGCGCGTTACCCCCATGGGATGGAGGCGCTGAAAAAAGCGAATCGGATATGCAAAACAGGCGTGGGCCTTGGTTTCGTCCGGTACTTTGACGACTTTCCATACCAACCACTGAATAACATTTGGTCAGATGTCGGTGGTACTGTGCAAAGCCGTTCTGATCCGAAGGTGTATGTGGTTCAAACAGGTGCCGACCTCATCAAGCGTTGCATTCTTATGACCACCGACCCCGGCGACCTCGTACTGGACCCCACCTGCGGCAGCGGCACCACGGCGCATGTGGCCGAGCAGTGGGGCCGCCGGTGGATCACGACAGATACAAGCCGGATTGCGCTCAACATCGCCAAAACGCGAATCATGACCGCTACCTATCCTTGGTACCAATTGGCCGATACAGCAGCTGGTGATATCCGTCATGGCTTTGTCTACGAACAGGTCAAGCAAACATCCATCAGTTCTATTGCCAATGATGTGCCAGAAGAAGCAGTTGCGCTCTTTGACTTACCTAAGGTGGACAAGAAAAAGTTGCGCGTCGCTGGCCCCTTCACGGTCGAGACGCTGCAAAGCTTTGAGCCCCTGGCACCTGATCAGCTGACCGCGGCCAATGCCGACATGGACAACGTGCAGCGCTTTACCGACCGGATTTTTGAGCACCTCAAAACCGCCGGCATCAAAAACGGCGACCGCAACGAAACCGCGGTGTTCAGCCGGGTGGACATCATCAACGACGCCGAAGGCGCTTTGCACGCCGAGGGCTGGTACGACACGGCCCAGGGCGAACGCAAGGCCTATTTGGTGATCGGCCCGCAATTTGGCAGCGTCAGCAAGGCAGCCGTCAACGCGGCAGTGAAGGCATGCAGCCGCCGGGCCGATGTCGACTGGCTGGTGATTTTGGGATTTGCTTTTGAGAGCGACATCGACAACCGCAGCGTGACGCGCAAGATCGGCAGCTTTGAGGTGACCAAGGCCCGCATGCACGACGATTTGATGCAAGAGGGTTTGATCAAAAAAGACAAAAAAGCCGCCAGCTTTGTGACCATTGGCGAGCCCGACATTGGCTTGATCCGCACCGCGGGCAGCGTACAGATCGAGATCAAGGGCTTGGACATTTACGACCCGGTGAAAGACGAGGTCAAGGGCCGCAGCGTGGCCGATATTTCTTACTGGATGCTCGACGACCAGTACGACGGCTCCAACTTTATGCCCAGCCAAATTTTCTTTTGCGGTGGTGACAAGGACGAGTTCGCCAAATTCAAAAAAGGCTTGCAGTCGCTGGCCGTGGCCTCAACCAAAAAAGCCGCCGAACAAACCCTCAAGATCGAGCTGGACGATGAAGCCTTTGACCGCCTGTACGGTTTTGTCTCGCACCCGGTGCCTGCCACCAAGGGCCGCAAGCTGGCGGTGCGCGTGATCAGCCAGTTTGGTGAGGAGAGCACCAAGGTGATGGTGTTGTGACTGAGCGAACGGGAGATCCGTCGGCCACTGTTCAAGCGCAGGCCCATCAACTCTTTCAAGACCTCAGCGATGAAACGTTGAGCGACTTCTCGGGCGATAAGGTGTTTGCCCGAGGAAAAACCTACGCCGCCATGGGTGCGGTGCAAGACGTGGAGGATTTGCCGCCCACGCCAGACCATCTGATGGGCGTGCAGGCCACGGTGCACGGTAGTGAGGCCTACCGCACTGAAATTTGGTGGTTACCCGACGACGACTTGAATGGCGACTGCGACTGCCCGCAGGGGCAAGAGGGTTTGTTTTGCAAACACCAAGTGGCCTTGGCTTTGGTGTGGCGAGCCAGTTTGAGAGGTGGCTCCGTCGTGCCAGACCCGGCCGCAGTCAAGAAGGTGCAGGCCGCTGCCCAGCGTGCGCAAACGCGGGCCAACAACATCGAAACCCTGCGTCAGTTTGTTTTTGCGCAAAAGGCCGAGGATCTGGCGGCCTTGTTGTGGCATCTGGCCGATGGGGACAAAGAGGTGATGGCCCGCCTCAAAGCCTGGCAAGCGCAGAGTGCAATCAAGAGCGGGGTGGGCCGAGGCGATGTCCGCGCTGCGCAAGAGGCCATTCGTGAGCTGCTCAAGAACCCCAAAGGCTATTTGGACCCGCGAGATTGCGGGCCCTATTTGCGCCGTGCGGAGCAAATTTTCCCGATCATTGAAACCGTCTTTGAATATTCGCCAGAGCAGGCCAGGGTGTTGTGCGAAGACGCGCTCAATCGCTTGTACAAGGTGGGTGAGACGGCCGATGACTCGTGGGGCGGTGAGTTCAGCGAATTGATTCCCCGCACCACAGACCTTCTCAAGCGTTGCTTGCTGGCCGACCCACCGCCTGCCAGTTGGCTCAAAACCTGGTTGGTTTTGGTCCGTCAAGACCCCTGGGGGTTGAGCCCCAGCTCGGAGGTGATCGCAGTCGCTGGCCCCGCTGTACAAAAGGCCTACAGCATCCAGGTTGAGAAAGATTGGCATGAATGGCATGCGAAGCACCCCAAAGCGCAAGGCCATTGGGACCGTGAGCGCCACCAAAAGCGCAGCGCTTATTTGGAGGATTTGAAGCGGCAAGGTGACGATGCATCCACTTTTTCGGTGATGAGCAGCACGGCCGACACCGCAGCAGAATGGGCTGAGCTGGTTCAGTGGTGCGAAGACCGTCAGCGTTGGCCCGATGCCATGGTGCTGTCGAAAAAGGCGTACAAACAACACCCCACGGATCGGCGCATTGAAGCTGCGCTGTTGAGGGCGTATGAGCGCGATGGGTACAGCGAGGAGGCTTTGGCCATATGGCGTCAATGGCTGGAGCGCCAGCCCAGCAGTGAACACTACCAAGCTGTTCTCAAAGCGGCTCAGCGAGCAGGCTACGATGTGCCGACTTATCGGCAATCGCTGTTCGATTGGGCAGCGTCACAGGAGCAGCGCAGCGAGCGGGTTGTAGGCAGTCAACAAGGTCGAACCATCGTGGATGTGTCTGTTCGTGTGCGGTGGCTTGTGGAGGTGGAAAAAGACCAGCGTGCGGCGCTCGCTTTGGTCATGCAGCAGGGGGTGCAATGCGATGGTCGGTTGCTGTTGGAGCTGGCCAAAAATCTACCCAAATCGCAAGATGTTCAGGCCAGGGTCCTGTTGTTGCGCTTGTTTGAAAGCACCATGCCCCGAGCCAGTACGCCCTATTCGGAGGTTTTGAATCTGGTGCGTTTGGCACTCGATCGCATGCATGCCGATGACAGAGCGCTTTGGTTGGCCAGCTTGCGTTCACAATACAAGGCTAAACGTAACTTCATCAAAGAGCTACCGATCTCATGACTGCTTCTTCTGCCCTCCACACCTCGGCCCTGACTTCTTTGCCCCTGCTGGCGCGTGGCAAGGTGCGCGACAACTACGCGGTGGGTGACGACCGCATCTTGATGGTGGCGTCGGACCGCATCAGCGCCTTCGACGTGATCATGGGTGAGCCGATTCCCGGCAAAGGGGTGTTGCTCACGCAAATGGCCCTGTTCTGGTTTGACCAACTCGGCCCCAAGGGGTTGAACATCTGCCCGATCCACCTGACGGGCGAAGCCCCCGAGAGCGTGGTGAGCGCCGAAGAGGTGCCTCAGGTCACAGGCCGCTCCATGCTGGTCAAGCGCTTGAAGCCCATCCCGGTCGAGGCGGTGGTGCGCGGTTATCTGGCCGGTAGCGGCTGGAAAGAGTACCAAGACAACCAGGCCGTGTGCGGTGTGCAGCTGCCCGCAGGCCTGAAAAACGCCAGTCGCTTGCCCGAGCCCATCTACACGCCCGCAGCCAAAGCGGCGGTGGGTGAGCACGACGAAAACATCACCTTCGAGCGCACGGTGGAGATGATCGGGACCGACCTGGCCACCCGCATCCGCGACATCAGCATCCAGCTGTACAAAGCCGCGCGCGATATTGCGGCGGCCAAAGGCATCATCATTGCCGACACCAAGTTCGAGTTTGGTTTGGACGCCGATGGCACGTTGGTGCTGATGGACGAGGTGTTGACGCCCGATTCATCGCGTTACTGGCCCGCCGAAAGTTATGCAGAGGGTGCCAACCCGCCCAGCTACGACAAACAGTTTTTGCGCGACTGGCTCGAAAGCGCCCAGATCAACGGCAAGCCCTGGGACAAGACCCCGCCTGCTCCGCGTCTGCCGCGCGAGGTGATCGAGAACACGGCTGCCAAATACGAAGAGGCCATGAATAAGTTGATGGCCTGAGCACCACGACAGGTTGGGTACCAAAAAGGCGCTGCATGGCAGCGCCTTTTGCTTGGAGATTCGGAATTCAGCTGGTGAACGCCAGCAGCGTCATGGCATCGAGCAGCAAGGTGGTGCTGGCCACCAGCAAGCTGGCCCAAGCGAGTGTATGGCCGCGTGGGTGCAGGGATGCGCCCCAGAACACTGCCAGGCAAACCAGCTCCAGACTGCCGCGCATCCACAGGTAGCGGCTGCTGGCCACCAGGTTGGCGGCATCGGGGCTCATGAGCACGGCATAGAGGAAAATGCCTTTGACCAGCCAAAGTGCAGCCCCCCAATGCAGGGACGGCAGTTGCGCCAGCAGCGTGCGCTTGGGTGAACTCGAGCGCACAGGCGCACCGCCGAGCAGGCATTGCAGCTCTTCAGGGGTGATCAGGGGCTCGGCGCGTGACATGGTTTGAAAATGAGTTCAAAAGTGATGGTTAAATTCTAGGTTGCAACGGCTTGCAAAAGCGCTGACTTAGCCCGGCTCAGGGTCTGAAACCGGTAAATGTCTGTAACAACAAGTATTACATTGGGCGTTTTGATCGCCAGAACGAGGAGATTGAATGACACTTTTTCGCCCTGCGAGCACTTTGATGGTGCAGTACGCCCATTACCATCGTGATCGCCGCAACATCGCCACCCATTTGCTGGGCATTCCGCTCATTTTTCTGTCCATCGGCGTCTTGATGCTGGGCCCGACCTGGTCTGTGGCGGGTCACACGCTGACGCTGGCCTGGGCCATGTGGGCACTCACCAGCTTGTGGTACCTGAGCCGCGGCGATCTGTTGCTGGGCGTGGCCACATCGGTGGTCAATGGCGTGCTGATAGCGGCAGCCCATGAAGTACCACCTCTGGCACAAGCCTTGGGAATGGCGGTGTGGCAAGCGGGTTTGGGCTTGTTCTTCATCGGCTGGCTCATCCAGTTCATCGGCCACTATTTCGAGGGCCGCAAACCGGCTTTTGTGGACGACTTGGTGGGCTTGTTGGTGGGCCCGATGTTTGTGGTGGGTGAGGTGCTCATGTGGGCCGGGTTGCTGCAGCGCATGCACATGGACATCGAGCGCCAGGCAGGGGCAACGCGCTGAGACGCTTGGCGGCGCAGATGTGAAAAAGCCCGGCCAGACTGCAGCGCAGCAGCTGGGCCGGGCTTTGGGCTGAGCCGAACTCAGTTGAGCGCCATGCTCAGCTTGCGCCGGTAGCTGGAGATCATGGCCATATGGGGGTCTTCTTGCATGGCGGCTTTGCCCATCAGCTCGATGCCGCCGGCTGACTTGCCGGTTGCGTCTTGCGTTTTGGGCTTGGGCGGTGTCATCAGCTCCAGCAGGGCAACAAAGGTTTTGCGTGGGGCTTCGTCGTCCCACTTCTTGTCGCGCATGATGATTTCCAGCAATTCGTCCATCGCCGCTTCCCATTGGCCGATCGCGATCAGCAGGCGGCTTTTGGCAAAGCGGGTTTCAAAATCGCGCTTGTTCTGGGCGATCAAGGCGTCAAACTGGTCCAGGTCCCACTGACCACGGGGATCGGTGGTCACAAATTCCAGCGCGTTGAGCCACTGGGTTTGCGCCTCAAAGCGCAGCGGCACCGGGATGCGGCTCATGGTGGGGGCCAGCAAGGCGGCGGCTTCGGCCAACTCGCCCAAGCCAATCAGCAGTTTGACCAGGTCAAAACGCGCGTCGTCGTTACCGGGGTCGGTGGCCAGGGCTTGCTCCAGTGCAGTGCGGGCACTGTCAGCGTCACCGGCTTGCAGGTGCTCTTGGGCTTCTTGGGCGGCGGCTTGGGCTTGCAACTCGTCTTCGGCGGGCAGGTGTTTGTCCAGGAACTGCTTGACCTGGCCTTCGGGCAAAGCGCCCATGAAACCATCGACGGGCTGGCCGTTTTTCAGCAACACACAGGTGGGGATGCTTTTGATGCCAAAGGCCTGAGCCAGTTGCTGCTCTTGGTCCGAGTCGATCTTGACCAGCTTGAAGCGGCCTTCGTAAGCGGCTTCGACTTTTTCGAGGACAGGTCCCAGCGACTTGCAAGGGCCGCACCATGGGGCCCAAAAGTCCACCAGCACGGGCGTGGTCATGGAGGCTTCGATGACCTCGGCTTCAAAGTTTTGTATCGTGACGTCCATCATGGCGGGCAGTGTTCCGGGTTGTGTTTCGGCTCCGGGCGGAGCGAAACCTTAAAATTCGAGATTGATCACGAAAAGCACCCAATGACTCAAGCGCTCATCGGCGTCGTCATGGGTTCCAGCTCCGACTGGGACACCATGCAGCACGCAGTCCAGATTCTCCAACAGTTTGGCATCCCTCACGATGCCCGCGTGGTTTCGGCCCACAGAATGCCGGACGATATGTTTGCTTATGCACAGAGCGCGGCCAAGCGGGGCCTGAAGGCCATCATCGCTGGCGCTGGCGGCGCGGCCCACCTGCCGGGCATGATCGCGGCCAAAACCGTGGTGCCGGTGTTGGGTGTGCCGGTGCAGACCAAGGCCCTGTCGGGCGTGGACTCGCTGCACAGCATTGTGCAAATGCCCAAGGGCGTGCCGGTGGCCACTTTTGCGATTGGCGCTGCAGGTGCGGCCAACGCGGCCCTGTTTGCAGTGGCCATGCTGGCCAACAACGACCCGGCTCTGCGCGCCAAGCTCGAGGTTTTCCGCGACGAGCAAACCGCCATGGCCCGCGCCATGACACTGCCGCCCGTTTCACCCACAGGTGCTGCATGAGCCGCGCCATATTGCCGGGCTCCATGGTCAATGGCCAAATGGCCACGCTGGGCGTGATGGGCGGTGGCCAGCTGGGCCGCATGTTCGTGCACGCGGCCCAAGCCATGGGCTACTTCACCGCAGTGCTCGACCCCGATGCGGCCAGTCCCGCCGGGCGGGTGAGTCACCACCACATCCAGACCGATTATCTGGACGAGCAAGGCCTGGCACAGCTGATGCAACGCTGCGCGGCCATCACCACCGAGTTTGAAAACGTGCCTGCACCGGCCCTGCTGACCTTGGGCGCACACCGCCCGGTGGCGCCAGCCTCCGAGTCGGTGGCGATTGCGCAAGACCGCGCCGCCGAAAAAGCCCACTTTGTGCGCTGCGGTGTGTCGGTGGCCCCGCATGCCGTCATCGAGACGGCCGCGCAGTTGGCTGCGGTGGGCGAGGATTTACTGCCCGGTATTTTGAAAACAGCCCGCATGGGTTACGACGGCAAGGGCCAGATCCGCGTCAAGACCCGTGAAGAACTGGCACAGGCTTGGGCCGAGTTGAAGGGGGTGCCTTGCGTGCTCGAAAAAATGCTGCCGCTGCAGGCTGAGTGCTCGGTCATCGTGGCGCGTGGCGCCGACGGGCAGATGGTGAATTTTCCGGTGCAACTGAATCTGCACCGCGATGGCATTTTGGCCGTGACCAGCGTGTACGAAGGTGCCGTGCCGGCCGACGTGGCCGCGCAAGCGGTGGCCGCGACCCGCGCCATTGCCGAAGGCCTTCACTACGTGGGCGTGCTCTGCGTGGAATTCTTCTTGCTCGAAGGCGGCCAGCTGGTCGTGAACGAGATGGCACCGCGCCCGCACAACAGCGGCCACTACACCATGAACGCCTGCGACCAGTCGCAGTTCGAGCTGCAGGTGCGCACCTTGGCGGGTTTGCCGCTCACCCAGCCGCGTCAGCATTCGAGCGCCATCATGCTCAACCTGCTGGGCGATCTGTGGCCCGAAGTCACGCCCACAGGCAAGGGACCGACCAGCCCCGCTTGGGGCCAAGTGCTGGCGCTGCCCGGCACGCACTTGCACCTTTACGGCAAGTTGTCGGCCCGTCCTGGTCGCAAGATGGGGCACCTGAACATCACGGGTGCTACGCCTGAGGCCGTACGCGCCACGGCTTTGCAAGCGGCGGCCTTGCTCGGCATCGAAGCGTTTTAAAGACCACCATGATCCTGAGTGCTTCAGACGCCGCCATCGCGCAGGCTGCACAAGCCCTGCGTGACGGCCAGTTGGTCGGCCTGCCCACCGAGACGGTTTACGGCCTGGCCGCGAACGCGAGCGACGACGCGGCGGTGGCCAAAATCTTTGTGGCCAAGGGCCGCCCGGCCGACCACCCGCTGATCGTGCATGTGGTCAGCCGGGACCAAGTGCCGCTGTTTGCCGCGCAAGTGCCCGACTTTGCGCAAGAGCTCATGGCCGCTTTTTGGCCCGGCCCACTCACCTTGATCCTCCCGCGCCAGCCCGGCGTGGCCACGGCTTCGGCAGGTGGGCAAGACTCGATTGGTTTGCGTTGCCCCTCCCACCCCGTGGCACAAGCTTTGTTGCAAGCCTGCTTGCCGCTGGGCGTGTTGGGTGTCTCGGCCCCCAGCGCCAACCGCTTTGGCCGCGTGAGCCCCACCAGCGCCGCGCATGTGCAGTCCGAGCTGGGCTCCGACTTGTTGATTCTGGACGGCGGTGACTGCGAGGTCGGCATCGAGTCCACCATCATCGACTGCACGCGGGGTGAACCCGTTTTGCTGCGGCCGGGGCAGATCACGCGGGCGCAGGTCGAGGCTGCATGTGGTCGTGCTGTTCGGGGTAAGGATGCCCCACAGGATGTGAGCGGCCAGGCCGCGCCGCGCGCCTCGGGCACGCTCGAATCGCACTACGCACCGCGTGCCAAGGTGCGCCTGATGTCGACGCAAGACATCACCGCCAAACTGCAGGCCTTGGGCCCTCACGCGAACAACCTAGGGTTGTGGTCCAACGAGCGACCGAGTGGCAGCGACGGTGCTGGTGTGTTGTGGCGTGCTCAGCCGAACAGCGCCGAGCAGGCAGCGCACGATTTGTTTGGCGTACTGCGCGATCTGGACGCCAGAGCTGTGACGCAAATATGGGTGCAACTGCCGCCCGACACGCCCGAGTGGGAAGGCGTGCGGGACAGGTTGCAGCGGGCTGCGGCTTGAGTCTTTCGCCAGTTTGAAAAAACAAGGCCCGCATGACGCGGGCCTTGTGGCGGTGTTTGAGCGATTACTTCATCGCGTCAAACAGCGATTTGGCCGCTGCGTGGCAAAACGGTGGGGCATAAGTGCCGTGGTAGTTGGCGATGTTGGCCATGGTGATGGGCCCATAAGTTTGAACAATGAGCGGGTGAACATCGACCGAGGACACGTTCGTCAGCCCCTTGGCGTCAAACGCGGCTTTCATGACGTTTTGGTGGATGGCCTGGGGCACAGTGGGGTCACCACTGCCGCTGCAGAGCATGGTTTGAGACTTTGGAGACCAATCCAGCAGGTCGTTCTTTTTGGCCGCCAAGAAAGTGGGGTTGTTGGGGTTGGTCAAGATGTCGCTGGTGAATGCAGGCTGAAACAAGGCGTCACGGGCCTGATTGGGCGTCTCGCCATTGATGCCAGGCAATTTGCCAGTGGTCACCAAGGTGGTGTAGTTGAGGGTCGGGTTGGGTAAAAGGCTTTCAACCCACTCGGCATAAGGTGCTTTGAAGGCGGTTTTGACATCGCTGTACAAATTGCCATAAATCTTTTGCCAGGCGGTGACAAGGTAAGGCACAAAGAACTGGTAACCCGCAATGGCATCGGGCAGTTTCATGGAGCCAGACAAGTTGTAAGGACCTGCCAAGTGGGCGCCAGCGACCACATTGATTTCGGAGGCCAGGTCTTTTTCTATGGCACGGTGTGCTGCCATGGAAGCATGACCGCCCTGAGAGTAACCCGTCAGCATGACTTTGCCATTGAGGCTGCCACCTTGGGACGACACGGCGTTGCGTGCAGCACGGATGGAATCGATGACGGAGGTTGCTTGGGAGTCAGCGTGCAAATAAGGGTGGTAGCTGTAGTTGGACTTGGCAAAGCCCAGGTAGTCGGTGGCCACGACGGCGTAGCCTTGGCCTGCGTACATGGCGGCCAATAGGCCAGTTTCTCCATCGAGCGGATTGGCCAGTGTGCGTGGTTTTTGCACATCTGTCCCTTTTGCGTAGGCCACCAGTGGGGCTGCAGCCGTGCAACCTGCCCCCGTAGGCAATAGCAAAACACCGGATGCGTTGGACGATTCGCCTTTGGCACCGGGCGTCACGTAATTGAGACTGACGAGCTTGACATCGCATTTTGCGGGGCCGCTCAGGGCGATCAACCCACTTGCATCAAGTTGGGCTTTGGTCAATGTTGCCAAAGTTGACGGCGCGTCAATCAGTGAGCCGTTGACCGGATCGGAGCCACCGCAAGCGGCAAGAAGTGCAGCAGCGCTGATGAGGGAAAGACTGAGTTTGAAAGATGCCATATGGGAGTCTCCTTTTGATTTGTAAAATCGAACGACCGTGCGATTTCGATAAATCCTAAGGCTTGTATCCCTTGTGAGCCATGGGGTTAATACCCATTTACCGGTATCCCTTGAAGCTCAGCGGTACCGCAGCTTCATCACCAAAATCATCAGCGCCAGGCTGGTGGTGATGACGTTGGCGATGATGATGGGCCAGGCCACCATCAAGATGCCGTAGACCAGCCACAGCGCCACCCCTGAGGTGAACAGGCTGTACATGCCCAGCGAGATGCCGCTCACGTCGCGGGTGCGAAAAGTTTGCCAAGCCTGCGGTATGAAGCTGGCCGTGGTGAGAAAGGCGGCCACAGAGCCCACCCAGTCGATCAAATTCATGGTCCAAGTCCTTAGGAGAGATCTGTCTTTGGGGTCTTATCGCGTCGTGCCGCTTGGTGCGGCGTTGCGGTCATGGCTTGAGCGGGCGCGGCGGCTGGCCGTGGTCGAATCCAGGTCGCGCACCGTCCATTCCAGCAACTGGTCGAGCGCGGCCCGCGCTTGGTGGGCGTTGGGGTGGTGCAGCACCGCGACCAGGGTGTAGCGCTGGCCACTTTGGCCTTGCACATAGCCGGCCACCGAAGCCACATCGCGCAGCGAGCCGGTTTTCAGCCAGGCATTGCCGATCACAGGCGATTGGGGGTTGCGCTCTTTCAGGCGAGCGGCCGTGCCATCCACGCCCGCCACCGCCAAGGAGTCGGTGAAGGCCTGGGCATGAGGCCCCGCGTGGGCTGCCTGCAACAAGGCGGTCAAAGCTTGCGCCGTGCTGCGCTCGGTGCGCGACAGGCCGGAGCCGTTGTCCAGCACCGGTTCGCTTTGCGCGGGAAAGCCATGCCGCCACCACTGGGACATGCGCAGGCGTGAGGCTTCAAAGCGCCCGGGCGCTCCCAGTTCGCTCGACAGCGAGAGGTACAGCTGCTGGGCCATCACGTTGTTGGAGAACTTGTTGATGTCCTTGATCACTTCCGACAGCGGCAAGGAGGGTGCATCCACCAGCAAACGGGCCTGGGCTGGGCGTGCACCGTAGCGCACCTGTCCGCTCAGTTGTCCGCCCGCGCCAGCCCACAGGGCCTGCAACACACGCGGGGCGTATTGGGCGGGGTCCGGAAAAGCCACGGGCCATTCCCGCTCGCCACAACTGGCGGGGTAGCCTCCGGCAAACCGAACCTGCAGCGGTTGGCTGAAGTCAGCCTGCAACTGGCGTCGCCAGTCGGTGCAAGGGGATGAGGTCAAAGGCAGTTTGCTGGTGACCGACAGACCCGCCAACGGGGGCTCAAAACGCACCTGCACCTGGCCGTTGGCCGGGTCGGGTGTGAAAGTGTAAATCACGGCTTTGAAATTGAGCAGCAAGCCATCGGGTCCCACGTTGTAGGGGCGCAGGGGCTCGTCGTCAAAAGGTTCGCTGCGCTCGCGCACATCAAACACGCTGCGGTCGAGCACGATGTCACCCCGCACCTCCCGAACGCCCGCAGCTTGCACTTGCTTGAGCAAATCTTGCAGGCGCTCGACCACCAACTTGGGGTCGCCGCTGCCTCGCACAATCAGGTTGCCTTGCAACACACCGTCCCGTACAGGGCCATCGGTGTAGATGCGGTTGCGCCAAGTGTGCTCAGGCCCGAGCAGGCTCAGGCCTGCGTAGGTGGTGAACAGCTTCATGACCGATGCCGGGTTGACGCTGCTTTGGGCGTGGTGGGACAAACGCGGTGCCGCCGCTTGCGATGCTTTGGCGTCGGCAAGCAAAGGCGCGATCAACACACTCAATGCCGATGGGGGCACCTGCGCTTGGCGCAAGATTTTCAAAATACCGGGGGGCAGATCGGCTTGGGGTGCACGGCCCGTTGAAGCTGCGCTTTCTTCGGATGCCGTGGCCTTGGTGGCGGCCGTTGCAGACGCGGCCTGGGATGCGCCCAAAGCGGCCAGCAGCAAAACCCCGAAGCCCCATGGCTTGAGCGTTGTCCAAGGGTGAGGGGGACGGGTCAAAGTCATCGGGTGAGTCTAACCCGCCCCTACCCGTGGACCGGGGTGTCGCCCTCGGGGCACTATGATTCGGGCCATGCGATTTTCTTCAAAAACCGTGGGGCTGGCTTCTGCGGTCATCACGGTGCTCATCTGGACCGGTTTCATTGTCATTGCGCGAGCGTCTGCATCGCGGGGTTTGCTGCCCCTGGACATTGCGCTGGCCCGCATCTTGGGGGCCAGCGCGGTGCTGCTGCCTTGGGCTTGGTGGCTGATGCGTCCGGCTCGTCGGGCGGGTGAACAGGTGGGTTCTTTGTGGGGCTTGTCGCCCCTGCCTTTGCGCCAAACGGTGCAAACCGGTTTCTTGGGTGGGTTTTTGTACGCCATCTTGGCTTACACCGGTTTCTTTTATGCACCAGCCTCGCACGCGTCGGTGCTCATGCCCGGCAGCTTGCCTTTGTGGACCACCTTGTTGGCCTGGCTGTTTTTGCGCGAAAAAGTGGCCGCTACTCGTGCCTTGGGCCTGGGCTTCATCGTGCTGGGCGATGTGCTGGTGGGGGGTGCGAGTTTGCTCATGGCTTTTGATGGCGGTGAGGTCTGGAAGGGTGACTTGCTGTTCATGACCGCCGCCATGTGCTGGGCCAGCTACAGCGTGCTGGTGCGACGCCATGGTTTTGATGCGGTGCGCGCCACCATGGCCATCACGGCCTTTGCCTTTGTGTGTTTTGTGCCCTTGTTTGCCGTGTTGGTGGGTTTGTCCATCTTGCCCACGCAACTGCACCAAGCGCCATGGTCCGAAATCCTGTTCCAGGCGGTGTTTCAAGGCGTGGGCTCGGTTGTCATTTCAGGCATCACCTTCACGCAGATGGTCCGCTATTACGGTCCGGTGCGCTCAACCATGATCACGGCGCTGGTGCCGGGCTTGTCGGCGCTGGGGGCGGTTTGGTTTTTGGGTGAGCCCATGCACTGGAATTTGCTGGCCGGGCTGGCGTTGGTGACCGGCGGTATCTTGTTCGGTGTGAGGCAGGCCAAAAAATCCGACACCAGCCCTGCCCCTGCCCACGTAAGCGCACCGCCGCAGACCGGAGGTCAGCCATGAGTGTGGCATCGGAGCGCCGTTGGCTGGCTTTTGACACCAGCACCGATGTCTTGTCTTTGGGCGTGGCACGCGGAGACCAAATTTGGACGCAAACCTTGCCCGGCGGCGCACAGGCCTCGAGCAACTTGATTCCCGCGGTGTTGGCCATGCTGGCCGAGGCCGAGATGCCGCTGGCTTCGCTGGAGGCCATCGTTTTTGGTCGGGGGCCAGGCTCGTTCACGGGTTTGCGCACCGCCTGTGCCGTGGCCCAGGGTTTGGCTTTTGGCGTGGATGTGCCGGTTTTGCCCGTAGACACCTTGATGGCGGTGGCCGAAGAGGCCCGCTGGGCTCGGCTGCAGGCAGGCTTCTATGACGCTGCATCCCCATCGCCAGGCGAGATCAACGAGTTGACTGTGCTGGCGCTGCTGGACGCCCGCATGGACGAGGTGTACAGCGCCGCGTACACCTGGCAGCGGCTGCCTGAGCAGCAGCATGGGCAATGGCGCGAAGCTTCGCCCTTGCAAGTGTCGGCCCCCGAAAAAGTTCAAGTGCTGCCAATGGATCCAGCGCTGTACTTGGCCGGCAATGCATTTGCGGCCTATGGCGAGCGCTTGCCCTCTGCATTGGCCCAAGCCCTGCGGTGTGAGGCCTTCCCCACCGCTTCGGCTTTGCTGCGCCTGGCGCCTGCTTTGTGGGCGCAGGGACTGGCCGTGCCCGCTGAGCAGGCCATGCCGCTGTACATCCGCGACAAGGTGGCCAACACCACCGCCGAGCGAGAAGCTCTGAAGGCCTTGGCTTTGCAAGCCCATCAGGGCCAAGCCACAGCGCAGTCATGAGCTCGGGCATGAAACTCGACAAAGCTTTGAGCCGTCATCGGCCGACCGAAGCAACGCGCAACCGCGTCACTTTGGTCCCCATGACACAGAGCGACTTGGACAAGGTCATCGCCATCGAGCAAACCGCTTACAGCCACCCTTGGACGCTGGGCAATTTTCGGGACTCTCTCAACCCGCTGTTTGACGCCCAATGCCTGTGGCTGGACGGTGAATTGTTGGGTTATTTTTTGGCCATGCGCGGCGTGGAAGAAATGCACTTGCTCAACATCACGGTGGCGCCTGCACACCAAGGGCTGGGCTGGGGACACATGATGCTGGACGCCTTGTCCCTCATG
Source organism: Limnohabitans sp. (assembly GCF_040400975.1). GTDB lineage: Bacteria > Pseudomonadota > Gammaproteobacteria > Burkholderiales > Burkholderiaceae_C > Limnohabitans_A. The sequence goes on along the minus strand of NZ_JBBAPF010000012.1, from coordinate 32,861 downwards.
TCGCGCCAAGAGGGTGCTTTGTGGCTTTGGCTGGAAGTACGCCAAAGCAACCTGCGTGCTTTGCAGGTTTATGAGCGGTATGGCTTTAAGCAGATCAGCATCCGCAAGGATTACTATCCTGCAGGCCGGCTGCAGCGTGAACACGCTGTGGTGATGAGTTTGAAACTGTGAGCCCCACATGAGCGACCCCACCCGATTTGACCTGGACGACCGCCAACGCGCCATGCTGGCCGAAATGGGCGTGCGCGTGTGGTGGCCGCCAACCGCCCATGAATCGGTTCAAGCCGAGCCTGTCCAGACCCCGGCAATGACTCAGGCGCCCTCAGTACCCCGGCCCCAGCGGCCAGCGGCCAGCGCCACATCCAGCGAGCAGAAGGCCACGGCTGCGACACCGTCCGGCGTGGCATCCAAGCCCTTGCCAGAGGGCGTGTCAAACATGGACTGGGATAGCTTGCAGGCTGCGGTCAAAGCGTGCCAGTCTTGTGCTTTGAGCGCTGCTCGCCAGACCCCCGTGTGGGGCGCTGCTGCAGCACAGGCCGACTGGATGGTGGTGGGCGATTTGCCCTTGCCAGAGGACGATCAACAGGGTTTGCCTTTCACCGGCCCAGAGGGGGTGTTGCTCGACAACATGCTCAAAGCCGTGGGCGTGCGCCGCCAAGGTCTGCCGCCTGCGCAGGGCCAAGCGCCTTGGGTCGAGGCCTACCTGACCTGCGCTGTCAAATGTCGCCCGCCTGCCGGGCGCAACCCCGAAGCCACCGAGTTGGCGGTGTGTGCCGGCTATTTGTCACGCCAAGTGGCACTGGCCCAACCCAAGGTGATTTTGGCCATGGGCCGTTTTGCCATCCAGAGCCTCTTGGGCAGCACCGAGCCCATGGGCAAACTGCGGGGCACGGTGCACGATTTCCAAGGGGTGCCCGTGGTGGTGACTTACCACCCCACGAATTTGCTGCGCACGCCGGCTGACAAGGCCAAAGCTTGGGCCGATCTGGTGTTGGCGCTCAAAGTGGCGCAAGCTTGAAATTGGCCAGCGGCCTGGCTTAGCCTCTTTCCTTGCCCATCCCCTCGCCCATGACGATGGGTCGCGTCGGTGCCCAGCCGGGGTTGAATTGCATCACACCCTTGGGGAACAACATCACCACGGTAGAGCCGAGCAAGAAGCGCCCCATTTCTTCACCCTGCGTCAAACTGATGCTGCCCATCTCATAAGTCCATTCACGCACTGTACCGGGGCGTGGTGGGTTGACCACGCCGTGCCACACCGTGGCCATGCTGCCCACAATGGTCGCGCCCACCAACACCATCACGAACGGACCGTGTAGCCCTTCAAACACGCACACCACGCGCTCGTTGCGGGCAAACAAACCCGGCACGCCGCGGGCCGTGGTCGGGTTGACCGAGAACAAATCACCCGGCACATAAATCATGCGCGTCAGGCGCCCCGCACAAGGCATGTGGATGCGGTGGTAGTCGCGCGGACTCAGGTACAGCGTGGCAAATTTGCCGTCTTGAAACTGCGCGGCCAGCGCCGCATCGCCACCCACCAGGGCGCGGGTGCTGTAGCTGTGCCCCTTGGCCTGAAACACCTGGTCGCCTTCAATCGGGCCGCATTGGCTGATGGCCCCGTCCACCGGGCTGACATAGGCAGCGGCAGCCAAGGGGCGTGCGCTGGCCTTGAGCGGGCGGGTGAAGAATTCGTTGAAGCTCTTGTAGCTGGCCGTGTCCGGGTTGGCGGCCTCCAGCATGTTCACGTTGTAACGCTTGACAAACCAATTGATGATGCCAGTGGTGGCGCTGCCCCATTGGCTGCCCGCCACCCAGCCTGCAAAAGCGGTCAGGGCTTGTTTGGGGATCAGGTATTGCGGCAAAACCGCCAAGCGGTCAGAAAAAGAAGGGGACATGAGAGGGCCGCTGGGGCGGATCAAGACAAGGTCGTGATTTTATCGGTCACCCGTCACGGCGCTCGGGCAAGCGGCCACAGGCACAATTCCGACATGAATACCCCATTGCTTTCGGTCGAACACCTGGTCAAACGCTACGGCGATGCCACGGTGGTCAATGACCTGTCCTTCCACATCGAGCCTGGCGAATGTCTGGGCGTGATCGGCCCCAACGGGGCGGGCAAAACCACCACGCTGCGCATGTGCCTGGGTTTGTCTCAGCCCGATGGTGGCGCCATCCGCTATTTCGACGGATTGCAAATGCCCCAAGACGCCTTGTCCATCAAGGCCCGCTTGGGCGTAGTCGCGCAGATGGACACGTTGGACCCGGATTTCACGGCGGAAGAAAACCTGCTGGTCTTTGGTCGCTACTTTGGCCTGCCCGACGCCGTGATCCGCGAGCGCATTCCGCAGCTGCTCGAATTTGGGGCTCTGAGCCACAAAGCCAAGGCCAAGCCCGGCGAGTTGTCGGGCGGCATGAAGCGGCGCTTGAGTTTGTCGCGTGCGCTCATCAACCAGCCGCAGCTCTTGATGCTGGACGAGCCCACCACAGGCCTGGACCCTCAGGCGCGTCACCTCATGTGGGAGCGGCTCCAGGTGCTGCTGCAAGAAGGCAAGTCCATCTTGCTCACCACCCACTTCATGGACGAGGCCGAGCGCCTGTGTGGTCGCCTCTTGGTGCTGGACCATGGGCGCAAGATCGCCGAGGGCAAGCCCCGCGATTTGATCGCTGAGCACCTGGAGCCCGAAGTGGTCGAGGTGTTTGGTCAAGGCGCTGTGGCCTTGGCGGAAGAGCCCGCATTGAAAGCGCTGGCTGGGCGTGTCGAAGTCAGCGGCGAGACTGTGTTCTTTTATACCCTGGACAGCCGTGGGCTGATACAGGCGCTGCAAGCTTGGCCCGCCCTGCGCACTTTGCACCGCCCTTCCAATCTGGAAGACCTGTTCTTGAAGTTGACCGGACGGCAGATCCGAGAGGAAGGCTGACCATGAGTCAAATCCAAAACAACATTTGGGCCGCGCCCCGCCTGTCCATGCGCTGGTGGCCTGTGTTTTTGCGCAACTGGCTGGTTTGGAAAAAGCTGGCCATCCCCAGCTTGGTGGGCAACATCGCCGAGCCGCTCATGTGGCTTGTGGCCTTTGGCTATGGCATGGGCGCGCTCATCGGGCAGGTCGAGATGGGCGGCGAGAAGGTGCCCTACATCTTGTTTTTGGCCAGCGGCAGCATCTGCATGAGCGCCATGAACGCGGCCACCTTTGAAGCGCTGTATTCAGCGTTTTCGCGCATGCATGTGCAAAAAACCTGGGACGGCATCATGAACGCCCCGGTGCGCCTCGATGACGTGGTGCTGGCCGAAATGCTCTGGGCCGCTTTCAAGGCGCTGTTCAGCGTCACGGCCATTTTGGTGGTGATGCTCGCTTTGGGCATCAGCCACAGCTGGAAGCTGCTGGTGGCCTGGCCGGTGCTGCTGGGCGTGGGCATCACCTTCAGTTGCATGGCGTTGATCTTCAACGCGTTGGCCAAAGGCTATGACTTCTTCACCTACTACTTCACCCTGTTTCTCACGCCCATGATGTTCCTCTCGGGCATCTTCTTTCCGCGTGAGCAACTGCCCGCCTTCGTGCGCGTGATCGCCGATTGGTTGCCGCTGTCGGTGGCGGTGGATCTGGTGCGGCCCATGTTCATGGACCGTTGGCCTGACGAGCCTGTGCGGCTGGTGGGGGTGCTGGCGATATTTGCAGGGGTGTCGTTCTGGATTGCGTTGGCCTTGACGAGGAAGCGGTTCAGGCATTGACGTCAGAAATCTGCCCCTGCTCACCCGCTAAGATAAATCCTTTGTCTCCATACATTCATTGAAAGATCGAACATGAGCATCCAGACCGTAGGCATCATTGGCGCAGGCACCATGGGCAATGGCATCGCACAGGCGTGTGCGGTGTCGGGCATCCAGGTGGTGATGGTCGACATCTCGGACGCGGCTGTGGCCAAGGGCGTGGCCACGGTGGGCAAAAGCCTGGACCGCTTGGTCAACAAAGAAAAGATCAGCGAGGCCGACAAGGCCGCAGCGCTGGCCCGCATTCAAGGCTCGACCAGCTACGACGACCTCAAGGGTACGCAGCTGGTCATCGAGGCTGCTACCGAAAACCACGAGCTCAAGGTCAAGATCTTGCAGCAGCTCGACGGCCTGCTGGCCCCGAATGTGATCATCGCGTCCAACACCTCGTCGATCTCGATCACGCAACTGGCCGCTGCCACGCAGCGTGCGGACCGCTTCATTGGCATGCACTTCTTCAACCCCGTGCCCATGATGGCGCTGGTTGAAATCATTCGCGGCCTGCAGACCAGCGACGCCACGCACGACGCGGTGCACGACATGGCGCTTGCGCTTGGCAAGACGCCCATCACCGTGAAGAACGCCCCTGGCTTTGTGGTCAACCGCATCCTGGTGCCCATGATCAATGAAGCTTTCTTTGTGCTGGGCGAGGGCTTGGCCGAAGCCGAAGCCATCGACGCGGGCATGAAGCTCGGCTGCAACCAGCCCATTGGCCCGCTGGCGCTGGCCGACATGATCGGCCTCGATGTGTGCTTGGCCGTGATGGAGGTCTACCTCAAGGAGTTCGGCGACAGCAAATACCGCCCCAGCCCGCTGCTGAAGGAAATGGTGGCTGCAGGCCGTTTGGGTCGCAAGACCGGGCAGGGTGTTTACAAGTACTGAGCTTGTCACTTGTGTGAACGTGTGCAGGGTGATGGACGGCCTAACATCCCCACCATGAACACCACCTCCCACCCCGAAGGCCAGATCGACTGCAGCGTGCACGGCGCAGTCCTGCAAATTTGCATCAACCGCCCGGCCAAGCGCAACGGCTTCACGCCCAAGATGTTCCGCGAGCTGGGCGAGGCCTACACCCGGCTGGACGACGACCCCGCCTTGCGCGTGGGTGTGCTGTGTGCGGCGGGCGACCATTTCACGGCCGGTCTGGACTTGCCCACCATTGCGCCGCTCATGCAGCGTGGCGAAAAAGCCGTGCCGCTGGGCTTGGTGGACCCGCTCAACCTCGGGATGGACGGCTACCGTCGCCGCGTTAAACCCATGGTGGTGGCGGTGCAGGGCATCACCTACACGCTTGGCATCGAATTGATGCTGGCGGCTGACATCGTGGTCGCGGCCGACGACTGCCGGTTTTCACAACTGGAGGTGCAGCGCGGCATCATGGCCACGGGCGGGGCCACGCTGCGCATGGCCGAACGGGCGGGCACGGGCCATGCGCTTTTGCATTTGCTCACCGGCGATGTGTTCGACAGCACCGAAGCCTTGCGCCTGAACTTTGTGCAAAAGGTGGTGCCTGCTGTGGGCCTGTTGGCCGAGGCCATGCGCATTGCCACACTGATCGCAGCCCAGGCCCCGCTGGCGGTGGTGGCCACACGGCAAAACGTGCTCAAAGCGGTGGAGCACGGCCCGCTGGTGGCCATGCACGACTTTTTGCCGGTGCAGCAGCGCTTGTCGCGCAGCGAAGACGCAGCCGAGGGCGTGCGCTCCTTTGTCGAAAAACGAGCCGCACGCTTTAGCGGTCAGTGAGCGTCAGGCGTGCGCCACAATCGGCGCATGACCGACTCGAACGCCTTGCACCCCTACGCCGAACTCACCCCCGACCGGGTGATGGACGCCCTGACCGATCTGGGCCTGTGGCCCGACGGCCGTTTGCTGGCGCTCAGCTCTTACGAAAACCGCGTGTACCGTGCGCACTTGGATGAACCCGTGCAAGGCAGCTCGGCGGTGGTGCTCAAGTTTTACCGGCCAGGGCGGTGGAGCCGAGAGCAGATTCAGGAAGAACACGATTTCGCGGCCGAACTGCTGGGGGACGAAGTGCCCGTGGTCGCGCCCTTGGTGCTGAACGGCCAGACCCTGCACCAAAGTGCTGGCTTTGATTTTTCGGTCAGCCCCTTGCGTGGCGGTCGCACGCCCGAGCTGGACGATTTTGAAGTGCTTGAATGGGTCGGCCGTTTTCTGGCTCGCATCCACACCGTGGGCGCGGCCAAGCCTTTTGCGCAGCGCCCCACGCTCGATGTGCAGACCTTTGCGCTCGAGCCCGCCGAGTGGCTGCAAAAGCACCAGATGATTCCGCTGGAAGTCGAGCGCGAATGGCGTGAGGCCTTTGCCGCAGCGCTGGCCTTGGTGCAAGAAAAAATGGCGATGTGCGCAGCAGACCGCCGCTTGATTCGCCTGCACGGCGACTGCCACCCGGGCAACATTTTGTGGACGCCCACTGAGTTGCCCGGCGGCGGTCCGCACTTTGTGGACCTGGACGACGCCCGTATGGGCCCGGCCATGCAAGACCTGTGGATGCTGCTGTCGGGCGACCGGGCGCAGCGCACGCAGCAACTGTCGGTTTTGCTCGATGGTTATGAGCAAGTGCGCGACTTTGACCGCGCCGAGCTTCAGCTCATCGAGCCGCTGCGCACACTGCGTTTGATCCACTACAGCGCTTGGTTGGCACGGCGCTGGGAAGACCCGATTTTCCCGGTCAACTTTCCGTGGTTCGGCACACCCGACTACTGGCGCGGCCAAGTGCTGATGCTGCAAGAGCAGGTTGAGCAAATGCAGGAAGCGCCGCTGGTGGTTTGAGTCATGTAGGTCTCACCATCGATCGAGTGGTCGTGTGACCCATGAAAAAAGCCCCGCCAGACGCGAGTCCGGCGGGGCTTTTTGCTGGGTCAGTGTCGATCAGCTCAGCAAGGCGTTGACCCGCTTCACATAAGCCGCGGGGTCAGCAGGCAAGCCGCCTTCGGCCAGCAGGGCTTGGTCAAACAGGATGTGGGCCAGGTCGTGGAAGTGGACCGAGCCGTCGAGCTTTTTGACCAGCGCGTGCTCGGGGTTGACCTCCAGCACAGGCTTGACTTCGGGCGCTTGTTGGCCGGCTTGTTTGAGCATGCGGGCCAGTTGCATGCTCATGCCGTCGTCGGTCACCACCAGGCAGGCAGGGCTGTCCACCAGGCGGCTGGTCACGCGCACGTCTTCGGCTTTGTCTTTGAGCGCTTCTTTGAGCTTGGCCAGCACGGGCTTGAAGGTTTCGGCCGCGTCCTCGGCGGCTTTCTTTTCTTCTTCGTCTTGCAGTTTGCCCAGATCAAACGCGCCCTTGGCCACGCTTTGCAACGGGGTGCCGTCGAACTCATGCACAAAGTTCAGCGCCCACTCATCCACACGGTCGGTCATCAGCAAAACCTCGATGCCTTTTTTCTTGAAGACTTCGAGCTGAGGACTGTTCTTGGCAGCGGCCAGGGTATCGGCGGTGATGTAGTAGATCGCGTCCTGGCCTTCCTTCATGCGGGCTTTGTATTCGGCAAAGCTGACGCTCACGGTGTCGCTGGTGGTGGATGCAAAGCGCAGCAGTTTGGACAGGCGGTCTTTGTTGCCAAAGTCTTCGCCCAGGCCCTCTTTCAGCACTGCGCCGAACTCGGCGTAGAACTTGGTGTACTGGCCCAACTTGGCTTTGTCTTCGTCACTCAGGACATCGGTGACACCGTCTGTACTCTCAGGCGCCTTGTCGTGCTTGGCCAAGTCCTCCAGCATGGACAGCACACGCTTGGTGCAGCCCTCGCGGATGGCTTTCACATCGCGGCTTTCCTGCAGCAGCTCACGGCTGACGTTCAGGGGCAAGTCGGCCGAGTCCACCACACCTTTCACAAAGCGCAAGTAACTGGGCATCAGCGCTTCGGCATCGTCCATGATGAAGACGCGTTTGACGTAGAGCTTGATGCCGGCCTTCTTGTCGCGGTTCCACAGATCGTGCGGCGCTTTGCCGGGAATGTAGAGCAACTGTGTGTATTCGGTGCTGCCTTCCACGCGGTTGTGGGTCCAGGTCAGTGGCGCTTCAAAGTCGCGGCTGATTTGTTTGTAGAAGTCGGCGTATTGCTCGTCGGTGATGTCTTTCTTGGGCCGGGTCCACAAGGCGCTGGCCTTGTTGATCGTTTCCCACTCGCCGGTCTTGACCATGGCGCCAGGTTGACGGCCACCGTTTTCGTCTTTGGGGTCGATCAGCTCGCCGTCTTTCCACTCTTCCTTTTCCATCAAGATGGGCAGACTGATGTGGTCGGAATATTTGCCGACGATTTCCTTGAGCTTCCAAGTGTTCGCGTATTCCAGCGCGTCTTCGCGCAGGTGCAGGATCACGCTGGTGCCACGCTCGGTACGGGTGATTGTTTCGACCTCGAAGTCGCCCGTGCCGCCGCTGATCCAGCGCACACCTTCTTCAGGCTTGGCACCGGCGCGTCGGGTTTCCACGGTGATCTTGTCGGCCACGATGAAGCCTGAATAAAAGCCCACGCCGAACTGGCCGATCAGCTGGGCGTCCGACTTCTGGTCGCCGCTCAACTTGCTCATGAAGTCCTTGGTGCCGCTTTTGGCGATGGTACCCAGGTGGTCAATCGCTTCTTGCGCTGTCATGCCGATGCCGTTGTCGGTGATGGTCAGGGTTTTCGCGGCTTTGTCGAAAGACAAGTGCACCCGCAAGTCGGGCGCGTCTTCGTACAGGGCGTTGTTGTTCAGTGCTTCAAAGCGCAGCTTGTCGCAGGCGTCCGAGGCATTCGAGATCAGCTCGCGCAGAAAGATTTCCTGGTTGGAGTACAGCGAGTGGGTGACCAGGTGCAGCAGTTGTGCGACTTCGGCCTGAAAGGCATGGGTTTGCTTGCTCATATCGATTCAAGAGGTAAAAAACAGAAGATCAAAAAACCAAAACGCCCCTTAGCTTGGGGCGTCAGGCGGCGTTTCAAGGGGTCAGAATGATTCGTTCGGACCCAGGTAGCGCCACTGGCCCGGTGGCATTTGTCCCAGCTGTACGCCGCCCATGCGGATGCGCTTGAGGCCGACCACTTTCAGGCCCACCTGTTCGCACATGCGTCGGATTTGGCGCTTTTTGCCTTCGGTCAGCACAAAGCGCAATTGCTCGGGGTTTTGCCAGTCGACTTTGGCCGGCTTGAGAGGCTTGCCGTCCAGGCTCAGTCCGTGGCGCAGGCGCTCCAGCTGGTCTTTGGGGAACACGGCTTGCACGTTGGCGCTGACCCGGTCGAAGTCGCCAATGGCTGTGAGCTGGTTGGCTTTGCCGCCATAGGTGGCCGATGCGGTCGATGCCGCAGCGGTGTTTTCGTGGCCGGTATAGGCCACGCGCACCAGATACTCTTTTTCCATCTCCGAGTCTTCGCCGATCAGCTGACGCGCTACGCGGCCGTCTTGTGTCAGCACCAGCAGACCTGTGGAGTCGATGTCCAGCCGTCCGGCTGGGGCCAAGCCGCGCAAGTGCGGCGGGGTGAAGCGCAGTTTGGACGGGTCACCGCCCCAGTGGCTGCGAGGGTTGATGAGGGTGATGGCTGGTTCGTGCCCGTCTTCGGCCTGGCCGCTCACGTAGCCCATGGGTTTGTGCAGCAAGATGGTGACTTGGCGGTCTTGTTGCTGCTCGGCGGCTTTGTCAATGGTGATGCGGTCTGACAGCGTGACCTGCTGGCCCATGCTGGCGGGCAGGCCGTTGACTTTGACCCAGCCTTGCTCAATCCAGGCGTCCGCTTCGCGGCGCGAACACATGCGCAGCTCGGCCATGCGCTTGTTCAGGCGCGACGTGCCCCCGGGCGCAGCAGTGTCGCCTTTGCCTTCGGGGCGAGGGGCGCGTTGGAATACCGGGGGCTGGGTCATGGGTTCTGATGGCTAAAAAAGGTTGCCCAATTGTCCGCTGTTTTTTATGGCGACAGCGCGTGGGGTGGGTAAGCCTTCGACTTGAGCCGCTGGCCTACACAAATTGTGTTGTCCGCAGCCCCTCCAAGTCCAGGATTCGCAGTCCACCGTATTCGACCCGAATCAGATGCCTGGCCTCCAGTACCCGCAGTGCCTCATTGACCCGTTGCCGCGACAGGCCCACCAGATAGGCCAGCTCTTGCTGGGTGATGCGCAGCACCTCGCCAACCCCTGAAAACAACACCGGGTTGAACAGTGCGGCCAGGTGTCTGGCCAGGCGCAGTTCGGGGTTGGTCATGCGGTCCATTTCTCGCGCGGCGATGAATTGCCCCAATCGTTCGTTGAGCTGGTGCATGATGAAGCGGTTGAAGCCCAGCGAGTGATCGATCAGCCAGTGAAAGCTGTCCAGAGGCATGCCAGCGACAACACTGGGTCGCAAAGCCTGAATGTTGTAGCGGTAAATTTCCCGCTTGATCGCGGTGCCCTCACCAAACCAGCCGCCGGGTGGTACGCCTGTGAAGGTCATGGTTTGACCGCTTTCGTTGTCGGTGCTCATTTTCAACAGCCCCGAGATCACGCCAAACCAATAGGTCACAGGCCTGCCTACGCGACACACGTAGTCACCCGTTTGTGGGTCGCTCACCACCAGCTGCGGCACGATTTGAGCTTGCTCATCCGGCGTCAACAGGCCCAACCAAGGGATTTCTTGGAGTTCTGCATCGGTGGGAGCCCTTCGCCTTTGGTGAACGCTGTTTTCTTTGGCCATGCGGAGGAGATGGGTTGTCAGGATGAGGTCAGTTGCGCTAAGGGTCTTCCCTGAATTGTCGTCCAAACGACAACTCGACGTCAAATGACTGCTTACGATTCATTTCAGTTCAAGTCGCATTGCGTTCGATGCACCGTTATTGGAGACAGGTCAGGTCATGCAAACAACGTTTCCCCGTTTGATGCTCAAGCACGCTGCCGAGCGCCCCTCGGCACCTGCATTGCGCGAAAAAGAATATGGCATTTGGCAGATCATCACCTGGTCTGATTTGGCCGGGCTGGTTCAGTCCGTGGCCTGTGGTTTGCATCAGGCCGGCTTGCAGCGCGGTGAGCACTTGATCGTGGTCGGCTCCAACCGCCCACGGCTTTACGCCACCATGCTGGCTGCGCAGTCGCTCGGTGCGATCCCCGTACCGCTGTACCAGGATGCCGCTGCTTCTGAATGTGTATTCCCCATCACCAATGCCGAAGTGCGCTTTGCCGTGGTGGAAGACCAAGAGCAGGTCGACAAGATGCTGGAAGTGCGCGAGCAGTGCCCGCAGTTGACGCATATTTATTACGACAATCCGCGTGGCCTTCGCAAGTACACCGAAGACGGTCTGGGCTCGCTCGAAGAATTGATTGCAGCCGGTGGCGTGTTTTCGAAGCAGCACCCCCAGTTTTTCAGCGAAGAGGTCGAGAAGGCGAGCTGGACGGATGTGGCGGCCATGTTCTTCACGTCCGGCACGACGGGCAATCCCAAGGGCGTGGTGCACACGCACAGCTCGCTGATTGACCGCGCCGAAGCGGGGGCCGAGTTTGACAAGCTGACCAACGCAGAAGATGTGCTGGCCTACATGCCTCCGGCCTGGATTGGACAGAACATCTTCAGCTACGCGCAGTGGTTGGCCTGTGGCTATGTGGTCAATTGCCCTGAGTCATCGGCCACCGTGACCATCGACCTCAAAGAGATTGGCCCCACTTATTACTTCGCGCCGCCCCGCGTGTTTGAGGGCATGCTCACCAGCGTGATGATTCGCATGGAAGACGCTGGCAACTTCAAGCGCAAGCTGTTCCACTACTTCATGGGTGTGGCCAAAAAAGTGGGCCCGGCCTTGATGGACGGCCAATCGGTTGGCCTGGCCGATCGTCTGGTGTATGCCCTGGGCAATCTGATGGTTTACGGCCCGCTGCGCAACAACATGGGTTTCAGTCGCGTGCGCGTGGCCTACACCGCGGGTGAGGCGATTGGCCCCGACTTGTTCACTTTCTTCCGTTCGATCGGCGTCAACATCAAGCAGCTCTATGGGTCCACCGAAACTGCCGTGTTTGTGTGCCTGCAGCCCGACAACGAAGCGCGCGCAGACACCGTGGGCGTGCCCTGCAAGGGCGTGGAAATCAAGGTGGCTGACAACGGCGAGATCATGGTCAAGTCGCCTGGGCTGCTCAAGGGCTATTACAAGAATCAGAAGGCCACTGAAGAGGTGCTCACCGCCGACGGCTGGTACCACACCAGCGACGCAGGTTTCATTGACAGCCATGGCCACCTCAAGATCATTGACCGTGTGAAAGACGTGGGCCGCATCCAGGGTGGCGCCAACGATGGCGCGATGTTTGCGCCCAAATACGTCGAGAACAAACTCAAGTTCTTCCCGCACATCAAAGAGGTGGTGGCCTATGGCGACCAGCGCGAAAAAGTGTGCGTGATGATCAACATCGACTTTGATGCGGTGGGCAATTGGGCCGAGCGCCGCAACCTGCCTTATGCCGGCTACGGCGATTTGGCGCAAAAGTCCGAGGTGTACCAGCTGATTCAGGAATGCGTGGAGAAGGTCAATGCCGATCTGGCCGAGGACGCCATGCTGGCGGGCAGCCAGGTCTCGCGCTTTTTGATCTTGCACAAAGAGTTGGATGCCGATGACGGTGAATTGACCCGTACCAACAAGGTCCGTCGCGGTTTCATTGCCGACAAATACAAACCATTGGTCGATGGCCTGTATGGCGGTAAGACCGAGCAGTTCATCGAAACCGTGGTCAAGTTTGAAGACGGCCGCACTGGCAGCGTCAGCGCCACGCTCAAAATTTCCGACGCCAAAACATTCACACCCGTGAAGGCAGCAGCATGAGCAAGGCCGGACCGCTCCAAGTTGCGAAGACCCCCTTGGGGGGCAGCGCAGTACATGAAATGATAAGCGTGGGGGTCAAATGACCAAGAAAATCGGCGACGTCATCCTGGACGTCAATAACATCAGTTTGCGATTCGGTGGCGTGAAGGCGCTCACGGACATTTCGTTCAATGTGCGCGAGCACGAAGTGCGCGCCATCATTGGCCCCAATGGCGCGGGCAAAAGCTCGATGCTCAACTGCATCAACGGCGTTTACACGCCGCAAGAGGGCAGCATCACCTTCCGTGGCCAAAAGTTCAGTCACATGAACAGCCGCCAGGTGGCCGAAATGGGCATCGCCCGCACGTTCCAGAACCTGGCTTTGTTCAAGGGCATGAGCGTGATCGACAACATCATGACCGGCCGCAACCTGCGCATCAAAAGCAACCTGTTCATGCAGGCTTTGCGCCTCGGCCCTGCCCAGCGCGAGGAAGAAGAGCACCGCGAATTTGTGGAGCACATCATTGACTTCTTGGAGATCCAGGCTTTCCGCAAGACGCCTGTGGGTCAGTTGCCTTACGGCTTGCAAAAGCGGGTCGATCTGGGCCGCGCCTTGGCGATGGAACCCCAAGTGCTGTTGCTGGATGAGCCGATGGCCGGCATGAACATGGAAGAAAAGCAGGACATGTGCCGCTTCATTCTGGATGTGAACGACGAGTTCGGCTCAACCATCGTGCTGATCGAGCACGACATGGGTGTGGTGATGGATATTTCGGACCGTGTGGTCGTGCTCGACTACGGCAAAAAAATCGGCGACGGAACACCCGAAGAAGTGCGCAACAACGAAGAAGTGATCAGTGCCTATCTGGGCACCAGCCACTGAGGAGAATAAGACATGGCATTTTTCCTGGAAGCTCTTTTTGGCGGCCTCATGGCCGGCATGCTTTATTCCCTCGTTGCCCTGGGCTTCGTCTTGATCTTCAAGGCCTCGGGTGTCTTCAACTTTGCGCAAGGTGCGATGGTGCTGTTCGCCGCCTTGGCCATGGCCCGTTTTGCCGAATGGGTGCCGGGTTGGCTGGGGCTTGAAAACAAGTTTCTGGGTAACTTGATCGCTTTTGTGCTGGCTGCAGCATTGATGTATGTGCTGGCTTGGTTGATCGAGCGATGGGTGTTGCGACATCTTGTGAACCAAGAGGGTGTGACCTTGCTGATGGCCACTTTGGGCATCACCTACTTCCTCGATGGCTTGGGTCAGACGATTTTTGGCAGTGCCATTTACAAAATCGATGTGGGCATGCCGAAAGAACCCGTTTTTCTTTTCGAGTCGCTATTCCCTGGTGGTGTGTTGATCAGCCTAGAAGATGTTTACGCGGCTTGCATTGCTGCTTTGTTGGTGGTGGTCTTGTCGCTGTTCTTCCAGAAGACCGGAACTGGTCGGGCCTTGCGCGCGGTGGCGGATGACCACCAGGCCGCGCAGTCGATCGGCATTCCGCTCAACCGCATCTGGGTCATTGTGTGGTTTGTCGCGGGTATCACTGCCTTGGTGGCCGGCATCATCTGGGGCTCCAAATTGGGTGTTCAGTTCTCCCTGACCACCGTGGCCTTGCGTGCATTGCCTGTGATCATTTTGGGTGGATTGACTTCGGTGCCGGGCGCCATCATCGGGGGCTTGATCATTGGTGTAGGCGAGAAGTTGTCCGAGGTTTATTTGGGCCCGTTTGTGGGCGGCGGCATTGAAATTTGGTTTGCGTACATGCTGGCTCTCGTCTTTTTGTTGTTCCGTCCACAAGGCTTGTTCGGCGAAAAGATCATCGACCGCGTGTAAGGAGAGAAAAACATGTTTTACAGAGAAAACGGTCAGTTCAAGACCTCTTACCGCAGCGACCAGCAGATTTTTGCCATCGCGCAAGACCGCTGGGTCATCCTGGCAATCATCGCCTTCGCCTTCATCGGTGTGCCCCTCATTGCCGATGAGTACTTGTTCCGTGCGATCCTTATTCCGTTCCTGATTTTGGCTTTGGCCGCTTTGGGGGTGAATATTCTGGTAGGTTATTGCGGTCAGATCTCCTTGGGCTCGGGCGCCTTCATGGCTGTGGGCGCCTATATGGCCTACAACACCTATGTGCGAATTGACGGGATGCCGGTCATTTTGGCCTTGCTCTCTGGTGGCATTTTTGCCACATTGGTGGGCATTGTTTTTGGCATTCCCAGCTTGCGGGTCAAGGGTCTTTATCTGGCTGTAGCGACATTGGCGGCTCAATTCTTTTGTGATTGGGCGTTTAGCCGTATCGATTGGTTTACCAACGACAGTTCTTCCGGATCTGTGGCTGTCTCAGATCTTCAAGTTTTCGGTTGGGTGATTGATTCACCGGTCGATAAATACCTTTTTGCCTTGAGCTTCTTGGTGGTCTTTGGCTTGCTTGCCAAAAACCTGGTTCGTTCTGCGATTGGTCGGGAGTGGATGGCTATACGCGACATGGACGTTGCGGCCTCTGTGATTGGCATACGTCCCATGTACGCAAAGCTGAGTGCCTTCGCGGTGAGCTCTTTCATCATCGGCGTGGCTGGCGGCCTTTGGGGCTTCGTGCACCTGGGCTCTTGGGAGCCTGCGGCGTTTTCCATTGACCGCTCTTTCCAGTTGCTGTTCATGGTCATCATCGGCGGCATGGGCTCCATCATGGGAAGCTTTTTTGGTGCAGCTTTCATTGTGATCTTGCCGATTTTCCTGAATCAGTTCTTGCCGGCTTTGGGTGCGCTTTTCGGAGTCGAAATCTCCACCGCCTTGGTCTCCCACGTCGAGTACATGATTTTTGGCGCTTTGATTGTCTGGTTCTTGATTGCCGAGCCTCATGGCTTAGCCAAGCTTTGGAGCATTGCCAAGCAGAAGTTGCGGTTGTGGCCCTTCCCGCACTGAGTGACAGGGTGAGTTGGCAAGCGATTTTTATGTGCGCGGTCAATCCACCATTGAAACTTGAATGATGGGTCCATTGATATTTTTCACACGATTGAAGGAGACAGTTACATGAAGCTCAAAAAGTTAGCCATGTTGGCCACGTTGGCTTGCGCAGGCTTGTCGGCGGTGGTCACCACCACTGCTGTGATGGCGCAAGAAAAAGTGCAGTTTTTCCCAAGCTTGACGGGCCGTACAGGTCCCGTTGCGCCCAATGCCACGCCTTTTGCAAACGGCTTCGCCGATTACATGAAGCTGGTCAATATTCGGGGCGGTATCAACGGTGTCAAAACCTTGGTTGAAGAGTGTGAAACCGCTTATGCGACAGACCGTGGTGTTGAGTGCTATGAACGCCTTAAGGGCAAACATGGTGGGGCTACCGTGTTCCAACCCTTGTCCACAGGCATCACATTTGCGCTGACCGAGAAAATCCCGGCTGACAAAATCCCCATGATCACTTCTGGTTATGGCCGCAGTGACTCTGCCGATGGTGGTGTGTTCAAGTGGAACTTCCCATTGATTGGCCACTACTGGGTTGCTGGCGACGTTTTGTTGCAGCATATCGCCAAGCAGGCCGGTGGTTGGGATAACCTCAAGGGCAAGAGAATTGCTGTCGCATACCATGACAGTCCGTTTGGTAAAGAGTTGCTGCCCATCGTGCAAGAGCGTGCTGCCATGCACGGTTTCACCTTGCAGTTGTTGCCGATTCCTGCGCCAGGCGTGGAACAAAAAGCAATTTGGTTGCAAATCCGTCAGCAGCGCCCCGACTACGTGATGCTCCAAACCTGGGGTGTTATGACGGCGACATCGATCAAGGAAGCTGTTGCCACAGGCTATCCGCGTGAAAAAATGTTTGGTACATGGTGGTCTGGTGCTGAACCCGATCTCAAGGACATCGGCGCTGCAGCCAAGGGCTATAACGCAGTGATGATGCAGCACGGCGCGGAGCCAGGTTCTGCAGTCGCTAAGGAAATTTTGGCGAAAGTGCATGACAAAGGTCAGGGCACCGGACCCAAGGCCGAAGTGGGCGAAGTGCTTTACATGCGCGGTGTCGTGGGTGCCATGTTGGCTGTTGAAGGCGTTCGCCAAGCGCAGGAGCGGTTTGGAAAAGGCAAAGTCATGACCGGTGAGCAAGCTCGCTGGGGATATGAGAATTTGAACTTGACGCAGGCCAAATTGGATGCGTTGGGCTTCAAGGGTGTCATGCGTCCTGTCTCCACTTCATGTTCCGATCACATGGGCTCTGCATGGGCTCGTGTTCACACCTGGGACGGCAGCAAGTTTGTCTGGGCATCTGATTGGCTGCAGGCTGATGAGCAGATCATCAAGCCTTTGGTCAAAGCATCTGCCGACAAGTACGCTGCCGAGAAGAAGATCACACGCCGCACTCCTGCGGATTGCCAGTCTTGATCTGAGTCCAGCTGCCGCGCAAGCGGCAGCTTGTCGGCTGCAGCAGGCGTGAGCTTGCCCGCAGCTGCCAAATGAAACCCTTGCGTGCAGCGGTTCCATTTGGCTTGAACCTCCAAATCCTTAAAAGGCACAGTCCATGAGTGACAAAAACATTGTTCTGAACGTCAACGGCATCGAAGTCATCTACAACCACGTCATCTTGGTGCTCAAGGGCGTGTCCCTGCAAGTGCCGGAGCAGGGCATCGTTTCCTTGCTGGGTGGTAACGGGGCAGGCAAGACCACCACCTTGCGCGCCATCTCCAACTTGCTCAAAGGCGAGCGTGGCGATGTGACCAAAGGCAGCATCGAGCTGCGTGGCGAACGCATCGAAAATCTCACACCCGCTGACCTGGTCAATCGGGGTGTGGTGCAGGTCATGGAAGGGCGTCATTGCTTTGCCCACCTGTCGATCGAGGAAAACTTGCTGACCGGCAGTTACACCCGTACCGACAAAGGCGAGATTGCGGCCAACCTGGACAAGGTCTACACCTACTTCCCGCGTCTGAAAACCCGTCGCACTTCACAAGCGGCCTATACATCCGGTGGTGAGCAGCAGATGTGTGCCATCGGTCGCGCCCTGATGACCAACCCCAGCGTGATGCTGCTGGATGAACCTTCGATGGGCCTGGCCCCTCAGATCGTTGAAGAGGTGTTCAACATCGTCAAGGACTTGAACGACAAGGAAAAGGTCACTTTCCTGATTGCCGAGCAAAACACCAACATGGCGCTCAAGTACTCGGACTACGGCTACATCATGGAGTCGGGCCGCATCGTCATGGACGGTGAGGCTGCAGATCTTCGCACCAACGAGGATGTGAAAGAGTTTTACCTCGGCATGGGCGGCGGTGAACGCAAGAGCTTCAAGGACGTCAAGAGTTACAAGCGCCGCAAGCGCTGGCTGGCCTGATGCCTTGTGCATCCATCGAGCCATCCATCATCGCCCGTCTCCCGAAAGAATCCCATGGCCCATCACCTTGATGCGTTGGAAACCCGCGCCCCTGAAGCACGCGAAGCAGCGCTGATGGCGGCCTTGCCGGGGCAAATCGCCAATGCCCAGAAAAACAGCGCCGCTTTGTCTGAAATCCTCAAGGGCATCGATGCAGCCCAGGTGACCAGCCGTGCCGCTCTGGCCCAACTGCCTGTCACGCGCAAGTACGAGTTGCTGGCGCGTCAACAAGCCCAGCGGGCGCAAGACCCCTTTGGTGGTTTTTCAACCATTGGCTGGAAGGGGATGGTCCGCTCTGCCGGTGTGCGCAGGGTATACCAGTCACCCGGCCCGATCTATGAACCCGAAGGCCATGCCCCCGACTACTGGCGAGCAGCCCGGGCCATGGCGGCTGCTGGTTTTGAGGCCGGTGATCTGGTCCACAACTGCTTCAGTTACCACCTGACCCCCGGGGCATGGATCATGGAAAGCGGTGCCCATGCGCTGGGCTGTGCGGTGATTCCCGGTGGCGTGGGCAACACCGAACAGCAATTGGCGGCGGTCGCTGACCTGCGTCCTGTGGCCTATTCGGGCACGCCCAGTTTCCTGAAAATCTTGATCGAAAAAGCCACAGAGGCTGGCCAAAAGCTGTCGATCACCAAAGCCTTGGTGTCGGGCGAAGCCTGCCCACCATCCTTGCGCGACTGGTTTACCCAGCAGGGTGTGGCGGCCTACCAGTGCTATGCCACCGCCGATGTGGGCTTGATTGCCTATGAAACTTCTGCGCGCGAGGGTTTGGTGATTGACGAGGGCGTGATCGTCGAGATCGTTCGACCCGGTACCGGAGACCCTGTGGCAGACGGCGAAGTCGGTGAAGTGGTGGTCACGGTGCTCAACCCCGATTACCCCTTGATCCGTTTCGGCACAGGCGATTTGTCCGCCATCCTGCCCGGTACCTGCCCCACCGGCCGCACCGGGCAGCGCATCAAGGGCTGGATGGGACGCGCCGACCAGACCACCAAGATCCGCGGCATGTTTGTGCATCCTGGTCAGGTGGCCGAGATCGTGAAACGCTTTCCGGAGTTGACCAAAGCCCGTTTGGTGGTCACCGGTGAGATGGCCAACGACCAAATGGCTTTGCACGTTGAAACAGCGCTGCTGTCTGACGATTCGCTCAAAAGCCGCGTGTCCGAGGCGGTGCGCGATGTGACCAAGTTGCGCGGCGAGGTGCATTTGGTGGCACCAGGCAGTCTGGCCAATGATGGCAAAGTCATCGAGGATGCCCGCAGCTACCGATGATGCTTTTGATGAATCGCAGATTTTTTATCAGAATCCTCAATTGAATCAAGGGCAATCAAAGCGGGGTCGCTAAGTATTTCCCGCGTTTTCATGACAATGCTGTGGTTTTACAATCGCATCACTTTTAAGGAGTTTGTTCATGAAGCAGTGGATTGCATTGGCCGCACTGGCAGCCGTCTCATTGGGCTCTTACGCCCAAGCCTTTCCGGGCAACAAGCCGATTTCCATCGTGGTGCCTTTCGCCGCAGGCGGCCCCACCGACCGCGTCGCCCGTGACCTGGCCGAAGTGATGCGCAAGCACGTTCCCGGCAGTAACTTCGTGGTGGAAAACGCTGCGGGTGCCGGTGGCACCATTGGCGCGACCAAAGTGGCCAAGGCCGCTCCGGACGGCCACACCTTGCTGTTGTTCCATATCGGCATGGCCGCAACGCCAGCCCTGTACCGCAAACTGGGTTACAAGCCCCTCGAGGATTTCGAGTTCTTGGGCATGGTCAACGACGTGCCCATGACCTTGGTGGGCAAGCCCCAGCTGCCAGCCAACACCTACCGCGACTTTGAGAACTACATCCGCGCCAATGCAGGCAAGCTGAACATTGCGCACGCGGGTCTGGGTTCTGCCTCGCACATTTGCGGCTTGCTCTGGCAGACCAACATGAAGACCAAGGAAGTCATGACCACCATCCCGTTTGGCGGCACTGCCCCTGCCATGACGGCCTTGATCGGCGGTCAGGTGGACATGATGTGCGACCAGACCACCAACACCACGGCCCAGATCGAAGGCGGTCGTATCAAGGCGTTTGCGGTCACCACGGCCCAACCCCTGAGTGGCCACCCTGTCCTCAAGCACTACCCCACCTTGCAGGAAATGGGCATGAAGGGCTTTAATCTGACCATCTGGCACGGTTTGTACGCCCCCAAAGGCACACCTGCAGCCATCACCAAGACCTTGAATGAAGCCCTGAAGAAGTCACTGAAGGACCCTGATTTCATCAAAAAGAACGAAGCCTTGGGCGCTTTGGTGGTCAACGACAAGCGCGTTGAGCCCGAAGAGCACAAGAAGTTTGTGGCTGCCGAAATGATCAAGATCAAGGCCGCTGTGGACGCTGCTGGCAAATACGCCGACTGATTCTGGTCTGCGCCAAACCCAAAGCCGCTCTAGGAGCGGCTTTTTTTCGTCTCAAAAATCAGTTGGCAAATTGCTCGCTGCCCACGATACCGACTTTGGTCAAGCCGGCGCGTTGCGCAGCGGTCAGCACGGTGATCGTGGCCTCGTACCTGGCTTGCCCATGAGAGCGGATGTGCAACTCGGGTTGGGGCTGCATGGCGGCCGCTTGCGTCAGCTGCATTTGCAAATCGTCGCGGTTGTCGATGGTTTGGCCGTTCCAGCGCCACTGTGATTGCGCATTGATGTCGATGCGAACCACCACCGGTTCTTTGGGCGCAGCGGGGCTTGCCTTGGGCATGTCCATGTTGACCGCGTGCAGTTGAGCCGGAATGGTGATGATGAGCATGATGATCAAGACCAGCATCACGTCAATCAAGGGCGTGGTGTTGATGTCCATCATCAAGCCGTCTTCATCGCTGTGGTCTGTGCCCAAATGCATGGCCATAAGTTGTCCTTGATGTTCAGGGGCCGGGGTCAATGACAAAGCCCACTTGGGCAATGCCGGCCTGCTGCAGGGCGTGCATGACCCTGCCGACCGATTCAAAGGCACTTTGCGCATCGCCCCGAATCTGAACGTCGGGTTGGGGTTTCATGGCGGCGATTTTTTTCAAGCGCTCTTGCAAGTCGTTCTGGTTTTGGATGGGGGTGTCGTACACAAAAACCTGACCTGATTTGTTCACCGAGACAATCACGGTTTCAGGCCGTGCTTGACGCACCTCATGGCGCTCTTTGGGCAAGTCCACCTGAATGGACGTGGTCACGACGGGAATGGTGATCAGGAAGATGATCAGCAAGACCAGCATCACGTCCACCAAGGGCGTGGTGTTGATGCTGCCCATCACCTCGTCGTCGGGGCCAGTCCCCACGCTGGGGCCGAGTTGCATGGCCATCAGCGTTGGGCCGAAGCGAGCAAGGCCGCGTGAACATCTGCACCGAAGGCGTTGATTTCTTCCATCACCGCCTTGTTGCGACGCACCAACCAGTTGTAGCCCAAGACCGCAGGCACGGCTACGGCCAAGCCAATGGCTGTCATGATGAGTGCCTCACCGACGGGACCTGCGACTTTGTCGATGCTGGCTTGGCCCGACATGCCGATTTTGACCAGCGCATGGTAGATGCCCCACACCGTGCCGAACAAACCAACAAAGGGCGCTGTAGAGCCGACGGTGGCCAGCACGGCAAGCCCGTCTTGCAGGCGGCTTTGCACCGTGCTCATGGCACGTTGCAGGCACATCACCACCCAGGCGTTGAAATCCACGCTGTCGGGCAAGCCTTGGTGTTGGGCCGCGCCTTCCAAGCCTTTTTCTGCAATGAAGCGAAACGGGCTGGATGCGTCGAGTGCATCGGCGGCTTGCCGCACCGATGCGGCTTGTTTGAAGCTGTTTTGTGTGGCCGCTGCCAATTTGAGCAGTTTGGACTGTTCAAGGTATTTGGTCACGATCACGAACCAGCTGCCCATGCTCATGATGACCAAAATCAGCAAGGTGATCTTGGCCACTGCATCGCCTTGTGCCCACAAAGCGCCCAAGCCATAGGGGTTGTCCGGTGTGGCAGAGGGTGTCATCGTGGCAGCGCTGGGATTGGATGCCCAGCAGGTGTGGGTCATCAGCACGCCCAGACCCAGCAGCAGGTGGGTCAGAGTGGTTCTGAAATGCTTGAGCATGCGAGCGGGTCTTTGTGACTTTGACATGGGGTGTGGGGTGGCCGAGTTTGGGGTGGCTGTGTGTGAAGTTGTGGAAGCGGACGGGGGTTCATTCGAGGCGCCAGGTGTATTTCATGCTGGCCCAGGCTTGTTCGGGTTTGCCATCGACCAAAGCGGGACGGAATTGGCATTTGGACAAACCAGCTCTGGCGGCTTCGTCGAGCCGCTTGAAGCCAGAGCTTTTTTCGATCTCAGATTGAAGCACTTTGCCATCTACGCCCACCAAGAAGCGCAAGGCCACTGTGCCCTCTTCTTCAAGACGGCGGGACGCATTGGGATATTCCGGTTTTTCACATTGATTGACATTCACGCCTGCTGCAGTGCGCGTAGGTGCAGGAGCGGGGGCAGGGGTGGGGGCCGTGGCTCGGGTGGGCGCTGCTGTCACGGGCGTGGCGACAGGCGCGGCGGCCGGTGGTGCAGGGGCAGCCGCAGGCAATGGCGCTGTCAAGCCCGTTGGGGTTGGGAGGGGTGTGCTGATGGCTGGTATCTCGATGGCCGGCGCTTGTGTCACTGGCGGTGTAACGGGGGCTGGTATCGGTGCTGACTTGACAGGCTGGGGCGTGGGGGGGGGCGGTGAGGGTGTTGGTGGTGGTGCCAAAGGCGGAGGTGTTGCAGGACGGGTGTCGGTGAGCAAGAGCGCTTGAACCACCGTCGGCATTTTTTGCACCACGTCGCGCGTCAAGCCCACATGCACAGCCCAAAACAGCAGGGCATGCAGAACAAGCACCCAAACCCAACCTGCCAGCGGGCGCTTGGGGCGGGTCAGTTGGAAAGAAGCGGACTGCATGAAGGATTGCCAAGGCTGTGTTCGGCTGTATTTTGCGTGAAAAGCACGGATTTTGGCCCTATGGGATGCAAAGACACTGACCCAGACTTTGTTACGGGGCGCGCCGCATGGCAAAGCCCTCTGCGGCTTGGCCTGTGGCGAGCCGCTCTCCCTCTAACCATCGACCGCAATGGCCGTGTACCGCAGTGCCCAACCATGTGGCTGCAATGCGTTGTCCGTCGTGCGATTCCTCCATCGTGAACTCGCGGCCTTCCAGATCGGCCACCACCCAGTAGCCTTGGTCGCCTTGTCGAAGTTCACCGCGCAGACTGCCCAAGTGTTCCGGGTGTGGGGACAAGTTCAGGGTCCATGGCTTGGCTGAACCTGCCATTTGCACAGTCCATTTGCCGACCAACTGGTCAGCACTCAGCGATTGTCCTGGCGGGCAATCTGGCGTTTGCAGGGGCAGATGGCATCCGCTCAATGCCAGGACCAACAGCAGAGCAGCGCTGAGCCCATTGAGCCTGTTCAAAATGATTTTCATGGTTTGCCCTCTGCCGCCGCATCGGCTGCGCGTTGCGCAAATTCAGCCCGAAGCGCCTTGAGCTTTTCGCGCGGGTCTTCTTTGATGGTGTTCTCGTCCAGCCGCATCTCGGCAATGAATCGGCTGGGCAGCGCGGCCATGGTTTCACGGCCTTTTTTGCGTCGTCGGGTCCAGCTCACGGCCAAGCTGCGCTGGGCGCGGGTGATGCCCACGTACATCAGGCGGCGCTCTTCTTGCAGGCGCAGCAAGATGCCCTCTTGGCTGGCCCCTTCAGTCGTGTTGTCGTCACCCAACTTGAAAGGCAACAGGCCCTCGTTCACGCCCACCAGCATCACATGGGGCCACTCCAAACCCTTGGAGGCGTGCAAGGTCGACAAGGTCACCACGTTCTGGTCTTTCTCGCGTTCGCTCAGGGTGGAGATCAGCGAGATGGTTTGTGCCACCTCCAGCAGGTTTTTCGATTCGGTGGCATCCGTTCCTGTGGCGTCTTCGATCTCGCCGCCGCAGCGTCCGGCCATCCAGTCGCAAAACTCCAGCACGTTGGTCCAGCGGGCCGAGGCCACTTTTTCGTTGTCCTCGCCCTCGTACAGGTGCGACTCGTAGCCAATCTCTTTCAACCACTCCAACAAGAAGGCCAGCGCCGCCTCTTTGCCCAAGGTCTGTCGAGCGCGGAATTCCAGGTCGTTGATGTAGCGACCAAACTCGTGCAGGCCCGTCACGGCGCGGGCGTTCACCGCACTGGGCAGGCTGCCAGCAAAAAGGGCTTCGAACAGGCTCAGCTTGTACTGCGTGGCAAAGGTGCCCAACTGGCCCAGCGACTGGTGGCCAATGCCGCGTTTCGGGCTGGTGATGGCGCGCAAAAAAGCCGGGTCGTCGTCGTTGTTGATCCACAGCCGAAACCAGGCACACAGGTCCTTGATCTCGGCCTTGTCAAAAAAGCTCTGCCCGCCCGACACCTTGTAAGGGATGTTGGCGCGGCGCAAGGCTTGTTCAAACGGGCGGGCCATGTGGTTGGCGCGGTACAGAACAGCAAAGTCCTTGAACTCGCGGTGTTTGGATTCGAGCGAATGCCCGCTGCGGATCGACTGGATGCGGGCAATCGCCCGGTCGGCCTCGTGTTCCTCGTTCACGGCATCGACCACACGCACCGGTTCACCTTCACCCAGCTCCGAAAACAAGGTTTTGGGATACAGCTTGGGGTTGGGCTGGATCACGTGGTTGGCGGCGCGCAAGATGGCGCTGGTGGAGCGGTAGTTTTGCTCGAGCTTGATGACTTTGAGCTTCGGAAAATCCACCGGCAGGCGCTTCAGGTTGTCCAGTGTGGCACCGCGCCAACCGTAGATCGACTGGTCGTCGTCACCCACTGCCGTGAAGCGCGCGCGCTCGCCCACCAGGTGTTTCAGCAACTCGTATTGCGTGGCGTTGGTGTCTTGGTATTCGTCCACCAGCACATGACCCATCTTGGCCTGCCAGCGTTCGCGCACCACTGGAAACTCGGCCAGCAACTTCAGGGGCAGGCCGATCAAGTCGTCAAAGTCCACGCTCTGGTAAGCCGTCAGCCGCTCCTGGTACAGCGCCATGATGCGGGCGATCACCCGGGCGTTGTCGTCGGGCGCTTGAGCGGCCGCTTGCTCGGCATTGAGCCCCATGTTTTTCCACAGGCTGATGGTCCATTGCCATTGGCGTGCGGTGGCCGCATCGGTGGTGCCCCCGCAATCTTTCAAGATGCTGGTCACATCGTCCGCGTCCATGATGCTGAACTGCGGTTTGAGCCCCAGCACCGCACCGTCTTCGCGCATGATGCGCACGCCCAGGGCGTGGAAGGTGCAGATCAAAACATCCTTGGCAGCCTTGCCGATCAATTGCTTGGCCCGCTCGCGCATCTCGGCAGCGGCCTTGTTGGTGAAGGTGATGGCGGCGATGCGTTGGGGCTCCAGCCCGGCTTCGATCAGGCGTCCGATCTTGTGCGTGATCACCCGCGTTTTGCCCGAACCCGCCCCGGCCAACACCAAGCAAGGGCCGGAGACAAAGTTCACGGCTTCGAGTTGGGCGTTGTTGAGTCCGGCTGACATGGGGGAGATCTGTGGAATACAAGCAAGCTTGGCAAAGCGGGCCATGATAGCGGTTTGCCACGGTCGCTTTTTTCAAACGGCAGTCCATCAACATGTCGACTCAGAGACTTTGTTTGCGGCTTTGGCTTCATGGTTTACCCCGACAATCGGGGCATGCTTGAAATTTTCCGCGTCACTTTTCCGTTTTTTGCGCTGGTTTTGTGCGGCTACCTGGCGGCAAGGCTGCGTTTTTTGCCTTTGGAGGCCATTCCTGGCTTGAATGGGTTTGTCCTGTTTTTTGCTTTGCCTTGCATGCTGTTCAGGTTTGGTGCCGACACCCCGATTGCCCAGCTTCTGGATGCTGGCGTGTTTTTCACTTACCTGTTGTGTGCTTTGCTCATCGTGGCCCTGAGCATTGGCATCAGCTTGAACCGGCGTGTGCGCTGGAACGATGCGTCCTTGGGTGCCTTGGTGGCGGCTTTTCCCAACACGGGCTTCATGGGCGTGCCTTTGCTGGTCGCTTTGTTGGGGGCGCAGGCCGTGGGCCCTGCGATCGTGACGATCTTGGTGGATCTGGTGATCACGTCTTCGTTGTGTGTGGCCTTGTCGCGCATGGATGCCGCAGGGCAGCATGGCGCGCTGGTGGCTGCACGCAAGGCTTTGGGCGGGGTTTTGCGCAATCCGATGCCTTGGGCCATCTGTGCGGGGGCAGCGTTTTCATTCTGGAATCTGGAGCTGATTGGCCCTGTGAACAAAACCGTGGGTTTGCTGGCCGATGCGGCCTCTCCCGTGGCCTTGTTCACGATCGGAGCGGTTTTGGCCCGTTCGGTCATGCTGTCGCATGAGCGCCCCGATGGCCCCTTGCGTGCCATCGACTACCTGCCGATTGCTGTGATCAAGCTGGTCGTGCACCCCCTGCTGGTCTTGCTGGTGGGCTTGTCTGCGATTCAGTGGGGGGTGCCGCTGGAGCCCTTTGCCCTGCAGGTCATGGTCTTGGTGGCGGCCCTGCCCAGTGCCAGCAATGTGTCTTTGTTGGCCGAGCGCTTGGGCGCCGACAACGGACGCATCGCACGGATCATCATGGTGACCACGGTGGCGGCGTTCGTGACTTTCTCTGGGGTGGTGGATTTTTTCAAGGCCTAGCGTCATGCAGGCTTGCCTAAGGCGGCGCACACCCCGATGTCTTTTGCCAAGCTTGGCGGAGGTTCAAAGCCCGTAAAATCATGGGTTCGCGCCAAGCTTGCGCACCCTCTAACTTTGGCCAGCTCGCTGCTGGCCTTGCTCAGGCCATGTTGACCTTCCAACAGATCATTCTCAAATTACAGCAGTACTGGGACGCCCAGGGCTGCGCCTTGCTCCAGCCCTACGACATGGAAGTCGGCGCGGGCACCAGCCACACCGCCACGTTTTTGCGGGCCATTGGTCCAGAGCCGTGGAAAGCCGCCTATGTGCAACCCAGCCGCCGCCCCAAGGATGGCCGCTACGGCGAGAACCCCAACCGCCTGCAGCACTATTACCAGTACCAAGTGGTTTTGAAGCCCGCACCCAGCAACATCCTGGAGCTGTACCTGGGCTCGCTCGAAGCGCTGGGTTTTGACCTGAAGAAAAACGACATCCGCTTTGTCGAAGACGATTGGGAAAACCCCACCCTTGGCGCTTGGGGTTTGGGCTGGGAAGTCTGGCTCAACGGCATGGAAGTCACGCAGTTCACCTACTTCCAGCAAGTCGGCGGCATCGACTGCAAGCCGATCACCGGCGAGATCACCTACGGCCTGGAGCGCTTGGCCATGTATTTGCAGGGCGTGGACAACGTTTACAACCTCAAGTGGACCGACACTTTGAGCTATGGCGACGTGTATCACCAGAATGAGGTGGAGCAGTCCACCTACAACTTCGAGCACAGCGATGCCGATTTCTTGTTCACCGCCTTTGGTGCGCACGAAAAACAGGCGCAAAACCTGATCGTGCAGCAGCTGGCGCTGCCCGCCTATGAGCAGGTGCTCAAGGCCGCGCACACCTTCAACCTGCTGGACGCGCGTGGCGCGATCAGCGTGACCGAGCGCGCTGCTTACATCGGCCGCATCCGCAACCTGGCCCGCAGCGTGGCCCAGAGTTATTACGAAAGCCGCGAACGTCTGGACTTCCCGATGGCCCCGCGTGAATGGGTGGCCCAAATGCCCAAGAAAGCCGCGTGAGGGAGAACAACATGACGACACAAAACTTGCTGGTGGAACTGTTTGTGGAAGAACTGCCGCCCAAGGCGCTCAACAAACTTGGTGCTGCTTTCGCGGGCGTGCTGGCCGAACAACTCAAGGCCCAGGGCCTGGCCCCCGCCGACGCGGTGGTGACGGCTTTTGCCTCGCCCCGCCGCCTGGCCGCGCATGTGACGGGCGTGGCCGCGCAAGCCGCCGACAAGGCGGTGCAGCAAAAGCTGATGCCCGTGGCCGTGGGCCTGGACGCGACAGGCCAAGCCACACCTGCCTTGCTGAAAAAAATGCAGGCCCTTGGGGCCGACGTGAGCGATCCGGCTGCCGCTGTGGCCGCGCTCAAGCGCGCGCCCGATGGCAAAGCGGACGCCTTGTTTTACGACAGCATCGTCAAAGGCGCATCGCTGCAAGCGGGCTTACAAAAGGCGCTGGAAGAAGCGCTGGCCAAGCTGCCGATTCCCAAAGTCATGCAGTACCAGCTGGAAACCGATTGCGAGTTGCCCGGCTGGAGCAGCGTCAATTTTGTGCGGCCAGCGCACAGCCTGATCGCCCTGCATGGCAGCGCGGTGGTGCCGGTCAAGGCGCTGGGCCTGACGGCGGGCAACAGCACCCAAGGTCACCGCTTTGAGGCCAAGATCTCACCCGTGGTCTTGCAGCATGCCGACCAGTACGCCGAGACACTGAGGAACGATGGTGCGGTAATTGCCAGCTTTGCCGATCGCCGTGCTGAAATCTTGCGCCAATTGCAGGCCGCTGCGGCCCGGGTGGGCGGGGGTGTGCGTCCGATTGAAGATGAGGCTTTGCTCGACGAAGTCACGGCCCTGGTCGAGCGGCCCAATGTGCTGGTGTGCGAGTTTGAGAAGCAGTTTCTCGATGTGCCGCAGGAATGCCTCATCTTGACGATGAAGGCCAATCAAAAGTACTTTCCGCTGCTCGATGCGGCCGGCAAGCTGACCCACCAGTTTTTGGTGGTGAGCAACATCACCCCCGATGATGCGTCTGCCGTGATTCAAGGCAATGAGCGGGTGGTGCGCCCCCGTCTGGCCGACGCCAAATTCTTCTTCGACCAGGACCGCAAAAAGACGCTCGAGTCGCGCGTCGAAGGCCTGTCCAAGGTGGTCTATCACAACAAGCTGGGCAGCCAGGGCGATCGCATGGCACGGGTGTGCGCCATTGCCCGCGCAATCGGTGAGCAAATCGGCGGCGCCGAGCTGGCCGAAAAGGCCGTGCTTGCTGCGCGGCTTGCTAAGACCGATCTGCTTACCGATATGGTCGGCGAGTTCCCTGAGTTGCAAGGCATCATGGGCAACTATTACGCTCGCCATGATGGTCTGAGCGAAGAAATTGCCAGTGCCATCTCCGACCACTATTGCCCCCGCTTCGCCGGCGATCACCTGCCCAGCAACCCGGTCGGCTTGGTGGTGGCCCTGGCCGACAAGCTCGAAACTCTGGTGGGCATGTTCGGCATTGGCAATCTGCCCACAGGTGACAAAGACCCGTTTGCGCTGCGCCGCCACGCTTTGGGCGTGATTCGGATGCTGGTTGAGAAAGATCTGGCGTTGGGCTTGCCCGAATTGTTGGCTTTGTCTGCCCCGGTGTTCGGCGACAAGATCGTGGGCACATCGGACGCGCTCATCGAGTTTTTTTACGACCGCCTGTCCGGTAGCTTGCGCGAGCAAGGGTTCACCGCGCAAGAGGTCGATGCCGTCATGGCCCTGCGACCCGCCCGTCTGGGTCAAGTCAACCTGTTCTTGACAGCTGTACGCGCTTTTGCGTCCTTGCCCGAAAGCCCCGCGCTGGCTGCCGCCAACAAGCGCATCGGCAACATCCTCAAGAAAGCCGGTGAGGTGGATGCCCACGTCAACCCCGCGCTGCTGCAAGAAGACGCTGAAAAAGGCCTGTACGCCGCCATGCAAAAGTTGTTGCCCGAGTCCGAGGCGCTGTTCAAGGCGGGTGACTACACAGCCAGCCTGCAAACCTTGGCTGCGTTGCGCGCCCCGGTGGATGCCTTCTTTGACGATGTGATGGTCAATGCCGAAGAAATGGACCTGCGCCTGAACCGACAGGGTCTGCTCAAATCACTGCATGCGGCCATGAACCGCGTGGCCGATTTGTCGCGCCTGGCCACCTGAACTGAAAGCGCCCATGCACACCAAACTCGTCATTTTGGACCGCGATGGCACCATCAACCGGGCCAGTGAAGAGTTCGTCAAATCGCCCGAGGAGTGGCACCCCCTGCCCGGCGCGTTGGAGGCCATCAGTCGCCTGAACCATGCCGGGTTCCATGTGGTGTTGGCCACCAACCAATCGGGTTTAGGTCGCGGACTTTTAGACATGGCCGCGCTCAATGCGGTGCATGCCTTCATGCTCAAGTCGCTGGCCGCTTTGGGTGGCCGTATCGATGCCATTTTTTATTGCCCCCATGCGCCCGATGAGAGCTGTACCTGCCGCAAACCTGCGCCCGGATTGCTGCTGCAAATTGAAGAGCGCTATGGTATTGCCCTGGCGGGCGTGCCTTATGTCGGCGACAGGCTGCGTGACATGCAGGCGGCAAAGGCAGCAGGTTGTGAACCGCATTGGGTGCTGAGCGGACGCCACGCCCGTGGGGATGTCAACATGTTGCCAGCAGGATTCCCGCCCGAGACCCAAGTCCACGCCGACTTGGCAGCCTTTGTCGACCATTTTTTGGGCCAGGCTTCGACGCCTTGGCACAGCACGACCTCGACGGTCAACCCTTGAAATCCACCAGAGCGCCTTCTGCATGAACTTCATTCGCTCACTGGCCCATGTGCTTTGGATGGCCATCACGGTGGTGCCTTGGGCACTGTTTGTCGTGGTGGTTTCTTACTTTGTCAGCAGCACGCGCTTGTATTGGCTGTGTGTAGGTTGGCTGCGCTTGGCGGTGAACAGTGGTACCAGGATTTTGGGCATTGAAAACCGCATTCAGGGCATGGAGAATTTGCCTCTGGGCAGCAAGGACCCGGCGGTTTTGTTGGTCAAGCACCAGTCCACTTGGGAGACTTTTGTGATGCCCGTCATCATGCCGCACCCCTTGGCTTATGTGTTCAAGAAAGAGCTGCTGCATGTGCCGTTTTTTGGCTGGGCCATGGGCCGTTTGGACATGATCCACATTGACCGCAAGCAGCGCTCGCGCGCCTTTGCCAAGGTGGTGCAGCAGGGCCGTCGTCTGATGGACGATGGCGTGTGGGTCATCATGTTTCCCGAAGGCACGCGCATCCCGCGGGGTCAAAAAGGCGAATACAAAAGCGGCGGTGCCCGCTTGGCCATTGCTGCGGGTGTGCCCGTTATTCCGATTGCGGTCACTTCAGCGCGTTGCTGGCCGACCAAAGCCTTTGTCAAAGTACCGGGTGTGGTGGACATTTCGATCGGCCCTGCCATCTCCAGCGAAGGGCGCAGCGCCGATGAGTTGATGCTCGAGGTTGAGACATGGATCGAATCCGAGATGCACCGGCTGGACCCTGAGGCTTACCCCGCCTTGGCCGGGAACTGATCTCTACAGAGGCCAGTCATGCGGGCGCCTTTGCAGTTTGTGCTCGATTTTTTCACCGGTGGAGACCCGGTGGTGCCCACCTCGGCGCCGTCATCGGCGCAAGCTTCAAGCCAAGCACCATCACGGGTACCGGCACCGGCTTCCGATCCCATCGGCCGGGTGCCTACCTTGGCCCCAGATGCAGCGCCGCCCCCAAGCGCTGGCTTCGTCCATGCTGGCGCCAACCGCCATGCACAGCTGCAAGGCGTGATGGTGTCGTTTCGGTTTGAGCGTTCGCGCCGCAAAAGCATTGGCTTTTTGGTAGGGGCCGATGGCCTTGTGGTGCGCGCCCCCAATTGGGTGACGCTGCGCGAGGTGGATGCCACTGTGCAAGAAAAAAGCGCTTGGATTGTGGCCAAGCTGCAGCAGTTCAAAGAGCGGCAGACCGAGCAGTTTCAAAAAGCCATCGAGTGGCGGCACGGGGCCGAAGTGCCTTTTTTGGGTCGCACGGTGCAGTTGTGCGTGCTGGAGCGGGGTTTAGGGCGCGTGCTGGGACAAGACCTGTCGCCTGACGAGGTCTTGCCGGTCACGGTGCCGCCCGGCGCATCGGTCACGCAGGTGCGCGATGCCGCGCAAGTGTGGCTCAAAAAGCAAGCCAAGGCCTTGTTTGAACAGCGACTGCACCACTTTGCGCCCTTGCTTGGCGTGCGCTGGCAAAAGCTGAGTTTGTCGAGCGCCAGCACGCGCTGGGGCAGCGCCCGCACGGATGGCCACATTCGACTGAATTGGCGGCTCATCCATTTGCCCATCAGCCAAATCGACTATGTGGTGGTGCACGAGCTGGCCCACTTGCGCGAAATGAACCACAGCCCCCGCTTTTGGGAAACTGTGGGCGAGGTCATGCCCGATTACGCGCAGCGACGCAAAGCTTTGCGTCAATCCCCGCTGGGTTTGGCCGATGACTGAGGTCA
Source organism: Limnohabitans sp. (assembly GCF_040400975.1). Taxonomy (GTDB): domain Bacteria; phylum Pseudomonadota; class Gammaproteobacteria; order Burkholderiales; family Burkholderiaceae_C; genus Limnohabitans_A. The sequence goes on along the minus strand of NZ_JBBAPF010000012.1, from coordinate 838 downwards.
GCGGCCTTTGAACCGGTAAATGCCGGTGGCATCTTGTTCGCGCGAGAGCCGGCCCATGAGCCACAGCAAGTTCAGATGGGCCACGGCTTCGCCCATGGCAAAGGTGGTTTGGTGCACGTCCAGCGCGCGTTTGAAGATCAAGGGCAGTGCGTCGTGGGCGCACAAGGCTTGTGCGCTGCAAGCGAGTACCAATTCGTCCAAGCGCTCGGCATGGTGGCTGCGCAGCTGGGCAATGCGGGCGGCTGCCCCCTGAAAAGGCCGTCCATGCGAGGGCAAGATCAAGGTGTCGTCGGGAAGGCGCTGCATCTTGTCCAACGAGTCCAAAAAATGCTGCAAAGGGTTGCCATCGGGCTCCATCGCATAGACACTGACATTGGTCGAAATCGAGGGCAGCAGCATGTCGCCGCTGATCATCAGCTGGCCCTGTACATCATGCAAGGCCATGTGTTCGGGTGAGTGCCCATAGCCGCTGATGCATTGCCAAAGGCGATCGCCAATGCGCACTTGTGCGCCCGCCATCAATCGCACATAAGCACGTGGCACCTTGGGCACCATGCTGGGGTAATAACCCACACGAGACCCGACCACCGCCAGATCTTCGGCTTTGTTCCATCCGTGAGCGGCGAAAAACTTCACCGTGGGCTCGCCCCCAAAATTGGACAAGCCACTGCTTGCCAACAGGGCTGACTGGTATTCGCTGGTGCTCATCCACAAAGGCGCTTGCCAGCGCTCGCACAGCCAATGGGCCAAGCCCATGTGATCCGGGTGCATGTGGGTCACCAGCACGCGCAAGATGGGCAGGCCTTTCAGCACGGTGTGTTCGATCTGCTCCCAAGCC
>NZ_JBBAPF010000011.1:0-100489 GCF_040400975.1 Limnohabitans sp. | reverse complement strand
AATCCACCCTCATCCATTAATCCAATGGGTGTTGCACTTCAGATTTGAATCCGCCGAGTTTTACAGCGCATTCAATTAAGTAATTGCTGACCACAGCCTTTGTCCACCCCCAGGGGGACTGAAACTTAGAATAATCTAAATGCTCGGCTGAAAACATGCCTTCACTTCGACAATAGGCCTCTGAACCATATGCAAGATGCTGTAAGAGAAAGAGTTTTTCTGTTGTTCCGTCAATATCGATGGCATGAGACATAATATGGATCGCGCGGTTGATTAAATTTCAAGTTGAAAAAGGTATTGTACGTGTTAATTTTTTATCATTTTGATTATCGATAGTAATTTTTAAATTAAATCTTCCGCCGCATAGGTCGATAACTTGAGCGTATAGAATTTGGAGCGGCAAAATATATTTAGCATTATATTACTGAACTGATTGATGAATTATAAATTACCACTTTGAAATATTTATAGGCCCATCTTTAAGATTTTTTGGTAAATTATCAAATAATTCTTCTGATACAATAATTTTCCGCAAAGACTTCATTTCAGATAGCCAATCTGGGATGAAAGAAATTTTGGAATTTTTTATATCAATAACCTGTAGTTTTTCCATTTCAAGCATAGACTCCGGAAGTTTTTCGACTAGTGTTTTTGAAAGGCTAAGCTCAATCAAATTTTTCATTGATGAAAAATCATTAGGAAGATTCTCAATTGGGCAATAACCAAGCCCTAGTTTCTCAAGGCTGGAAATTTTGAATATATTTTGAATATCATTTTTCATTGGTGCCCCAAAGAGAAATAACTCCTTCAAGTTGGATAGCTGAAAGGCGCTTGCTGGGAATGAATCGAGTGGTGCAGTACATTCAAAACGCCTAAGACTTTTAAGAAGGCCAATTGATTCAGGAATTGTAGTAAATTCTCCGGCAGCATAAAAATGATTAAGGCTTACTAGATCTCCAATTCGGTTAGGTATGAGGTTCACGTGACGCCGAAACTCAAGGCGAGCGAGTTTGCCAAGGTTGCCGATTGACTCTGGTATGGAAACGGCACCCTGTCCTAATAAAGTAAGCGTTTTAAGATTTTCAAGATTTCCGATTGAATGTGGGATTTCTTTTATGCAATCGTTACTTATTAAAAGTAACTCTAGACCGCCTAGCTGAAAAATTCGCTCTGGAATCGTTTCAACATTTAATTGCCTTATGATAAGTTTTTTTAATTTCGGCAGACTCCATGAAATCTGTGGCATACAACCAGTTTCGTTTATCTCTATACTTTCAAGGCCCTGCAAATTTTCAATTTCAGAAGGGGCTTTTGATTTGATGGAAATGTGTGTAATTTCTTCGGTTATATAATCTATAGTAGGTTGAAACTTGAATTTAACAATATCCTCGGTCTGTAACCAATTAAGCAATTTAATCGACCAGCCTTCTTGGCACACACGCCCCCCTCTAACAAGAATTGTCTTGGCATAATTATGAGTTATGCTTGATTCAAAACCGGCAAACCTTCCCTCACGTCCCCAAATAATTTTTCCATCTGTATATTGTTCATGCGTTTGACAGTTACTATCAAAATCCCACCAAGCGGTATCCGCACCATCGCGGCTAATACTTACATATGCTCCTTGAATAAGCCCGTGGAGCGATTCCTTTGTATAAACTCCGGACTTGTTGGGAGTTGTCGAACTTAGCGTCCTTAACTCCTTCAGAGTTGGTATCCTCCAGTCCGTGTGCCCACCATGCATCCAAGGATCTGGAAGGAACCTGAATCCCGTAGCATCTTTAAGATACCATGAAAGGTTTGTCTCACGGTCAACGAATATATATTTTTCACCAATTTGTTCCGAGATTATTTCCAATTGCTTGGTGGATAAATTTAAATTTTCAGAACTCCACAAATATCCATCCACACTTGAGTCACAGTGTGGCACTATTTTACCAACTGCAATCTTCTTGAGGAAGTTAATCGCATCCTTGAATTCATTAAAAAAAATTGAACGCATGACTTATATTCGATAAATTACAATTTATTTGCTGAGAAGCCCAGTTTCGGCATCTCAATGAATTATCAGGAGTGCAGTTTTCGAATAATACATTGTTTATTCGCTACACCCTTTCTAATCATAGCTGTTGCCCTTGACTGCTCATCTGTGAAATTAGCTACGATGGTCAGCTTGCTTGACGTTCTAGTCCTCGACCGTCTAGCCTACGACCTGGGAAACGGCAAAACGTACAAAGGCTTTATTCCGCTTTTGGCAGATTGTTATCTTCCAGCCGACCAGTGCCGGTGTCCGCTTCCAGCCTTGAGCGGAACTAGGCATCTGAGCCTTCAATCAATTTCCAGCCTGTTTGGTTAGGATGTTGAGGATCCTCTTTTTGCCACTGCTTCCAGCGCCCTTAAATCTTCCGCATCGGCGGCCATGACCTCGGCCTGGCGGCGTTGGGCGTCAAAGTTGTCGTAGCGTTCGTGAGCAAGCTGTTTGGCGCGCTCATTGCTTAGTTGGCCGCTGCCTTGCAAGATGGGCTTGTCGTTGAAGGCCAGCAGTCGGTCCACGTTTTGCCGCCAGTAGTCCAGCGTGAGGGCTTGGCGATCTTTGGCACGCAGTTCGGCCTGTTCCAGGAAGATGACGACCAGTCGGTTGAGAGTGTCCACCTCTTCGGCTTGAAGGTAGTTCTTGGCCACGATCACATCTGCCTTTCGCACTCGGCTGCCCTCCCAACTGGTGAGGCCCATGTTGGGAACCTTGGCATCAGCCCTCTCGCGGATGATTTCAGCTGCGGTGTGTTGCGTGACCGCATACAGCAGTTTGTTTTGAACTTCGGCAAAAAAGAGCTGGGCGTTCTGTTCGTTGGCCTGGTAGTCGCTGCTCAGCGAAAAGAGATCACGCACCTTTTGATAAAAACGCTTTTCTGACACGCGGATCTCGCGGATGCGCGCCAGCAGTTCGTCAAAGTAATCCCATCCACCAGGGTTTTTAAGGCGTTCGTCGTCCATGACGAAACCTTTGACCAGGTATTCGGTCAGATGGGCGGTGGCCCATTGGCGGAACTGGGTGCCGCGCACAGACCGCACTCGGTAGCCCACTGCTAGGACCATGTCCAGTCGGTAGAGTTTGGTGGGATAGCGTTTGCCATCGGCCGCAGGTATTAAGTCCCGCTTAATAACTGCTTCAGCAGCCAATTCGGCTTCTTGGACGATCTTGTGCAGGTGGATGTTGATGTTGGCCACGGTCACCCCGTACAGCTCAGCCAACTGCAGTTGAGTCAGCCACAGGCTGCCTTCCAAGGCGCGAAACTGCACCTGGGTTTTCCCATCGTCGCCCTGATAGATGATCAGCTCACTCATTCGGTCCCCCGTTTTCTCCGACTCACTGGAGCCAAACGGCATTGTGCAGCCTAAAGATGCCACAACACGCCCACCCCGCCACCCGCCACCATGGCCGCCAATCCCAGTCCGACTGTCAGACCATAGCGAACCCCGCCGCTGGCCATCGCCAGAGCGGTTTTTGCCAAAGCGCTGGAGGCCAGAACGGCCACCAGTGCCCAGTGCGCCCACTCAGGTGTCATGCCGCCTGACTGAATCAGTTGCGCAATGCTGGCGGCTGCGGCATGCACTTCCACCCAAGCCACACACAGCGCAGCCACCAGCACACCCACATCGCCAAAAACATGTTGCAGCCAGGCGGCGAGCAAGGACATCAAGGCAATGACGCTGGCCATGCCCAATGCATGGGTGAGCTTGAAGGCACGCCCTGTGGGGGTTTTGGCACCATCCCCTTCGATGCGACGCAAGGCGAGCACCACCACCAGCAGCAAGCCCAGGCCCGCCAACACCAGTGGCCAGCGCATGGCCACCAGCAGGGGCGGTGAGGCGGCCCCCAGCACCCCGGCAAACAGCGTCAAAGACGCCAGATTGGCCAGCAGGGCACAAGCCGCTGCGGGCAGCGCATCACTGTGCCCGCCGCGCACGCGCTGCCCCGTGCTGACGACCACGGCAGTGGAGGACACAAACCCCGAAAAGAAGGCCGCCAGTGGCATACCCCAACGACCCCCCAGCGCCCGCTGCGCGACATGCCCCAGCATGCCCACCGCCATGACCAGCACCACGATGCGCCACAGTGTGATGGGTTGCAGCACACCCCAGGGGTCTATCGCTTGGTCTGACAGCAGCGGCATCACGACCAGTGCTGCCGCAGCCAGGATCAGTGCGTCCTGCAATTCTTGATCGGTGATCAGAACACGGCTGATGTGCTGCGAAGCTTGTTTGGCATGCAGCAGTGCGGCGGCCAACACACCGAGAGCCGCAGACAAGCTCGGGTTGTGCTGCGCCAGCGCTGACAACAACAGTGTCGTCAACAAAGCCACCTCGCCCGTCTGGTCGGGATTGGTTCGGGCAGTGGCCTGATAACCACCGATCACCAGTGCGCCGACCACCAAGACCGTGGCCACAAATGGCCAAGTGCCCAAACTCCAGCTCACATAACCGAGCATCGCCACCAGCGTGTGCGTTCGCGTGCCGGCCTTGGTCATCTCTGGCGCGTATCGGCGCTCGCGCACCACACCGATCAGCAAGCCCATCCCCAAGGCGGTCAGCAAACCGATCCAATGCGCGGAAGTGTTCATGACAAAACAAACATCATTCGCATCTGACCACGAGGCTCAGCGCTTAACCGTGATCCAGATCACTCTCGGATTGAACAAGGCTTGGCGTCGTGCGCCTGTGCCCTGCTCAAAGATTCATGCAATGTGGCTTGGGCGCAAGACACTCATGGTTTAGACATGCCAGAGCCGTGGGTAAGTGCCCTGCAAGCCCCACATCTCTTGACGCCACGCCGCCCACACCCGCCGCAGCAATTGCATGGCAGGCTCGATCACCGGTGCCAGCACCCGCAGCACGATGACTTGTTGGTGTGGTGAGGTGGCCCCTGCGGTCAGGCGCAGTTCAGACGCTTCGAGCAAATCGCGGGCGCAGGCCAAAGCCCGCTCGATGCGCTCATCGGCCATGGCGCTGCCTGCTGCAAACACCAACGTGGCCATGCAGCGTTGGCCTGCCAGGCCCAGCGGGCTGTCCATCAGGCGGGTGTCGTCGGCGTTCAGGGTGCCGCGCTCCAGCCACACGCCGGGGACTTCCAGGTGTTGGCGAAACGTGCCCTGCACATAAGGCAAGTCGGCCGCAGGCAGCCCGAATGCTGTGAGGTCCCAAGCCATCATTTCAGCGCCGGGGGCCAGGTCAAATACGGCGCTGTTGAGCGCATCGCATTGGTTGTAGGCAATGGCTTCCAAAGGCAGCCATTCCAAGCGAGCGTCAGACTCGACCCGCGCATGCACCTGTTGTGTGGCGAGGCCTGCTTCTGACCGGTAAAAACGCGTGGCACCGGGCGTGGTCACCAGGCCGTGCGCCCCTGATGCGACAGTGACTTGTATGTCGAGTGTGTCGCCACCCACCAGGCCACTGGGCGGGTGCACCAGCACGTTGTGGCAGACCGCATCGCCTTCGGGGTAGAGGCTTTGCAGGATACGCAGCGGACCCTGGTGCAGGTAGCGTGCGACGCTGCGTTCGGACTCCAGCGTGTAGTCAAGCTGCAGGCTGGCGTGCCAGGTCGAGCGTCCGGACGCGTCTGCCGCACGCACCGCACTGACCTGGCTCACCCCATCCACCTTACTCGCCTTGCGAGCCGCGGTGTGCCCAACCGGTGGTGCGCTTTTCGATGGCGCTGAACAGTTCGTACATGGCCATGGCCATCGCACCCACCACCACCAAGCCAGAAAACGCCAAGCCCATTTGCATGGCCGAACCGGCCGAGATCAGCAGGTAGCCAATGCCTTCGTTCGAGGCCGTCATCTCGGACACGGTGGTGCCCACAAAGGCCAAGGTGATCGCGACTTTGAGCGAGCCATAAAAGTAAGGCATGGAGCGGGGCAGGCCGACTTTGATCAGCACGTCCCAGCGCTTGGCGCCCAGCACGCGCAGCACGTCTTCCAGTTCAGGCTCCAGCGTGGCCAAGCCGGTGGCGATGTTCACCATGATGGGGAAGAAGCTGATGAGGAAAGCCGTGAGGATGGCGGGACCGATGCCGATGCCAAACCACACCACCAAGATGGGCACAAAGGCCGCTTTGGGCAGCGCGTTAAAGGCCGTCATGAGCGGGTACACGGCGGCATAGGCCAGGCGTGAGCTGCCGATGATGAAGCCGAGCAACACGCCCACCACGATGGCGATGCCAAAGCCGACCATGGTCACCCAAAAGGTGCGCCAGGCGTGGCCCGCGATCACGTCGCGGTATTCGATGGTTTGTTGTGCGATGCGCGAGGGGCTGGGGAACACGAATTCCGACACGTTGAAGGCGCGGCACAGGCCCTCCCAAATCAGGATGCTCAGCACCAGCAAGATCCAGGGTGACCAGCTTTCGAGGGATTTTTTGTTCATCAGGGGCTCCCGATCATTGGTTGATGGCTGTACCGGTCTTGCGCATGGCACCGATGTGGCCGCGCAGCTCGTGCACGATGTTGGTGAATTCAGGGGTGTAGGTGATCTCGAGGTCGCGCGGGCGTGGCAAGTCGATTTCTTTTTTCACCACAAAGCGGCCGGGGCTCTTGCTCATCACATACACCGTGTCGGCCAAAAACACCGATTCGCGCAAGTCGTGCGTGACCAAAATCACGTTGAACTTTTGTTCGGTCCACAGGTCGCGCAAGATGCACCAGAGCTCTTCACGCGTGAAGGCATCCAGCGCGCCAAAGGGCTCGTCCAGCAACAGCATCTTGGGCTCATGGATCAAGGCGCGGCAGATGCTGGCGCGTTGCTGCATGCCGCCCGACAGTTGCCAGGGGAACTTGTCTTCGTAGCCACCCAGGCCCACGGTGTTCAGCAGCTTGCGGGCGCGTTCTGCGTACTCTTCTTTCTTTTCCTTGAAATTGGAGCGGTAGGGCTCCACGATTTCAAGGGGCAGCAACACGTTGTCGAGCGTGGTGCGCCAAGGCAAAAGTGACGAGGCCTGAAACGCCATGCCGCTGATCTTGAGCGGACCAGTCACAGGCTGGCCATCGACCAGGATGCGGCCTTTGCTGGGCATCTTCAGACCGGTGGTCAGCTTCATGAAGGTCGATTTACCGCAGCCCGAAGGCCCGACGATGGCGATGAACTCGCCTTGCTTGACCTGCAGATTGATGTCTTCCACCGCAAAGTGGTTTTGGGCCAGCAACTCGTCGTTGTAGGCCAGCCAGACATTCTGGAAATCAACGAATGATTCTTGGGTCATGGTGTGGACTCTGAAATGGTGTTCGAAAGTGTATACAAAACATCCCCTTGAAAAGCCCACTGACTCGTTGGAGTTGAAGTGGGCTCAAGCCAGGGTGTTGAGACCCCCGGAGATGACCAAAGTTTCGGCAGGCACTGGGCTTGCCGAAACGAAGGGGGCTTATTTTTTGGCTTTGGGCAAGATGTCCAGTTCTTTGGCAGTGGGCAAGAACGAACCGTTCCAGATGTCTTCTGACTTGACGCGGGTCTTGGTGTTGAAAGCGTCAGACACTTGCGAAGCCATCAAAGACAAGCGTGGGCCATTGACCTGACCAAAGCCTTCGGCGCGGGCCGATGGGCTGTTGATCACCGTGTCGATGGCCAACTGCAAACGCCGTGTCTCGAGTGCGGTGTTGATGATGCCGTCACGGGCCTTGACGGTCTCAATGGCCGCGGCTGGGTTGTCCATGACTTCTTTGGCGCCTTTGGCAAACGCGCTCAAGAAGGCTTTCACAGCGGCTGGGTTTTCTTTGAGGATCTTGGGCGAGGCGATGATGGCGTTGCCATAGAGCTTGACGCCAAAGTCAGGGTACTGCATGACGACCACGTCTTCGGCTTTCACGCCACGCGCTTCGATGTTGAGCAGCGAGGTGAAGGTGAAGCCGGTGATGGCGTCCACGTCACCGCGCACCAACATGGTTTCGCGCAAAGGTGGGTCCATGGCGGTCCAAGTCACGTTGCCGATGTTGTTCGATTTTTGGAAGATCGGGAATGCGCGGCGACCCGCGTCAAACACGGGCGCGCCCATCTTCTTGCCAGCCAGGTCAGCCGGGGTTTTGATACCGGACTTCTTCAATGCCATCACTGAAGCGGGTGTGTTGTTGTAGACCATCATGATGGCCACGGGCTTGTTGGGCGCGTCGGGGTTGTTGGCGTGGAATTCCATCAAGGCGGCCAGGTCGGCGAAGCCCAGGTCATAAGTGCCCGAGGCTACGCGGGTGACCGCACCGCCGGAGCCGTTACCGGAGTCCACCGTCACGTCCAATTTGGCATCTTTGAAATGGCCCTTGGCTGCAGGCAACAAGAAGAAAGCCGATGGGCCTTCAAAACGCCAGTCCAGTTGGAACTTGATGGGTGTGGTTTGCGCATGCGCAGTACCAAAGGCGGCGACTGCGGCCAAAGCGGCCGTGGCCTTGATGAGGAAACGCTTGTTCATGGGGACTCCTGGTTCAAAAAAACGGTGATTTGTAACTAGCAATATCGGTGCCATTATCAAGCACTCTCCTGACAATGCTTGTCAGGTTGATTCCCTAGGAATGCCCGTTTGTGGTGACGCTGATCCGGTCCTGCTGCACCAAAAAGGTTCTCCAGAGAGTGCACTCCTTTTTTGTGTTCTTAACTGTATACACATTGAATCTGGGTGGGATCAGTGAAAACCCTGAAGCTTTCAGTGCTTGGCCTCCACCGCTTTGACCCTGACGCCGCCGATGACGCCAAGAACCAAGCAGGCAATGCCAGCCAAGGTCAGCGGCTCGGGCCAGTGGCCGCGCATCCAAAAGGCATAAGCCAGCGCGGCGAGGGTTTCAAAGACGATCAACTGGCCCGCCAGGGCGGTGGGCAGCCTTTTGCTGGCCGCGTTCCAGCACAGGGTGCCAAGCCACGAGGCCAACAAGGCAATGGTCATCATGAGACCCAAAAACTCGAGCGGGCGGGGTCCCAAGGGCATGGGCAGCGGGTTCTGAGTGGCGCTGGTCCAAAGCCAGAAGCCTGCATAACCCAGCAAGGCCAGGGGCAGCGTGGCGATGCCTTGCGCCGTGGCCCACACACGGGGGTTGCGGTTGGGATGGCCGCGCAGCCAGTCGGCGTTTTTGAGGGGGTACCAAGTCCAGCAAACCACCGCGCCCACGGCCAACGCGGCCCCGGTCATGTAGCGGCTGGTGTCGGCTTGCGGGTTTTGCAGCAGGGCGGCCCATTCCACATGGTTGACACAGGCGATGCCGAGCAAAATCAGCGCCAAAGCTGGGGCCAGTTGGCGCCACGGAAAACGCCCGTCGCGTTGGTGGTTGAGCACATTCGCCGCCACCGCAATCACCACCGGCAGCGTGCCGATGATCATGGTGGGCAGCGCACCACCTGCACGCTGGATGGCACTTGAGAGGAAGAGGTAATACAGCACATTGCCGATGGCGGCGAGTTTCAGCGCGGTCAACCAGTCGGCACGGGTCAGGCGTCGGATTTCGGCGCGGTCCACAAAGGCCAGGGGCAGGGCGATCAGCCCGAAGGCCAGATAGCGACCGAAGGTGTGCAGCGCGGCGGGGTAGTCGGGCAGCAGCAGTGGCCCTACAAACACCAAGCCCCACATCAGGCCTGCAGCCAAAGCGAACAACACACCGATCAGCATGCTTGGGCGCTGAGCGTGTGGTCGACAAAGGTCAGGGAGAGCATGAAAAACAACATGGGGCGCATTATCCTTGCACCCCCGGCAGATACGGGCCAGTGTCAGGGCGAAAGCCAGGCCTTTTGAAACCGAGCTTGCGGGTCGTGGTCTTGCGCTTGCTTGACGGGGTTGAAGCGCCGGCCCACACGCGGGTCGGTGCCGCGCCCGCTCACATACAACCAGTTGCCCTGGTTGCTGCTCACGTCAAAGTCCACCAGTTGCAATTCGAACCAGGCCGCGCCTGCGCGCCAGTCGCAAGACAAGTCGTGCACCAAGAAGCTGGCCACGATCTGACGCATGCGGTTGGAGGTGAAGCCTGTGGCGGCCAACTCGCGCATGCCGGCATCGACGATGGGCTCGCCGGTTTGGCCGTTGCACCAGCGCTGAAAGTCTTTGGGAAAGTGCGAGGGCTTAGGAAGGTTTGACAAACCCCGCGCGGCATAGAGTTGCGGGCCGTGTTGCAGGTGCAGCATGCGGAAGTTGTCTCGCCACAGCAGCTCAAACCAGAGCCAATAGGTGCCGTCGTTGCTGCCATGCCGTTGTTCGTAGGCATGAAGGTCTGCCCAAATGCGGCGGGCCGACACCGCGCCCGTGGCCAGCCAGGGCGACCAGTGGCTGCTGGTGTGCTGGCCTTGCAGGGCGTTGCGGGTTTGTTTGTAGCGGTCGGGCCAAGGGGGGGTGAGGTAGCTTTGCAGGTGGGCCAAAGCGCTGGCCTCGCCACCCCGGCAATGCGTTTGGGTGTAAGGAAAGTTCGAGCGTGGGTGTGTGTCGCCTTCGGTGTCGGCTTGCAGCAGCGTGAAGGGACAGTCGCGCCAGCCGGGTAAGGTGGGCAATGGGTCACTTGGCGGTGCGGGCAGCTGGGTGGGCGCTGGCAGCGGTGCCAGAGGTTGGAGCCGTGCCGATTCGATGCGTTGGCGAAACTCGGTGAAGACTTGCGGCATGTCTTCGGCCGCAAAGGGCAGGGCGTCGGGTTCGATCAGGCTGGATTGCCACAGGGTTTTGACCGTGAGTCCCGCGTCGATCAGCGCTTGTACTTGGGCTTCTTCTTCGGGCGCAGCGATGTCTTCGCAAAACACGGTGTCGGTGCCAACTTGGCGTGCGCAGATGGGCAGCACATCGGCCACAGGTCCGTGCAGCAACACCAGGCGCTGACCCAAAGCCTGCAGCGCGTTGTGCAGGTCTTGCAGGGTGTCGGCCACAAAGCGCCTGCGGTGCGCGCCCATGCGGCGAAAGCCCCAGGCGGTGTCTTCGTCTTGCGCGGGTTCGTGCACATAGACCAGCAAAAGGGCCTGGTTGTGCGTTTGGGCGTGGGCTATGGCTTGTTGAAGTGCGCGTTGGTCGTGCAAGCGCAAGTCGTTTCGAAACCAAAAAATGGTGGTGCGCATGGTTTAAAAATCAAAGCCCAGCTGCTTGCTGGGTGGGGTGTTGGAAGCTGAACCCGAGGACTTACCCGACTTTCGGCGGCCGGTCTTGGGGGTCTCACTGTCGCGGGTGAACACGTCACGTTGCGCGCCGCTGCCGTGTTTGCGTGAAGCGTGTTTTTCGACAATGGCTTTTTTGCCCGCCTTCACACCCGGTTCGCCCCGGCGGGCGTGCAGCGCGGCTTTGGAAGTGCGAGTGGCCTCGGCCAAATCCACCACGGGCAGGGGAATGTCGGCATCAGGCCCGCTGCCTACCGTCAGACCGCAGTGGCGCTGCACTTCAGGGGGCATGAGCCAAGGCTCGAACAACCAGGTGTCGGGCACGCGGCGCATGTGGGGCAGCCAGCGCCGCACAAAGATGCCTTTGGGGTCGTGGTCTTGCGCTTGTTTGATCGGGTTGTACACCCGCGTGGTGTTGATGCCGGTGGTGCCCGACTGCATTTGCAGCTGGCTCCAGTGGATGCCGGGTTCGTAGTCCAGAAACTGCGTGGCCAGCCAATGGCCCACGGGCCGCCAGTCCAACCACAGCGGATAAGCCGCCACCGACACCAGCATGGCCCGCATGCGGAAGTTGAGCCAGCCAGTCTCGTGCAGCATGACCACGCAAGCGTCTACCATGGGCCAGCCGGTGCGGGCCGAGGTCAGGGCCGCAAAGTGGGCGTCGTTCCATCCGTCTTCGCGCAAGCCGTCGTAACCCCGGTGCATGTTTCGCCACTCGATCTCGGGCTCGCTTTCGAGTTTTTGGATGAAGTGGCAATGCCAATACAAGCGGCTGATGAAACCGATCAGACCGGCCTTGTGCCTGCCCGCTTGCGGCGGCAAAGCATCGAGCGCAGCGCGGGTGCTTTGCACCACCTCGCGCATGCTGATGCAGCCCCAGGCCAAGTAGGCCGAAATGCGAGAACACGCGGTGGGCGACGACAGTGGCGAGGAGATGCCACCCCGGTAGGACAAGGCCCGTGCATCCAAAAAGCTGTGCAAGGTCTCTAGAGCCAAGCGACGCCCGCCGCGCTGGCGCTGGGCGGGGTTGTGCTGCAGGCCAGGTGGCGGTGCCATCACTTCGGGACCAGAATTGTCTGGCGCATGGAAAAAACGTAAATCGGGCAAGACCGCTTGCGGCGCGGCCATGTGCGCTTCCCATCGAGCCTGCCAGGTGTTGCGGCTTTTCAGGCGTCGCACCACGCCAAATTGTGGAAACTCTGTCCAGCCCACACCCACACTGCGGCACCATGCGCCGACTTGCACATCGCGCTCATAGGTGAAGGCGTTGCCGGTTTCTTCGTGTGCCACCAATTCGGCAAAGGGCGCTTGTGCGTGCAGCGTGGCCAGCACCTGCACCGCAGGCCCCAAGCGCACCTGCAAGCTGCCGCCCAGTGATTGCAAGTCCTGGTGCAGCTCGGTCAAAGATTCGCGCACAAATTCGAAGTGCTGCAAGGCCGCATCGGCTTGCGCCCACAAACCCGGTTCGACGATGTACAGGCACAGCACGGGTCCACGACAGGCAGCATGCGCGAGCGCGGCATGGTCGTGAAGACGCAGGTCGCGCTTGAACCACACCACCCGGTAGCTCATGGCTGCAGGGTCCTGTTCGATGGTGTAGGCCCGAGCCCGCCAGGCCCTGGTCCGTAACGCTCAGCGTCGATGTCGGTGCAGTCCAGCAAGGCCTGCGGCAAATCGCGCGCTTGCTGGCGCAGGTATCGGCGTACAAAGTGAGCACTGTTCCAAGGGGCGGTTGAGCCGCTCCAAACGGCCCGGTCTTGAACGCGCCATTGGCCGCCTTGCAGCCGCAAGACCACCAGTGCGGGCTTGAGGCTTTCAAAAGCCACCTCGGCCAAAGCCCAGTCGCCCAACTGGCGAATCTGCAAGCCCCGCGCGCTTTGCGAGTCGGGCAGGCTGTGCTGGCGAATGACGGCCAACACCTGATCGGCTGCTGGGCTGTCCATCTGCAGGGGGGCCAGCTGGCTGCAATCGCGGCGCCAAGCCAGTGCCTGTTCGGCTGCCCAGCCGGTCACATCAAAGGGCTGGCCACTGAGTACCAACAAGCGTCGGCCATCCAGCCGCTCCCAGTCCACATGGCTGTCGATCACCATGGCCGTGGTGAGCAAAACCAAAATGGCGGCCACATGCCGTTTCATGCCAACAGGCCTTGTAAGCAGGCGGGTGAAAAGCCAACGCGATCATGTTTTTGTAGTGCTAAAGAAACCATTGTGGTCAACGGAAAGGTTTTCAAAAAATAAATGGTTGTTTTGTGACTGTATAGTCATAGAATATCCCATCATTAACGGAGAAGGCCATGATCCAGAAGAAAACCGTCAAAGCCCTTGACATCGCTGTGTTCATCACGTCCCGCTCGGTCATCAAACACGTGACCACCGAAGAGATCGCCAGCGGTCTGTCTTTGTCTTCTTCGTACACCGAATCCATCCTCAAAGAGCTGCGTGAAGCCGGTCTGATCCGCGCCCACCGCGGTCCGGGTGGTGGCTACCAAATCCGCGGTAACCCCGAAGAGATCAGTTTGTGGGATGTGGTGAAGCACTTTGAAGAGGTGCACAGTTTTGACAAGCTTTACCCGGATGCTGACCACCCCATGAAAGCGCTCGAGACGGGCATCCAGGACAACATGCAGGCCTTGCTGCAGGCGCAAACCTTGGCCGATGTGGCGGTTCCCTTCATGCCCCGTGATGCACGGGTCACTTCCATGATGGGCCAGTTCCGTTTGAAGCCACTGCCGCCACCGGTCATGCCGCGCGCGCCCAACTCGGTGTTTCAGCTCAGCATGATGATGTGAGCTCAGTCGCCTTCAATGCGACTCCCAAGCAAATTCACGCAGTTGTTCCAGGGTGACGTACTCAAGGGCTTTTTGGTGCGTGCTTTCTAAAATCACGTGGGGTGCAACGCCCGCCTGAAAAGCTTCCAGCCAGCGCATGGCACATAGACACCACCTGTCACCCGCCTTCAGACCCGCAAAGCGGTGTTCGGGACGGGGGGTTATCAAATCATTGCCACGCGAGCGTGAGTAATTCAAAAAATCCTGTGTGACTTTGGCGCAGATCACGTGGGTGCCCACGTCTTCTTCAGTGGTATTGCAGCAACCGTCCCTGAAGTAGCCCGTGAGGGGGTCATAGGAGCAGGGGATCAATTCGCCACCAAGAACGTTCAAGCCGGAGCGAGTCATGAGAATCCAAGAACAGTGGTTGAGAGGATGCGTATTGTGTGGTCCCGTGCCGGGGCTGTCTTGTGGGCGCCAAATACGACTTCGGTGCCAGGGGTTTCTGGCATCATGATTGATGGTTTGGATCGGCTGTGCATGGCATGTGCACCTCCGAATGGCTCAAGACTTCAAAAGAAAGTGCCGCATGAAAGCAGCTTGGTACAGCGCCAACGGTGAAGCGCAAGATGTGATGCAGGTGGGCGAGTTGCCCACCCCCAACCCGCAAGCCGGTGAGGTGTTGGTGCGTTTGGCCACCTCGGGTGTGAACCCCTCAGACGTCAAGTCGCGCCGAGCCCGGCCTTTGGCAAACCCCTTGATCGTGCCCCACAGCGATGGTGCGGGTGTGATCGAAGCCGTGGGTTCGGGCGTGTCTGCTGACCGTGTGGGCGAGCGGGTTTGGGTCTGGAATGGCCAATGGCAGCGGCCCCTAGGAACTTGCGCTCAATACATCGCTCTGCCTTCTGAGCAAGCGGTGTTCTTGCCCGAAGGCACTGACTTTGCTGCCGGCGCTTGCATGGGCATTCCGGGACTGACGGCGGTGCAGGCAGTGATCCTGGCCGAGCGCATGGCGGGCGATTTGCGGGGGCAGACCGTGCTGGTGACTGCGGCTTCTTCGGCGGTGGGGCACTACATCACGCAAATGGTGACGCTGGCCGGGGGACGGGTGATCGGCACGGTGGGTTCAGAAACCAAGGCCGAACATGCCCGCGCTGCTGGCATGCAAGACGCCATTTTTTACAAGACCGAACCGGTGCCCGTGCGGGTCAAAGCTCTCACCCATGGGCGTGGTGCCGATGTGATCATCGACATGGACTTTTCGAGCACTGCACGCTTTGCTGCAGAGGGCGCTTTGTCGCCCCATGGCCAAGTGATTTGCTATGGCTCGAACGCCTTGGAGGTGAGCTTGCCTTTTCGCCCTTGGTTGTTTCAGTCCATGGGGGTCAAATTCTTTTTGGTTTATGACTTGACCCCAGAAGATCGGCTACGTGCTCTGTCGCGTTTGTCTCAGATGCTGGCCAAGAATCAACTGCGGCACAGCATCGGTCAGTGCTTTTCACTGGACCAAGTGGCCCTGGCGCATCGCAGCGTGGAGGCGGGCCAGTTGGTGGGGAATGTGGTGATCGATGTGTGAGATGGGCCACTGGCCGCGCTTTGAGTTGATGGCGAGGATGGGTTCAAGTTTGCCGTTATGCTTGAAGGGCCTTCGAGGCACCGTGTTGTTGCGTTGGTTTTTTTGATCGTTCATGGCTACTTCTCCCAAATCGCTTTCGGGCCTGCTCCCTTTTTTTAAGCCTTACCGCGTGGCCTTGGGTGTAGCGGCCTTGTTCCTCTTGTTGGCCGCAGGCACCACGCTGGTTTTTCCTTGGGTCCTGCGACAGTTGATTGACCAAGGGCTGGCCAGTGGCGCGCCGGACGAGCAGTTGGCGGGCAACTTTTTGCAACTTTTTGGCGTGGCTGCGGCTTTGGCGGTGTTTTCGGCAGGGCGTTACTTCACCGTGAGCTGGCTGGGTGAGCGCATTACCGCCGACCTGCGCAACGCGGTGTATGGCCATGTGCTGAAACAAAGTCCGGCCTTTTTTGAGACCACGCAGTCGGGCGAGGTGCTCTCGCGCCTCACCAACGACACCACACTGGTGCAAACCGTCGTGGGCTCTTCGTTCTCGATGGGACTTCGCAACCTGGTCATGGGCGCGGGGGCGCTGATCATGCTGGTGTGGACCAACCCCATTTTGATGCTGCAGGTGGTGGCGGTTCTGGTGGCGGTGATTTTCCCGAGCGTCTATTTGGGTCGCCGCGTGCGCCGCCTCTCGCGTACCAACCAGGACCGGGTGGCCGATTCGAGTGCGATCGCCTCCGAGGTGCTCAACGCCATCAGTGTGGTGCAAAGCTACACCGCCGAGGGCCGCGAGACCCGCCGCTTCGTCGATTCCACCCTGCGCGCCCTGAGCTCCGCTTTAGGCCGCATCCGCGCACGTACGGTGTTGGTCGGCTTCATCATCATGGCCTCCAGTGCCGTTTTGCTCTGGGGCTTGTACATGGGTACCTTGGCTGTGCGGGCGGGTACCAGCACCGCAGGCCAATTGGGCGAGACGGTGTTCTATGTCATCTTGTTGGCCAGTGCCTTTGCGGTTTTGGGCGAGGTCTACGGCGACATGCTGCGCGCAGCCGGCGCCACCGAGCGGCTGATGGAGTTGCTGCACACCGAGTCGAATCTCAAGATCGCGGCCCAGCCACGGCAAACGCCTTGGCCACAAGGGGGCTCCTCTTTGCTGCTGGAAACGGTGCGTTTTCATTATCCTTCGCGGCCCGATACCTGGGCGTTGGACCAATTGAGTGGACAGGTCCACCCGGGCCAGACGGTGGCGGTGGTGGGGCCCAGTGGGGCCGGCAAAACGACCTTGTTCGATTTGCTCATGCGTTTTCATGACCCACAATCGGGCCGCATCGTGCTGGACGGTGTGCCGATCGATCAGATGGGCTTGCACGATCTGCGCGAGCGCATGGCCATCGTGCCGCAAGAGCCGGTGATTTTTTCGGGCACGGTGATCGAAAACATCCGCTATGGCAGACCCGATGCCAGCCTCGAGGACGTCCAGGCTGCCGCCGAAGCGGCTTATGCGCAGGAGTTCATCCGCGAATTGCCCGAGGGCTTTGACACCTATTTGGGCGACCGTGGCGTGCGCTTGTCGGGTGGACAGCGCCAGCGCATCGCGATTGCGCGGGCTATTTTGAAAAATCCGCCGCTTTTGTTGCTGGACGAAGCCACCAGCGCGCTTGATGCGCAAAGCGAAAAAATGGTGCAGGCCGCGTTGGACAAAGCCATGGTGGGCCGCACCACCTTGGTCATTGCTCACCGCCTGGCCACTGTGCAGCGCGCCGATGTGATCTGGGTGCTCGAGCGCGGCCGCTTGATGGAGCAGGGCACCCACGCCGAACTGCAAGCCAAAGGCGGCCTTTACGCCAGCCTGGCAGCACTGCAGTTCAGCGCTGTGTAGGAGTCCACCCCGTGGGCGATGGGCGTGGCGTGCGCTCCAAAACCTTTTGGCACAGGCGCGTGAGTCACGGCTTCTTGTCGGTGGCGTCTGTCGCTGGCTTGGCAGCGGCTTCTTGATCCTACGCATCACGCGCCTCTTGCGCTGCCTTTTCCCGCGCCCGCTGCTGGCGCGTTTGCTCTTGCGCTTTGCGCACGTCGTGCATTTGCCAAAAGGCGAACACGAACACCAAGCCAAAAATGCCCAATTCCAACCAAATTCCCATGGCTTTGCCTTTCAAGCTTGGATGTGTCAATAAAGGTTGACAGTATTGATTATCAGGTTATATTGACACTTATGCCAGTCAACTTGAGTTGACAGGCCTTCTCCCTTTGGAGGTCCCATGAGTCTGTTGATACGCGCTGAACAAGCCCTGAGCACGCATTTCGAGCAAGCCGCAGGCACGGGCGCGCCTCCTCGGCTGGTGGCGGCCATGCGGCATGCGGTGTTTTCTGGCGGTGCCCGCATCCGCCCGCAGCTGTGCATGGCGGTGGCCACTGCCTGTGGCGACGACGCGCCCCAACTCACCAATGCCGCTGCTGTGGCCCTGGAGTTGATGCATTGCGCCTCTTTGGTGCACGACGACATGCCCGCCTTTGACAACGCCGATACGCGGCGCGGCCGCCCCACCGTGCACAAGGCCTTCAGCGAACCGCTGGCGCTGTTGGCGGGTGATGGCCTGATCGTCATGGCTTACCGTGTTTTGTTGCAAGCCGGTGCGCAGCGACCCGATCGACTGATCCAATTGATGGACAACATGACCACGGGCGTCGGTTTGCCGCATGGCATCGTCGCCGGACAAGCATGGGAGTGTGAAACCAGCGCCGATCTGGGCCAATACCAACGTGCCAAGACCGGGGCTTTGTTTGTGTCAGCCACCTGCGCAGGGGCCTTGAGTTGCGGCGCAGAGCCTGAACCCTGGGCGCATTTGGGCAATTACTTGGGAGAGGCCTACCAAGTGGCCGACGACATCCGTGACGTGATTGCCGATGCCGCCACCTTGGGAAAGCCTGCAGGCCAAGATGCTCTGCATGCCCGCCCAAGCTCAGCCCAAGCCTTGGGACTGGACGGTGCCATTGCCCACTTTGACCACCTGATTGACCAAGCCGCGTCTTCGATTCCACCTTGCTCTTGCCGCGACATGCTGCGCCAGTTGGTGCAGCTCGAAGCCGAGCGTTTGGTGCCCAAGGCCTTGTGTGAAGGCTATTTCAAGACCCACCCTGAGGTGGCCACCCGCCGCGTCAGCGCCCCGCATTGAGCGCTCGGACCCGATAAAGCCAAGGAAGCCCCATGTCCCAACCGCTGGATTTGGCCGCCCTGCAGGCCCCTTCTTCTGCCACCTCCCTCAAAGATGCTTGGCAAGCCCGCTTGGAGCGCTGGTACGCACACCCCGGCTTGTACCGTTGGTCGCTGGGCAACCCCTTCACGCGTTGGCTGACGCAGCGGCGCACCCGCAAGTTGTTTGATTTGATGGCTGGCTTTGTGCACAGCCAAGTCTTGTTGGGTTGCGTGCGCTTGGACCTGTTTCGCACTTTGCACCAAGCCCCGGCCCAATTGACCGACTTGGCCCAACGCACAGGCTTGGCGCCAGCGGTCTTGCAGCGCTTGCTGCTGTCTGCCGTGGCCTTGGGTTTGCTCGAGCACCGCAGCCAAGGTCGCTTTGGCTTGGGGCCGCTGGGCGTGCCTTTGGCGCAGCACGAGGGCATTGCCCAAATGATTGAGCACAACCACCTGCTCTACCAGGACATGCAAGACCCCTTGCAGTTTTTGAACAATGCCTGGAGTGGCGGCATGGCCGAGTACTGGCCTTATGCCCACGAAAAACCAGCCGTCGCGATGCCCGCTTCGGAAGTGGACAAGTTCACCCGTTATTCGCATCTCATGGCTGCTTCGCAAGGCTTTGTGGTGCAAGAAATCTTGTCCTCTTACTTTTTTGACGAGCACCGTTGTGTGCTCGACGTGGGTGCGGGCAAGGGTCGCTTTGTCAGCGAGTTGGCTGCGCACGCGCCCCACTTGAATTTCAAGATGTTCGATTTGCCCCCCGTGTTGGCGCTGGCCCGTGAAGGTCTGCAAGCCAAAGGCCTGAGCGAGCGCGTGGCCTTGCACCCCGGCAGTTTTTTGGACGACCCTTTACCCGAAGGGGCCGATCTGATCACGCTGGTGCGTGTGGCGCACGACCATCCCGATGCGGTGGTCCGGCAAATTTTGCAAAAAGCCTTTGCAGCTTTGCCTTTGGGCGGGGTGTTGTTGTTGGCCGAACCCATGGCGCAACCCGACGAAGAAGCCGGGCAACCCGAGGCCTCTGTCGATGCTTACTTCCACTTTTATCTGTTGGCCATGGGGGCAGGGCGCCTGCGCACCCCGCATGAGCTGCAAACCATGATGCAAGAGGCTGGTTTCACCCATGTGGAGCAGGTGCCCAACGCGATGCCGATCCATGCGCGCATTCTTGTGGGGCGTAAATCTCAGTGTTTACCCTTGGTTTCCGCAAAAAGTGTCAATTAACTTTGACATCGTCAGATGTAAAGCAAAAAATACAGTCATGAAATCCCAAGCCGTCGTTTTCAACAGCCCCAGGCACCTGTCCCTGCAAGCGCTCGAATTGCCCGAATTGCAAGCCGGGCAGCTCGAGGTGGCGGTCGAGTTCAGTGGCATCAGCACCGGCACAGAGCGCATGCTCTGGGACGGCAGCATGCCACCCTTTCCCGGCATGGGTTACCCCTTGGTGCCCGGTTACGAGACGGTGGGCAAGGTGGTGCGCAGCGCCAGTGACTCGGGCATCCAAGCCGGTCAACGCGTGTTTGTGCCCGGTGCCAATTGCTTCACTGGCGTCAAGAGCTTGTTTGGCGGTGCGGCCTCGCATTTGATGGTCACCGAGCAAAAAGTTGTGCCGGTGGCAGAACACTTGGGAGCCCAAGCCGTGCTGCTGGCGCTGGCCGCCACGGCCTACCACGCCGTCTCTGGCGGCGGCATGCAAGAGCCATTTGCCGCGCCCGAACTCATCATTGGCCATGGCGTCATGGGTCGCCTGCTGGCGCGCCTGACGGTGGCGGCAGGTCTGCCAGCGCCCACCGTGTGGGAAACCCAGGCCGACCGATTTGCTGGCGCTGAGGGTTACGCCGTCATGCAACCGCAAGACGACCCACGCCGTGACTACAACACCATCTACGACGTCAGTGGCGACGGCAGCCTGCTTGACAGCCTGATCCAGCGCCTGCGCCCCGGTGGCGAGTTGGTGTTGGCTGGTTTTTACAAACAAGATTTGAAATTTGCCTACGCCCCGGCCTTCATGCGCGAAGCGCGCATGCGCATTGCCGCCGAGTGGAAGCGCCCCGACCTGTTGGCCGTCAACGAACTGGTGCACACCGGTCGCTTGTCGCTCGACGGTTTGATCACCCATACCCAGCCATCGACACAAGCTGGTTCCGCCTACGAGACAGCCTTCGGAGATGCGAGCTGTCTCAAGATGATTCTTGATTGGAGTGCCAACGCATGACTACCGACACCACTGTTCAGCCCATTAAATTTGTTGAAGTGCTGCGCCGCGAGGCCGACGTCGAACCCGACGCTGTCAGCACCAGCGAAGTCACCAAAGAAACCCAGATCATTGCCATCTACGGCAAAGGTGGCATTGGCAAAAGCTTCACGCTGGCCAACCTGTCGTACATGATGGCTCAGCAAGGCAAAAAAGTGCTGCTGATCGGCTGCGACCCCAAGAGCGACACCACCAGCTTGCTGTTTGGTGGCAAGGCCTGCCCCACCATCATCGAGACTTCCTCGCGGCTCAAGCTCTCCGGCCAGGCCGTGAGCATTGGCGATGTCTGCTTCAAGCGCGATGGCGTGTTCGCCATGGAACTCGGTGGCCCTGAGGTCGGTCGCGGTTGCGGCGGTCGCGGCATCATCCACGGTTTTGAAACCCTTGAAAAACTCGGTTTCCACGATTGGGGTTTTGACTATGTGCTGCTCGACTTTTTGGGCGACGTGGTCTGCGGCGGCTTTGGCCTGCCCATTGCCCGCGACATGTGCCAAAAAGTCATCGTCGTGGCCAGCAACGACTTGCAGTCGCTGTATGTCGCCAACAACGTCTGCAGCGCGGTCGAGTACTTCCGCAAGCTCGGTGGCAACGTCGGCGTGGCCGGCATGGTCATCAACAAAGACGATGGCACGGGCGAGGCCCAAACCTTTGCTGCCAATGCGGGCATCCCGGTGCTGGCCGCCATTCCGGCCAACGAAGACATCCGCCGCAAGAGTGCCAGCTACGAAATCATTGGTCGCCCTGATGGTGAGTGGGGTCCGCTGTTTGCCGAGCTGGCCAAGAACGTGGCCGAAGCACCTCCCCAGCGACCCAAGCCTCAAACCCAGGACCAATTGCTGGGCTTGTTCAGTGCCGACGTGGTCGGTCGCAACGTGGTGCTCGAGCCTGCCACCGTGTTCGACATGGTGGGCAAGCACGAAGACATCAAGCCCTCGCTGGAAGTCGTCTACGACGCGGCTTGAGACTTGTTGCACCCCACACGCTGAAAACCCCAGGACACGGCCATGACACGCACCATTCCGATTCACCCCAGCCCATCAGCGGCTGTGAACCCTGCGAGCCTGCAAGGCGACGGCATGGGCTGTCACGCGGGCACCGATGCCATGGTGGCCGCGGCCAAAGAGGCGGGCAAGTCGGAGGTGCTGGACCAATACGCCCGAGACTACCCGCGCCAGCCCGATACCGGCCCACACGACCAGCCGCAAAGCATGTGTCCGGCCTTTGGTTCGCTGCGTGTGGGTTTGCGCATGAAGCGCACCGCCACCATCCTGTCTGGCTCGGCCTGCTGCGTGTACGGGCTCACCTTCACATCGCATTTTTACGGCGCCCGCCGCAGTGTGGGTTATGTGCCCTTCAACTCCGAGTCGCTGGTCACGGGCAAGCTGTTTGAAGACATCCGCGATGCCGTACACGCTGAAGCGGACCCGGACCAGGTGGACACCATCGTGATCATCAACCTGTGTGTGCCGACCGCCAGTGGCGTGCCGTTGCAGCTCTTGCCCAAAGAGATCAATGGCGTGCGCATCATCGGCATCGACGTGCCCGGTTTTGGTGTGCCCACCCATGCCGAAGCCAAAGACGTGCTGGCTGGCGCAATGCTGAAATACGCCCGCGAAGAAATCATGAGCGGCCCGGTGGCCGCGCCGCGTGCCGGGCGGGGTGACTTGCCCACGGT
Organism: Limnohabitans sp.; assembly: GCF_040400975.1. GTDB lineage: Bacteria > Pseudomonadota > Gammaproteobacteria > Burkholderiales > Burkholderiaceae_C > Limnohabitans_A. The sequence goes on along the minus strand of NZ_JBBAPF010000011.1, from coordinate 77,942 downwards.
GGCCTTGCTGGGAGAAATGTTCCCGGCCGATCCCGTCATCATTGGCCAGATGCTCGCCCCCATGGGCCTGGCTGCGGGTCCGGTGGTGCCAACCCGCGAGTGGCGCGAGTTGTACGCCGCGCTCGACTGCTCTGTGGCCGCCGCCATCCACCCGTTTTACACCGCCAGCGTGCGTGAATTCAAAGCCGCAGGCCGCCCTGTGGTGGGTTCGGCCCCTGTGGGTCTGGAAGGCACACAAGACTGGCTGCAAAACATCGGCCAAGCAGCTGGCATTGCCCAGGCTCAAATCGATGTGGCGCGCAACCAAGCCCTCTCGCAAATGCGCGGTCTCTTGATGCAAAAGCCGATTTCGGGTCGCATCACCCTGAGTGGCTATGAAGGCTCTGAGTTGTTGGTGGGCCGTTTGCTCATCGAATGCGGTGCCGATGTGCGCTATGTGGGCTCGGCTTGTCCGGCCACCGAATGGAACGCACAAGACATTGCCTGGCTGCAAGCCAAGGGCGTGCAAGTGCAAATGCGCGCCTCGCTTGAGCAAGACCTCAATGCCATGTACGAGTACCGGCCGCAGTTGGCCATTGGCACCACACCGGTGGTGCAGATCGCCAAGCAAAACAGCGTGCCCTCCTTGTACTTCACCAACTTGATATCGGCCCGTCCCCTGATGGGTGTGGCCGGTGCGGGTTCGTTGGTGCAGGTGGTGCAAGCGGCCATGGGCAATCAGGCCCGCTTTGACGCCATGAAGGATTTCTTTGGCGATGTGGGCGCGGGCCATGCCGCAGGCGTGTGGGAGTCGGTGCCCAAAGACCGGCCCGAGTTCAAGGCCGAAACCCGCCGCCAGATCGAAAAGCTCTTGAAAAAGCGCAAAGCCGAGGAGATGGGCTCATGAACCAAGTGTCTCCACCCCCCAGCTCGGTGGCCAAGCCCAAATCGCCGCTCATTCTGGACCACGACCGCGCAGGCGGTTACTGGGGCGCGGTGTATGTGTTCACCGCCATCAAGGGTTTGCAAGTGGTGATCGATGGCCCGGTGGGCTGCGAAAACTTGCCCGTGACTTCGGTGCTGCACTACACCGACGCTTTGCCTCCCCACGAGTTGCCGATTGTGGTGACAGGCCTGGCCGAAGAGCAGCTGGGCCGTGAAGGCACAGAAGGCGCGATGAAGCGTGCCCATGCCACGCTCGACCCCGAACTGCCCGCCGTGGTGGTGACCGGCTCGATTGCCGAAATGATCGGTGGCGGCGTCACGCCCGAAGGCACCAACATCGCGCGCTTTTTGCCGCGCACGATTGACGAAGACCAATGGCAATGCGCCAACCGCGCCATGTACTGGCTGTGGAGCGAATACGGCCTGCGCAAAGTGCCTGCCCGCAAACCTTTTGAAGATCGCCCTGTGGGTGAAAAACCCCGCGTCAACATCATCGGGCCTTGCTACGGCACATTCAACAGTGCCAGTGACTTGGCCGAAATCCGTCGCTTGGTGCAAGGCATTGGGGCTGAGGTGAACATGGTGTTCCCGCTGGGCAGCCATCTGGCCGATGTGTCGCGCTTGGTCGAGGCCGATGTGAACATCTGCATGTACCGCGAATTCGGCCGCATGCTGTGCGAAGCCCTAGAGCGCCCCTATTTGCAGGCACCGATTGGTTTGCACAGCACCACCAACTTCTTGCGCAAGCTGGGCGACTTGCTGCACTTGGACCCTGAGCCTTTCATTGAGCGCGAAAAGCACACCACCCTCAAGCCCATGTGGGACCTGTGGCGTTCGGTCACGCAAGATTTCTTTGCAACTGCAAGCTTTGCGGTGGTGGCAGGCGAGACCTATTCGCGGGGTCTGAAAAACTTCCTTGAAAAAGAAATGGGTTTGCCCTGTCGCTTCAGTGTGTCACGCACCGCCGGCAACAAGACCGACAACGCCAGTGTGCGTGAATTGGTCAAAACGCAAACGCCTTTGATCATGTTTGGCAGCTACAACGAACGCATGTACCTGAGCGAGATCTCGGGTGGCAGTCCGATGCGCGCCGCTTTCATTCCCGCATCGTTTCCGGGCGCCATCATCCGTCGCCACACCGGGACCCCCTTCATGGGTTACAGCGGCGCGAGTTACCTGATTCAAGAGGTGTGCAACGCGTTGTTTGATGCGCTGTTCCACATCCTGCCTCTGGGCTCTGACATGGACAAAGCCCCGGCCACGCATGCGCGTGGCGTGGTGGCCCCCAATGCCAGTTGGCAAGACCAGGCTCAGCAACGCCTGCGCGATGTGGTGCAAAGCCAGCCGGTGCTGGTACAGATTTCTGCGGCCAAGCGTTTGCGCGATCAAGCCGAGCAGCTGTCGCAGGCGCAAGGCCAAAACGAGGTGACTGAAGCCCATGTGAACGCGGCCAGCCGTGAACTGGGCTTAGGGGTAGCGGCATGAGCCACACCAGGATCAACACAACAGCAGGGGCCGACATGTTCGGTGCCTTGACCAGGATGTCGTGGCCTTTGGCTGCGGATGCCCATCTGCGCGGGCTGTGCGCAACCCGGGTCGCAAGGCCTCTTTAGAAGGAGCAAAACATGTCCACCAAGACATCAATATCCGGACTCACCGATGAGGAAGCCCAGGAGTTCCACCACTACTGGATGCAGGGCACCGTAGGCTTCACAGCGGTTGCTGTGTTGGCCCACATCCTGGTCTGGGCGTGGCGTCCCTGGTTCTGATTCAGAGCCTGATTTTTCAACCATAGATTGACGGAGTCACTGTCATGCAAAACACCACCCACCTCAACGAGACCCATTCGCGTGCGGATGAGTCTCCTGCTTACTGGTCCATTTTCCTCATCGGATTCGGATGCCTGTTTGTGGTCGTCGTTCTGGCCAAACTGGTCGGCGTTCACTGGCGGGATTTGTTACCCGGTGCTGAAGATGCCAAGAGCATGAGTCAGGGGGTCAAAGCTGCGGTGTACACCTTCATGTCCCACATCATTTAGGAGATTCACCATGTGGAGAATTTGGCGACTTTACGACCCTTTGCGTGCCATGGTGCTGCAGGGTATTTTCTTGTTTGGCCTGGCAGCGATGATTCACCTCATCTTGCTCAGCACCAACAAATTCAACTGGCTCGACGGCGCGAAAAAACCCGTAGCAGCATCGGCGCAAAACTCGCCGCTGCCCGCTGCTGTGGCTTCGCTCCCAGCGCCCAAGTCCTGATCCAGGACTTGCCGTCCAGGTGCTGACATTGAACCCCGCTCAATGCAGCACCTGTTCATCCACTGAAAGCAGGAGGACCCAACCATGGCCATGCTGAATTTTGAGAAAAAGTACCGTGTTCGCGGTGGTACCCTGCTGGGTGGTGATTTGTTCGACTTTTGGGTCGGCCCGTTTTACGTCGGTTTTTTCGGCGTCACAACCCTCTTCTTTTCGTTCCTGGGCACGGCGCTCATTTTGTGGGGTGCCTCACAAGGCCCGACCTGGAACCTTTGGCAAATCAGCATCGCACCGCCTGATCTGTCTTATGGCTTGCGCTTTGCGCCCCTGATGGAAGGCGGCCTGTGGCAGCTCATCACGGTGTGTGCCCTAGGGGCGTTTGGCTCGTGGATGATGCGCGAGGTCGAGATCTGCCGCAAGTTGGGCATGGGCTTTCATGTGCCCGTAGCTTTTGGGGTGGCGATTTCTGCATATTTCACCTTGGTGGTGATTCGCCCAGTGCTCATGGGCGCTTGGGGCCACGGTTTTCCGTACGGCATTTACAGCCACCTGGACTGGGTCTCCAACGTGGGCTACCAGTACCTGCACTTTCACTACAACCCGGCGCACATGATCGCCGTGAGTTTCTTCTTCGCCAGCGTGTTTGCCTTGTCTTTGCACGGGGGTTTGATTTTGTCTTCCACCAACCCAGCACCGGGCACCGTGGTCAAGACACCCGAACACGAAGACACGTTCTTTCGCGACATCATCGGTTACTCGATCGGCACCTTGGGCATTCACCGTTTGGGTCTGTTCTTGGCGCTGGCAGCCGTGTTGTTCAGTGCCCTGTGCATCGTGCTCAGTGGTCCCTTCTGGAGCCGCGGCTGGCCCGAGTGGTGGAGCTGGTGGCTGAACATGCCGATCTGGTCCCAGTGGCCCGTCTGAAACGGTCTGAACGCACACAGACCGAATCCAAAGAATTGAGGAGTTAAGCGAATGGCCGACTATCAAAACCTGTTCACCACGGTGCAAGCCGTGGGTCCAGTCCACCATGGGGTGGAACTCGGACATGGCAACAGCCCGCGCACCGGACAACCCCTGATCAACTACTGGGTGGGCAAGCTGGGCAATGCGCAGTTGGGTCCGATTTATTTGGGTGGTTTGGGCTTGATCTCGCTGATCCTGGGCCTGATCGCCTTCACCCTGATTGGCATGAACATGCTGGCTTCGGTCAACTATGACCCGATCCAGTTTGTGCGCCAATTGTTTTGGCTCTCGCTGGAGCCGCCAGCACCCAGTTACGGCCTGAGCATGCCGCCCCTCAATCAAGGGGGCTGGTTCCTCATTGTTGGCCTGTTCCTCACCGCATCGGTGTTGTTCTGGTGGGCTCGCACCTACCGACGCGCGGTGGAGCTGGGCATGGGCACGCACATCGCTTGGGCCTTTGCTGCAGCCATCTGGTTATTCTTGGTACTTGGTTTGTTCCGCCCCATCTTGATGGGTTCATGGGGTGAGGCCGTGCCCTATGGCATCTTCTCTCACTTGGACTGGACAGCGGCTTTCTCGCTGCGCTATGGCAACCTGTTCTACAACCCCTTCCATGCCTTGTCCATCGTGTTCTTGTATGGCTCAGCGCTGCTGTTTGCCATGCACGGTGCCACGATTTTGGCCGTCACCCGTTTTGGCGGTGAGCGTGAGATCGAACAGATCACCGACCGGGGCACGGCTTCTGAGCGCGCTGCCTTGTTCTGGCGCTGGACCATGGGCTTCAACGCCACCATGGAATCGATTCACCGCTGGGCCTGGTGGTTCGCGGTGTTGTGCCCCATCACAGGTGGCATCGGCATTTTGCTCACCGGCACGGTGGTAGACAACTGGTACCTGTGGGCCATCAAACATGGTGTGGCACCACCATACCCCGAAATTTTCCCAGGGATGGTTGACCCTGCGCTGAGCACTGGAGCAAAGCCATGAACATGAACATTTCCTTCTCTTCTGGCTGGACCGGCCGCCTGGTCAAAGCTTTGGGACTGACACTGGCGGGTTTGGTGTTGGCAGGCTGTGAGCGCCCGATTCCCGAATCCGTACAAAGCGGCTACCGGGGCACCGGTATGGCTCAGGTCTACAACGCCCGCTTGCTCGAGGTTAAAACCGAACTCAACCAACCGCCAGCGGTCATCCCCTCACCTGGATCCGAAGGCCCCAAGGCTTCGCAGGCATACAAAAACGTCAAGGTGCTTGGGAACTTGAGTGTGGGCGAGTTCAACCGACTGATGGTCTCGATGACCAACTGGGTGGCTCCGAAAGAGGGCTGCGCCTACTGCCACGCTTTGCCCAACTTTGAAGACGACAGCAAGTACACCAAGGTGGTGGCGCGCCGCATGGTCGAGATGACGCAGCACATCAACTCGGATTGGCAGCCGCACGTCGCCCAAACAGGGGTGACTTGCTACACCTGCCACCGTGGCGAGCCGGTCCCAAGCGCCATCTGGTTCAAAGCCAACCACCAGCCTTATGGATCCAACTTCATGGGCGACAAGGCGGGTCAAAACGAGCCCTCTCCAGTGGTCAATTTGTCCTCTTTGCCCAACGATCCGTTCACACCGTTTTTGCTGGGCAATGAAAACATCCGTCTGAATGGTCCGACAGCGCTGCCCTCGGGCAACCGCCAATCGATCAAGCAGGGCGAGTGGACCTATGGCTTGATGACCCACATGTCGACCGCTTTGGGTGTCAATTGCACCTATTGCCACAACACACAGTCGTTCCAAAACTGGGAAATCAGTCCTCCACAACGCACGACGGCTTGGCATGGGATCCGCATGGCGCGCGATCTGAACCTGACTTACATGGAACCTTTGACCGAGGTGTTCCCGGCGCACCGCAAGGGCCCCTTGGGTGACGTGGCCAAGATGAACTGCGCCACCTGCCACCAAGGTGCTTACAAGCCGCTCAATGGTGCACCCATGGCCAAAGACTTCCCTGAACTGCTCAAACCTGCTTTGGCCGCTGCCAAAGTGGCGTCTAAGTAGTCTCAGCAGCGCCAAACCGGACACCCGTCATGGAAGCGAGCCCCACACTTCATGACCCGCTGTCCGGGGTGGTGGTGGTGTTGCTTGCCGACTTTTTGCGACAGCATCAAGGCTGGGGCTGGTTGCGCTTGGTGGCTGGGGCGACCCCCTACAAAGAGGTGCCCGGCCTGACCATGGTCAAGGTCATGGGCAGTGGGCATGGCGGAGGCTTCACCCTGCGCCCCAGTGCCACGCATCAGGGGCTGATCTGCAACTTCAGCCACCTCGATTTGGCACTGCGGTTTTTGGACAGTCCGCCTGTGCAGGCCTACCGCAGTCGCGCCCGTGAGTGGTGGACGGGCGTGTTGTCGGTGCAATCAGCCAGAGGCCATTGGGACAAGCAAGCTTGGCAAGCCACCAGTCCCGAAGCTTTGGGTCAGCACACAGGCAGCGAAGAAGATCACCGCGCCCCTTTTGCGGTGTTGACACGGGCCAGCATTGTGCCCACCAAGGCCATGGCGTTTTGGCGCTACGCTCCCGCTGCGCAAGCCGATTTGTCGCAAGCCCCAGGTTGCTTGTTGGCGATGGGTTTGGGTGAGGCGCCCTTGGTGCGTCAATGCACGTTTAGCCTATGGAAAGACACGGGCAGCATGCTGCAGTATGCCCAGCAGGGTGCGCACCAAGTGGCCAGTGCGGCCGCATACAAGCACCATTTTTTCTCAGAATCCCTTTTTGTTCGCATGCAGGTTTTGCAAATGGCTGGCGTCTGGATGGGGCGCAGTTATGACCCGCAGGTGCTCAAACTCTCGGCCAATCCCCCCGTCGATTTGAAGGCGTCGGCCTTGGAGCCCAGCCATGCCTGAGCAACGGGTGGTCATCGTCGGTGCCGGCATGGGTGGCTTGTGCAGTGCCATTGCCTTGGCTTACCAAGGCTTGGATGTCACCGTGGTGGAGGCTGCTGATGCCCCCGGTGGCAAGGTGCACTGCCGCGAAGTCCATGGCGCCCAAATTGACAGTGGGCCCACCGTGTTCACCATGCGCTGGGTGTTCGATGCCTTGCTGCGCAGTGTGGGCACGAGCGTCGAGTCAGAGATGCGCATCACGCCCTTGCAGGTCCTTGCCCGCCACTTTTGGCCCGACGGCAGCCAGCTCGATTTGTCGGCTGACGCGCGCGAGAGCGAAGCGGCCATTGCCCTTTGGTCCAGTGGCGACGAGGCCCGCCGTTTCCGAGATTTTTGCAAAACCACGCGCCAGCTTTACGCCACGCTCGAAGGCCCGATGATCCGCGCCCAACGCCCCAACATGGGCGGTTTCATGGGCGACTTGGGATTCAAAGGCTTGGGTGTTCTGGCCCAACTCGGTCCCATGCGCAGCCTGTGGCAGCAACTGGGCCAACAATTTTCCGATTCTCGTTTGCGTCAACTGTTTGCACGCTATGCCACCTATTGCGGCTCCTCGCCATGGGAGTCGCCCGCGACCTTGATGCTGATTGCGCAAGTTGAGATGGACGGCGTTTGGTCGGTGGAGGGTGGCATGCATGGCATGGCCCAAGCCTTGGCCCGTGTCGCCCGACGCCATGGTGCAGTGTTCCGTTACCAAAGCACTTGTCAGCGCATTGAACAGCGCCAGGGCAGGGTGTCGGGTGTGCACTTGCAGTCGGGTGAGTTTTTGCCTGCAGACCGTGTGATTTTCAATGGCGATGCCAGTGCTTTGCGGCAAGGCTTGTTGGGTGATGCTGTGCGCCGCGCGGTGCCCAAAGATGCGCCACCGCGCTCTTTGTCGGCGCTGACATGGTCCATGCACACCCCCGCCGAGGGCGTCAAGCTGGATCGCCACAACGTGTTTTTTCAAAGCGCCTACGCCAGCGAGTTCGAAGACATCTTCGGACGCCAGCGCCTGCCGCACAGCCCCACGGTGTATGTGTGCGCGCAAGACCGGCCCGCGCAGCTGGCGCCCGGACAAGCCGAGCGTATTTTTTGTTTGGTCAACGCCCCCGCCTGCGGTGATGGCAACGGCATTACTGAGGAGGCTATAGAGCAATGCCAAACCCACACCTTTCAGCATCTTCAGCAGCTGGGTCTGTCACTGCAGCCCACGCCACTCAACAGCCTTCGCACGACACCGCAGGATTTCCATCGGCGTTTTCCGGCCAGCGGGGGGGCGCTGTACGGGCAGGCGACGCACGGTTGGACCAGCATCTTCAGCAGACCTGGCTCCACCACACCCCTGCAGGGCCTGTATCTGGCGGGGGGCAGCGTGCATCCGGGGCCGGGCGTGCCGATGGCAGCCTTGTCCGGGCAACGGGCGGCCGAGGCCGTGATGGCGAGCCTCGCTTCGACCAAAACGTTCCAGACGGGGGCTACCTTTGGTGGTATGTCGACGCCATGAGTGACGATGGTCAACACGGCATCACCCTCATTGCCTTTGTGGGCAGTGTGTTCTCGCCTTACTACGCTTGGGCGCGTCGACGTGGCCGGGCCAACCCCGACAACCATTGCGCCTTGAATGTGGCCATCTACAGCAAAGGCCAAGGCCGTTGGGCCATGACCGAGCGTGGCCAGCGGCACTGCGCTCGCTCCGAGCGCCAGTTCACGATCGGCCCCAGTCAAATGAGCTGGGAAGGTGATTGCCTGAACATCGACATCGACGAAGTCTGTGTGCCCATCCCGCAACGCATTCGGGGCCGCATCAAAGTGTGGCCACAACAGTTGTTCGGGTATTCCACACCACTGGATGGGGGGGGGCGCCACCGCTGGGGGCCTTTGGCGCCGTCTTCTCGCATCGAGGTCAATCTGAATGCCCCCGACCTGAAGTGGCAAGGCCATGCCTATCTGGACTCCAACGAGGGTGATGAGCCTGTCGACCAAGGATTTCACACTTGGGACTGGTCAAGGGCCCGCATGCGCGATGGCAGCACGGTGGTGTTCTACGACATGCAAGCGCCTGGCACTGAAGACCGTGTGCTGTCGTTGCGCTTCACACCCAAGGGGGTGGTCGAGCCGATCGCCACGCCCCCGGCGCAACGCCTGTCCAAGACCGGCTGGCGCATCGACCGCCGCATGCGCAGTGCAAAGCCTGTGCAGGTGCAAGAACAACTGGAAGATACGCCGTTTTACCAGCGTGCTTTGCTGCAATTTGATTATGCGGGCGAGCCCTTGCTCGCCTTTCACGAAACCCTGTCGGTGCCACGTTTGGTGTCACCGGTGGTTCAAGCCATGCTGCCCTTTCGCATGCCAAGGCGGGCTTGAGATGAACAACCTTGAACCTTTTTTCAAGGCAACCCCATTCCTGGCCGTGGTGGCCAAGAATAGCCCTCGTGCGGGCCGTGCACGTCTTCTGCAAGGAGAAAACTATGTCTAACTCAGACAAAGTCTGGCCAACGGGACTGACCCAGGCCGAATCGGAAGAGATTCACCGCAATCTCATCCAGGGTACGCAGATTTTCGGCATGATTGCCGCATTTGCTCACCTGTTGGCCTACATCTATTCACCCTGGCTCAAGTAAAGGGGACAACTCATGATCTATTCGAAAATGTGGTTGGTGGTGAAACCTTCTGTAGGCATTCCAGTGTTCATTGCTGCTGTGGCCGTCGCGTCCTTCAGCGTGCACTTGGCTTTGACCTTGAACACCACGTGGGTGAAGAGCTTCCTCAATGGCGGCGCCAAAGTCGTTGCAACCGCTCCGGCGGATGCTGCGGCGAAAAAGTAAGGGGCTTGCCCCGCCGAAAGGCCAGGCGCGAGAGCGCCTGGTCCTTCCTTTATGAACAAAACCAACACATCGTGGACGCAATCGCTGGCCAATTTGGGGCCACGCTTTTTGCCTTTTGCCGACGCCGCCAGTGAGGATTTGCCACTGTCGCGTTTGCTGCGTCTGTCGCTGTTTCAAATTTCTGTGGGCATGGCCATGGTCATGCTTGTGGGCACCCTCAACCGCGTGATGATCGTGGAGCTCAAAGTCTCGGCCACGCTGGTGTCCTTCATGGTGGCGCTGCCACTGCTCATTGCGCCGCTGCGCGCGCTCATTGGTTTTCGCTCTGACAACCACCGCTCCCAGCTGGGATGGCGGCGCGTCCCCTACATCTGGATGGGCAGCTTGCTGCAATTTGGTGGGTTCTCCATCATGCCTTTTGCACTGCTGGTCCTGGCCGGTGCTGGACAGTCCAGCCAGGCCCCGGCGTGGGTGGGGCAAGTAGGGGCTGCCGGGGCCTTCTTGTTGGTGGGCCTGGGCATGCACACCGTACAAACCGCCGGTCTGGCGCTGGCCACCGACTTGGCCCCGCCAGAGCGTCAACCCCAAGTGGTGGGCCTCATGTATGTCATGCAGCTGATCGGCATGATTGGCAGCGCCTTGATGTTGGGCTATTTGCTGCACGACTACAGCCCTGGTCAACTCATTCGCGTGGTGCAGGCCGTGGCTGTGACCACACTGGTGCTCAATGTGATTGCGCTGTGGAAGCAAGAGCCGCGCAGCCGATTGCGCAAGCCCGGCACGCCCATAGAACACAGCTTTGCGCAAGCCTGGCAACTGTTTTGCCAAGGCCCCAACACCGTTCGGCGCTTGCTCGCTGTGGGCCTGGGCACCATGGCCTTCACCATGGAAGACGTGTTGCTTGAACCTTATGGCGGTGAGATTTTGCACATGAGCGTGTCCAGCACCACCTTGCTGTCGGCTACTTTGGCCTTGGGCGGTTTGCTGGGCTTTGCTTGGGCTTCACGCGTGCTGGGACGGGGGGGCGACGCCTACCGCATGTCCGGCTGGGGCACTTGGATCGGCTTGCCGGCTTTTGCGGCGGTGATGGCTTCGGCTCCGCTGGCATCGCCTGCAGTCTTTGTCTTGGGGATCTTCTTGATTGGCTTGGGTGGCGGCTTGTTCGCACATGGCACCCTGACGGCCAGCATGCAGTTGGCGCCACCCGGTCAGATCGGCTTGGCCATGGGTGCTTGGGGCGCTGTTCAAGCCACGGCCGCTGGTGTGGGCATGGCGCTGGGCGGCATCGTGCGCGACACCGTGGCCATGGTCAGCAGCCCGGTCATGGGTTATTCGGCGGTGTACCTGATCGAAATCTTGTTGCTGGCGCTGACCTTGTGGGCGATGGGACCTTTGATGCGCTCAGCGGTGCGGCCCCAAAACAACTCTGCATAATCAATTACCTTTCAACCCCTCACCTCGACCCACCACCCAAGGACTCACCATGGAAATCAAACACATTCTCATCATCATGTTCGCGGTTTTCTGCCTGTTCATGCTGGCCAACTGGTTCAACCGCCCACGCAAGTGAAGCTCTGGCAGGACGGGTCAGCCCACAAAAAAGCCACCGCGAGGTGGCTTTTTTGTGGGCGACTGATGGAGATCAGTTGCGCGTGTCGCGGTAACCGCTGCCATAGCCGGTGGTCGGCTCTTTGGGCTTGGAGATGTTCACCACGATGGATCGGCCGCTGACCGACATGCCGTTCAGGCCCGTGATGGCGGCTTGGGCTTCTTCGGCGCTGGACATCTCGACAAAGGCAAAACCTTTGGAGCGTCCGGTGTCGCGGTCCATCATGACTTTGGCCGACAGAACGCCGCCAAATTCAGAGAAGTTCTGACGCAAGCTGGCGTCGTCGATGGTGTAGGGCAAATTGCCCACGTAAATTTTGCTGCTCATGTTTGAGCCTTTCAGAGAGGTGGCTTGGCAGCTTCAAAACGAAGCCGACAGGCAGGGAAAAGCGGATGCCTGACCAAGGCCAGGAAGCCGCAGGAAAACGCGCCACGGGCCGTGAGGCTTTAGCGCATTTGTTCGGGGCTGGGGCTGTTTTGCAGCCAGTCGCGCGTGGTGTCGAGGACGCGGCGCGCAGCATGTTGGGTGAAAGCACAAGCCGTGCGGTGCAGGGCGGACGTCAGGTCCAGCCCTTGCAGAGCAGGGCGGGCCTGACGCAAAGCCGTGGCAGCTGTTGTTCGGTCAAGGCCGGTGCAAAAAGGGTGTGTCGAGGGCGAAGCGACCGTGGAGCCCGTGCGGGTGGTAATCGGGGAAATCAAAATCAATCGAGTCGCAAACCATCCAGGGGCTTGCTCAGAGCTGTGAGAAAAATGCCGAAGCCTGCAGCTCAACAGGAAACGGTGTTCGAAGTCAATCGATGCCAATGCAGACGCCTTGTGAGCCATCTGCGTTTGTTCATGCGGGTGTTGCAGAACAAGTTCACATTATATTTCCAAATGAAATAAAAGTCAAATTTTTTATTTCCATCAGTTTGAAAGACATCAGGGTCCAGCGATGGCGTGGCGCATCAACAAGAGCGACAGCACCCACATGGTCACGCCGATCAACACGTCCAGAACCTGCCAGGCGCGCGGCCTTGCAAACCAGGGGGCCAGCCAGCGCGCCCCAAAGCCCAGGGCGCTGAACCACATCAGACTGGCCGCACTGGCCCCGGCCGCAAACCAGCCCTGCAGGGGCGCGGGCTGCTGCGCGCCAATGCTGCCCACCAAGAGCACCGTGTCCAAATACACATGCGGGTTGAGCAAGGTAAAGGCCGCCGCTTGCGCCAGCGCCGCTCCTCGGCTCAGGCCCTGGCCCGTGTTCGTCACATCCAGTGCGTTGGCCTGGCGCGCCCGCTGCAGTGCCCGCCAGCCATACACGGCCAAAAACGCCGCCCCGCCCAAAGCCAAAGCCCGTGCCAGCGCAGGCCGATCGCCCAGGGCTTGCGCCATGCCCAGCACGCCCGCCGCGATCAGCAGCGCGTCGGCCAGTGCACAAAACGCCACCACGCTGCCCACATGCTCTCGGCGCAGACCTTGGCGCAAAACAAAAGCGTTTTGCGCCCCAATGGCCACGATCAGACCCAAGCCCAAGACCATGCCATGCACAAAAACAGGCGAGGCCCCTCCAACACTTGACAGCACACTCATGCGATGCGCGCTTTAGAGCGCGAAAGAATTCGAAAGGAGGGATTGTGCCGGGTTGGCTCAGTCATGGCCCTTGGCCGGCACCTCTGAGAAGGCTGGGGGCAGCCCCACCCAGGGGGCATAAAAACCATCGTCGGCTGTCGGCGCAGCGGGAGCCTGTTGTTGCAGCAAGACCTCCCAGCCGGCCTGGGCGCTGTCGATCAAGGGCAGGGCGCAGTGGGCTTGCAGCAGCCGGGCGTAACCGGCCAGACCCGCACCGCCCAAAATGATGCTGGCCACACCGTGCTGCGCTGCGTTTTGGCAAGCTTGGCTGAGACATTGAATGGCCATGTCCGGGTCGGCTTGCAGCGCTGCGCCGGTGGGGGCCACGGTTTCGATGTGTCGCAGTTGTGCGCCATATCCCAATCCCTTGGCCAGACGCTGCAGCATGGGCTTCCAGCGCTCGCCCCCGGTCACGATGGCAAAGGGCCCCAGCGCAGCGGCCCGGATGAAAGAGGCCTCGGCCAGACCCGTCACCGGGTAGCCACTGACCTCACGCAGCGCGAACAAACCCGGGTCGCCAAAGCAGCCAATCAGCACGCCGTCCAGCGGCTGTTCTGGCGTACCCCGGTGCGTGGTCCACACATCCAGACACGCATGGGCCGCCACCGCATGGCTGGCTTCGCAGGCGATGTAGGGGGCGCCAAATCGGGCGGTCTGAACCAGCAGCTGTACACCCGAGGGCACTTGGGGCTGCAAAACCTCCTGCAGCCGCTGTGTGGTCAGCGGGTTGGTGTTGGGGTTGATCAGCAAATAGCGGCGCTGTGCGGTGGAGTCCATGCGGGGTGTTCCTTTTCAGTGTGTGTGCCGTCGACTTCAAATCAGGTTCGGGGCTGCGTTCATGGTGCTGCAATCTGAATGTGGAAGTGGGATTTATTGCATACAAAGAAAACACCAAATTGGGGTGAGACTCCATAGGTGCAAACCAGAATGGTGCCAGAAAACACCATTTTTGTGCCTATTTTTCAGGGCTAAATTGACGCCTTTAAGCCTTGACTTCTATCGACAGACGGATGATTTGAGAACCATAACGGGCATGACGATTGCATACAAAAAATGCTTGCCAGACTTTTGAAGCTTATGTTAGCTTACGACACCGATCTGTTGGTTGCCTGGGTCTGGTGCACATTTTTTCAACGCACTTTTACTGGAGTCTTGATGATGAAGCGGTCTATCCTTTCCCCTCGTTTGCCCACATCCTGGGCGTTCACCATGGCTGTCGGGATGGGGCTCAGCGCCATCTCCATGGCCGCTCAGGCGCAAGAGAAAGTCTTGCGCATTGCCATGACGGCGGCGGACATTCCACGAACCCTGGGGCAGCCTGACCAGGGCTTTGAGGGCAACCGGTTCACCGGCATCCCGATGTACGACGCCTTGACCCACTGGGACTTGTCCAAAGCCGATGCCCCCAGTGTGGTAGGACCCGGCTTGGCCACTTCATGGACGGTGGGGGCGAGCGACAAAACCAAATGGACTTTCAAGCTGCGCCCCGGCATCAAGTTCCATGACGGATCGGCAGTGAACGCTGATGCCATTGTTTGGAACGTGCGCAAGGTGCTCGACAAAGACGCGGTGCATTTCGATGCCAGCCAGGTGGGCGTGACCGCTTCGCGCATGCCCACACTGCGCAGCGCTCGCAAAATTGACGAGCTGACAGTGGAGTTGACCACCAGCGAACCCGATGCGTTTTTGCCCATCAACCTGACCAATTTGTTCATTGCCTCGCCTGCGCATTGGCAAAAGAAATTTGATGCCGCTGCAGGCGCTACACCCGCAGACAAATCTAAGGCCGCCTGGACCGCCTTTGCCGCAGATGCCTCCGGCTCTGGCCCCTTCAAAATGGCCCGATTTGTGCCGCGTGAGCGCCTGGAAATGGTGGCCAACAAAACCTATTGGGACGCCAAGCGCATGCCCAAGGTCGACCGTGTGGTCCTCGTCCCCATGCCTGAGGCCAATGCCCGCACCGCCGCTTTGCTCGGTGGCCAGGTCGACTGGATCGAGGCCCCCGCCCCCGACGCCATGCCGCAAATTCGCCAGCGCGGCTTCAAGATTGAAAGCAATGCCCAGCCCCATGTCTGGCCTTGGCAGTTGTCGTTTGCCGAAGGCTCGCCTTGGTTGGACAAGCGGGTGCGCCATGCGGCTAACCTGTGCGTGGACCGCGAGGGCCTGAAAACCCTGCTGGGCGGCATGATGGCAGCCCCCAAAGGCACGGTGCCTCCGGGTCACCCTTGGTGGGGCAACCCCAAATTTGACATCAAGTACGACGTGAACGCGGCCAAGGCCTTGATGACCCAAGCCGGTCACAGCGCGGCCAAACCTCTTAAGGTCAAGGTGCAAATTTCGGCATCGGGCTCAGGCCAGATGCAGCCCTTGCCCATGAATGAGTTTGTTCAGCAGTCGCTCAAGCAGTGCTTCTTTGATGTCCAGTTTGACGTGATCGAGTGGAATACCTTGTTCACCAACTGGCGTCGTGGGGCCAAAGACCCTACGGCCAATGGTGCGGACGCCATCAACGTGAGTTACTCCGCCATGGACCCCTTCTTTGGCATGGTGCGCTTCACCAGCATGGGCACCTTCCCACCGGTGTCCAACAACTGGGGTTACTTTGGCAACCCCGAGTTTGAAAAGCTCAATGCGGATGCCCGCACGCAGTTTGATGACAAAAAACGCGACGAAGCGCTGGCCAAATTGCACGCCCGCATTGTCGAAGAAGCACCTTTCGTCTGGATTGCCCATGACGTGGGACCCCGTGCCATGAGCGCGAAGGTCAAGGGTTTTGTGCAACCCCGCAGCTGGTTTGTCGATTTGGCGCCCGTGTCGATGGATTGATGGTCCAGGTGTGGGCCCATTGGGCCCACACCGCTGGGTGTGCAGTCAGGTTGTGAACGGCCTGATTGCTCACTTTTTAATTGCAGTTTTGGAGTGCTGGCATGCTCGGCTTTTTGTTGCGGCGTCTGATTTATTCCCTGCCCATCATGCTGGGGGTGGCGCTGGTTTGCTTTGCATTGGTGCACTTGGCACCCGGTGATCCTCTGGTGTCGATTTTGCCGCCTGACGCATCGGCCGATTTGCAGGCCCAGCTGATCGAGTTGTACGGGTTCAACCGCTCGTATCCCGAGCAATTTGTGACCTGGGTCTGGCGTGCCCTGCAGGGCGATCTGGGCACATCGATTGCCAGCAACCGCCCGGTGGCGGCCGAGGTCATGACCGCCGTGGGCAACACCTTGCGACTGGCCATGCTGGCCACCCTGATCGGCTTTGTGTTGGGCTGTTTGTTTGGGTTTGTGGCCGGGTATTTCCAGAACTCTTGGCTGGACAAGTGCGCCTCTTTGCTGTCTGTGCTGGGCGTCAGCGTCCCGCACTACTGGCTGGGCATGGTCTTGGTGATTGTGTTTTCGTCGATCCTGATGTGGCTGCCGCCCGGTGGTGCTGGGCCGGGGGGATCCAGCCAGTGGGTTTGGGACTGGGAGCACGTCAAGCACATGCTCTTGCCCGCCATCACCATGAGCGTGATTCCGATGGGCATCATTGCGCGCACGGTGCGGGCCTTGGTGGCCGACATCCTGGCGCAAGAGTTCATTGTGGGTTTGCGCGCCAAGGGCTTGACCAATCTGGGTATTTTTTGGCATGTGGTCAAAAATGCCGCCCCCACGGCCCTGGCGGTGATGGGCTTGCAATTGGGTTACTTGCTCGGCGGGTCGATCCTGATCGAGACGGTGTTCTCCTGGCCTGGCACAGGCTTTTTACTCAACTCGGCCATCTTCCAGCGCGACTTGCCCTTGCTGCAAGGCACGATCTTGGTGCTGGCCATGTTTTTTGTGGTGCTCAACCTCATCGTGGATGTGATCCAGACCTTGCTGGACCCTCGCATTGCACGCGCTTGATCCCGACCTCAAGGAATTGACATGACTTCATTGAATGCGGCCGCCAGCCCGGTGCTACCGCTGGTGTATGAGCGCTCTGCCGGTTATTGGGAAACCGTGGGGCGTCGGTTTTTGCGCGACAAAGTGGCCGTGGGGGCTGCTTTGGTGGTGCTGTTTTTGATGGTGCTGGCTGTTTTAGGGCCGTGGCTGGCGCCCATGGACCCTTACCAGTCGTCCATGCTCAAACGCCTCAAGCCGATTGGCTTTGAAGGCCACCCCTTGGGCACCGACGAGTTGGGCCGCGACATGCTCAGCCGCTTGATGGTCGGTGCCAGGCTGTCTTTGTTCATGGGCATCACCCCCGTCATTTGTGCCTTTGTCATCGGCTCCTTGATTGGCATCACCGCAGGTTACATGGGTGGCTGGGTCAACAGCGTGATGATGCGTACCATCGACGTTTTTTATGCCTTTCCTTCGGTCTTGTTGGCCATCGCCTTGTCGGGCGCTTTGGGCGCGGGCATCACCAACTCCCTGATTTCCTTGACGATTGTGTTCATCCCGCCTTTGGCGCGTGTGGCCGAAAGCGTGACGACGCAGATTCGAGGGCGTGATTTTGTCGAGGCGGCCAGGGCCTCGGGCGCATCCGCTTTCACCATCGTGCGGGTGCATGTGCTGGGCAATGTGCTGGGGCCGATTTTTGTGTACGCCACGAGTTTGATTGCGGTGTCCATGATCTTGGCCTCGGGTCTGAGCTTTTTGGGCCTGGGGGTCAAACCCCCCGAGCCAGAGTGGGGCTTGATGCTCAACACTTTGCGCACCGCCATTTACACGCAACCCTGGATTGCAGCCTTGCCTGGGGCGATGATTTTCATGACATCGATTGCTTTCAACCTTCTGGCCGACGGCTTGCGCTCGGCCATGGAAATCAAACAGTGAGGTCCGAATGACAATGGCCAATGATGAGGCGGGTGGATCCAGCCAGCCGATGCTCTCGGTGCGTGGCTTGGTCAAGCACTTTCCGCTCAAGAAAGACTTGTTGGGCCGCAGCACTGGCATGGTACGCGCCGTGGATGGGGTCAGCTTTGATGTGTTCAAGGGCGAGACCTTGGGCGTGGTGGGCGAGTCCGGTTGCGGCAAGTCGACCACGGCGCGTTTGCTCATGCAGCTGATCACGCCCGACCAGGGCGAACTGGTGTTCGATGGCCAGACGGTGGGCAGCAAGTCGCTGCCTCTGAAGGACTATCGCCGCCAGGCCCAAATGGTGTTTCAGGACAGCTACGCGTCCTTGAATCCACGCTTGACCATGGAAGATTCGATCGCATTTGCCCCCATGGTGCACGGACTGCCCGAGCGCGAGGCCATAGACCGGGCGCGTGACTTGCTCGAACGGGTGGGCTTGGCACCGCAGCGCTTTGCTGAGCGCTATCCCCATGAGTTGTCAGGCGGGCAAAGGCAGCGCGTCAACATTGCCCGGGCTTTGGCTTTGCAGTCGCGTTTGATCATCCTTGACGAGGCGGTTTCTGCCCTGGACAAGTCCGTGGAAGCCCAGGTGCTGAACCTCTTGCTTGACTTGAAAGAAGCATTTGGTCTGACCTACATCTTCATCAGCCATGACCTGAATGTGGTGCGCTACATGAGCGACCGGGTCATGGTGATGTACCTGGGCCAAGTGGTGGAAGTGGGGGACAGTGAAACCCTGTTCAAGCATGCCGCGCACCCCTACACCCAAGCCTTGCTCTCGTCCATCCCGACACTGGACCCTGACAGGCGCACCGAAAAGCCGCCGTTGGCCGGTGACCCGCCCAACCCCATCAACCCGCCCAGCGGCTGTCGTTTTCACACCCGCTGTGTGCACGCCCAAGCCATTTGCAGCGACAAGATGCCGGAGTTGGCCCAAGCCCAACATGGCCAACAGGTCGCCTGCTGGATGCATGTGGCCGGCGCAGCGCACTCTGGGGCACCTTCTGGGATGAGCGTGGTCAAACCCATGGAGGTCGCGGCATGAAACCGGAGACGCCAACACCCGCATTTGTGGACATCCGTCAGTTGCATGTCACCTTCACCGGCGGCAAAAAACCCGTGCAGGCCGTCTCGGGCGTGGACTTGCGCGTGCAGCGCGGCGAAGTGGTCGCCCTGATTGGCGAGTCAGGATCTGGCAAAAGCGTGACCTTGCGCACCTTGCTGCGTTTGCATGCCGAAAAGAAAACCCAAATCACAGGGCAAATCCGGGTGGGCGATCAGGACGTGCTCACGCTGTCGCAGGACCATCTCAGCCGCTTCCGTGGACGCGTGGCGTCCATGATTTTTCAGGAGCCCTTGCTGGCGCTGGACCCGGTTTACAGCCTGGGCCAGCAAATCATCGAAACCATTCGCCGCCACGAAGATGTGAGCGAGGAAACGGCCCGGCAGCGGGCCTTGGCCTTGTTTGAGCGGGTGCGCATCCCGAGCCCAGAGCGTCGTTTGCAGGCTTATCCGCATGAGATGTCAGGCGGTATGCGCCAGCGCGCCATGATTGCCTTGGCCTTGGCTTGCCAACCCCAGTTGCTGTTGGCCGATGAACCCACCACCGCATTGGACGCGACCGTCCAAATCCAGATCCTGCTGCTTTTGCGAGAGCTGCAAAAAGAAATGGGTTTGTCGGTGATTTTTGTCACCCACGACATCGGTGCCGCTGTGGAGGTGGCCGATCGGATTGCCGTGATGTATGCCGGCCGCATTGTGGAGGAGGGGCCCGCCCGCACCTTGATGCGCGAGCCCCGGCACCCCTACACCCGTGCGTTGCTGCAAAGCCGCGCAGACGGGGCATTGGCCAAAGGCCAGCGTCTGGAAACCATTGCCGGCTCACCCCCTGATTTGACGAATCTGCCACAGGGCTGCGCCTTTGCCAGCCGTTGCAAGGTGGCGGTGCCTGAGTGCTCGGCCACACGCCCCGAAGTCACTTGGTTGGCCGATGGCCACAGTGTGCGCTGCTTGCTGGCCCAGTCTCAGCCCAATTCTCAGCAAGCAGCCTGATCAATGGGGTCTGATCATTTTTTCAAAGTGAGTTGAACATGAGCCGACACACCGACGTCCTGTGGGACAAAGCCCACGCCTTCATGCCATACCCCGCCAAGCCCGTGGCCCACGCCGCCACGGGTCCTTTGTCAGGTCTGAGCTTTGCGGCCAAGGACATCTACCACGTCAAGGGTTACCCCACCAGCGGCGGCCAACCTGTGCTGATGGCCCTGTGGGGCGTTCAGGAACGCACGGCCCCGGTGGTGCAAAGCTTGCTCGACGCGGGTGCCCGCTTTGTGGGCAAAACCGTCACCGACGAGTTGGCGTTTTCCATGAACGGTCAAAACGCGCATTACGGCGCGCCCATCAACGGCGCGGTGGCCGAACGCATCAGCGGCGGGTCGTCTTCGGGCTCGGCGTCTGCCGTGTCCAACCGTATGTGTGATTTCGCTTTGGGCTCGGACACGGGCGGCTCGGTGCGGGCCCCTGCCAACCATTGTGGTTTGGTGGGCATGCGGCCCAGCCAGGGCCGCATCAGTTTGCAAGACACCATGGCCTTGTCGCCCAGCCTCGATACCTGCGGCTGGTTTGCCCGCGATGTGCCCACCTTTGCCCGCGTGGCGAATGTCTTGTTGGGCCAGGATGCGCAGCCCCTGCCCGATCAAATCCGCTTGCTGGCCCCGACCGACATGTGGGCGCTGGCCACACCCGGTGCCCTCAAAGCCCTCAAGCCGGTGCGTCAAAAAATAGAGCAGTGTTTGGGCAAGGCCAAACCGGTTCGTGTCATGAACGCAGACATGGACACCATGTATTGGCATTTCCGCGCCATTCAGGGGCGCGAGGCTTGGGATGTGCATGGTGGTTTTCTTCAGCGGTTTCAGCCGGTGCTGGGTGCTGCGGTGGCCCAGCGTTTTGACTGGTCGTCCCAAGTCACCGACGAGCAAGTGGCCAAGGCGAGGGCTTTTCGCGAAAACTGGCGCACGCACATGCAACACATCTTGGGCACCGACGGCGTGCTCTTGATGCCCACCATGCCCGATGTGGCCCCCTGGATCCGTCAGACCGATGCCGAACTGGAAGACTACCGAAACCGGGCCACCAGCTTGCTGTGTGTGTCGGGCATGGCCGGCTTGCCGCAGGTGAGCTTGCCTCTGGCCAGCCATCAGGGCGCGCCCTTGGGAATCTCTTTGGTGGGGCCAGAGGGTTCAGACCGCAGTCTGGTCCGATTGGCAGAACACATCCACCGTGCCTGGTCCTGAAACCCGCAGGGTCATCCCATGCGAGCGGCTTCAAAGAGGACTCAGGCGCACGCTCACAGGCAGCGAATGAATCTCGCAATCTTCGGTCGAACCTTGACGCTCCAGCACCAAGTAGGCGCCGTTGTCCAAGGCCATCAGGGGGTGATGCCAAGTGCCTTTGTGCAGGGTGAAGCCTTGCTGACCCGTGACCTCAAAGCACCGCAGTGTGCGCAGGTCGGGCAGGTCTTGACCCAAGGCCACCAGCAAACGACAGCGCGCACCTGTCAAAGGCACAAAGGTCTGGCTGCCGCGTTGGTGTCGTTCCAACATGTGGCAAGGGCCCTCAGGGTTTTGCGCCAGCGCATGGAACACCGCCAACACCGCTTGGCCCTGATCGCCCGCCAAGTCCAGGCCAGCGGGCAAATTGAGTCGCCCGCTGGTGCCTTGGTTGATGGCCTGTTGGGCCGGTGCAAACAAATTCAACACCTCGCCGTAGGGCGAGAAATCTGGTGCGCTCAGGGGCTGACAAGCCAGGGTGCCAATAGGTTGTTCAGTGTTCATGAAATGACTCGGTTATCAGGAAGCCATCATGACAGATGAACGTCGAATGGGCGTGCGGCCGCCACGAAAAACCAAGCCTGACAAGCTTGACCAGACCTTGACAGGCTTGGAGGCTGCTCCTGTGCTGTCCAGCGCTGCTCAGGCGCGTGCAGTGGTCCCAAGCACAGGTGCTGATCGGGTCTATGAGGCGATTTATCAGGCCGTTTTGGAGCGCCGACTGTCCCCGGGCGAGCGCTTGCGAGAGCAAGAACTGGCCGAGCAGTTCAATGTCTCTCGCACCTTGGTGCGCCAGGCCCTGCAACGCCTCGCGCAAGAGCAAGTCATCGAACTGCTGCACAACCGCGGTGCACGCGTGCCCATCCCCAGCCTGGAAGATGCGGGCAGTGTTTTTGATGCCCGCAGGGTGGTGGAGTGCGAAGTGGCCAGGCAACTGGCTGGGCGACTGAGCGCGGAGCAATTGCAGACCTTGCAGCATTTGGCCACCATGGAAACCGAGGCCGATCGCCAAGGCGAGCATGCGTTGGCCATTCGTCTTTCGGGTGAATTTCACCAAGCCATGGCGCACATGCACGGCAACCCGGTTTTGACCCGTTGGCTCAATGGCTTGCTGCCCACCACCTCTTTGCTGATGTCCCGCTTCAAACGCCAGGGGGGGCAAGTGTGTGTGGCCCACCGCCATGTCGACTTGATTGCGGCCCTGCAAAAAAATCCTGCATCGGCAGGCGCTGAAATGCGCAAACACCTCAACGAATTGGAGCAGTCCCTGACGGCACCCACCGCCCCTCGAAGGCAATTGCGCGATGTCTTTCAAGCCTACCGGGACAGCCCCGAATGAACACCTCTGAAGATCGAAACATGAATTTCAATCCCGAACATTTGTCTTCCTTGCGCATCGACGCCAACCGTTTGTGGCAATCGCTGATGACGCTGGCCCAAATCGGTGGCACCGAAAAAGGCGGTGTCTGTCGCCTGGCCTTGACCGAACTGGACCGCCAAGGCCGTGACCTGGTCACGTCTTGGGCACGCGAAGCGGGCATGACGGTCACGGTCGATCAAATCGGTAACGTCTTCATGCGAAGAGCAGGGCGGCAGCCCGACTTGCCGCCCATCATGACCGGCAGCCACATCGACACCCAACCCACAGGGGGCAAGTTCGACGGCAACTACGGCGTGCTGGCTGGACTGGAGGTGGTGCGCTGCCTGAACGACCACGGCATTGAAACCGAGGCCCCCATCGAGGTGGCCTTTTGGACCAACGAGGAGGGCTCCCGCTTTGTGCCGGTGATGATGGGCTCGGGCGTTTTTGCAGGCGCGTTTTCGCTGGAGCACGCCTACCAAGCCCAAGACCAAGAAGGCAAAACCGTGTTGGAAGAGTTGCAGCGGATTGGCTATGTCGGCACCGAGGTGCCGGGGCAGCACCCCATCGGGGCGTACTTCGAGACCCACATCGAGCAAGGCCCAGTGCTCGAAGACGCGGGCGTGACCATTGGCGTGGTCAGCGGTTCTTTGGGCATTCGATGGTTTGACTGCATCGTCACAGGCATGGAGGCCCATGCGGGCCCCACCCCCATGGCCCTGCGCCAAGATGCCCTGCAAGTGGCCACGCACTTGATGCAAGCTGTCGTCAGCACGGCCCACAAGTACGCACCGCACGCCAGAGGCACGGTGGGCATGGTGCATGTGCACCCCAACAGCCGCAACGTGATTCCGGGGCGGGTCAAGTTCAGCATCGACCTGCGCAACAACACCGACGCCGGGGTGGAGGCCATGGCCGATGAAATCAAAGCCTTGGCTCAAAGTTTGCAGGGCAGCACAGGCCTGCGCATCGAGCTGACGCTGGTGTCGAGTTTCCCGGCGCAACCTTTCCATCCGGCGTGTGTGGAGGCGGTGTCTGCCGCTGCGAAGCAGCTGGGTTACAGCCAAATGCCGGTGGTCTCGGGTGCCGGGCACGATGCCATCTACACTGCCCGTCTGGCCCCAAGCGGCATGATTTTTATTCCCTGCAAAGACGGCATCAGCCACAACGAAATCGAAGACGCCAAGCCCGAGCACATCGAAGCGGGCTGCAACGTGTTGCTGCACGCCATGCTGGGCCAAGCCAAGGTCGTGTTCTCTTAAGCCCCCCCCACCTGGCCTGCACTGGGGGCGTGCATGGGTCCCGTCCAAAAGGGTGCCTGTTGCGCACCAAAACAGGATTGGACAAAAGCAGAGCCCATCTTTGTGGGCACAACGCCCTCGTGGCGAACAGCCCCTCAGAGCACAACAGCGCCGCATAGCACGACCGCCGCCATCACCAGCAGGCCGTGCGCCTGCTTGGCCGGGCATTTTAAAGAAACGGGCACATCTCCTGCTAGTGAGACTCGGAACAAAAAAGGCACGCCGTGCCCTTTGTTTGTATTCGAACCTCTCCACTCAAGGAATTCCCATGAAACGTCGTGATTTATTGGCAGCGGGTGCCGCCACATTGGCCGCCCCGTGGGTCCACGCCCAGTCTTCTGCCTGGCCCAGCAAAGGCCCCATCCGCTTGATCTGCCAATACCCGCCCGGTGGCCTGGTGGACACCGTGGCGCGCATGATGGCGCCGCACCTCTCGAGCGCCTTGTCGCAAACCGTGGTGGTGGACAACCGCGCAGGCGCTGGCGGTTTGATCGGCACCGAATACGCGTCGCGCCAAGCCGCCGATGGCTACACCCTGCTGGTCAGCCACGCCTCGGTGCACATTTATGCCACCGCCACGCGTCGCACCATGCCCTTTGATCCAGTCAACGATTTCACCCACATGGGCATGCTGGTCGAAGCGCCCATGCTGCTGCTGGTGCGGGCCCAGTCGCCTTACCAAACGCTGGCGCAGTATGTGAACGCCGCCAAAACCAAACCGACACGCTTTGGCACCTCGGGCATCGGCTCGGCCAACCACCTGTATGGCGAGTTGCTCAAAATCGAAGGCCAGGCCAGTGAGCATGACCATGTGCCCTACCAAGGCAGTGCCCCGGCCATGCAAGACCTGCTGGGCGGCCAGATCGACAGCGTGTTTGACCCCGTCACCACCAACGTCAACCAGCTCAAGGCCGGTTCATTGCGCGCCTTGGCCGTGTCCACACCCACACGCATGGCGGCCTTCCCCAACATCCCCACCTTTGCCGAGTTGGGCTATGGCTCGCTCACCGGCTCTCAGTGGCTGGGCCTGTCTGCGCCCAAGAATTTGCCCGCCCCGATTGCGCAGCGCCTGACCGCGCTCATCCCTGAAATCTTGGCCAAACCCGATGTGGTGGCACGGCTCGAAGAGGTGCAAACCCTGGCCCGCAAGACCCCTGTGGTGGGCGACGATTTCGTCAAGCTCATCCAGTCACAAATCACCACCTGGAGCGCGGTGGCCAAACGTGCCAAGGTCGAAGTGATCGCCTGAGCGTCAGCCAAGGTTTTCACGCCACCCACCGGCGGCGGCATCCAGTGAGGGCTAGACTGGGTGCTGCCGTTTTTTCGTTGTCATTTCCCTCAACCCCCACCCCGTGGAACCCCTTCATGACCGAAGTCGACTTTGACCAGATCAGCAGCTACCAGCGCTACAAGCTCATGGCCAGCCTGATCGTGCCCCGGCCCATCGCCCTGGTGACCACGCTCGGGGCCAACGGGGTGATCAATGCCGCGCCGTTTTCGATGTTCAACATGATCGGCGAAGACCCGCCCATCCTGATGATCAGCATCAACCGCCTGCAAGACGGCCGCCTCAAAGACACGGCCGCCAATATCCTGCACAACGGCCAGTTTGTGGTGCACATGTCCGACGAACCCATGGCGCAAAAAATGCACCACTGTGGCGAGTCCATGCCTTCGGACGTGAGCGAGCTGACCGCCGTGGGCCTGACGCCCGTGCCCTCGCACACCGTGGCCCCCCCGCGCATCCAGGAAGCGCCCATTGCGTTTGAGTGCGTGCTGCACGAAAAGCTCGAAACCCCCAGCCGCTACGTCTTCATTGGCCGCATCCAGTGGCTGGCCGCCCGCGAGGGCCTGATCGACACCGAAGCCTGGCGCGTCAACCTGCGCGATTACAAGCCGGTGGCCCGATTTGGCGCGAGTTTTTACACCCGCACCGAAGACCGGTTTTCATTGTCGGACAAGCCGGGCGAAGCGCCGTTGGTGAATACGGCCATTGATCAGATGTAAGTTTGGTTGCTTAGGTATTTGCTGCTGGTAACTTCAGGTATGCGTGGCGACTTACAGACGCGATAAACACACGCAAACGGTAAACGGGGCGCAAGACAAAAATATTTTTTTCACCCCAAGGGCCATGATCAAGTCTAGCCCAAGGTGTAAACGCTGCACAAAACGGATCAGGTCCATCCAACACTTGCATACACATTCATTTGATGCCCGGTTCAGGTGTGCGAAAGAATTCAAAAAAGATAATCTTTCCGACTTTGGCTAATGTTGTTTCGTCCTGAACACTGCCGTGAATGATCGATTCTTTAGTAATCAAATAACCTATCATCGGAGAATTCAACGCGGGTCATCTTGTTGCAGTGTCCTCATTCTTGGTCTCATATGAAATTTGTCAGTAATGCCGGAACCGACCGAGTTCTGGACTTCTTGCGGCCTTCATTGCAGGCCAATTACCAGTTGGACATGGCATCGCCATCTTTCTCACTTTTCGCGTTTTCGGAAGTGCTGAATGATTTACCCCGGTTGTCCCAAGCACGATTCGTCATTCCGCCTGACACGGGCAATCCCAAAACCGGTATTGACGGCCTTCCATTAGGCCTGTTGGGCTCCGCTTCTGATCGAGCCGCGCGCAACAAGCTTCAGGCTCCCTGGCTAGCGCGGCAACTGGCCCATTGGGTGCAAAACAAAGCAGACATTCGGCATTCTTTAGGCCCCATCCCACAGGGCACCGTGGTCATGCGCGACGCTCAGGGCCAGGCCTTGCAAGCCGCGCTGGGGTCGTTTGCCTTCAGCAGCGAAGGCTTAGGCATTACCCCTGGCAACCCGCTCAGCCTTATCCAGGCATCTGAAACGCCGGCAGAAGCCCAAATGCTCAGCCAATGGTTTGATATGCAGTGGGCCAGCTTGAAAGACCAGCCCGAGGCAAAAACCGCTTTTTTGGATGCTGTCAAAACCATCAGCACTTCACGCGACGCCACCAGCGTATACAACCTGATCTTGCAAAACCTGTTTGCCAGCCAAGGCGAAGGCCTGGACGAAGAACGCATCGTCAAATCGGCCACGGGCATACGCAACACCATCGTCTGGAACAAGCTCTACAAATTTCAACGCGATGGTGTGGTGGGTGCCATCGACAAACTCGAACGCTTTGGCGGCTGCATCATTGCCGACAGCGTGGGTCTGGGTAAAACCTTTGAAGCCCTGGCCATCATCAAGTACCACGAGCTGCGCAACGACCGCGTGCTGGTGTTGTGCCCCAAGCGCTTGCGCGACAACTGGACCCTCTACAAAGCCAATGACCGCCGCAATGTGCTGGCCCCTGACCGGCTGAACTATGACGTGCTGAACCACACCGATTTGTCTCGGGATTCCGGCTTGTCGGGCGACATTGACCTGAGCAACGTCAACTGGGGCAACTACGACCTGGTGGTCATCGACGAGTCACACAACTTTCGCAACAAAGCCGCCAATAAAGGCCGCGAAACGCGCTACGACCGGCTCATGCGCAAGATCATTCGCGAAGGCGTCAAAACCCGCGTGCTCATGCTTTCGGCCACGCCGGTCAACAACCGGCTCAACGACCTGAAAAACCAGATCGCCTTCATCACCGAAGGTGATGACACTGCACTGTTTGAGCACGGCATTTCCAGCATCGAAAGCACCACACGCCGCGCTCAAAAATCATTCAACCGCTGGTTAGACCTACCGCCCGAAGAAAAAACACCCGGCCAACTGGTGGACATGCTTGGTTTTGATTACTTTGCGCTGTTGGATCACCTGACCATTGCCCGTTCGCGCCGCCATATCGAAAAGTACTACGGCACCAGCGAGACTGGCCGTTTCCCAGACCGCTTGGCCCCCATCAACATCAAGGCCGATGTGGACAGCGCAGGCGAGTTCCGATCCATTCGTGAAATCAACCTCGAAATCCGCCGCCTGAATTTGGCCGCCTATGCGCCTATGCGCTATCTGCTGCCGCACAAGCAAGCAGCTTACGACGCCAAATACAGTACGCAAATCCGTGGTGGCGAAAGCATGTTCCGCCAGGCGGACCGCGAAGAAAGCCTGATCCACCTCTTGCGCGTCAACGTACTCAAGCGCATGGAAAGCTCGGTGTCTTCTTTTTCGCTCACCGTTCGCCGCCAGCTGCAAGACGTGGAAGCCACCCTGGCCAAAATCGAAGCCCAGAGCGAGTCGTTTGAAGAGTTGGACATTGCCGATGTGGACATGGAAGACCCCAGCTTTGAAGCCCTGCTGGTTGGCCGCAAAGTCAAAATTTTGCTTGGTGACATGGATCTGTTGCGCTGGAAAAGCGACCTGACCGAAGACCGTAACCGCTTGGCCATCCTCAGCGCTGCGGCCGAGCAAGTGGGCGCGGCGCGGGACGACAAACTCAACAAATTGCGCGAGATGATCGCTGGCAAATGCCGCGACCCCATCAACCCCGGCAACCGAAAAATCATCATCTTCACGGCCTTTGCCGACACCGCCAAATACCTGTACGACCAACTGGCCCATTGGGCACAGACCGACTTTCGGCTGCAAACTGCGTTGGTCACGGGCGCGGGCCGCAACCAGACCACGCTGCCCCAGCTCAAACGCGACCTCACAAGCATCCTCACAGCGTTTTCGCCCCGGTCCAAAGAGCGGCCTGCTGAGCTGGCCACCGATGGCGAGTTGGACTTGCTCATCGCCACCGACTGCATCAGCGAAGGCCAAAACCTGCAAGACTGCGACTGGCTGATCAACTACGACATCCACTGGAACCCCGTTCGCATCATCCAGCGCTTTGGCCGTATTGATCGCATTGGCTCCATCAACAGCCGCATTCAGCTGGTCAATTTCTGGCCCAACATGGCGTTGGACGAATACATCAACCTGGAGCAACGCGTCAGCGGCCGCATGGTGCTGCTCGACATATCAGCCACGGGCGAGGAAAACATCATCGAGCAGCAATCGGGCAACCCGATGAACGATCTCGAATATCGCCGCAATCAGTTGCTCAAGCTGCAAGAAACCGTCATCGACCTCGAAGACTTGTCCAGTGGCGTGGCCATCACTGACTTGACGTTGACCGACTTCCGCATCGACCTGGCCGAATTTGGCAAAGCCCACCCTGGCCAGCTGCAAAGCCTGCCCTTGGGCTGCTTTGCCGTGGTGACCAACCACGACGCCGACATTGCCCCAGGCATTTTGTTTTGCTTGCGTGCCGAAGGCGCAAGCGCCCAAAAAGGCATTGACCCCAGTTACCCTTTGTCGCCGCACTACCTGGTGCATGTGGGGCAAGACGGTGAAGTCGTGCTGCCTTACACCCAAGCCAAGCGCATGTTGGACTGGCTCAAACGCCTGAGCTTGGGCCGCGAACTGCCCGACGCCCAAGCCTGCGCGGCCTGGGACAAAACCACGCGCCAAGGCGAAGACATGCGCCAAGCCCAGCAGTTGTTGGCGGCTGCCGTGGCTTCGGTGGCGGGAAAGTCTGCCGAACGCGCTGTGGCCAGCCTGTTCACGCCCGGTGGCACCCATGCCATGAAGGGCGAGTTTGCGGGTGTGAACGACTTTGAGGTGCTGGCCTATTTGGTGGTCTTGCCCGGCACGCAAGCAAGCACCCCAACATGAACGCCAATGACTTGTTTGCGGCCTTGAGCTTGCCGCCTTCTGCATGGGTGCAGCAGCGTGTGCCCAAAAAGCTGCTGACCGAACACAGCGCCATCACCGCCAGCGACCGCAAGCTGATTCAAGACCAAGTGCAAGAGGTCCAATGGTTGGCCGCCATCAAACCCAGCAATGCAGGCGTGCCCACTTTTGAAGACGCACAGCGCAGCTATTTGGAGCTGGCCGTGATCTCCATCAGCTTGCGCCAAGCCACAACCAGCCAAATGCAACGCGTGGCTGAGCTGCTGCACCGCGCCGTGCCTTATCCCGTGTTGTTGATCCTGGATGCGGGTGACACCTTGGCCATGTCCATGGCGCACATTCGCTGGGCGCAGCAAGAGGCCGACAAAACCGTGTTGGATGGTGACGTGCTGATGGCAACCTTGTTGACCCATGAGTCGGCCAGCGCAGCGCACAATGGGTTCATGGCCGCACTGCCGCTACAGCAGCAAACCCGTACGCACCTGCATGCACTGGTGCAAAGCTGGATGGACACCCTCAGCGCCTGGCAAGCTGTGGCCATCATGGGGCAGTTTGTGCCCAGCCCATCGTCTGAAGTGGCGGCACAGCGGCGAGAAGCGCTGCGGCAGTGCCAGGCGCTGGATGTCAAAATCAGTCAATTGCGCGCCCAAGCCAGCAAAGAAAAGCAGATGGGTCGCCTTGTGGAAATCAATGGAATGATCAACAGCTGCAAAGCTCAACGATTGAATGCTGAGTTTGTACTGAAAAATAATGCCTTTTTGCAATTGGAGAAATTGTCATGAATATCAACGCAAGCATCGTGGATCAGCGCCTGACGGGCATCCTGAACGACTATCCCGACTTGTTGCCAGCAGGCCAGGACGAAACCAAGCAGCGTTCCATGGCCTTTGTATTGTTGAGCATGGCCACCATGCTCGACATGCCGTTGCAAGACGCGGCCGAATTGATCACAGAAGGCGGGCAAGACGAGGGCGTGGACGGGCTGCACTTGGGTGACGAAGAGGACGGTGAATTCACAGTCACCCTTTTCCAAGGCAAATACAAACACAAAGACCTGTCAGGTGAGTCCAACTTCCCGGAAAACGGGGTGCAAAAAGCCATTCACACGGTTGCAGGCCTGTTCGACCCGGCACGGCAATTGGCTTTGAATGACAAACTCCGCCCGCGCGTAGAAGAAATCCGCTCACTCATACGTGATGGCTACATCCCCACCGTGCGCATCGTTTTGTGTAACAACGGTGCCCGCTGGAGCCAAGATGCGCAACTGCGCATTGACCAAACAGGTTTCCCCCCTGAGCAGGTCACTTGGTCGCACTTCAACCACGACAGCATCGTGGGCGTACTCCAGCGGCGCAAAAGTGTGGACGACAGTCTGCGCCTGGACGGCAAGGCCGTGATCGAAGAGTTCAATTACCGCCGTGTCCTGATCGGAAAAATCCCCGTCACCGAAGTGGCCGAACTCTTCAATCGGCACGACGACCTGCTGTTGGAGCGCAACATTCGCCGATACCTGGGTTTGCACGCCAATCGGGTCAACTCCGCTATCCACGACACATTGGTATCGCCCGACAAGCGCTCAGACTTTTATTTCTACAACAACGGCATCACCATGATTTGCCGCAAGTTTCGGCACAACGCCTTGCAAGGTGAAAGCTACCAACTGCGCATTGAGGGCATGCAAATCATCAACGGCGGTCAGACCTGCAAAACCATCCAGCAAACCCTGAACCAGCCGGACTTGCTGGCTGACTTTGGGGACACCTACGTGCTGCTGCGTCTGTACGAACTGGCTGACGACGACCAAGACTTTGTGCGCGCCATGACCTTCGCGACCAACAGCCAGAACCCGGTGGACTTGCGCGATCTTCGGTCCAACGACGAGATCCAAAAGCAACTCGAAATTGGCATACAAGACCTGGGTTACAGCTACAAGCGCCAACGCGAAGACACGCCTGCCGGCAGCAACACACTCACGGCCAGCACCGTGGCTGAGGCGACACTGGCCATATGGCGCAGGCAGCCCCAACAAGCCAAGTTCCGGCGCAAAGAACACTTTGGCAAGCTCTATCCCATCATCTTTCAAGGCTTGCAAGCTGCACAAGCAGTGCTGGCCGTTTTGATCTTCCGGATCGTTGAAAACGAACGTAAAAAATTGGACATACAAAACGCTCCCGCCTACGTGCCCTACGCCTCGCACTACATGGCCATGCTCATGGGAGATGCCTTGCTGGCACAAAACAACACGCCTTTGGCCCAGGTGAGCCACCGCAACTGCGCCGTATTGACCGCCTACTTGCAAAACCACCAGCAAGCGCTGTACCAGCAGGCGTCTGACCTGGTGCAAAACGCCTTGACCCAGCTGTATGGCGAGCGTGAAGTGTCCTTGCAACAACTCTCTGCCACCTTTCGCCGTGGCGATTTGCTTGAATTCCTGAATTGAATACCGTGAAGAAAATCGAAGCCCAATCCCCCGAAGCGCAAAGTGCTGACCTCTTGGCCGACAACGTCGCCAAGTTGCGTGCCTTGTTCCCTGAACTGGTCACCGAAACACTCAAGGGCGGTAAGCCCGAGACGGTCATCAACGTGGACGTGCTCAAGGCTTTGGTGGGCGATGCCACCGCCACCGATGCGGACGAAAAGTATGGCCTGAACTGGCATGGCAAACGCCGTGCCCGCCAGCTGGCCCTCACGCCCAGTACCGGCACCTTGCGCCCTTGCCCGGACGAGAGTGTGGATTGGGACAGCACGCAAAACCTGATGATCGAGGGCGACAACCTGGAAGTGCTCAAGCTCATGCAAAAGAGCTACGCAGGCAAGGTCAAGCTGATTTACATCGACCCGCCCTACAACACGGGCAAAGACTTTGTGTACCCCGATAACTTTCAGGACAACATCAAAAACTATTTGGAGTTGACCGGGCAGGTGGAAGGCGGGGCCAAGATCAGCAGCAACACCGAAGCCAGTGGCCGGTTTCACACCGACTGGTTGAACATGATGTATGCACGTTTGAAGTTAGCCAAAAATTTATTACGTGACGATGGTGTGATCTTCATCAGCATTGACGATGGCGAAGTCAGCAACTTGCGAAAAGTCTGTGATGAAGTTTTGGGGGAGGCGAATTTCGTCAACTCCATCATTTGGGAAAAAAGATACAGCCCACAAAATGCGGTGCAGTGGTTCTCTGAATCGCATGACTTTATTTTGGTCTATGCGTCAAACAAGGAAGTTTGGAAACCCAACCTACTTGACCGTTCAGATGAGATGAACGCAAGGTATCGGAATCTGGACAATGATCCTCGTGGAGATTGGAAGCCAGCAGATGCCACCGCTCAAGCCGGTCACGGCACAGCTGCGCAGTTTTATGAGTTCATTGCTCCTTCGGGTCAAAAATTTATGCCTCCCAATGGCCGTTGCTGGGTTTACACAAAACCAAGAATGGATGAAATGGTTGCCGACAAAAGGGTTTGGTTTGGCAGCTCTGGAAATAGCGCACCGTCTATCAAACGATTCTTAACCGAAGTTAAGCAAGGCGTCGCATGCCAGACCATTTGGAAGTACGAAGACGTTGGGCATAACCAAGAGGGGAAAAAAGAAATCAAGGAACTTTTTCCGGAAGAGGTGCCCTTCGACACGCCTAAACCGACACGTCTCATTGAGCGGATTTTGCAGGTGGCAACCACAGGCGCAGCTGATGAGCTCGTCCTCGATTTCTTTGGCGGGAGTGGAACAACGGCACATGCCGTGTACTCCGCCAATGCCTCAGGTGACGGTGGTCGGCGATTTATATTGGTTCAACTTCCAGAAGCCACAGAAAGTAATCAATATGCAACGATTGCCGATGTAACCAAGGAGCGTCTCCGCCGAGCCGGTGCCAAAGTCAAAGCCGACAACCCCATGTTCTCCGGTGACACCGGCTTTCGAGTGTTCAAGCTCGACACTTCCAACATCCGCGCCTGGCAACCCAGCGGCAATTTGGCCCAAGACTTGGTGGACCACATGAGCCACCTCAACGATGGCCGCAGCAACGAAGATGTGTTGTACGAGCTGTTGCTCAAGCTGGGTTTGGATTTGTGCGTGCCCATGGAGCAGCGCAGCATCGCGGGCAAAACCGTGCACAGCATTGGCGGCGGCGTGTTGATGGCGTGTTTGGACGACAGCATCACCGCACAAGACGCCGAAGCGCTGGCTTTGGGCATGGCCGCATGGCGCACCGAGCAGCAAACCGCTGGCGACACCACCGCCGTGTTCCGCGACAGCGCATTTGAAAACGACGTGGCCAAAAGCAACTTGGCGGCCATCTTGGCGCAGCATGGTGTGGCGCAAGTGCGGAGCTTGTAAATTGCTCGCTATGCCAGTGCAAGTTCAATTCACTCTTTGGGCGTCAGTCCTTGTGGCATGTTCCCGAAAGTCACTTCGGGAACATTGGCGGAGATGCTTGCTGCACTTTTGTGATGGAGGCTTTAAGCATGTCTATGCCAGATCATCCTAAGATTTATCACATCTGCCATGTGGACCGCCTGCCCTCGATTGTGACCAGTGGAGGGCTGCTTTCGGATGCTTTTTTGATGCAATCGCCTTTGCCGGGGACTGTGATTGGCATGAATCACATCAAGCAGCGCCGGTTGACGGAGCTTCGTCTGAACAGTCACCCCCAGCTCTTTGTGGGGCAGTGTGTGCCGTTCTACTTTTGTCCCCGGTCGGTCATGCTTTATTTGATCCACAAGGGGAGCACAGACTTGGCTTATCAGGGTGGTCAAGGGGCGATAATCCATTTGGAAGCTGACCTGCGTGCCGTGGTCGATTGGGCCAGCTCGCAAGGCCGACGTTGGGCGTTTACCCTGTCCAATGCGGGTGCACGGTATTTTGAAGACAGGGCCCATTGGGCACAGCTGGGCGAAGTGGATTGGGACGCTGTGGCGTCTCGGCAATGGCAAAAGTGCAAAGAAGGCAAGCAAGCGGAGTTCCTTGTGGAACAAAGCTTCCCTTGGCATTTGGTCGAAAAAATTGGGGTGCAGTCTGTGGCGGTGCATGGCCAAGTGGCCCATGCGTTGCCAGTGCAAGGGCACAGGCCCGCTGTGCAGATTCAACCCGATTGGTATTACTGAAAGATCGTCAACATGATTGAACTGACCCGTGGCGACATTTTGAAAGACGACTCTGAGGCCATCGTTAACACGGTTAACTGTGTGGGCGTGATGGGGCGTGGCATTGCATTGCAATTCAAGAATGCTTGGCCTGAAAACTTCAAGGCTTATGAGCAGGCTTGCTTGCGGGAAGAAGTGCAGCCAGGGCGCATGTTTGTGTATGACACGGGGCAATTGACTTCGCCGCGTTACATCATCAACTTTCCGACCAAGCGGCACTGGCGTGGCAAGAGCCGCATAGAGGACATTGATTCAGGCTTGGATGCCTTGGTTGCAGAACTTCGCAGCCGTGGCATCCGCTCCGTAGCTGTTCCGCCGCTGGGCAGCGGCTTGGGGGGGCTCGATTGGGCGCAAGTGCGGCCCAAAATCGAGGCAGTCCTGTCGGCTTTAGACGGGGTCCAGGTTCGCATTTATGAGCCCATGGACGCCGCGCAAACACAAGCGATCAATCGCAGCACCAATGTGCCGACCATGACACCAGGACGCGCAGCATTGGTTGAACTCATGAACCGTTACGCCAGTGGCTTGTTGGACCCCGCCATCACCCTGTTGGAGGTGCACAAGCTGATGTACTTCATGCAAGAGGCTGGCGAGTCTTTGCGTTTGAAATACGTCAAAGCGCCTTACGGGCCATATGCCGAAAATTTACGGCATGTATTGCGCACGATCGAAGGCCATTTTGTGGCGGGTTATGCCGATGGCGGTGATGCACCCGATAAGCCTTTGACGGTTGTGCCTGGTGCCGTCGAGGATGCCAGTGAGTTTTTGGCAGCCAATGCGGATACGCGTACACGTTTTGACCGTGTAGGCGCTTTAGTGGAAGGCTTTGAAACGCCCTTTGGCCTGGAGTTGCTGGCGACCGTGCATTGGGTGGCAAAGTATGAAAACGGTATCCATACCGTTAACGATGTGGTGACCAAAACACATGCTTGGAATGAGCGAAAAAAACATTTTTCAAAGCGCCAGATCGGTATTGCGCTGGATGTGCTGGCTGCCCAAGGCTGGATTGAGCCGGTTGCAGCATGAAGCTCCACTTTGAATCAGACCTGCCGTACCAAGCCGCTGCCATCGATGCGGTTTGCGATTTGTTTCGAGGGCAAGAGGTGTGCCGTTCGGTGTTCACCGTCACCGCACCCGCCCTGACAGCAGCAGGGGCACAACACAGTTTTGAGGGCAAGCAGTTCACCGAAAGCGGGGGCATTGGTAATGCTTTGCAGTTGGTGGTGGACGAAGAACTGAACGAGAACCTGCAAAACGTGCAGCTGCGCAATGGCTTGCCGCCGTCAGAGCCGCTCAAGGCCAAAGCGCCGCTGGACTTCACGGTGGAGATGGAGACCGGCACTGGTAAAACCTATGTGTATTTGCGCACCGCGTTTGAGCTGAACGAGCGCTACGGCTTTACCAAGTTTGTGGTCGTGGTGCCGTCGGTGGCCATCAAAGAGGGCGTGAACAAAACGCTGCAAATCACGCGTGAACACTTTGAAGGCTTGTATCCACTGGCTACTGGCTATGAGTTTTTTCAGTACGACTCGGACAAGCTCGGCCAGGTGCGTAACTTTGCGACCAGCCCAAACATTCAGATCATGGTCATCACGGTGGGTGCGATCAACAAGTTTGGTGACGAAGAGGCCGCTTTGGCTGAAGAGTCAGACGAGGCCAAGCGCCGTGAGAAGTCCAAAAACAAGATGTACCGCGCCAGCGAAAAAACTGGCGGTGAGCGGCCGATTGACCTGATTCGCGGCACACGCCCAATCTTGATCGTGGACGAGCCACAAAGTGTGGACGGGGGCATGGACGGCAAAGGCAAAAAGGCCCTGGCCCACATGAACCCACTGTGCACGCTGCGCTATTCGGCCACGCATGTGGACAAGCTGAACATGGTCTATCGATTGGATGCGGTGGATGCCTATGACCAAAAGCTGGTCAAGCAAATTGAGGTGGCTGCAGCCAAGGTGCAAGGCGGCAGCAACAAGCCGTATGTGAAGTTGCTGTCGGTCAGTAATAAACGTGGCGTGATCACGGCCAGCATCGAAGTGGACCGTGAAAACACGGCGGGTGCCGTGCGCCGCGAGGCCTTGACGGTGCAGGATAGCTTCGACCTGGAACAAGAGACGGGGAGGGCTGTTTATGCCGATATGCGCGTGGGCGAAATTCGCACCGCCAAGGGCGACCAGTTTTTGGAACTGAAGGTGCCCGGCCAAGAAATTTATTTGCGCGTGGGCGAAGCGCATGGTGATGTGGATGCCACAGCGGTGCAGCGCGAGATGATTCGCCGCACCATCAAAGAACACCTGGACAAAGAAATGCGCCTGCGCCCTTTGCAGGTGAAGGTGTTGAGCTTGTTTTTCATTGACGAGGTGGCCAAGTACCGCCAGTACGACGACCAAGGCAATCCTGTCAAGGGCGAATACGCCCTGATGTTTGAAGAGGAATACAAGCGTTGGGCACGCCACCCCGATTACCAAAGCCTGTTTGCCGAGGTGGATTTGTCAGCTGCAGCCGACGAAGTGCACAACGGTTATTTCTCCATCGACAAGAAGAAGGTGGGCGGCAAAACGGTGGAAATGCTCAAGGACACCAGTGGCACCACAGCAGCTGACGATGACACCTACAACCTGATCATGCGGGACAAAGAAAAGCTGCTTAGCTTTTCGTCACCGCTGAAATTCATCTTCAGCCATTCGGCGTTGAAGGAAGGTTGGGACAATCCCAATGTGTTCCAGATTTGCAATTTCTCGACCCGAGAGACTGAGCGCTGGCGTCGCCAAACGATTGGGCGTGGCTTGCGCTTGTGCGTCAACCAAAGCGGTCAGCGCTTGCATGGCTTTGAAATCAACACGCTGACGGTGATCGCGACCGAAAGCTATGAGCAATTTGCCGAAAACCTGCAACGAGACATTGAAAAAGACACAGGCTACCAGTTTGGTGTTGTTCAAGACTACGAATTTGCAGGCCTGCAAGTGCGCCAATCCGACGGCCACATTGCTGCGCTGGGTTTTGACGCGTCCAAAACCTTGCACCAACACCTGAAAGCACAGGGCTACATCAACGACAAAGGCAAGGTGCAAGACAAGCTCAAGACCGCGCTGAAAGACGACACTTTGGTATTGCCACCCGAGTTTGAGGCGCAGCGTGGGCAGATTGCAAACGTGCTCAAAAAGCTCTCCGGCAAGCTGGAGGTCAAAAACGCCGATGACCGTGAGACGATTGCTGTTCGCAAGTCGGTGTTGCTCAGTCCCGAATTCAAGGCGCTGTGGGACCGCATCAAGCACAAGACGACTTACCGCGTGAATTTTGACAACGCCAAGTTGGTGGAAGCCTGCATCTTGGCGCTGAACGATGCGCCACCCATCGCCAAGACCCGCTTGCAGTGGGAAAAGGCGGGCATGGCCATCAACAAAGCGGGTGTGGATGCGACCCTGTTGTCGATTTCGGAACCAGTGGCATTGATGGAAAACGACATCGTTTTGCCAGACGTGATCACCGAGCTGCAGGACCGAACCCAACTGACCCGGAAAACGATTGTTCGGATTTTGACTGAGAGCACGCGGCTCAATGATTTCAAGCGCAACCCGCAGCAGTTCATTGAGGTGGCTTCTGACGCCATCAACCGCTGCAAGCGACTGGCC
Source organism: Limnohabitans sp. (assembly GCF_040400975.1). Classification (GTDB taxonomy): domain Bacteria; phylum Pseudomonadota; class Gammaproteobacteria; order Burkholderiales; family Burkholderiaceae_C; genus Limnohabitans_A. The sequence continues at coordinate 39,628 of NZ_JBBAPF010000011.1, read as the reverse complement.
CTGGTGGACGGTATCCGCTACCAGCGATTGGGCGAGGACGCGTTCTACGCTCAAGAGCTGTTGGAAACCACCGAGCTGACCGGTTACCTGAAAAACCTGGTTCGCGACACCAAAAAGTCGGTGTATGAGCATGTTGTGTATGACTCAGGAACAGAACGCGATTTTGCAGAGGCTTTAGAGCTGAATGAATCGGTCAAGGTCTATGCCAAGCTGCCCGGCTGGTTTAAGGTCCCCACGCCTTTGGGCACCTACAACCCCGACTGGGCGGTGCTGGTGGAGCAGGGTAATGCGGAACGTCTTTACTTTGTGGTGGAAACCAAAAGCAGCTTGTTTGAAGAAGACTTGCGCAACAAAGAGGGTGGGCAGATCAAGTGTGGTGCTGCCCACTTCCTGGAGTTGTCTGTGGATGACAAACCTGTGACTTATGGCAAGTTCACCAACGTTGGTGAAATGCTGCAAAGCGGGTTCTGATCTAAGTCGGAGTTTTTGGTTTGCTCAAGACGCAGGCATCCGAATCGGCTGCCCCGATTCCAACAAGTCCAGCACCTGCTGCATGACCTGCGGGCCTGATGCGGAGTAGGGGTCAAAGTCGGGGTGGTGCAGTTTCACCATGGGGTCGTCCACCGACAGGTGCACCAGCGCCATGGACCATTGGCCAAAGCGGCGTTCGTGGATTTCTTCGTAGTGCAGGATCTCTACGTCCTGGTGGCGTTTGTCGGCGCTGATGCGGCGGTACAAGGCATTCACGCGGCTGCGTTCGCCCTCGATGACCTGAAAGAAAAAGCCTTGACCTTGGCACAGCACGCCCGTGATGCCTTGCGCGGGGTTGTTGGCTTGTGCTTGCGCCAGGATGGTGGTGGTCATCGTGGTGGTTTGTGGGCCGACGGCGCGGCTCACGTACAGCAGGCGCACATTGATGCTGTGGCTGGGCACCCTCATGGTCTTGTGCTCATGGTGTGGGGCTCATGAGTTTTGACGCAAGGCGTTGCGATCCAGCCGCTCGGTCTCGCGGCGCTCAAACAAGTTGAGCATCCAGGCCACGCGTTGGGGCATGGCCCGGTTCGGAAAATACGCTTGGCTGCCAGTTTGCTGGGTGGCGTCGCGGCAACCTTGCACCAGGCCCACGATGGCTGCCAGCGGCTCTGGGTTGTGGTCGCTCACGCGGATCCAGTGCACCTGGGTCCAGGCGCTGGCCAACAGCATGAGCTTGCGCGTGGTGCTGACCACCGTGCGTTTGTTCACCGAGTCCAGGCCTTCACGGCGCAGCTGGTGGCCGATTTCGGCGTAGATCATGCTGGCCGCACAAATGGCGGCGCGGCAGTCGGGCGGCAGGGCGGCAATGCCCGAATGCGCTTGCTTGTACAGGCGGTCGGCTTCATCGAGCAAACGCGCCACCACACTGGCGATGGCAGGGGTGAAGCTGGGCTCGGCCATCCAGGCTTCGGGCTGAACACCGGCCTCGATCAGCCAGCGGCGTGGCAGGTACAGGCGGCCGATGCTGGCGTCGTGCCCCACGTCGCGCGCGATGTTGGTGAGCTGCATGGCGACACCCAACTCGCAGGCGCGGGCCAGGGTGTCCATGCTTTGTGGACCCATGATCCAGCTCATCATCGCGCCCACACTGCCTGCCACGCGGGCCCCATAGGCGTGCAGGTCTTCGATGCTGTCGTAGCTGCGGCCCCCGGCGTCCCAGGCAAAGCCTTCGATCAGCGCGTCCAGCAAATGGCGTGGCAGTTTGTACTGCTGCACCACCAAGCTCAGCGCGTGGTCTTCCACATGGTCGTGCGGGGTGCCGGCATAGATGGCGTCCAGGCGTTCCTGCAACACATCGAGCGGGGTGTCGCCCGCAGCGGCTTCGTCCACCAGGTCGTCGGCCACACGGCAAAAGGCATAGAGCGCGATGGCCGCCGTGCGCACGCGGGGCGGCAGCAGGCGGCTGGCCGCAAAAAAGGTTTTGGAGCCACCCTGCATCATGGCCACGCAGGCCTGCAGGTCTTGTGAGTCGAAATCGAGTTCTTGCAAACTCACGGCGTTGGCGCTGCGTTCAGGCGTTGACATGGGGGACCACCGTTTCCAAGGCTTTGGCAGACATCAATACACCCGGCACACCTGCGCCAGGATGGGTGCTGGCGCCGACCACAAACAGACCGGACACGTCTTCACTGCGGTTGTGCGGACGAAACCAAGCGCTTTGCAGCAGCAGAGGCTCCAGGCCAAACCCTGCGCCTTTGTAGGACCACAAGTTGTCCTGAAAATCCTGCGGTGTGCTGACCTTGCTGGTCACGATGCAATCGCGAAGACCGGGCAACACGCTGGCTTCCAGGCTCTCGGCAATGGCCGCGCGGTAGGTCTCGGCAAAGGCGGGCCAGTCGGTGCCGCTGTCCAGGTGCGGCACGGGCGAGAGCACATAAAAGGTGTCACAACCCTCAGGCGCCAGCGAGGGGTCGGTGGCGGTGGGGCGGTGCAAATACAGGCTGAAGTCCTCGGCCAGTTTGTGCTTGTTGAAGATGTCTTGCAGCAGGCCTTTGTAGCGCGGGCCCAGCACCATCATGTGGTGCGGCACGTCTTTGTATTGTTTGGAGGTGCCGAAGTACCAGACGAACAGGCCCATGGAGTACTTGCCGTTGGCGATTTTGCGGTCGGTCCACACGCGACGATGCTCGGGCGCCACCAGGTTTTTGTAGGTCCAGGCGGTGTCGCCGTTGCTGACCACGATGTCGGCGGGCACGAACTCGCCACTTTGCAATTCGATGCCGCAGGCACGGCCGTTTTCGATGCGGATTTGTGTGACGGGTGCGTTGCAGCGCAGCGGCACGCCGCGTTCTTGCAGCAAGCCGACCAAGCCTTTCACGATGGCCCCGGTGCCGCCCATGGCCGAATGCACGCCCCAGGTGCGCTCCAGCGAGTTGATCAGCGCATAAGCGCAAGTCACTGCAAAGGGGTTGCCGCCAATCAACAACGGGTGAAAGCTCATCACGATGCGCAGCTTGTCGTTGCGCATGTGTTTGGCCACCAGGCTGTACAGACTGCGCCAGGCGCCCATGCGCAAGAAGTCGGGGATGGCGGCCATCAGGTCGCTGACCTTGTCAAAAGCCATGTCACCCATGCCTTCAAAGCCCAAGGTTTTGCAGCGTTCGGCTTCTTCTAAAAAGCGTTCGTAACCAGGCAGGTCATCCGGTTCAAAGCGCGCCACTTCGGCGCGCATGTGCTCGGGGTCGCCGTTGTAGTCAAACCAGGTGCCATCGGCAAAACGCACGCGGTAAAACGGGTCCATGGCCACCAGCTTCACGTCGCCCGCAAAACTTTTACCGCACAGCGCCCACAACTCTTCGAGCAAAAAGGGCGCGGTGATGATGGTCGGGCCTGCATCAAAGGTGAAGCCATCTTGGTGGTGCACATAGGCGCGGCCCCCCGGGGCATCGAGTTTTTCAAAGACCTTGACCTCGTAACCTTTCACGCTCAGGCGAATCGCTGCGGCCAGCCCACCAAAGCCGCTGCCAATCACCACGGCGACGGGGCGTGTATGGGCTGGAGTCTGTGTCATTGGGTCCGAGCGCTTGGGTGTGACCGGAATGCCAAAACCCTCGGTGCGGTAGGTGTGGGTGGTGGTGTTCATGGGGCCTTCAAGGTGGTGTGGTCAAAGCCGGTTTGGTGGTCTGGCCCATGGCCCAACCCCACAGCCGCTCCAGTGGCCAAGGAAAAATCATGATGAGGTGTTCCACAATGGCCAGCCCGAGCAGGGTGGCCAGCATGACCCAACCGGTGGTGATGGCCACCGCGCCTTGTTGCGCCAGCCAGACCAGCCAAAACCAGGTGCCCATGGCCACGCTCATGGACAGCACAAACCACAGCGACATGCCGCTGGTGGTGCGGAAATAACTGGCCAAGTAGGCCAAGTGCTCAGGCAGGTATTGCGCGCCGTTTTGCGGCACACCAAAAAACAAATTCAGTTTGGCCGACAGGCGCATGCACCACAGCAGTGCAAAGGTGCAAATGGCCACATGGCTGGCCTGGCCCTCTTGCATCCACCACAGAACGGCAAAATTCGCCAGCAAGGCCAGCTCGTGGTAAAGCATGACTTGCACCGATTGCACAAAGCGCGCCCACCCTGTGACGCCTGTATCCAGTGGGGTTTTGCGCGGGCCGGTGATCCAGCCGGTGAGGAAGGCCAACTCGTGCCAGCCCCACATGACAATCACGCTGCCAAAGGCGAGGTAGGCGTTGAACACGCTGACCTCTTGCATGCTGTGGGCCACACCCCAAAAACTCAAAGCCAAAAGCACCGTCCAACCCGCCAGGCTGAAACGGAAGCTGCGCGCAGGCAGCCGGTCGAGCCACAAAATCACGCCCGTGCCGAGCCACCAGCACAGGGCCGTGAAAATGCAAGCCCAAACGACTTCAGTCACCATGCCGGTTCCATGCGCACCTGGGGCGACAGGTCTTGTTCAATCACCGGCATGAAGTACAGGCGGGCAAAAGTGGCCGCTGCCTTGACGGCGCACACCCCTTGTTGCAGCTTGCCGACCACACCGCCACGCGCCTTGGCTTTTTCGATGGCTTGCGACAGAGCGAACAGGCGCTCTAGGCCTCGGCGGAAGTCGGGGTGATCGGTATCCAGCGCCAGAGGGAACACCTGCTTGGTGATTTCGGTGGTGATGCGGAACACCTGGTAGTCGTACTCGCTCGAATCGAGCCCCATGGCTTCGTGCAACATGGGGCGGGTGTGGTCGCGCACGTACATGGTGGCGTAAACGGCCAGCAAGAAAAAGCGAATCCACAGCTTGTTGCCGCCGCTGAGCAACTTGGGGTTGGCCCGCATGATCAGGGCAAACGATTCACCATGGCGGAACTCGTCGTTGCACCACAGCTCAAACCAGCGGAAGATGGGGTGAAAGCGTTTTTCGGGGTGCTTTTCGAGCTGGCGGAAGATGGTGATGTAGCGCGCGTAGCCGATCTTTTCGGACAAATAGGTCGCGTAGTAAATGTATTTGGGCTTGAAGAAGGTGTACTTCTTGGTGCGCTTCAAGTTGCCCAGATCGATGCCCAAGTTGAAGTCGCGCAGCGAGAGGTTGATGAAGCCCGCGTGCCGCGATTCGTCACGCGCCAGATAGGTCATGAGCTGCTTGATATCGGGGTTGCTGACGTTCTTGCGGATCTCGTTGTAAAGCACGCAGCCGGAAAATTCAGACGTGAGCGAGCTCACCAAAAAATCCATGAACTCCTGGCGCATTTCGGGGGACAGGCTGGCCATGCCCGAGGCCACTTCGCTGGCAAAGGCTTCGTCGCGCTGGAAGTGATCATGGTTGTTGTCGCCTTCGTACTCGGCCATCATCCTGTCCCACTCGGCGCGCACCGGCTCGATGTTGATGCGGTCCATGGCCGCAAAGTCGGTGGTGTAAAAGCGCGGGCTGATCATGTCGTCGTGCACGGCCTTTTTGTTGGCATCTTCAGCGGTTTCGATGGTGTGGACGGCATTGGCGGTCATGGGCTTCTCCGGTGCGGGATGTTTCAAATTTCAGGGGACTTTGTAGCCAGCCAGTCGCAGGCTGGCAAACACGGCGGCATTGCTGGGGCCAAACGATTCGAGGTCAATGCGCTGGCCGGTGCTGGGGTCTTGCAGCGTCATGCGGCCATCGGTGCGGCCGATCAATAAAAAGGGGGCTTCTTTGCCCAGGTTTTCACGCTGGCGTTCGCGTGCCAAGGCCCGAAGGGTGCTGCGCAAAAAGCCTTGTTCACCTGAGAACTGGGCCACCTGCTGGCCCGTGCGGACGTCGAGTACGGCGATGTCACCGCTGGGCAGGTCGCGAAATTGCAGGTCGCGCTGCCACTGCACGGCGGCGTCGGGCGTGCGCGGGTCCAGGCCAGACCAGCGGGCCAGGCCCACGGCCACCAGCATGGACAGCAGCATCACGCCGATCCAGGCCATGGGTCGGTTCAGGCTGTGAGCCTGCCAGCCATGCTTGGGCAAGGTGTTCATGCCAACATGCCCTGGTTGGGTGCGTGGGCGGTTTCGCCCACAGGCGCATCACCCAAGTGCAGGCTTTGACCTGCACGTTCGGCCCGCCACAGGGCCAAGAGTTGCTCGCCCACTTGAACGCTGTTGGGGACGCAGCGCAGGGTGGGTTGGGGTTGTGTCACGTACCAAGCGCGTTGGTGCGGCCACAGGTGGGCCCAGCCGATGCGGTCTTCGGGGTGCAAGGCCAAGGCGATGTCGCCCGTGCCCGTCGCTTGGGTTTTCAATGAAGCACCCGCAATGCGTTTGAAGGGCAGATTGAAGGTCAGCGTGAGCACGATGCCAATCCGCATGACCACGCGCTTGTTGGTCAGGGTGTAGAGCGTGCTGCGTGCTGAAAACCAGGCTGTACCCAAAAGCAAGGCCAAAGCCAAGGCATACAGACTGCCAGCCACCACCAAGGGTTTCCAATCCATCGGGCCTTCTGTGGCCGTCAGGTTGATGACCTGCACCGCCAACATCAGCGCAAAGTACAGCGCGACTTTGCGAACATGAAAGGCGTGAATGGCCAAACGCTTCCAATCGGGCGCGCCCTGCCAGACCACGCGCTCGCCTTTGGGCAGGGCGCTGGGCAGGCCGGGTGCGGCTTCCCACTCGTGTTCGTGGGTGGCTTTCATATGATGGGTTCCTGGCGCTCAGGCGTCGCGTACAAGGTGCCCGCGCCGTAGTAGGCGGTGATTTTTTCTTCTTCGAGCAAGGTGATCTGCTCGTTCGATTTGGTTTGCGGCACATTCACGAATTGGTGTGCCAAGATGGCTTGCACATGGGTGCCATCTTTCTTGATGCGCGCAAAAGTCATGGGCAGCAGCACGCGCTTGTCGGAGCCAGCCAGTTGCACTTCGGCGAAGCGGAACATCATCTCCATGCGGTCCACCCACAGATCCACCACGGTACCCGCCACCTCCTTGTCAGCGCCCCAAACAGGCAAACCACGCGGGTCTACGTCTTGTTTGGCCACCGAGTGGTCAGCAGCGACGCGCAAAGGTACGATTTTCGGGTGACCGTGCGGGTCCGCGTCGGGGACGTCGGCGCGCATGGCCCAGGCGCCTGGGCCTACGCCTGCCAGCAGTGGGTCACCCACGGGTTCCAGCGGCGCGCCGTTCCAACCGTGTGTGGGCTGCGCACTGTACTCACCATCGGGTCGTGCCAAGTCAGGCGACAAGTAAGTGTGGCCGTCTTGCGTTTTGAAGGTCTTGGGCTCGGGCACGGGCGGCCAGCCTTCGATCTTGGGGCCGTTTTCGCGGCCCGAATCCATGGGGTAGCCCTCGCGGTGGTTTTCACGCAAGAGGTAGTAAATCAGCCCGGCAAAAAATGCCCAGAACATGTACAACACGATTTGGGCCACATCGATGTACTGTGTGATAGCGCCTGTTTCCATGGCTGTTCTCCTTCAAAAAATCAATGCATCAACCCGGCAGTTGCGCTAGGCCAAAGGGTTGGGGACTGCTGGCTTTTTGGGCCTCTGCGCGAGACGCCAAACGGCTGGCGCGCAGCATGGGGCCCAAGGCCACCAGCACGACAAACAACAGATACATTTCCAGGTGGTAGACGAAGCTGTAAGCGGTGATGGGGGTGACCAGCACCTCGCCCAAAGCGCCTGACATGGCCAGCACCGACACGCTGTCGCGCAACGCCCCACCCAGTGCCATGGCCGCGCCCGCGCTGGTGGCTTGCACAGCGCCCCAAGTGCCGATCACCAGACCGCCCAGTTTGCCCAGCGCACTGCCGTCTTGGGCCATGCCCATAGCGGTGACCAGCATGCCGACCGAAAACAAACCGCCGCTGAATCCGATCAGGCCCACGCCGATGCGGAACATCCAGGCGGCTTCGAGCGGACCTGAAAAAATCACCATGGCAAACGCGGGCAAGCCCAGCAGCACACCCAAGCTGGCCAAGCGGCAGGCGTGCATGCCACCCGACAGCCAGCGGGCAGAAAAAAGGAAAGCCAGCAAAGCGCCACCGGCACTCAAAGCCGTGAGGGCGCTGGTGGCGCCCACGTCGAGTTTCAGGATCTCGGCGGCGTAGGGCTCGAGCACGATGTCCTGCATGTTGAAGGCAAAGGTACCCAGAGCCAAGGTCCACAAAAAGCGGCGCATCTGCGGCTGAGCCATGAGCTCATGCCAGCTGCTGGCAAAGCCCCCGGCTTCGCGGCGACCGCGCTTGGCACCCCGAGCCTCCTGTTTCCAAAGCGAGGCCAGATTCATCACCGCCACCATGACGGCGCAGCCTTGCACCAGCTGAATGAGTTTTTGGGGGCTGAAGTCGGCGAGCAACCAGCCAAACACTGCGCTGCTGGCGATCATGCCCACCAGCAGCATGCTGTAGAGCAAGGCCACCACGCGGGGGCGCTTGTCGTCGTTGGCCAAATCGTGCGCCAGCGCCATGCCCGCAGTTTGTGTGACCTGAATGCCGGTGCCCACCAACACAAAAGCCAGGCAGGCACCCAGTTGCCCCACCCACAGGTTGGCGGCCTCGGGCTCCGACAAGAGCAGCAAGGCAAAAGGCATGATGGACAGGCCACCAAACAGCAGCAAAGTGCCGGTCCACAAATACGGAATGCGGCGCAAGCCCAGCGCCGAGGGGTGCGTGTCGCTGCGGTAACCGATCAGGGTGCGCAGCGGCGCAAAAACCATGGGAATGGCCACAGCCAAAGCCACCCACCAAGCGGGCACCTGCAGCTCCACGATCATGACCCGGTTGAGTGTGCCCACCAGCAGTGCCGTCACCATGCCGATCACGACCTGGAACAGCGACAGGCGCAAGAGGCGCGCCATCGGCAGCTCGGGCGAGGCCGCATCGGCAAACGGCATGAAGCGCGTGCCGTAAGCGGTCAGCCAGCGTGGGACCGGGATGTGCAGTTTCATGCGCGGGTCCACTCCCAGGCTTGTGAGGTGTAAAAACCGCTGGCCACGCGCTGCATGCGTGCGCCTTGCCAGCCCTGCAAATCCACATGGTTTTGCATGCGTTGCAGCAAGTCGACGTGCGCCACGGGTGACAAAGACGGTGAGCGGTCGCTGCGTGGAAACAGGCGGCCTGCGCTGTGCATCAAGGCCAAGAGCGGGGTGCGCGGCGCAAAGGTGAAGACCATGGAGCCGCGGGTGCGCTGCGCTAAACCGGCCAAAGCCTCGGCAATTTGGTCGCTGTCGTAGTGGATGAGCGAGTCCATGCAGACCACATGGTCAAAGTGGCCCAAGTCGGGGCTGAGCATGTCGCCCGACATGAATTCGACCGAGCCGGGCAGGGAGGGGTGCTCGGCCGCCATGCGTTCGGCAGCCAGCTTGACCAGGGTGGGCGATAAATCAATCGCCACGACCTCGGCACCGCGCAGCGCCGCTTGCAAGGCCAGTGCGCCGGTGCCGCAACCGGCGTCCAACACGCGCTTGCCGCGCAGGTCTTGCGGCAACCACGACAGCAGGGTCTCTCGCATGGTGTCGCGCCCGGCGCGCACGGTGGCGCGGATGCGGCCCACCGGCTCGTTCGAGGTCAATCGCGCCCAAGCATCGGCCGCGGTGCGGTCAAAGTAGTGCTCGATCTGGCTGCGGCGTTGTTCGTAGGCGGTGCTGTTCATGGCGGGGCTTTCAGGGCTTGTCTTTGGGCGCAGATCAGTCGAAACCCAGCAGGTCAAAAATATCGCGGTCTTTCATGGGAATCGACGGCAGCGCATCGGCGCCGAGCCAAAGCGCAGCGGCCAGACGCAGGTACTCGTCTTGCACGGCTTTGACAGCGGGTGTCGGCTCCAGCTCGAACAGGGTGCACTTTTGCAAACGGCTCTTGCGGATCTCGTCGAGCATGGGGAAGTGCGCCATGGTTTTGAGACCGGTGACCGCGTTGTACTTGTCGATCTGGTCGGTGGCGTCGCTGCGGTTGGCGATCACGCCGCCCAAACGCACGTTGTAGTTCTTGGCTTTGGCACCAATCGCTTGCACGATGCGGTTCATCGCAAAGATGGAGTCAAAGTCGTTGGCGGTCACGATCAGCGCCCGGTCGGCGTGTTGCAGGGGCGCGGCAAAACCGCCGCACACCACGTCGCCCAGCACGTCAAAAATCACCACGTCGGTGTCTTCCAGCAGGTGGTGCTCTTTGAGCAGTTTCACGGTCTGGCCGACCACATAGCCGCCACAACCGGTGCCCGCGGGCGGGCCACCGGCTTCCACACACATCACGCCGTTGTAGCCCTTGAAGACAAAGTCATCGAGGCGCAGTTCTTCGGCGTGAAAGTCCACCGTTTCGAGCGCGTCGATCACGGTGGGCATGAGCTTTTTGGTCAGGGTGAAGGTGGAGTCGTGCTTGGGGTCGCAGCCGATTTGCAGCACGCGCTTGCCCAGTTTGCTGAAAGCGACCGACAAGTTGGAAGAGGTCGTGCTCTTGCCAATGCCGCCTTTGCCGTAGACCGCAAACACCTTGGCGGTGCCGATCTTGACGGTGGGGTCCATCTGGAACTGCACACTGCCTTCGCCATCTGCGCCGCGTACCCTCTGGATGCTGTTCACGGGGATGCTGGTGGTTTCGATCATGCTGGGAGTCCTTCCTGTATGCCTTCAAGGCGGTCTTCAAGTTCTTCGCCGGCACGCAGCAAAGCTGACATGGTCTCGGCGTCGGGTTGCCAATACTGGCGGCGGGTGGCCTCCAGCAGGCGGTTGGCCACTTTGGCCGATGCGGTGGGGTTGAGCTGGGCCATGCGCTCGCGCATGGCAGGGTCCAGCACAAAGGTCTGGGCCAGTTGCTGGTAAACCCAGGGCTGCACTTGCCCTGTGGTGGCCGACCAGCCCATGGTGTTGGTCAGGTGCGCCTCGATCTGACGCACGCCCTCGTAGCCGTGTTGCAGCATGCTTTCGTGCCACTTGGGGTTGAGCATGCGGCTGCGGGTTTCCAAGGCCACTTGTTCGGTCAAGCTGCGCACCACGCCATCACCTTGGGTCTGGTCGCCAATGAAGACAGGCGGGGCTTCGGCGGCGTTGCCGTCACGTTGGTGCTTGGCCTGCAGGACGGCGCGGCTGATGCCGCCCAAGGTGTCGAAGTAGGTGTCGATGCTGGTCACGCCCAACTCCACCGAGTCGAGGTTTTGGTAAGTGAGCGAGACGCTCGCCAGCGCGCTTTGCAGTACGGCGGTGTTGCGCACCGGCCGGCCCTCACGCCCATAGGCAAAGCCTTTGCGCTGGGTGAAGGCGTCGCCCAGTTCGTTTTCGTTTTCCCAGCAGCTGCTGTCGATCAGGTGGTTCACGTTCGCGCCATACGCGCCTTCGGTGTTGCCAAACACGCGCAGCGCGGCGCATTCCATGTTGCTGCCTTCGTGCTCAGCCAAGTAGGCCAGGGCATGTTGGCGCACAAAGTTTTGTTCCACCGGTTCGTCGGCGCTGGCTGCCAAAAATGCGGCTTCGGCCAGCAAGCGGATTTGCATGGGCAGCAGGTCGCGGAAGATGCCCGACAAGGTGATGACCACGTCGATGCGGGGGCGGCCCAGTTCGGCCAAAGGAATCAGCTGCGCGCCAGCCAAGCGGCCGTAGCTGTCAAAGCGTGGCGCAGCGCCCATCAAGGCCAGGGCTTGCGCCATCGGGCTGCCTTCGGTCTTGAGGTTGTCGGTGCCCCACAGCACCATGGCCACGGTCTCGGGCAGCGCCTGGTGGTCTTGCTGGTAACGGGCCAAGAGTTTGTCGGCTTGGCGCATGCCATCGCGCACGGCAAAGGCAGACGGCATGCGGAAGGGGTCGAGGCCGTGCAGGTTGCGCCCGGTGGGCAGCACGTTGGCGTTGCGGATCAGGTCGCCGCCGGGGGCGGGTTGCAGGTAGCGGCCGTCGAGGGCGCGCATCAGACCTTGCATCTCGTGGTCTTCGCCCAGCAATTGGTTGCTGCGCACCAGCTGGCGCAGCGTCTCGGCCTGGGCTTTGTCGCCAGCGGGCAGTTCGGTGCTGAACTGTGCGTTCAGTTGCGCTTCGCTGGCGCCGTCGACCAAGGCTTCCATCAAAGTGGCATTTTGGGCGGCGCTCAAGCCCATGGCGTCGGCCATGACTTTGAGGGTGCCCAAACGCTGCTCGCGGGTGGGGGCTTGGCCCATGACGTGCAAGCCTTCGGGGATCAGGGCGTATTCGAGTTCGAGTAACTGGTTTTGCAGCTGCTCGATCCAGGCGGTGGGGTCATCGGTCTGTGAGGTGGGTACGGTCAGGTCGATGCTTTGAGCTTGCTCGCGAATCAGCGCCGTGAGGCTTTCGCGGTCTTGGGCTTGATCGGGGCCCATTTGCTGCCAGCGCTCTATCGATTGCTGCAGGCTGACCAGTTCTTTGTACAGGCCCGAATGCGTGAGCGAGGGCGTGAGGTAGCTCACCAGCGTGGCCGCGCCTCGGCGTTTGGCCAATGCACCTTCGGACGGGTTGTTGGCGGCGTAGAGGTAAACATTGGGCAGCGCGCCGATCAGGCGGTCTGGCCAGCACTGGGCCGACAGGCCGGTTTGTTTGCCGGGCATGAATTCGAGTGCGCCGTGCGTGCCAAAGTGCAACACCGCGTCGGCCGCGTAGTCCTCGCGCAGGTAGCGGTAGAAGGCGCTGAAGGCGTGGGTGGGGGCGCAACCGGTTTCAAACAGCAGGCGCATCGGGTCGCCTTCGTAGCCAAAACCCGGTTGCACCGTGACCACCACTTGGCCAAAGTCTGCACCTAAGACAAAGATGGACTGGCCGTTGGTCAAATGTTTGCCGGGGGCAGGGCCCCATTGCGCTTCGATCTCATTGAGCCAGCGCTCGTTTTTGACATGGTAGCCGGTGTCGATGCTGTGTAGCACATTGGCCTGCGTGCCGTACTGGCTGGCGTTGCCGTGTAGCAGGCGGTTGCGCAGCTCGTCCACGCTGTCGGGCAATGTGACTTGGTAGCCCTCGAGCGACAAGCGCTGCAAGGTGTTGAACAGCGACTGGAACACCGACAGGTAAGCTGCTGTGCCCACGCTGCCCGCGTTGGGTGGGAAGTTGAACAACACGATGGCCAGCTTGCGGTCGGCGCGCGGTTTGTCGCGCAGGCGCACCAGGCGTTCCACGCGGGCGGTGAGCATCTCGGTGCGCTCGCTGCAGGTGAACATGTCTTGGCTGCGGGGGCCGCTGGGGAAGGTGCAGCGCTTGTCGCAGCCGTGGCAGGTTTGACCGGCGGGGCCGGGGCGGCCGCCGTAGACCATGGGCAAGATCGAGCCGTCGAGTTCGGGGATGGCCACCATGATGGTGTTTTCCACCGGCAGCAGGCCACGGTTGGAGTCACCCCATTGCTCGATCGACTGGAATTCAAGCGGGTGCGCGGCGATGTAGGGCACATCGAGTTCGCTCAGGGCCACTTCGGCGGCGCTGGCGTCGTTGTAGGCCGGGCCACCGACCAGCGAAAAGCCAGTGAGCGACACCAAGGATTGGATCTTGGTGCCTGTGCCTTGCTTGAAAAAGCGGTCCATGGCCGGGCGGGCGTCGAGGCCGCTGGCAAAGGCGGGGATGACGCGCAGGCCGCGCGCTTGCAGCGAGGCGATGACCGCGTCGTAATGCGCGGTGTTGCCGGCCAACAAATACGAGCGCAACAGCAACAGGCCCACGGCGGGCTGGTCTTTGCGGCCATGGCCGGGCAAATCGCTCAGCTGTTCGCTGATGCGGTTTTTCATCTGCGGGTGGTACAGGCCCACCTCGGGGTATTCGATCGGGTCTTCCGGTTGGGCCAAAGCGCGCATCGGCTCGCGTGGGCCTTGGGCGTAGCGGTGCACGAGGGTTTTGACCAGGTGCTCGATGTTGTGCTCAGAGCCGGCCAACCAGTAGCGCATGGTCAAAAAGAACAGGCGCAGGTCTTGCGCGGTGCCGGGGATGAAGCGCAGCAGCTTGGGCAGGCGGCGCAGCATGGCCATTTGCTTGGCCCCGGCGCTTGCGGGTGCGCCGGTCTCGGCACCGGTGTCTTTGTTTTTCGCGCTGGGGCGCAGTTTTTTGAGCAAGGCCATCAGGCCACTCGATTCGCGGCCCATGACCAGCTTGCCCATGCGGGTGAGTTGGGTGACTTGCGGCGCCGACATGATGCAGACCATGGCGTCGCAGTGCTCGCGGCGCGCCTGCAGGGCGTCCAGCACCGGCAGGAAATGGTCTTCCATGAAAAGCATGGTGACGATGACCAGATCGGCTTGCGCCACGGCGGAAAGGCAAGCGGCCAAAGCCTGTTCGCTGTCGCGCCAGGCCGAGGCGCTGTGGGTTTGCAGGTGCAAGCCGGGCACATCGCGGGCCAGGCGCTCGGCAGCGCTCTCGGCGGCGCTGGCCAAGTGGCTGTCCATGGTCAGCAGCACCACGCTCATGCGCGGTGTTGTTGAAGAAGCCTGTTTACCGGCTGTAATGGGCTTTGGCATCGTAGAGCGTCTCCACGGTGATGGTCGCCACGCCCTGGTCTTGGGCAAATCGCTCGGTATTGCGGCGCGCTTTGCCCCGCACAAAGAACGGGATCTTGCCCAGCTCCTTTTCGGCTTCGGGGCTCCAGGTGGCCTGGTTCGAAGCGGCTTGGGCGGGGACAGCGACCTTATGAACGCTGTCGGTGGTCAGGGTGTCGGTGCGGGCGGGTGCCTTTGCCAGCGCGGCTGCCGTTTCTGAAACAACTGCTGCAGCCACATGCGCAGGCACAGCTGGGGCCAGGTTTTCAGCCGCTGGACGCGTGCTGCCCAAATGCGAGGGTGCCGCTCCGGCGTGGAACTCGAAGTCTTCGCGGAACATGCCGATCAGGTGTTCTTCCAGGCCCATCATCAGTGGGTGCACCCAGGTGTCGAACAGCACGTTGGCGCCTTCAAAACCCATTTGTGGCGCGTAGCGTGCGGGGAAGTCCTGCACATGCACCGGGGCCGAAATCACCGCGCAGGGGATGCCCTGGCGCTTGGCGATGTGGCGCTCCATTTGCGTGCCCAAGATCAGCTCGGGCTGCAGCGCGTTGATCTGGGTTTCGACTTCCAGGTAGTCGTCGGTGATCAGGGCCTCGACGCCGTAGCGTTTGCCGCAATCGCGCACTTCGCGGGCAAATTCGCGGCTGTAGCTGCCCAGGCCCACCACCTCAAATCCCATCTCTTGGCTGGCAATGCGGGCGGCAGCCACCACGTGCGTAGCGTCGCCAAAGATATAAACCCGCTTGCCGGTCAGGTAGGTTGAGTCGACCGATTTGGCGTACCAGTGGGCGTGCGCGTTGTTGGGGTCTTGCGCAGGCTGGGGCAGGCCGGTCAATGCACATACTTCGGCGATGAAGTCGCGTGTGGCGTGGCTGCCCAAGGGCACGGTCTTGGTGTAAGGCTGGTCAAACTGGCGCTGCAACCATTGGGCAGCAGCCAGCCCAATCTCAGGGTAAAGCACCACGTTGAAGTCGGCTTCGGCCAGTTTTTGCATATCGGCCACGCTGGCGCTCAAGGGCGCGACCACGGCCACGTCCACGCCGAGTTGGTTCAGCAGCTGTGTGATTTCCTTGACGTCGTCGCGGTGGCGAAAACCCAATGCGCTGGGGCCCAAGATGTTGCAGCTGGGGCGTGCTTTGGCGGGTTTGTTGGTTGTTTCGGATTTGGCTTCAGGTTTGTGCACCAGGTGGCGGCACAGTTGGTAGAAGGTTTCGCTCGCGCCCCAGTTTTCCTTGCGCTGGTAAGACGGCAGCTCCAAGGCCACCACGGGGATTGTCAGTTGCAGGGCTTGGGCCAAGCCACCCGGGTCGTCCTGAATCAGCTCGGCCGTGCAAGATGAGCCGACCAGCATGGCAGCCGGGTTGAAGCGCGCCATGGCTTGGCGGGCAGCGTCTTTGAAGAGTTCGGCCGTGTCGCCGCCCAGATCACGCGCCTGGAAGGTGGTGTAAGTGACGGGAGGACGGCGCGGTAGGCGCTCGATCATGGTGAACAGCAGGTCGGCGTAGGTGTCGCCTTGGGGGGCGTGCAGCACGTAGTGCACATCCGTCATGGCGGTGGCCACGCGCATCGCGCCCACATGGGGCGGTCCTTCGTAAGTCCAGAGCGTCAGTTGCATGGGGTGTTCCTGCGCTTTCAGGCCGCCAGCTTCAGGCGACGTTTGAGTGGGCGGCTGAACAGACCGGCCAAATCGGTCGCCTGTTCATAGCCTTGAATGGGGGTGAAGACCAACTCGATGGCCCACTTGGTGGTGATGCCTTGGGCCTCCAGCGGGTTGGCCAAACCGAGACCGCAGACCACGAGGTCGGGGGCATCGGCGATGCAACGGTCGAGCTGCAGGTCCACGTCCTGGCCTTCGCTGATGCGGGTGCCTGTGGGGATGAGCGCGAGTTCGGCGGCCATGTGCTGACGGTGCAAATAGGGCGTGCCCACCTCCACCAGTTCCATGCCCAATTCGCGGTTGACAAATCGCGCCAGCGGGATTTCGAGCTGCGAGTCGGGAAAGAAAAAGATGCGTTGGCCTTGCAGCATCTGGCGCTGTACGGCCATGGCTTTTTCGGCGCGCTGGCGGGGTGCGGCGGTGGCTTGTTCAAACACCTCTGGGACCACACCAAACTCGGTCGCGGCCGCTTGCAGCCAAGCGGTCGTGCCTTCCACGCCCAGCGGGAAGGGTGCGGCCAGGTGCTGTGCGCCGCGCGATTGCAGGGCGCGGGCGGTGTCGGCCAAGAAGGGCTGCGCCAGCAAATAGCGGGTGCCCGGGCCAACCACGGGCATGGCCTGGCTGTTGCGCGGTGGGAAGAAGTTGACTTGCAGACCCATGCGATCAAAGAGGCTGCGCATCTGGTCTTCGACCACATCGGCCAGGGTGCCCACCACCATCAAGGCGGGTGCGGTGTCGGTGCTGGCGGGCAGGCCGGGGACCATGGCTGCCAGGCAAGCGTCTTCGCCCTGGGTGAAGGTGGTTTCAATGCCGCTGCCCGAGTAGTTGAGCACGCGCACCTTGGGGTGGTGGATCTGGTTTTGGCGCTCGGCAGCGCGTGACAAGTCGAGCTTGATGACTTCTGAAGGGCAAGAGCCCACCAAAAACAACAAGCGGATGTCAGGGCGGCGTGCCAGCAACTGGCCGACCACGCGGTCGAGCTCTTCGTGCACATCGGCCAAACCGGCCAAGTCTCGCTCGTCGATGATGGCGGTGCCAAAGCGGGGCTCTGCAAAAATCATCACCCCCGCGGCCGACTGGATCAGGTGGGCGCAAGTGCGAGAGCCCACCACCAAAAAGAAAGCGTCTTGAATTTTGCGGTGCAGCCAAATGATGCCGGTCAGGCCGCAAAACACCTCGCGCTGGCCGCGTTCGACCAAAGGCACGACGTCGGTGCAACCCGTGGTTGCAGCGGAGGTTTCGGCGCGGATCGGGATGACAGTGCTCATGTGCTGGCCTGTGCGCCCGTGTCGGGCATAGAAGGGGTGGGTTTTTGTAGCCGCGCCATGCGCAGCTTGCGGATGTATTGCGCAGCGTTGATGGCGTAACTGCCATACGCAGCCAGGGCCAGCAGCAGCTGGTCGGTGGGGCTCCACAGCCCTTGCCACCAAACCCAAAGGTAGGCGGTGTGCAGGGCCAGCACCCCCATGCTGACCACGTCTTCCCAATAGAACGCGGGGGCAAACAGGTATTGGCCGAAGACCACTTTTTCCCAGATCGCGCCGGTGACCATGATGGCGTAAAGCACCAAGGTCTTGATCACCACCGAGGCCAGGGCCCAATCGGTGTGCTCGCCCGTTTGCAGGCTGTTGATCACCAGATACAAACTGATGCCGAAGATCAGGAACTGCACTGGGGCCAAGATGCCTTGCACCAGTGTCCAGGCAGTCGCATCTCGCCGGGCGCGTTGCGCTGGCGTGTACAAAACCTGGTCGGATGAAGCGGACATGGACTGTTTGGCGATGTGGGAAGATTGGCTTTGAATGTAAGTCTGGATATACAGTGTGTCAACATAAATTGACAATATTTTAAGTGATCAGGGTTTACACTAGATACAATGCGCTGAAATCAAACCACACTCAAGCCTGTGTTGGATGGGGTCATGAGGATGGCTTCATCCCCCTTCTTGCGACGAGCACTCCGACGCCCCGGAGCCTGCCGCTGGTGTATCCTTTTGATGATCGGTGCTTGTCATGGCCAAATTCAATTTCGAAAATTCTCAGTCCCCACCCTTGGTGCAAGGGGTGATGACTCTCCCGGAAGCCTTGCGGCAAGGCTCGCCTGTGGGCCCACGCTTGGTAGGCGGCACCTCATTTGCGGGCAAATCGGCCATTGACTTGGGGCAAATTCAAATCCTCGCGCAAGCCTGTTTGCAGGGCTTGGATGCGGCAAGGCAGGTGGTGTTTGGTTGGCAGCGCCAAGGCCAGTCGCTGGAGGACATCTACATACAAGGCATCACGCCCTGTGCCCGCCTCTTGGGGGACTGGTGGTGTTCGGACCGCTTGGATTTCGCCATGACCACCATTGCGTCCTCTCATCTCCAGCAGCTGCTGCACGATTTCAGTGCGGAGTTTCTCCAAGAGACGCCTCAGCAGCGCAACGGCCTGAGTTTGCTTTTGTTGACCGAGCCAGGGGCTCAGCACAGCATGGGATTGTTCATGCTCAGTGAGTTTTTCAAACGCGCCGGCTGGGTGGTCACGGTGGCCGTGCCCCAAGACGTGGCGGATTTCAAAAAACTGTTTGTGTCCGATTGGTTCGATGCGGTGGGCATTTCGGTCAGCACCGACCGGCATTTGGGCACCCTGCAGACCTTGCTCCCACAGCTGCGTGAAGCGTCAGACAACCTGAACCTGCAAGTATTTGTGGGTGGCCCCATGGCATTCCAGGCGCCCGACTTGATCAAAGGGCTGCCCGCTCAAGTGGTCGCTGAGGATGCGCCTGAGACGGTGGCGTGTATCACAAAAGGGATGCTTTTGACACCCGCAGGGGCCACATAAATTGTCAAATCGATTATTTTTAATGAATTCAAAACCCATCTCCTCGGGATTCCGTGGGCTGCATCGGCCTATACTCGGCGGACATATACAAGTGTCAACTTCCTGATGTTCAAACCTGTTTGATTTAATACATGAAGCTTCCCTCTTTGGACCCATCCACCTTCTCTCAGTTGCTGGGTGTGGTGTCTGATGTCACCTTGGTCATGGACCCGCAAGGAGTGATCGAAGACGTGTCTACCGGGCGTGACACCTTGGCTTCTTTGGGTTGCCAGACCTGGATCGGTCGTCGCTGGATCGACACGGTCACCAGCGAGAGTCGCGCGAAAGTCCAAGAAATGTTGCTGTCGCAAGGCGTCCCAGAGGTGATGCGCTGGCGGCATGTCAACCACATGTCTCCCTTAGGCAATGAGGTGGCCCTGCAGTATGTGGTGCTGCCCTTGGCCGGCGGCAAGTTGCTGGCCATGGGCCGAGACCTCGAAAGTCTGGCCGAATTGCAGCGCCGACTGGTCGAGACCCAGCAGTCGATGGAGCGCGACTATTTGCGTCTGCGCCACATCGAGGCGCGCTACCGCGTGTTGTTCGACACTTCTTCTGAAGCGGTTTTGATGGTGGACGCCAGCACACAACGCGTGCTGGAGGCCAATGTGGGTGCGCAAGCTTTGCTCAAGGATGCGGGCAAACGATTGGTCGGTCGTGACGTGCGTGAATGTTTTGAGGGCGAGAGCCAGGGTGAAGTTCAGTCTTTGCTGCGCATGGCGCTGGCCACGGGCCGCATCGAGATGTGCGCGGCCCGCGTGGCGGGCTTGCCAACAGCCTGGACCGTGTCGGCCACCGTGTTCCGCCAAGAAGGCGGGGCGCAGTTTTTGGTGCGTTTGGTCACACGTGAGGCCACGGACCTGGCCCATCAAGATCCAGGTTCATCGGCTGCCTTGAGCGAGGCCATGGAGCGTTTCCCAGATGGCTGGTTGCTGACAGACACCACGGGCGTGATCAAAAGTGTCAACGAAGAAGGCATGGCTTTGCTGGGCCTGACCGCGTCGTCTCAGGTGGTGGGCCAAAACCTGGAGCGCTGGTTGTTGAGGGGTGCTGTGGACTGGGGTGTGTTGCACACCAGTTTGCGTCAACAGTTGCCTGTGCGAAATTTTGCGACTGAAGTCCGCACCCTGTCGGGCATGACGCTGCCGGTTGAGGTGTCGGCGGTGTGCCTGGCCCGACCCGAGCCGATGTTTGCCTTTTTTGTACGTGACATGGACCGCCGCTTGCAGGGCGGCGCCTCTGTGTCGCAAAGCCAAGCCAATCCCTTTTCCGAGTTGTCGCAATTGGTGGGGCGCCGCCCGATCAAGGACATCGTGGGCGAGACGGTGGACACCATCGAGCGCTTGTGCATTGAAGCGGCTTTGGAATTGACCCACAACAACCGCGCTTCGGCCGCGGAAATGCTGGGTTTGTCACGCCAAAGTCTCTACGTCAAGTTGCGCCGCTTTGGCATGGTGGCCGAAGCCGAAACCGACAACCCCTGAAGACTGTCAATTAAAATTGACGATGAGTGTCAATCCTGGTTGACATTTATAAATCTCTCTTCACAATCGGGGCATGGACACCCCGCCACTGGCCCACACGCCCCCTTCTCAGGCTTCTCTTGCAAGCGCAGTGCATGCCGCACGGGTGGCGCCGCTCAGCCGGCCCTCTTGGCGCACGGTGGCCGAATTGCTCAAGCCCATCACCTGGTTCCCACCCATGTGGGCCTTTGCCTGCGGCGTGGTGGCCTCGGGCCAAGACATTGGCGCCAACTGGGCTTTGTTGCTTTTGGGTCTGGTGCTGACGGGCCCCTTGGTGTGCGCCAGCAGCCAGGCGGTGAACGACTGGTTTGACCGGCACGTGGACGCCATCAACGAACCCAACCGCCCCATCCCTTCAGGGCGCATGCCCGGTCGTTGGGGGCTGGGCATTGCCATTGCTTGGACGGTGCTGTCGCTGATCTGGGCCACGCTCATGGGGCCTTGGGGTTTTGCGGCCTGCGCCTTGGCCATTGCGCTGTCTTGGGCTTACAGCGCGCCGCCGGTGCGTCTGAAAAACAACGGTTGGTGGGGTAATTCCGCTTGCGCATTGAGTTACGAAGGCCTCGCGTGGCTCACCGGCACGGCCGTGATGCTGGGCGGGGCTTGGCCTGGCCCGCATTCGGTGGCGCTGGCGTTGCTTTACAGCGTGGGTGCGCACGGCATCATGACGCTGAACGATTTCAAGGCCATTGAGGGCGATCGCCGCATGGGTGTGGCCTCGCTGCCGGTGCAGCTGGGTGCACATGGTGCAGCCCGCATGGCTTGCGTGTTCATGCTGGTGCCGCAGGTGGTCGTGGCCTTGCTGCTGGCCCACTGGCAGTTGCCATGGCACTCGTCAGCTGTCTTGGCTCTGGCGGTATTGCAAGGGCCCTTGATGCTCAAATTTTTGCGCCAGCCGGTTGAGCGTGCTTTGCATGTGTCGGCCTTTGGTGTGCCGCTTTTCGTCAGCGGCATGATGGTCAGCGCTTGGGGCTTGCGCCAGCTCAGTTTGTTGCAACAGACGGTGGGGGTCGCATGAGCACGGCCTTGAACCCCTCGATGTTTGGTTGGTTCCAAATCATCCGTTTGGGTCTGATTCAGGCCTGTCTGGGCGCGGTGGTGGTGGTGACCACGTCCACACTCAACCGCATCATGGTGGTCGAACTGGCGCTGCCCGCTTTGTTACCCGGCTTTTTGGTGGCCTGGCATTACGCGGTGCAAATGGTGCGCCCGCGCATGGGTTTTGGTGCCGACAAGGGACGGCGCAGCACGCCCTGGATGTTGGGCGGCATGCTGGTGCTAGGCGTGGGTGGCGTAATGGCCGCTTGGGCCACCGTCTGGATGGCGACGCAGCCTCTTTATGGCGCGCTGCTGGCTTGGTTGTCTTTCAGTTTGATTGGCCTCGGTGTCAGTGCCTGCGGCACGTCACTGTTGACCCTGATGGCCAAGCGCGTGCCCGACGAGCGCCGAGCACCTGCGGCCACCACCGTGTGGCTGATGATGATCGTGGGCTTTGCGGTCACTGCCGGTGTGGTGGGCAAGCTGATCGATCCTTACAGCCCGCAGGTGCTGCTGCAAGTTTCGGCTGGGCTGAGTGTGGTCACTGCATGCATCACGGCGCTGTGTTTGTGGGGCTTGGAAAAAGAGCTTGACCCCTCACTGGTTGTGGCGCCGAGCGGCAACACCGAGCGCCTGCAAAAGCAAAATTTCAAAGAGGCCTTCCAAGAGGTCTGGGCCGATCCTTCAGCGCGCACCTTCACCGTGTTTGTGTTCATGTCCATGCTGGCCTACAGCGCGCAAGATTTGATCTTGGAGCCCTTCGCGGGCGCGGTGCATGGCTTCACGCCGGGCCAGACCACGCAGTTGTCAGGCTGGCACCACATGGGGGTGCTGGTGGGCATGCTGGCGGTGGCCGGCGCAGGCTCACGCTGGGTGGCGGGGCGCCTGGGATCGGTGCAAGCCTGGATGGTCGGCGGCTGTTTGTTCTCGGCCTTGGCCACGGTGGGCTTGGTCAGCTCCGCGCTGTCGGTCGATTGGCCGCTCAAGGCCAATGTGGTGTTTCTAGGCGTGGCCAACGGCGCGTTCTCCATCGCGGCCATCGCCACCATGATGCGCTTGGCCGGTCAGGGCGAGGGCGGCAGCGGTAGGGGCCGCGAAGGCACGCGCATGGGTTTGTGGGGCGCGGCGCAAGCGGCGGCCTTTGGCTTGGGCGGTTTGCTGGGCACGGCTGCCAGCGACTTGGCCCATGCCTTGTTGGGTGAACAGCGCACGGCTTATGCGGCTGTGTTTGGCTTGCAAGCGCTCATGTTTGCGGTTTCGGCTGCGGTGGCTGTGCGCCTGCGTGCCGGGCCCGCGCAGCGTCAGCCCTTGCGTTTTGATGGTCCCGTATTACTCAAAGGTGGGTCAAGCTCATGAACCAAACCGATTACGACTTTGTGGTGGTGGGCGGAGGGCCTTCGGGCGCTACTGCGGCACACGACCTGGTGCGCCAAGGTTGGCGTGTTTTGTTGCTGGACCGTCAAGGCCGCACCAAACCCTGCGGCGGGGCGATACCGCCGCGCCTGATCAAGGACTTTGACATCCCTGACCACCTGCTGGTGGCCAAGGTGCGTTGCGCCCGCATGATCTCACCAGCCGACAACAAGGTCGACATCCCGATCGACAACGGTTATGTGGGCATGGTGGACCGCGACGAGTTCGACGAGTATTTGCGCGAACGCGCAGCCCAATCGGGGGCCGTGCGCTGCCAAGCAATTTTTGACAAGCTGCAGCACGACGACGGCGGCCAGTTGTGGGTGCACTACACCCCGGTCACGGCCAAAGAGCACGCTGCAGCCGAGCATGCACAGCCCGTCAAGGTGTCGACCCGCATGGTGGTGGGGGCCGATGGTGCGCGCTCAGAAGTCGCGCGCCAAGCCATTCCCAACGCCCACAAAACCAAATACGTGTTCGCGTACCACGAGATCATCGAGTCGCCTGTGGGCCAGCCCGGCTACGACGCGGCGCGCTGCGATGTGTACTACCAAGGTGAGGTCTCGCCCGACTTTTATGGCTGGGTGTTTCCGCACGGCAAGACCATGAGCGTGGGCATGGGCAGTGCTGACAAGGGGTACTCTCTTCGCAGTGCCACGGCGCGCTTGCGCGAGATTGCTGGCCTGACCCATGCACCTACTCTGCGCCGCGAAGGCGCACCCATTCCGCTCAAACCGCTGCCCCAATGGGACAACGGCCGGGATGTGGTGGTGATCGGCGACGCCGCGGGTGTGGTGGCCCCGTCCTCTGGCGAAGGCATTTATTACGCGATGGATTGCGCGCGGCGTGTGTCGCAAGCCGCACACCAGGCCCTCAAAACCGGCAACAGCGCTTGCCTGAAGCAAGGCCGCAAGAGCTTCATGAAGCAACATGGCCGCGTGTTCTGGATCTTGGGCGTGATGCAGTACTTCTGGTACCAAAACGACAAACGCCGCGAAAAGTTCGTCAAGATCTGCGAAGACCGCGACGTGCAGCGCCTGACGTTTGAGTCCTACATGAACAAAGAATTGGCACGCAAGGACCCCATGGCGCACGTGCGCATCTTTTTGAAGGACATGGCCCATTTGTTAGGTTTGGCACGCACATGAGGTCTGAGTGAACCAGCACCCCGAACACGGCTTGCTGATGTCAACCCTGGGGCGCACCCATAAAGGGTCTCTGCGCACCCTGCTCCTGGCCTTTGTGCTCAGCTACGGCACAGCGGGCATCGGCGCGGCCCTGACCGAGTTGGGGCCTTGGTACTTCGCTTTACGCCACCCCCCTTGGAAGCCTCCTGACGCCGCTTTTGGTGTCATCTGGAGCACCATTTTCACCTTGTGCGCCATCAGCGCTTGGCTGGCTTGGCAAGCGGCCGACACGCTGGCCCTGCGCCGCCGTGTGTTGGGCTTGTTTGGGGTGAACGCGGTGCTGAACGTCCTGTGGAGTGCGCTCTACTTCAAGTTGCAGCGGCCTGATTGGGCGCTCTTTGAGGTGGTGTTCTTGTGGCTCTCGATCCTGGCTTTGGTCATGGGCTTGTGGCGTCTGTCGCGCTGGGCCAGTTTGTTGCTCGTCACGTATTGGATTTGGGTCAGTATTGCGGCGGTGCTGAATGTGCAAACCGTGATGCTGAATGGCCCTTTTGGTACAAAGCTCTGATATGAACTCTTTGTCGCGCGTGGCCCGCGCCCCATGAAAAGGCTTGCCAGTGTGTTGGCCCTGACTGTCTTGACTGCCTTGTCTTTGTGGCTTTGGACGCCCGATGTGCCGCGCGCGACCTTGGAGGCGCGTTATTTGGCCGTCCCTGCCGACATGCGCAGTGTGGGTCCGTGGCAACTGCATGTGCGTCAAAGCGGTCCGGCCGACGCTCCGGCGGTGGTGTTGTTGCATGGCTTTGGTTCAAGCCTGCAAACTTGGGATGCGTGGGCCAAAGCGCTGTCTGCCACCCACCGAGTGGTGCGCATCGATTTGCCGGGCAGTGGTTTGAGCCCACCCGATCCTGCACACGATTACCGAGATGCGCGCAGCTTGGACATGCTGATCGCCTTGATGGACAGTCTGGACTTGCAACGTGCCAGCTGGGTTGGCCATTCAATGGGCGGACGCATCGCTTGGACTTTAGCTGCCCGTTATCCAGATCGTGTGGACAAACTGGTGCTGGTGGCGCCCGATGGCTTTGCCAGTTTTGGTTTTGATTACGGCAAGCCCATGGATGTGCCTGCCACATTGGGCCTCATGCGCCATGTCTTGCCCAAGGCTTTGCTGCGCATGAATTTGCAATCGGCCTATGCCCGGCCAGACAGCCTGAGCGACGCGGTGACCACCCGTTACCACGATTTGATCTTGGCCCCAGGGGCACGCCAAGCCATGTTGGACCGATTGAAGCAGACGGTGTTGCAAGAGCCCTTGCCGCTGTTGCGCCAAATCAAGGCCCCAACGCTGCTGGTGTGGGGTGAGGCCGACGCCATGATTCCTGTGAGCAACGCTCAGGATTTTTTACAAGCCATTGCAGGCAGTCGTTTGGTGTCTTGGCCCCAAGTGGGGCATTTGCCACAAGAAGAAGCGGCCGAGGTGTCACAACAAGCGGTGACCGAATTTTTACGCTGAGCCGCTTCAGGTGATCCGGATGCCCACTTGCAAGATGTGGTTGCCTTCGGTGGCGCGCACACTGACCTCGGCTTTGCCCAGATGGGCTGTGTCACCTTCGACCGGCGGGCGGTGCAAGCTCTCAGCCAGCCATTGGCCAATGGTTTTGTCTGAATCGCAAGGCAGTTCCAGCCCATAAAACATGCACAGGTCGCCCATGGAGGTGCTGGCGGCCAGCACAAAGTCACCGAAGACCAAGCGGGCGTGTTCGGTGTCGTCCAGGTCGGGCAAGACCACGTTCAGGCGTCGTGCACTCCAGGCGATGGTGGAGCCTTGCAGCACCAAGGAGGTGAGGACCACGATGAAGGCCACATTGAAGTAGATGCTGGCCCCTTCGACACCGGCCATGACCGGGAACACCGCCAACACAATCGGCACCGCACCGCGCAGACCCACCCATGACACAAAGGCGATTTCGCGTCCGGAAAAGTGCAGCGGTTTTAAGCACAACCAAACCGACAGCGGGCGGGCCACGAACATCAGCACCAGCGACACCCCGATGGCGGGCCACAGCGACTTCATCATTTCGGTGGGCGTGACCAGCAAGCCCAGCAACAAGAACATGCCCGCTTGGGACAGCCAAGCGTAGCCGTCCATGGCCGATAAGGATGCACGCACTTGCCTGCGAGCCCGGTTGCCAATGACGACGCCCATCAGGTACACCGCCAAAAATCCGGAGCCCCCTAACCAAGTGGTGAGCGCGAACACCGTGAGCCCACCTGACACAATCAACAGAGCACGGATGCCGCCGCCTCCGTCCTCGCCTCGGCCCAAGCGTTTGACCAATTCCGCCATGGCCCAGCCACAGACCAAGCCCAAAATGCCGCCCCAGCCCAAGTGTTAGAGCAAAGACAGCAAAACCTCAGAGACGCTCAGCGGCACACTCTCTGCATTGGTCATGGACAGCGCGATGGCAATGAAAGTCAACGTCAGATAAACGGCCATGGGGTCGTTCAAGCCGGACTCGATCTCCAAGGTGGCGGAGACCCGTTCATTGAGGTGCACTCCGGATGACTTGAGCAAGGAGAAAACGGCTGCCGCGTCGGTGGAACCGACGATGGCCCCGACCAAAAGGGCCAATGGCCAAGACAAGTCGAGCAGCCAATAAGCCGCGGCGCCCGTGATGCCCGTGCACAGCACTACACCCAGCGTGGCCAACAACAGCGAGGGCTTCAGACCGGTGCGAAAAGTGCGCATTTGGGTGCGCAAACCGCCGTCGAGCAGGATCACGGCCAAGGCCACGTTGCCCACCCAAAAGCTCAAACGGAAATCGTCAAAAACCAGCCCACCCGGCCCGTCCACGCCGGCCAGAATGCCGACCACCAAGAAAATCAGCAAGAACGAAAAACCGATGCGCGCAGAAAACACCCCGGCCAAGACACTGATGAACACCAGTGCAGCGCCGGCCAACAAGGGCAATGAAAGGAAATCAAGCGACAAAACCATGGGGTGAACGTACCACAAGACGGGCGTCCGTCCGAGGCCGTGGTTTTATGCCGTAGGGCAGCAACGCAAGATGTAACGGGCCGTGCCCAGTGGGTCTTGTTCGTGTGCCAAGTGTCCTGAACCGGCTTGCAGATGCAAGCGTGCTTGCGGTAATCGCATGCAGGCCGCATCGGCCAAGGCCGGAGGCACGGTCTGGTCTTTGTCGCCGATGTGCATGAACACAGGGTTGCGAATTTCGTGCAGGCGCGCGGCCAGCGGCTTGAGCCGCCAAGCCGCCATCATTGACAGCACACCATGCACATGGCCAGAGTCGCTGAGCACGCGGGTGTAGAGGTCAATCCCTTGTGCGTCAAGCGTCGAGCCGGTACGCGCAATCCACTCGGCCACCGCACCCGGTTTGGCTGCCAGCTTGGCCGTGGCCCAGGCTGAGAGCGGGTTGAGCGCTGCCAGTTTGGCCGCCGGGCCGAACAGCCAAGACGCTACCCCCGGCAGGGGCAGCCAGGCCGGATTGAGGCCGATCAGCGCGCTGCGCGCTGCGCTGTCAAAGTGCAGCGCCATGTGCGCGGCAATCGCCGCGCCCGCTGAGTGGCCCACGATGACCTGCGGCGTGAGGTTCAGTTGCAGCATCAAGGCCCGCAAGCCCTCGGCCATGCCGGGCAGCGACAGTGCGCCTTCGGGGCCCCGGCTGGTGAAGGCGTGGCCGGGCAGATCGGGTGCGACCACGGTGAAGTGCTCGGCCAGCGCGGGCATGAGGCCACGCCAGCTGAAGTTGCCCGAGCCGGTGCCGTGCAAAAGAAGCATGCAGGGGCCTTGGCCCATGGTTTGGACATGCCATTGAATGCCACCTGCTTGCACTTGTCGGCTGTGCTGCGCGTGCGGCCAAATCTGGGGCTGGGCTTGGTGCTCGGCCCAAGACATGCTGGGGTAGAAGCTGTCAAACATGACCGTTCAGGCCTGCGGGCTGCGCACCCGCTCGATGGCGTGCGCCATGCGCTGCGACTGCACCTGCGGCATGGGCAGATAGCTTGCGCCCATGGTGGCGGCCAGTTGCTGCGCTTGCGCGTCGGGGTGCATGGAGGTGTCGATCCACAAGGCGCGGTGGCCACTGGCGCGCCACTGCTGGCCCCAGCTTTGCGCATCGGTTTGCGCTTGGGCGCGGCCGCCCAAGCCTTGCAGCGTCACGTTGGCGCGGCCGTCGCTCAGCACCACCAAGATGGGTGTGACGCCTTGGCGTTGCAGTTGCGCCGCTTGTTCGTGCGCCATTTTCAAGGCCAAGGCCAAGGGTGTGCCGCCGCCACCGGGCAGGCCGGTCATGGCGCGTTTGGCGCGCACCAGTGAACGCGTCATGGGCAGCAGCAGCTGCGCCTGCGCACCTCGAAAGGCCACGATGCAGACGCTGTCGCGCCGGGCATAAGACTGCTGCAACAACAACTCGACCGCGCCTTTGGCCTCGGCCAAGCGCTGCAGCGCGGCCGAGCCCGAAGCGTCGAGCGCGAGGATCAGGCAGCTGGAGGCGCGCTGCTGGTAGCGCTGGATGTGGAAGTCTTCGGCGCGGATCGCGACGCGACCGGTGCTGTGCGCTTGCCGCAAACGCTGTTTGGGCGCTGCCGCACGCAAAGTGGCCAGCACATGCAGTCGCGCCTGACCACCGGGGCGGCCAGGACGTGGGGGCAGGGGGCGGCCACGCTGCGAACCTGCCCGGGTTTGGCCGCTGCGGCCTGAGGTGTTGTGGTTGGCCGCGCCTTGGCGGGTCATCAGCGCGTCGAGCATGTGTGGCGGCAAGCTGGCCAGGGCAGCGGCAACCATCATCTCTTGCAGATCCTCTGCGCTGGGTTCGGGTGGAGGGCCGGGGTCTGGGGTGTGGTCCGTTTCAGCTTCGTTGTCAGGCGCTTGGTCGGCCTTGTCTGGCGGCTCTGGCGGCGGTGTGGCGTCTTCCTGTGGCGCATGTTCTGCTTCTTCGGCAGACGGCTCTGCCGGCCACTGTGTGGCGCGCGGCGCCAGCACGCAGCGAGCGGCAAAGCCCAGATCGTCGGCGTCCAGCGTGCTGCGACCGTTCAGCGCCGCATGGCCGCAGGCCACGCGCAGCGCCAAGCTGGGCACGCGCAAGGAGCCAATGCCCAGGCCCAAAGCGGCGGCGCAAAGCGCTTGCATGTGCTCATCGGTGGCTTGCACTTGGGGCAGGTGCGAGCGGGCGCGCGCCAACGCGCCGGGGCTGAGACGAATCTGCAGGCCATCAGACCCGCTGTCGCCCTTCCATGCCGCGTGGATGTCGCTGGGCGAGAGTTCGTTCAGGTCCAGCCAAACGCCCAGGCGTTCGGCCAAGGCCGCGCCCACGCCTGGTTCGTCGGGCAAGGATTCGTCGAGTGCCACCACGCCAAAGCGGGTGGGTGAGGGGGCTGCGCTGTGACGGGTGGGGGGTACCTGGCCTTGTTCCAGCGCTTGCACCAAAGGCGCGAGCAGGGCGGTCGACAGGCGTTCGGCCATGGGCAGGCACACCAGGCCTTGGTCGGCTTGTTGCAGCAAGCCCGCTTGCAGGTGCAGCTGCCCGGTTTGCAGGGTGTGGGCCAGGTCGATGCCGCCCAGCAGCCGCTCACTGTCCACCGAGCCGGGCACTTTGATCAGTCCCAGGCCGAGACCGGTTAAGGCTTGCAGCCAGCGCTCGCGCACCGGGCCGTGCGGTGCGCGCAGGCACGCACCGCCAAAACCATGGGGGTCGAGTTGCAGCAACTGCAGTGTGGTGAGCGCGTCGTTGCAGCGCTCCAATGGGTCCGAAGGTGTGGACGGTGATGGGGCTTCGCGGGCCATGCGCGCACCCGGGTCAGGCAGCCAGCACTTCTTGCAAGCTGCGCTGAACGCGCGCGCCCGAGTCGGTGTCGTCCAGCGGGTTGCGGCGCAGGCGGTGGCGCAGGGCCAGCGGGGCCATGCTTTGCAGGTGTTCGGCCTTCACCGCTTTGTGGCCTTGCAGCGCGGCATACGCCCGGGTGGCGCGCAGCAGCGTGAGTTCGGCGCGCAGGCCGTCGGTGCCCAGTTGCTGGCACAGGCGGGTGCACAGCATCAGCATGTCGTCGCTCACATCCACTTGGTCGAGCAGTTCACGCGCTTTGAGGATGCGCTTTTGCAGTTTCTGGTTGTCCTTGTGCCACAGCGCTTTGAAGGCGGCAGGGTCTTTGTCAAAGGCGTCGCGGCGTTTGATAATGCTCACCCGCAGCGTCAGGTCTTGCGGCGTGCGCACTTGTACCGACAGGCCGAAGCGGTCGAGCAATTGCGGGCGCAGTTCGCCTTCTTCGGGGTTGCCACTGCCCACCAGCACAAAGCGGGCGGGGTGGCGCACGCTCAGGCCTTCGCGCTCGACCAGGTTTTCGCCCGAGGCGGCCACGTCGATCAACAGGTCCACCAAATGGTCGTCCAGCAGGTTCACTTCGTCGATGTACAAAAAGCCCCGGTGCGCCTGGGCCAGCAGGCCGGGGGCGAAGGACTTGACGCCTTGTGACAGGGCTTTTTCCAGGTCCAGCGCGCCGACCACGCGGTCTTCGGTCGCGCCCAAAGGCAAGTCGACCACGGCGACACTCTGGCGTTCGGTCACGACTTTGGCTTTGGGATCGCGGGCCTGGCAGACCGGGCAGGCGCCAGCAGGCTTGGCCGGATCGCAGCGGTAAGGACAGCCTTTGACGACCGAAATGGGGGGCAGAAGGTCTGCCAGGGCGCGCACGGCGGTGGATTTGCCGGTGCCCCGGTCGCCCAGCACCAGCACACCGCCGATTGAAGGGTCTACCGCCACCACCTGGATGGCGAGGGTCATTTCATCTTGACCAACGATGGCCGCAAAAGGGAAGGTCAATGCCATGGGGCGATCCGCAAAACTGTTCTCGGCCCATCATCCAAAAGACGCGGCAAAGTGTCAAGTTAAATTTACACTTAATGCCGAATTTTTGCGTGAATGCTTCGCGGGGCAGACCCTTTCGCAAGACCCCTTAGCCACCAGCCCGGGTGAAGGGCATCACACCGACCAGCCAAAGGTGCAAGCCACCCATCAGGAAAGCAGCCCACACGCCGGTGCCCACCAACACCGCCAGCAATGTACCCAGCAGCTTGCCTTCGGGCGCAGAGTGCAGGTTTTGGCGGTCCCGCTTGCGGGCGGCGCGGAACACCAACACCGACCAAACGAGAAAGCCGCCGAAAAGCAACACATCCGCCAAGTTGCCGTTGGACAACAAATGGCCGAGCGCCCAGACCTTGACCGACAAGGTCATGGGGTGGCGCAGTTTGGTCTTGATCTGGTTGCCAGGCACATACGTGGCCACCAGCAAAACCATGGCCAACCACATCAGCAAAATCGTGGCGTGTTGCATGCCGCGAGGGGGCGTCCACAGCACCACCGGGTCAAGGCGAGCTTGGCCATAGCCTTGCACCAGCAAATAAAGACCCAGCAAGGAAATGGCGGCGTAGACCGCTTTGTAACCCAGCGCACCCCAACGGGCGATGCCGTCTTGGCGGACCTGGGGTGCCAGGCTTTGAAGTGAATGGATGCCCAAAAAAAGGACCAAACCGAGCAGGAGTTGCAGCATGTCAAAACCCTTTTTCAAAAGGCGTGTCAGGAAAACACCATTCTGACACGCCTGTGTCCATGGGGGTTGACATTGAAAATCCCGGGCTTTCCTGTGTGATTTGCTCGGGTATCCAGGTAAAAATGACAAGGTGACTGATCTGGCGCACAATGAACTGTCCAGTATTTTCTGGCTACCTATTTCAGGAGCAGTCCATGACCCGTTTTACCGAAATCTCTTCCACCCGCCGCGTGTTCATGATGCAAGTGGCCACTGCCGCTACAGCCACTTTGGCTGTGAGCCAAGCATCCGCTCAAGCCATGCTTGACGAAAAAGATCCCCAAGCCGTGGGTTTGGCATACAAAGCCGACGCAACCAAGGTCGACAAAGCCAAGAACCCTAAGTACGCTGCCGGGAACAACTGCGCCAACTGCGCACTGTTCCAAGCCAAGGCCGGTGCGGCTGCAGGTGGTTGCCCTCTGTTTGGCGCCAAACAAGTGTCTGCCAAAGGCTGGTGCTCCGCTTGGGCCAAGAAGGCTTGATGTCTTAGGTGACCTGGCTGGATTATCCTGCCGGGTTCCTCAAACCGCCTTTGGGCGGTTTTTTTACGCCCCAAGATGGCTGGGGGCTCAGTGTTTGCCCTGATTTGCCCAATCCATTCAAGGCTTTGGACACACAAAGTGTCAATCTGCCGTTACACTTGTTGTTGTTTCAACCGACCAGAAAGCCTTTTCATGGCATCTTGGGTGCTCTCAGCGATGGACCTGGCCTGTCAAAAGGCCCAGCGGACTTTGTTCGAGGGCGTGAGCTTGGTTGTGCCCAAGGGCAGTTGGCTGCACATCGAAGGCGGCAATGGGTGTGGCAAAACCAGTTTGCTGCGCATCTTGTGCGGCTTGTCACCAGCGGCGCAGGGTCAAGTGCGTTGGGCTGGCCCCGACATTCAGGGCTCCGTTGTACCGCCAGAAACTCAGTCTGCACGGCCCGATCGCTCGGTGCTGCATTACATTGGCCACGCTTTGGGCCTCAAGCCCGATTTGAGCGCGACCGAAAACCTGTGCCTTGACGCCCAGGTCAGTGGCTTGGTGCTCAACCGCGAACAGGCGGTGCAAGCCCTTGCCGCGCAGGGCCTAAAAAGCCGGGCCCATCTACCCGTCCGCGTGCTCTCGCAGGGTCAGCGGCAAGGGGTGGCCTTGGCGCGTCTGCGCACCAGCCCGGCGCGCTTGTGGGTGCTGGACGAACCCTTGGTGGGTTTGGACACCCAAGCCACAGCCATTGCCCGAACTTTGCTGCAATCGCACGTGGACGCAGGCGGCGCCATTGTCATGACTAGCCACCACGATGTGGGCTTGCAAGGCCCGGGTGAGCGGTTTCAACTGGGCGCTGTGGCGCGGGCGGTATGAGCGCACAGATTCACCCCAGCCCTTGGCAAGCCATGGCCGGTGTGCTGCGCCGTGACCTGCGCCTGGCCTTGCGGCGCAAGTCCGAGTGGCTTGGTGCGGTTTTTTTCTTTGTGGTGGTGGCCGCACTGTTTCCTTTGGCGATCGGTCCCGAGCCAGACACCTTGCGACTTATCGGTCCAGGTGTACTGTGGGTGGCCGCCTTGCTGGCCAGCATGCTGAGCCTGGGCCGTTTGTTCGAGGCCGATCACCAAGACGGTAGCCTGGAGCAATTGGCTTTGTCGGCTGCGCCCTTGTCTTGGTTGGTCAGTGCCAAGTTGCTGGCACATTGGCTGATCGCTGGCTTGCCCTTGGTGGTGTTGTCGCCGATCTTGGGTTTGCAATTTGGCCTAGGTCCAGAAGCTCTGGGCATGTTGGCTTTGACGCTGTTGATCGGCACGCCGGTGTTGTCTTTGCTGGGCGCGATTGGTGCAGCCCTCACTTTGGGGGTGCGCGGCGGTGGGGTCTTGCAGTCGCTTTTGCTCTTGCCCCTGTATGTACCGGTGCTGGTGTTTGGCACCGGTGCGGTCGATGCGCAGTTGCGCGGCCTCGGGGCGCAGGCCCATGTCTCGGTGTTGCTGGCACTGTTGCTGGCGACGGCGGCGCTCAGCCCCTGGGCCTGTGCGGCCGCGGTGCGCCTGGCGTTGGAATGAAAAGGACCGACCCTTGAAACTCTTTCATTACGCTGCCCCACAACACTTTTATCCACTGGCGGGACGCCTGTGGCCATGGCTGGCGCTGCTGGCCAGTGCCTTGGCGCTGGCAGGTTTGTGGGTGGGCTTCATGGTCGCGCCATCCGACGCGCAGCAGGGGCAGGCCTACCGCATCATTTACATCCATGTACCGGTGTCGTGGATGGCCATGATCATTTACTTGGCCATGGCCTTTTGGAGCGTTTTGGGGCTGGTGTTCAACACGCGTTTGTCGGGCTTGATGACGCGGGCGCTGGCACCCACCGGGGCAATGCTTGCGTTTTTGTCGCTGTGGACCGGGGCCTTGTGGGGCAAGCCGATGTGGGGCACCTATTGGGTGTGGGACGCGCGCCTGACCTCGATGCTGATCTTGCTGTTTTTGTATTTGGGCTACATCGCGCTGACCTCGGCGATTGAGGACACGCGCCGCTCGGATCGGGCAGGTGCCTTGGTGGCGGTGGTGGGGGCAGTCAACGTGCCCATCATTTATTTTTCGGTGCAGTGGTGGAACACATTGCACCAAGGTGCGTCGGTGTCGTTCACGCAGTCGCCGCGCATGGCCAGCATCATGCTGACGGGCATGTTGCTCATGAGCTTCGCGATTTGGATTTATGCCGTTGCCATCGCCTTGTGGCGAGTGCGCAGTTTGATTCTGGAACGCGAGAGCCACGCGGCTTGGGTCCAGCAGCTGCCCGAGGTCCAGGCACACCGGGTTTTGCGAGGTGCCGCATGATTTGGCAAAGCGCTTCCGAATTTTGGGCCATGGGTGGCTATGGCGTTTACGTCTGGGGCAGCATGGGCGTGAGTGCGGCTTTGATGGCGCTGGAGGTGTGGCTTGCACGCGTGGGCCGTCGGCAAGCACTGGAGGCGGTGTGCGAGGCTATGGATGCTGCGCAAGAAGAAGCCCATGAGCCCGATCGGCTTGTCTTGAAGACCAACTCATCCACATCTTTTAACCCGGGAGCTGCGACATGAAAAGCCGCCACAAGCGATTGTTTGGCATCGGACTGGGCATGCTGCTCGTGTGTGGTGCGCTGTTTTTTGTGCTCAATGCTTTCCAAAGCAACTTGGTTTTTTTCTTCACCCCCACCCAGGTTGCGGCGGGTGAAGCGCCCAAAGACGGTCACTTTCGGGTGGGGGGCTTGGTCAAGGAAGGCAGCATTCAGCGCGATGGCATGGCGGTGGCCTTTGTGGTGACCGACACGCAGCGTGACGTACCCGTGCGTTATGTGGGTTTGCTGCCCGACCTTTTTAAAGAAGGCAAAGGCGTTGTAGCACAAGGTCGCTTGGACGCGAGTCGACTGTTCGTGGCCAGCGAAGTGCTGGCCAAGCACGACGAAAACTACATGCCGCCCGAAGCCCAGCATGCATTGGACGAGGCAGCCAAAGCCCGCATGGGTGCGGCGGTGGCGCAATGATGCGCGCTGTTTTTTCAGGAGCCTGGCATGTGGGCTGAAGCGGGCCACATGGCCTTGATCATGGCGGCCTGGGTCGCCTTGGCGCAAGCCGTGCTGCCGCTGTGGGGCAGTTTGTCGGCGAGCCGCTCAGGCTGGCAAGCGCTGGCTAGGCCTTTGGCACAGTTGCAGTTGGTCTTGATTGTGTTGTCGTTTGGCGCTTTGTGGCATGCGTTTTATGTGCATGATTTCAGTGTCGTGTATGTGGCCAACAACTCCAACACCTTGCTCCCTACGCCATACCGCCTTTCGGCGATTTGGGCTGGACACGAGGGCTCTTTGGTGCTGTGGGTTTTGATGCTGGCGCTGTGGTCGGTGGCTGTGGCCATGTTTTCCAAGCGTTTGCCGCAAACCATGGTGGCGCAAGTGCTGGGCGTCATGGGCGCGGTGTCGGTGGGCTTTTTGGTGTTCATCTTGGCTTTGTCCAATCCGTTTGCCCGGCAGTTTCCGGCGCCTGCCGAGGGGCGCGACTTGACGCCTTTGCTGCAAGACCCGGGTTTGGTCATCCATCCGCCGATGCTCTACATGGGTTATGTGGGTTTGTCGGTGGCGTTTGCTTTTGCCATGGCGGCCTTGTTGTCGGGGCGGCTTGATGCCGCGTGGGCGCGTTGGGCACGGCCCTGGACCGTAGCGGCCTGGGGCTTTTTGACCCTGGGCATCGCCTTGGGTTCATGGTGGGCTTATTACGAATTGGGTTGGGGCGGTTGGTGGTTTTGGGATCCGGTGGAAAACGCCTCGCTGATGCCCTGGATGGTGGCCACGGCGCTGATCCATTCGCTCATGGTCACCGACAAGCGAGGGCAGTTCAAGGCCTGGACGGTGCTCTTGGCCATTGGCGCCTTTTCGCTGAGTTTGCTGGGCACCTTCCTCGTGCGCTCGGGCGTGTTGACTTCGGTGCACGCTTTTGCCACCGACCCTGGGCGGGGCGTGTTCATCTTGCTGTTTTTGGTGGTGGTGGTGGGTGTGTCGCTGGCTTTGTTTGCCTGGCGCGCGCCGCAGTGGGCCAATGCCTCGCAGCCCGTCGTGGGTTCGCGAGAATCGTTTTTGCTGCTCAACAGCGTGCTCTTGGTGGTGGCCATGGCGGCGGTGCTGCTGGGCACTTTGTACCCCTTGATCATCGACGCATTGAACCTGGGCAAGTTGTCGGTCGGCCCGCCTTATTTCGACCGCGTGTTTGTGCCGCTGATGGTGCCGCTCTTGCTGGCCATGGTGCCGGGCACGGTGGTGCCTTGGCATGTGGCGCGCTGGGCAGCGCTGCGCTCGGTGCTGGTGCCAGGGGCCTTGGCGCTTTTGTTGGCCAGTGCTTGGGCCACTTGGGGCGCTGCGCCTCAGACTGCAGAAGCCGTGACCACCGCCGGCGGTTGGCTCACGGTGATGGGCGGCACGCTGGGTGGCTGGATTGTGCTCTCGGGCGCTTGGCAAATTGCGCAGCGCCTTCGCCTGCCCGGATCGCCGGGCCTGGCTTGGTGGGGCATGCAGGTCGCACACCTGGGCGTGGCGGTGCTGGTCTTGGGCATCACGGGCGTCAAGTCTTTTGAGGTGGAGCGCGACGTGCGTTTGGGTCTGGGCGATTCGGTGAGTGTTGCGGGTGTGCGCTACCAACTGATCGGTGTGGGCAACCATTTGGGACCGAACTATTTGGCCTTGCGCGCAGAAGTGCACTTGTTTGAAGGTGAGCCGGGCCGTGAGCGGCAGGTGGGCACATTGCTGCCCGAAAAACGCCGCTACGTCTCGAGTGCCATGCCCATGACCGAAGCGGGGATTGACCGTAACCTTTGGCGTGACCGCTATGTGTCTTTGGGCGAGCCCTTGGCGGGTGAGCCACCGCAGTGGAGCTTTCGGGTTTACCACAAGCCTTATGTGTCGTGGATTTGGCTGGGCGCGGTGTTCATGGTTTTGGGCGGGGGCTTGGCCGCTTTTGACAGGCGCTACCGGCAGGCACCTGTGAAGTCCGGTGCGAGTGCAGCGGTCGTGGCCTCGGGCACGCTGGGGACCGCCGCATGAGCGCGATGAGCGTACCCGAGACAAGCCGACGCATGCCGCGCTGGGTGTTTGTGCCTTTGGCGCTGTTTTTGGGCATGGCGGTGTTTTTGGCAGTAGGTCTTACGCGCAACCCGCAAGAAATCCCCTCGCCACTCATCGGCCAGCCTGCGCCTGCTTTCAAGTTGCCTTTGGTGGGCGGGGCTGGGGTGTTTGGTGCCGAGCAATTCCAAGGGCAAGTGTCGTTGGTCAATCTGTGGGCCACCTGGTGCGCGGGTTGCAAAGAAGAGCACCCGATTTTGATGGCCCTGGCCCGTCAGCCGGGCTTGCAAATGGTGGGCATCAATTACAAAGAGCTGCAAGCCTCGGAGTTGGCGGGCCAAGACCCTTTGAGCCCTGAAGCCCATCAAAAAGCCACAGCCCGCAGCCAAGCCTGGTTGCAAAAGCAAGGCCAAGCTTTTGGCGTGAACCTGCTCGATTTGGATGGTCGGGTAGGCATGGATTTTGGTGTCTATGGATTGCCCGAAACATATCTGGTAGACCGCCAAGGTGTGGTGCGTTTCAAGCACGCTGGGGCCTTGACGCCCGAGGTTTTGCAGCAAAAACTGCTGCCCTTGTTGCGGAGTTTGCAGTGAAGCGCTTGGTGTTCGCCATTCGGCGACTCGCCATGCATGGTCTTTTGACCAGTGCGTTGTGGTGGGTCTCTTCGGTGGGTGCCCAAGCGCCGAGTGCGCCGCTGGCCCCAATGGTCTCGACTGCGCCGAGTGTTCAAGCGGTCTTGCCGGGCGTGGGCGCCACCGTTTTGGCGCAGGGTGATTCGCCCATGTCTGCCCCGATTCAAGCGCGCTGGGACCACATTGCGGCCGAGCTGCGCTGCTTGGTGTGCCAAAACGAATCTTTGGCCTCCTCGAATGCCGAGTTGGCGGTGGACTTGCGCCGTGAGGTGCGCAACTTGATCGAGCAAGGCCAAAGCGACGCCGATATCCGCAGTTTTTTGGTCAAACGCTATGGCGACTTTGTGCTCTACAAGCCCGAAGTCAAGCCCGTGACTTGGCTGCTGTGGTTTGGCCCCTTTGCCTTGTTGCTGATGGCGCTGGCGGTGGCGCTGCGCCTGATGCGCCGCACGCCTGTTGCGCCAGCGCCTTTGACCGACAGCGAGCGCGAACGCGTTCGCCGAATGCTGGAGTCCTGATGTCCTTTTTGCCGCCTTGGATGGGTTTGTTGTGCGTGCTCCTGTGCTTGGGTGGCTTGGCTGCTTGGGTCGTGCAGCGGGGCTTGAAGCAAAAGGTGCCTGTTGTGAACGGCGATCTGCAGTCTCAGGTGAACCGTCAAATTCACCAGCAACATTTGGCCGATTTGGACCGTGCCTTGAGCGAGGGCCGCTTGAATGCGGAGCAACACCAATCGGCGCGCGATGAGTTATTGCGTCACGTGCTGGACGATGATGCGCAGGCCAAAATCAGCCGCTCGAACGCGAGTCTGCCCGTGGCCTGGCGTTGGATCGTGGTGGGCTTGGTCTTGCTCAGCGGCCTGAGCTATGTGCAATTGGGTGCGCCACAGGCGTGGTGGACAGTGCCTTTGAGTCAACGGGTCAAGATCAGCGCCACCACACCTGAACAATTGGCCGAGCAGACCCGGCAGTGGCTGCAGACCACACAAAAAAGCCCCAAGGATGCCGAGGCTTGGCTGACCCTGGCGCGCTTGCATGCCGCCCAAAACGCACACGCCTTGGCCGAGCAAGCCTTGGCTCAGGTGCTCAGCTTGGCGCCAGAGCCCGACCTGTGGATTGAGCGCGCACAAATGAAAGCCTTGAGTGGGGGCGGTGTGTATGCCGGAGAGCCTTGGCAATGGATTCAGGACGTGTTGCGCACGCAGCCCCAGCACCTGAACGCCTTGGTGCTGGCGGGCAGTGCGGCCTTGTCTGAAAAACGCTACGGGGCTGCGCAAGGCTATTGGCAGCGTGCCTTGGCTTTGGTACCTGCCGACAGCGAAGCGGCGCAAGGTC
The DNA here is from genome assembly GCF_040400975.1 of Limnohabitans sp. Classification (GTDB taxonomy): domain Bacteria; phylum Pseudomonadota; class Gammaproteobacteria; order Burkholderiales; family Burkholderiaceae_C; genus Limnohabitans_A. The sequence goes on along the minus strand of NZ_JBBAPF010000011.1, from coordinate 531 downwards.
TGCAGCAAGCCTTGGCCCAGATCGCACCCCAGGTGCAGGCGCAAGGCCCCGATGTGAAGGCTGCAGCCAGTTCGGTCGATGCGCGGCCTCTCATTCAAGGCGAAGTTCGTGTTTCTTCTGATGTTCAAAGCCAAATCGGCGCAGGAGCCACTTTGTTTGTCTATGCCTTGGCCGAGGACGGCTCGCGTCGCCCCGTGGCCATCTGGCGCGGCACGCCTGCTGCCTGGCCCGTGCATTTTGGCTTGAGCGACAGCATGGGCATGGGCGCACCGCCCTTGTTGTCATCGTTGGCCCAAGTGCGCCTGGTGGCCCGCATCTCCAAAACGGGATCTGCGCAAAAACAAGAGGGCGATTTTCAGGTCGAACTGTCCGGTGTGAAGACGGGCGTGCAAGGCGTGGTGCTTCAGATCTCGGGTCGTTGACAAGTTGCTGCAGATCACTTGCAAGGCTTGCCTGCAGCCGCTTTGTCAGCCTTGGCGCAAATGGCGTGAATGGCTGTGCACCGCTTCGACCAGCGCCGTCACATGCTCG